>NZ_JAILWM010000001.1:0-600000 GCF_025698945.1 Nitrosopumilus sp.
ACCAGAACCAACACCAGAACCAACACCAGAACCAACACCAGAACCAACACCAGAACCAACACCAGAACCAACACCAGAACCAACACCAGAACCAACACCAGAACCAACACCAGAACCAACACCAGAACCAACACCAGAAAATTCTACAACTGATCCATTTGATGGAATTAAGGATAATGATATTGCAACATATTCTGATCTATTTGACATCCCGCCACCTGAAAATGACAATGATGCAATCAAACTTGGAAATAAAATACGTGATTGGATAAAAAATGGAAGACCTAACCCTGGAGAATCTAAGAGTAAACAAGATGATGAGACTCAGACTGAAGATGAAGAAGAGATACAAAAACATGATAAAGAAGAAAAATCTAAAAAGAAAAGAGGTCTGTTTGGATTTTTTAAGAAATGAAACTAAAAACAAAAAATTTACTCACATTGGCGGAATTATCTCCAAAGGAATTTTTGGGATTAATTGACAATGCAATTAAACTCAAAAATGAATTAAAAAAAGAAGTAGCAAAACCAATTTTAAAAAATAAAACCTTGACAATGATTTTTCAAAAGCCATCAACTCGAACACGTGTGAGTTTTGAAATTGGAATGTATCAATTAGGAGGATATTCAATAAATCTCTCATCTAATGACATGCAATTATCTCGAGGTGAATCTATAGAAGATACTGCAAAAACTCTTTCTCGATATACGGATTGTATTATGGCACGAGTATATGACCATAAATTATTGGAAAAATTATCTCAGCATGCAAGTGTACCTGTGATAAATGGACTATCTGATTCATATCATCCATGTCAAATTCTTGCTGACTTTATGACAATTAAAGAAAAGAAGGGAAAACTCAAAGGATTAAAAATTGCTTGGATAGGTGATGGGAATAATGTTTGTAATTCTATGATTTACGGTGCTTCCTTATCTGGAATTAGTATGTCTATTGCAACTCCAAAAGGATTTGAACCTGACAAAAATGTTCTAAAGGAAGCAAAAAAATCCACAAAAATTGAATTGACTTCAGATCCTTTCATTGCTGTTAAAAATGCAGATGTTGTTGTCACTGATACATATTCCTCAATTCATAACAATGATCCAAAAAGAATTAAAAAATTTCTTCCAAAGTTTCAAGTTAATTCAAAACTAATGAAAGGTGCAAAGAAAAATGCGATCTTTATGCATTGTCTTCCTGCTAAAAGAGACCAAGAAGTAACATCATCAGTAATTGATGGACCTCAATCTGTAATTTGGGATGAGGCAGAAAACCGTCTTCATTCTCAGAAAGCTTTGCTAGTTGCTCTAATTCACGGTTAACGTATATAAGAGAAGGTTCAAACTCGATTTCTGTAGATGGCCTATTCAACAATATTAAGAAGACTAAGAGAAGAAAAGACCAATTATAAAAAACGTGGAACCATGCTTACTGGTAAGCGCGATTTTATTACTGTAAATATTACTAATGAAAATACCCAAGTCCAAATTCTAACACCTGGAATGACTGGAGATAAAGTCATTTCATTTGCTCATTCTAGATCTTTAATTGATAAAGGATGGAAAGGTTCTAGAAAAAGTATTCCAGCTGCATACCTGACAGGTTATTTGGCAGGAAAAAAAGCAATTGGAAAAGGTGCTAAAGATGCTATCTTGTATACTGGTACTAGAAAATATACTCAAAGAATGGCTGCAGCATTAAAAGGTGTAATTGATGCAGGTGTTAAAGTTCCAGCTTCAGAAGAAACATTTCCTCCAACTGAAAGAATCAACGGCGAACATCTTACTGTTAAAAATGATATTTCAAAAATTAAATCAACAATTGATAGTGAGGTCAAATAGTAATGAGTCAAACTACACAAGCTAAGGGTACTCAGAGACAATCAGGACAACGAGGTAGAGGTCCACCCGTTTATGGAAGTGGTCCACCTGGTGGTGTTAAGGGTGGTAATGATCGTCCTAGAAGACCAAGAAGAGAACCGGAAGAAGAAGTCTGGATCCCAAAAACTATTTTGGGAAAGAAAGTCGCTTCAGGAGAAATCTCATCTCTCGAAGAAATTATTGAATCTGGATTAAGGATTCAAGAATCTGGAATTATTAAAAAACTACTTCCTGATTTGAAGAGTGAAGTAGTAGACGTCGGAATTATTCAAAAAATGACATCCAATGGTCAATCAACTAGATTCAAAGCTATAGTTGCTGCAGGAAATGAAAATGGTTACTTGGGAATTGGTCAAGGCAAATCAAAACAAATGCGAATTGCAATTGAAAAGGCAACAAGTCAGGCATTTCTTAATGTTAATCCAATCAAATTAGGTTGTGGAAGTTGGGAATGTAGATGTGATCAAAAACATTCTATTCCTTTCAAAGTAAGAGGGAAAGGTGGAAGTGTTACTATAGAAATTATTCCTGCTCCTCGTGGATTAGGTTTAGTTGCAGGTGGTAAGATTAAACGATTATTGGAATTAGCTGGTCTTAAAGATGCATGGACTACTGCAAAAGGTTCAACTCCTACAATGAATTCAACTTCAAAAGCAATTCTGGACTGTCTTAGACAGACATTTAGTCAAGGTTGATTGAATATGGCAAATGCATATCTCGTTGTTAGAATTAAAGGTCAGGCTGATTGTCCATATTGGGCAACTCATACCATGAATTTATTAAAATTGGATAAAAAATATCGAGCAACAATTCTTCCAGCCAAAGACAACACTTTGGGAATGCTAAAAAAAGTACAACATTATGTTACATGGATTGAACTTGATTCATCTTTGGCAAAAGAACTAATTGATAAAAAAGCAAGAAAAGGTGGATATCAAAAAATTACTCCTGATGATCTTAAAGAATTGGGTTTTTCAAGTTCTGATGAATTAGGAACTGCATTAGCAGAAGGAAAAGCAACTTTGTCAAAATTAAAACCTCTCAAACCTTGGTTTGCTTTAGCACCTCCAAGATTGGGATTTAAACGAAGTACCAAGAGACTCTATGGACAAAAAGGTGTACTTGGACATAACAAAGAACTTGATGCAATTGTACGGAGAATGATATAGAATGGCAACTAGATTAAGAAAAACTAGACGACTAAGAGGCGGACGACATATGGGATGGGGACAAGTAGGTCAACATCGCGCAAGTGGTCATAAAGGCGGTCTTGGAGTTACTGGTATGATGAAGCATCATTGGAGTACTACATTAAAAGATGAGCCAGAACATTATGGCCATGATTCAACTAAACCACCTCACCCAAATATTACAAAAAAATGGACTAGCATCCGTGATCTTGATGACTTGTTCACAAAATTCGGAAAAGAAGAAGGAGGAAAAAAGATCGTAGACCTTGAAAGCGCAGGATACGAAAAACTCCTTGGTGGCGGAAAAATTGCAAATGCATATTCCGTCAAAGTAAAACAATTTACAGCATCCGCTGAAGAGAAACTAAAATCTGTTGGGGGAGAAGTGTTATCGGATAATGGCTGAAGGTAGTCTTACTACATACATTCGAAAAATTGTTTTCAAAGCAGAACCATATCTTCCTCAAGTTCCAAAACCTAAAAAGAAAATCCCCCTCCAAACTAGACTTCTCTGGTGTGGAGTTGCATTACTTATCTACATGGTTATGGGCCAAACACCATTATTTGGTGCAACTGCACCTCAATTTGATTTTCTAGCATTTGCTAGAGTTATTTTTGCATCCCAACAAGGAACCCTTGTTGAATTAGGGATTGGGCCGATTGTAACAGCTGGTCTCTTGATGCAATTGCTTAGGGGTTCGGACATTTTGAAATTTGACTTTAAAAAACCTGAAGAGAGAGGAATCTTTCAGACTGCAACTAAACTTGTAACGTATGTTGTAATTGTAGCTGAATCCATTGTATATGCAGGTGCAGTATATGGTCCTGGAGTTTCAGAGCCGCACTTTCTGTATGTGATGATAGGGCAGCTAATGGCCGCGTCTGTTATTATCATGTTCTTAGACGAATTAATCCAGAAAGGTTGGGGAATTGGAAGTGGAATTAGTCTGTTTATCATGGCAGGTGTTGCACAACAGATTCTATGGAGCTTGTTTAGTCCGTTACCTGCAGGAGATGGAGGGACAATTGGAATTATTCCTTACATTGGACAATCAATTATGGGTGGTGACTTGTCAAATGTATTTTTCCGCTCAAATCAACTTCCGAGCATCTTTGGGATATTCTTAACAGCTGGAATTTTGCTGATACTTGTGTTTACACAAGGAATGAAAATTGAGATTCCAATAGTATCCACCAAATACAGAGGATTCTCTGCAGTTTATCCTATCAAACTAATGTATGTCTCTAACATTCCTGTCATCTTAGCATCAGCACTGACTGCTAATGCTGTTTTCATCTTCCAAATGCTTTGGGCAAACATGAACCCGCGAAATAATAACTTCTTTATGAATTTTATAGCGCAATTTGATCCTACAAGCCCTTCAACTCCAATTGGTGGTCTAATTTACTACATTACACCTCCAAGAGGATTAGATGTTGCAGCTTTGGATCCAATGCGTGCTGTGGGATATGTTTTGTTTATGGTGGGAATAGTAGTTGTATTTGGTAGATTGTGGGTAGAGCTTGGTGGATTGTCTCCAAAGAGCGCAGCTCAAAATTTGCTTGATGCAGATGTACAAATCCCTGGATTTAGAAGATCAAATGCTCCAGTTGAAGCATTACTAAACAAGTACATTCCCTCTGTCACTATTATTGGCTCAATGATCTTGGGTCTATTAGCAGGTGTTTCAGATGTACTTGGTGTATTTGGTTCTGGAATTGGAATTTTGCTTATGGTTGATATCTTGATTAACTATTATACGCAACTAGTACGAGAACAAGTAGAGGTAGTCATGCCGCGATTGGGTGCATTGCTTGGCAGAAAATAAGAAAATAGTGATGATAGGAATTGCTGGTGTTGGAAAGACCACATTATTGTCAAAAATTGTTGAAATTCTAAAAAACAACAATAAAAGTGTCAAGGTGATTAGCTATGGTACATTGATGTTTGATGTTGCCAAAGAAAATGGATTGCAAGATAGGGATGAACTACGAAAATTACCAGTGTCTGAACAACAAAGTCTTCAAAAAATTGTTGCTGAAAAAATTGCTTCTCAAAATGAACAAATTGTAATTATTGATACTCATGCATTTATCAATTCTCCTGAAGGCTATTATCCTGGATTACCAGAACATGTTTTGAAAATTCTCAAGCCATCAAACTTTATTTCTGTTTCGGCAAAGCCTGAAGAAATTTACAACAGACGAATGAAAGATGATACTCGAAATAGAGATAAAATTACTATAGAAAATATCAAAAAAGAATTAGATGTTCAATCTGGAATGATTTCTGCATGTGCTGTAATTACTGGCTCTCCAGTCAAGCATATTCTAAATGGTGAGGGAAAGATTGATGAAGCAGCTGCTAAACTAATAAAATCAATAGGACTGTAAAAAATGGATTTTAACTTTATTCTACTCTTTATTGATTCAATTTCTCTTCAATTTGATTTTCTTGGTGGAGAATCAAGACATCTTGGAAGCGATGATCCTATTGTACAAGGGTTAATACTCTCAATGTTTGCAGTATCTGGATTTGGAATTATTCTTAATGTGTTTAATGCAGCAGTTAGAAAAAAGATGGTTGATCAGACCAAACTGAAAAGAATTATGAAAGAAACAAGAGCTTGGCAAAAAGAAAGAATGGCTGCAATGAGATCAAAAGACCAGGCAAAAATTAACGAGTTGAGCAAAAAATCATCTTACATGAACAAAATGTCCATGGAGATGATGCAGATGAATATGAGACCTATGATGATTACCTTTGTTCCTTTGATTTTGATATTTTATCTAGTATTGCCGCAATTATTCTCATACACTGTTGCATTATCTCCTATTCCTCTAAATGTAATTCCTGGTGATTTCTTCCAATTAACATGCACTGCAGAACAAGCAGCTAATTTAGAAGATATTTGTCCTAAAGAAAATGCACTATATCTCTGGGCGTGGTATTTTCTATCATCCATTGCATTTAGTGGCATTATTATGAAACTAACTAAAACATCAATGGATCTCAGTTGAAAAAATCCATTGTAATTTCTGGCCCTCCAGCAGTAGGAAAAACCACTGTTGCCAAAGGTCTAGCAGAAGAATTTCACTTACAATATCTTAGTGGTGGAGATGTTCTAAAAGAGATGGCAAAAGAGCAAGGATTTGATTCCGATGGAGATGATTGGTGGGATACTGAAGATGGTATGAAATTTCTAAAGCAGAGAGAAGAGAACTCTGAATTTGATAAAAAATTAGATGATAAACTCATTGCATTGTTTAATCAAGGTGGGATGGTAATCACCAGTTATACTCTACCTTGGCTAGTAGATAATGGAATTAAAATTTGGTTGCAGGGTTCACATGCAAGCAGTACAAAGAGAATGCAAACACGTGATAACATGAGCTCTGAGGAAGCTTATGAAATTACAAAAAAACGATTTGATAGAAACAAAGCACTCTACAAGAAACTATACAATTTTAATTTTGGTGATGATACATCTGTTTTTGATTTAATAATTAACACTGATCATCTCACTGCCCAACAAGTCATAGATGTAACAAAAGAAACTGTAAGGAAATTGCAATGACTCTAAAACAATTAGAAAATTTAATTGAAATTGATCAAGATATAACTGATGATGTATACGGTACCTATTATGATAAAAGAACTATAGAGCAACTACTAAACTATGGAATTATCATTTTAGACAAACCTCCTGGTCCTACAAGTCATGAAGCAGTTGCATGGGCAAAACGAATTTTAAAATTACCTAAAATTGGACACAGTGGAACACTTGATCCTCAAGTATCTGGAGTTTTACCATTGGGATTGGGTGAGGCAACAAAAGCACTTGGTGTTTTATTATTTGGACCAAAGGAATACCATGCCCTGGGAAGGGTTCATTCTCTTCCATCAAAAGAAAAACTACATGAAGTAATTGATATGTTTAGAGGTGAGATTTTCCAAAAACCTCCACAACGCTCAGCAGTAGTTAGACAAACTAGGAGCAGAATTATCTATGAATTGGAAGTATTGGAGCAAAAAGAAAGACTGCTCTTAATGAGAGTGTTATGTGAGGCTGGAACATACATTCGAAAATTATACTATGATATTGGAGAAATTTTGGGGCCTGGTGCTACCATGATTGAGCTAAGGCGAACCAGAGTTGATCAATTTTATGAAACAGACGGATTAGTTACTTTGCATGAATTGGCAGATGCATATGCTCTCTGGGAGGAGAAAAAAGATGACACAAAACTCATGAAGATGATAAAACCTGTTGAATATGCACTAAGTGAATTAAAATCAGTTGTAATTCGTGATTCTGCAATTGATGCAATGTGTCATGGTGCACAACTTGCCATTCCTGGAATACTCAAGATATCTCCTAATCTGAAAAAGGGTGATTTTGTTGCAGTTTATACTCAGAAAGGAGAAGCAGTGGCACTTGCAGAAGCTACAATGACTGAAGAAGAGATACGAGATGCAACAAAGGGATATGCATTTGAAACTAGACGAATCATTATGGCTCCTAACACATATCCAAAAAAATGGAGAAGCAAGCCAACTCCAAAGGATTAAAAAATCATGGTAATCTTTTAGAAGAAATTGTTAGCAAAAAGTTTAGTAGTTTTTATTACAATCGGTGTTATTTCAGGACTTGGACTAGGTGTTTATTTGATTGATTTGAAAAATACTAGTCAACTTGAATTCGTTGATGGTCCGTCAATTTCAGTAGTTACTGAAAAGACTGATTTTAAGCGGGGAGAAGAAATCATAATTAGAATAGTTAATTCTGGTACAACTCCTTTGATATTTTCTGATTCATCCTATGGATTGAGAATTACTGGTCTGTCTGGAATCTTAATGTATTCTCCATGGGTTTCTGCAGAAGAAATAAATCCAATTTTGGAACCACGTAGTGAAATAGAATTTTCATGGAATCAAATAAAAAACGATGGCGATTCAGTTCTTGAAGGTCTATACAAAATATCTGCAAAAGGTATGGATTCTCAAGGAAACAAAATTGAGAAATCAACTACTGTGACAATCTGGAAGTAATTTTGAATTTTTCAAAGTACATAATATATAATCAAATTTGTTCAATTCATTTGTCGCAAGACTTGTGCCGGGGTCGCCTAGCCTGGTAGGGCGCGCGCCTGGAAATAATTAACCATAAAGCGCGTTCTCGCAAGGGAACGGGAGTTCAAATCTCCCTCCCGGCGCCATAATTTCTGATAATCTATCGACATGTTGTTTTTAAGGATTTGAAGTTCTTGTATTGTTGATATGTTACTATGCATGAGTGAACCTCCTCGTTTTTGAATGCATGTCTAATTTTAAAAGGCCTAATGTGAAAAGTTTTTTTATATTATTTAGTATTTTCTGAAAATCAAATTTTTAATTTTCCAGATTCTAGACCCTCTTTAATAATTATAATTAATTCTTCAACTGTGCATTCTCTTAATGACTTGGGCAAAGAATCGATTTCAAATGATTCTAACTTATGCAATTTTTTTCTAACAAGCATTTTTACAATGCCTGGAACATCCTTTTCTATTTTTAAACCTAGATGATTTAAGATTTCATCAGTTTCTTTTTGATTCATTATTTAATTCCTTTTTGGTAAAAATGGAATTAATGCTCTCACAAACTCCATAATGTTTTTTGTTTGAATGTAAACTGTTCCTGGACCTATGATTTCTATAACAAGTGCTTCTCCACCAAACAAAGTGTTCTTGAAATTGCCATGTTTTGTTACTCTGTAATCTGCAGTGACACTTAGTGCAACAAGTTGATAGTTATCTAAAATCATTTTTTCTCCTGGTTCAAGTTTTTTCTTTATAATTCCACCCCATCCGTTGACAAATATTTTTCCTGTTCCTATTGTCCTTAACATGAAAAGATTACTTCCAAAGATTCCTTTAGTAAATCCCTGCCACTGTGTATCTAGTGTTAAATCAGTAGTTGAACCAACAAAGGCCCCTGACTGAACAATAAATTCTTCATTAACTTCAAGTACTTCTATATCTCCTAGCATATTTCCTGTAATTCCTAACTTACAATTGTCTTCTTGTGCGATGAACTCATTTACAAAAAAAGATTCTCCACCTAATGCTGCAGCTTTGAATGATTTGAAGAATCCTCCTTTCCTCATCCGTGTTTCAGTCAGGATGTTGCCCTTGATGAAAACCATTGCTGCAGCTTCAGCTGTAATTTTCTCCCCTCTGTTTAATGTAAATTCAATTAGTCCCATTGGGTTTTTTACTATTTCATATTCCATGATAAATCCCTCTTTTAGAAATTTATAAAATGATCAATGATTTTTCCAAAAAACCCTATTGATTAACTTATTTATCAAATTAAATACTCTAAAATAGCATGCCACAAATCAGCGGGCATTAACATATAATTCACAATCCAACCTATACCATGCAAATAATACAATACAAATTTGATAAATCAAGCCAATCCCTAATTGATAGTGAGGCCAAAAACCCTCTCTTAGTTACCGCAGCCGACATGATTGGATTGTCTTGGATCTTCAAAGACCAAGACGTACTTGAGGAATTCAATTAGAATACTTGATCAATAAGAACGGAAATAATCATGAATGTTGTAGTTCAATCATAGTGTTTCAGAACTTGATGTTTGATTAACAACTGTTCAAAAACGAACAATACATGATATCCAACTATTTTCTGTTGTGTTATCTGATGGAAAAATAATCTATACATCAGTAATAATGTTGGAAATGTAATGAGTTGCAGTATTTTTCAAATTTTTAACCAATTCCTTAATATTTCATAAAAAATCACTCTTCATTTGAGTGCACATATGAATACAATCACTACAAATGATAAGGAATATTCAGGATATGGAGAATTTTCAATCTCTGATAAATTAGAATTAAGATTACCTAGAACTGAAATTTATATTGAAAAAAAGCCTGATAATCGATTTTCATATTACAGAAAAAATTCTCAAAATCAAGAAATTAGAAAATCAATTCCAAAATCAAATGGAAATATCAAAATTGAGATGTGTCCAATTCTCCCTCTTAATCTTCCTGCAAAAAAAACTAATGACTTGATTTTTCTTCGATTGGCAGAATCCATTTTTGTAGAAAAACACTCCACGATAAACTTTCTAATTCAATTTCCGATAGAAATTGGAATATACATAATCAATCAAAGTGATGGAACAAAAGATCTCTTTGATTGTTTCACGTGTGAGCCTATGCACTCAAGATTTGCCTTGTATGGTACGCCTGAAAAGGGAAATCTTTGCATGTACTCCAAAGTAAAACTATTAGAAAAAGATGAATTCTATCCATATACATTTGCCAAAATGAGGGTGTTTATTACTAATGAACTAAATTCTGGAATTTTAATAGGGAAATTAGTTTTTCCTATTACTGATTTTAACATCTATTATTTGAATGGCTCTTCTGAGGTTCATATTGATGATGTAACTGGAAATGTAAAACACATCTCAGGAGAAGATGTAATTGATATATCTAGAAATGAATTTGACAAAAAAAATGGTGATTGGAAGCTTGTTTCGTATTCTTCTAAAGAAAAAGTCAACTTTGTAATGGATAGGGGGTTTGACTAATGGCTTTTGAAATTCTAGATATGCAACTTATGGAAGGAGTTACAGTTTGGAGTTTGTTAATTACTGGACTTTTAATGGTGGTTGGAGTAATTGTTGCAAGAATAATCCGAATGATCTTTAACAAAAAATTTGCACCAAGTATGCCTATTCACACAGTAAAAACACTCAACAAATTAATCTACTATGGAATTATCATCGCATTTCTTTTAGCTGCCACTGCAAGTCAAGGAATTGATTTAGGTGGTTTGGTAGTAGGTGCTGGATTTATGGGAATTGTAATTGGATTTGCAGCCCAATCTGTAGTATCTAACATGATCTCAGGTGTCTTTTTACTAATTGAAAAACCCGTTAGACAAGGAGATAATGTTGAAATTGTTGATTCAGGTGTAACTGGAAAATTAATTGATATTAGTACATTCTCATCAAAGATACAACAATTTGATGGAACAGTAGTTAGAATTCCAAATGAAAAGATGTTTACATCAAATCTCCGCTCCTTTATACTCTCTGAGGTTAGAAGAAGTGATGTTTCAGTAGGAATTGGATATGGAGAGGACATTGATAAGGCAATCAAAGTTATTAAAACTGCAATAGAGAACAACGTTGAATTTGCTTTAATGGAGCCAGCTCCTCAATTTTGGATTTCAGAACTTGCAGATAACAGTGTAAATATCTTGGTTAGAGTTTGGCATCCACGTGATGATTTAATTGAAGTCGTACCAAATTTACTCAAAGTAATTAAAAATGCCCTAGATGCTGAAGGTATTGAAATCCCATTCCCTCAAAGAGTTGTATGGCAAGGAAAAGCTGAAAATAATGCATGACTTTGAACAAAGAAATTACATCTAGATCGATACTAATTTCAACTTACATCTTAATGCCCTAGAGCAATAATTTGCATTATTGGATTGTAAAAAAGGATTTGTTCACAATTTTGCCTATTTTTTAATCTTAGATAAGAGAAAATGCATCAATTGTGGAATGGATGAACCTATCTGACTGAAATTTTTTCAATAATGTCTGAAAATTTCCATGGTCCACACTGTGCATCTGACTCATCATATTCTAAAAACCCTAATTCTCTTAGGTGATTGACAATGTGGGCTGAAAATGGTAATGCTCCAGTAGCTCCTGGAGAATTGTAATTTAGAATGTGAAAAGAGTTTTCACTATCCATTAATATTACATCTGGAACAAATTTTCCATTTTCATCAATTACTGAGGATCTAATGCCTGCAGTTCCTTTTTCGGTAATCTTATCTGCATTAATTTTTGGCAAAAATCTTTTTACCCTGTCAATCATTACAGACTTTGACATTGAAGACTGTATTTCACTGAATGCTAATTCCTGAAATTGCTTATCAAATATTGCTTTTCTTGCGCCAGAGCCTAACATCTCTAACATTTTTGGAATAAACTCCTTGATGTTTTCTACTTTATTGTATCCATATGGACTAAAAACAGGAACTGCATTAGGTCCAATCTCGCATTTACCATCAACTCGAATAATCCAATGAGGGTCCAAAAATGGATAGTCTTGATATTCGGGAACTGAATATACGCTTGTTTTAGTTAAGTGGTGATATTCTTGTGGTGCTTTCCAGTACTCTCCTCTAAAATGAACATCTGTTAATTTTTGTGCAACATTCAAAGTATGAGCAATATCCATTGCTTCTCCTCCTGCTGCATTAATCAAAAAATTTGAATTTATTTTATGTTCATCATTTAATATAATTGTCCACTTGTCCTTTTCTTTTTTAATTTTGGTTACTTTGTTATCTAAAAGAAATTTAATTCCATTCTCTTTACTATCTTTCATTACTGCTTTGGTGTATTCTGAATAATCTGCAGAGCCATCTCTGTGAACATTTAGTGCTGCCTCGCATTTTATTTCTGGTTCTATTTTTTTTAACTCTTCTTTGCTTAACAATTCAATGTCTTTCTCTTCTAATCCATTTTGTTTTCCCCATTTGAGATATTTTTCAAGAACTTTGATTCCTTTACTATCAAGTGCCACTTCTAAAACTCCATCCTTTTTAAATGGCAATTTTTGTAATTTTGCATATTCTTCCCACATACCATATCCATGAAAAGCAGCTTTTGCAAACAATTTCTTCTTCTCAGGATTGTATAGGTAAGGTGCATGGATTTTTCCAGTATTTCTTCCACTGGTATGAAACGCAACATTATGTGCTTGCTCGATTACTGCAATCTTTTTTGATTTATTTAGAAATGATAGGAAATATGAAATAGATGTCCCAAGTATTCCTCCACCAATAATTACAATATCGAAATTATGAGTCATTTGTTATACTTGACTTTGGTTGATATTAAATTGAATATGTAACAATCAAGATTAATATCTAATGTGACTTGAATTTCTGTAATGCTGCCTGATCAGTGCTCTGTAATGGAAGATGGTAAACAATGTGTTAATCCTCCAGAGTTTATAGTTTCAATTGTAGCAGACAAGGATGAATATATGGTAGGTGTTACTTGTGAAAAACATAAGCAAATAGTCTCAGGAAAAATTGGTATTCTTCAAAATGAGGGAAAAATTCATGAAGGAAAAATCAGTTTTTCACCTGTAAAAGCAGTTGGAACTGATTGTATTCATGGTGATGCTGATGATTTTGTCCAAATAGACATGAATAGATCTAAAAATTGAAATAATTTTGTATTTACTACTAGTTATTGCTTTTAGAATTGTTATCTGATCTAGTAAAAATTCCTGATATTTTGTTTATTGTCAAAAATCAGGGAGCGACAAGTGAGGTCAGAAGTCCTCTTAGTATTAAACAGAAAGAAAAATGGATTACTATTGGAGATAATGATGGACCTGCACACATGCATGTTGATACTGAATTAATAAGATCTGCAGAGTTTGTCGAAGAAGAAAAACCAGAACGCACTAGCTTTAGTGTACGATTTTTCAATGAAAAAAATGAAAGGGTTTTAGCTGCATTTTTTACAAAAATGTATGATGAGAATAAAACTCTAATTTCACAAAGAAAAAATATTTACGATAAATTGAATGAAAAATTTTCTTCTGCAATTAAATTTTAAAAAAAACCTTGTCTGAAAAAGACAAGGAGAAAAAATGTTATTGTTGTAATTCTTTCTTCTTCTTTTCTTTTTCAGATTGTACTTTAGCTAATTCTAATTCTTCATTTGTATGTTTGAATTTTTTCAATCTAATTTTAGATTATGATTTAGATATAAAAACTGCACATTTTTTGTGGCACCAAGTTATGCGTGAAAATCAATATCCTACCGAATAGATCGGTTTTTTCCCCTTTATTCCTAAATTTAGATTTCTTACAGTAATTTCTGCCATTTTTGCTCTTGTCTCTTTAGTGGAGCTGCCAATATGAGGTGCAAGAATAACATTGTCTAATTTCACTAGTGGGTGATTCTTTCCAATTGGTTCAGATTCAAACACATCTATTCCAGCTCCTGCAATAATTTTTTTCTTCAAGGCAGTAACCAAATCTTTCTCATTGATTACTTTACCTCTTGATGTGTTGATTATGAATGATAATTTTTTCATTTTTTTAAAAATTCTCAGATTGAACATCTGCTCAGTTTCAGGAGTATGTGGAACATGAATTGAAATAATGTCGCTTTGAGAAATCAACTTTTCAAATGAGACATATTTTACTCCCAAAGATTTTTCTTTTGATTTGGAAATTTTATCTCTGTTATGATAAATTACATTGATCCCAAATGCTTTGGCTCTTTTTGCTAGAGTTGAGCCAATTCTTCCTAATCCTAAAATTCCCAAAGTCTTATCCTGTAAATCAACTCCGACATAATCGTATGCGCCATAAATCTCTCTCCATTTCCCTTTTCTGATTATTCTGTCTCCTTCTGAAACTCTTCTTAGAAGATCAATTAGTAGAGCAAAAGCCAAGTCAGCAGTTGCATCTGTTAACACCTCTGGAGTATATCCTATTCTGATCTTTTTCTTTTTTGCATAAATCCAATCAATATGATCAAAACCTACACTGTATGTACTAATCACTTTTAGATTCTTTGCCAAATCTATGATCTCTCTATTGATTTTGTCATAAGGAAAACAGATCAGTCCCTCAACATCCTTGATTTTAGAACAAAGTTTTGCTTTTGGAATGGGTATTTTACCTGAATGAACTTCAATTTGATATTTTTTCTTTAATTCCTCTAATGCAAATTTATGTAGTCTTCTAGTTAGAAAGACTTTCTTTTTCATCACTCTGAGAATTATCTCAAACCATTTATACGATTTCCTTGTTAAACTAATATGTCTTCTAATGTTAATGAGGAAGAAGAATTTGCTATTTGTGTAGAGTGTGGAAATTCAATTGAAAAATGTGTATGTGTATGTCCTTATTGTGGTGAACGTGATAAATGTGAATGTGCATTGTTTGATGCCGCTACAGGTGGTTAGAGTAATTCTTTGTCCTAATCGAATTCTTGGTGATGATAAACTATGAGTTCTACTGATTTTACATGGTTAATTGGAGGTCCACAAGGAAGTGGTGTAGAATCTGGCGCAAATGTATTCTCAAAAGTTTGTGCAGAAATGGGATATCAAATCTTTGGAAAAAGAGAATTTTACTCAAATATCAAAGGTGAGCATAGTTACTTTGCAGTTAGAGTCTCTGATGAAAAAATCCATTCTAATCTTAATGAAGTTACATTAATGGCCTCCTTTGATGCTGAAACAATATTTCGTCATTTTGATGAGGTCTCATCAAATGGAGGAATTATTTATGATTCTGAACTA
Source organism: Nitrosopumilus sp. (assembly GCF_025698945.1). Lineage (NCBI taxonomy): Archaea > Thermoproteati > Nitrososphaerota > Nitrososphaeria > Nitrosopumilales > Nitrosopumilaceae > Nitrosopumilus > Candidatus Nitrosopumilus sp. Next base: position 15,452 of record NZ_JAILWM010000001.1, read on the forward strand.
GACGATGTTGATACAGATAGAGTACATACATTAGATCTACCATTCAAAGAAAGATTGCATGAATTTCTAGAATCAAAAAACAAACCATTTACTATTGCTGGTGTTCTTGAAATTGCAAAAGAGAAAGGCGTAAAACTTTATCCAGTCTCTTTCAAATCTATTCTTGAAAAACTTTCTGAAGAAACAAACAATCCAAAATTGCGTGGGTTAGTTAGGATGTATAATGTAATTGGTGTATCCTTGTCTTTGGGACTAATTGATATGCCACCTGATTCATTACTCAAATCTATTGATTCTATCTTTTCAAAAAAACCTCTGATTGCAGAGATTAACAAACAGGCAGCAAATTTTTCTTACAAATATGCCACTGAAAAATTTGAAAATTTTGAACATAGTTTACCTGGAATTTCAAAACAACCAAACACAATTTTGGTGCAAGGACATTTTGGAACATCTATTGGAAAAATGGTTTGTGGTTGTAGATTTCAATCGTACTATCCAATTACTCCTGCATCTGATGAAAGTGTCTATTTGGAATCAAATGAAATCCTGCAAGTTCAAAATGAAAGACCAGGTTCTACAATAGTGATTCAAACAGAGGATGAAATTTCTGCAATCGGTATGATGATTGGCGCTGCATTGACTGGCGTTCGTTCATCAACTTCTACTTCTGGTCCTGGGTTTGCATTAATGGCTGAGGCATTAGGTTGGGCAGGAATTAATGAAGTTCCTGTTGTTATTACATTGTATCAAAGGAGTGGTCCTTCTACTGGCCTTCCAACTCGACACGGACAAGACGATTTACTTTTTTCAATATTTGCAGGACATGGAGATTTTCCAAAAATAGTTTATGCTTCAGGTGACATTGAAGAAAGCTTCTATGATACGGGAAGGTGTTTTAATTATGCAGATGTTTATCAAATGCCTGTGATTCACATGATGGACAAATTTCTTTCTAGCTCAGTAGTAACATGCCAAAAATTTGATCCCAACAAAGTATCCATTAATAGGGGAAAATTACTCGATAAAATCGAAGGTGAATACAAGAGATTTGCATTTACTGATGATGGAATTTCTCCACGCTCAAAACTTGGAATGGATAATGGTGTATTTTGGAATACTGGAGATGAATCCGATGAATATGGCCATATTTCTGAAGATCCACAAATCCGAATAAGGATGATGGATAAAAGAATGTCAAAATTAGATCTTGCTTTGGAAAAAATTCCTGATGATGAACAAGCTGTTTCCTTTGGCATTCATGATTATACTATAATTTCATGGGGATCAACTAAGGGTCCTATTATTGATGCTCAAAAAATGCTAAAAAAAGAAGGAATTGACATTGGATTTTTACAAATCAAACTTCTTCATCCATTCCCTGCAGCATATGTGACATCTTTACTAAAAGATGCAAAAACACTCATTGATGTTGAAGCAAATTATTCTGGACAGTTAGGAAAAGTATTCAAGCAAAACATATCAAGAGAAATTGATTACTATATTTTGAAATACACTGGACGTGGCATGACAAGCACTGAAATCTATGATTCTTTGAAAAAAATCATTGAAAACAAAGCTGAAAAGCGGGAGATTCTAAGTCATGGCGCTTAAACTTGCAGATTACAAAACAGATGTTCATAATGATTGGTGTCCTGGATGTGGTGATTTTGGAATTGTCAATGCACTACAAATGGCTCTAGCTGAGATGGGAATTGAGAGAGACAAGGCAACAATTTTTTCAGGAATTGGGTGTTCTGGAAAAACATCCCATTTTATTAACACATATGGTGTTCACACTCTTCATGGAAGAGTCCTTACTTTTGCTCAGGGTGGGAAATTAGCAAATCCTGACATGACTGTAGTTGCAGTTGGAGGTGACGGTGATGGCTTGGGAATTGGAGCTGGTCATTTTGTAGCAGCTGGGAGAAGAAATGTGGATATGACTTACATAATTTTTGACAATGGTGTTTATGGGTTAACCAAAGGTCAGGCCTCACCTACTCTCAAATTAGGTGAGAAAACAAAATCTCTTCCATCCCCAAATACAAATTACAATGTTAATCCAATAGGATTAGCAGTTGCAAGTGGCTTTACATTTGTTGCAAGAGGTTATTCATATGATGTAAGACACCTTAAGGATTTGATAATTAAAGCAGTAAAACACAAGGGCCTTTCATTTCTTGATGTATTACAACCATGTCCTACATATAATGATCTTAACACACGAGATTGGTATGCTGGTGTAGATTTAGCAAAAGAATCCATAGAGAGACATTCTAGAATCTACAAGTTAGAAGATACTCATTTTGAACCCAGGGTTCACTATGATGAGGAGGCCGAAGTCAATGAAAAACTCTCTCAGGCCTTGATAAAATCATTGGAGTGGGGAGACAAAATCCCAATTGGTGTATTTTATCAAAATGAACTTATATCTCCTTATGAAATTCGTCTAAAAGATAAGATTCCAAACTATTTGGAAAATCCACCTGCGTCTCAAATCATTTCTAAAGATGGTTTGCCTACAACAGACGTTTCAGAAATTCTTGATTCTTTAGAAGTTTAGCGTATTACCTAACAAGTTATAGACTAGTTATTTGATTATTCTCCTGTTGAACATAACTGATGCAAATAGAATATTTCGAAAATCCATTATCAAAGGATTCTTTGAGCCTGAACTGGTTAATTTAGATTTTAAAAAATCATCTGTTAAACACCCTACAATAAATTATGATGGTCTTATGCAGTCTGACCTCCTTCACATATTCTTTGATGTTGAGACAGGTTCTGATTATCCTGATGGTGATGAGTGGTTTATTGTTGATATGCTATTTCCTCATGATGTTAAATTACCTGATAATCTGATTGGAACTGATTATTTTACAACTCTATCAGTTGAGGATGGTAAAACTTTCTGGCATCATAGAGAGTTAATCCGTTACAAATATGGCAAATCTAAAAAACTAGACGATGCTCTGGAGTTCTTAGAATCAAAATACAAAGAACTTCATGAATCACTAGAACCACTTCAAAAAGATCTCAAGTAATTTCTTTCCAAGTGTCTCCTCTGAAAGTATATTTCTTATTTTCAGATAAAGCAGTATTTAGTCTCCATCTAACTGATTCTGAATCAAACTTGTAAATTATCTCATTAATGTCTGATGGTAATTTTGTAGGATCTAAGTGATATGGTAATAATTCTAAAACAAAATCCATCTTTTCTATTGCATTATCAAACCATATCTTATCTTCTATATCGATTGTAAAAACAATTTTTGGATTGCCAATAAAGTTGATTTGAATTCTTAGCGCATTTCCAGTTCCTCTTCTCCTCTTCATTTCTTTGAAAACTGATTTTACTTTTTCCCACCTTTTGTAATCAAACCACTGAAAAAATTCTTGATTAAATGCAAGAGGAATATCCATATCTAAAGAACTGACAAAATTCTCATCATTTGCCTCAATTTCGTCTTGAATTATTGTAAAATGAGAATTGAGAAAACCATAGAGAACTTCAATTTCCCAAGGAGAAATTCCGTAATATCGTAATGTTGTTTTCAAATTTTCAGACAATGCATTAAAACTAGCCAAAATTGTAATTAAAGCTTAAATTGCTCGCAAATAGGACTAATTTGACCTTAAAATTAAAATTATGTGGATAGTACAAGTAATGTTAGAAATGAAGAAAGAATTTGTAGTTAGAAGTATTGATTCTGCACCTGATGGGGCACCTTATGTGATTGTCTCATTATCTTCCTTAAAAGATCTAAAGGAAGGAACTCAAACTCCGCAATCCCCTTTTGGAAGTCCAAAAGTTATGGGATTCACAAACATGAATGACATGATGAAGGATCTTAACAAGATGCTTGGTGGCATGGGAGGAATGGGGATGCAAGCAGGTGGTGTAACTCAATTAAAACTTGAAATGCATGAATACAAAGAAATGGGTCTCTCAGTTGGAGACAAAGTGTTCTTGGAATTAAGTAAAGAAGAGTCTCTTGGTGTTTAATCTACCATATCGTGTTGAAATACTTCCAACCATAAAATGCAGCAATCGTACCAATAACAAATAACATTGGTTTCCATGCAAAAACTGGAATGCTTGGAGTAGCTAGTTTTACCTTGTAATTATCTACAATTGCATGAATGTTTTTCTTTATTTTATCATGCCAAATACTATACTCTATTTGATATTTTTTTAGAATTTCTTCTACTTCATAGACAACAGGTGTTCTTTGGGAGAAGAGATGCTGTAGATAATCTCTTGATACTTCTACTTCGGCATGAATTCCTATCAACCCTTTTTTCAAATCAACCATACGAACGTGCATCTCCCATGGTTTTTTTAATTTTAAATTCAAACCATTACCAATCTGTCCTGGTTGTTTGTGTTCAAATTTTACTTTAGTAAATCCTTCACTTGTAAAAATTCTCATCAGTTCTTCAAAACTCTTCTTGACAACAATGTGTAATTGCTCTACTCCTTTATTATCAATGTCAATTCTATGTTTTAATCCGTCAAGAAATGAAACTGTCTTTGGGTATGTTGTCAGATATTCCATTATTCTGTCCACTAAAAAACCTCTATTTAAAGGCGAACCCAAAAATTGTTGTTTCTATGGTGGATTTGATAATCCTCTTACATACACACATTGATCTGGTGCTATTGCCATTTCAGTCGGATTTATTTTTCGGTTAGTAAGTCTTGAATCTGAATTTCTAATAATGGCAATAGGTTTTGATTCTCCACCCTCGCCCATTTTGTGATTTGCAATTGTAGCTAGATTATCCACAACTGCTTGAAATGTCACCTTTAGTGGATTTCCATCCAGATCCTTTTTTGCCCTCATATCTAAAACTGGTTCAATACCTGCACATGCAATTGCAACTCCAGATGTACCAATTCTAGCAGGCATTAATCTACTATCTACCAGAATAATTCCTACATGAATTAACATCTTTAAGAAAACCTTTCTACGTAACTGCTCTGCTATGAGATACGGATTTGTTGGATATAGTATCACTTTGCCTTTTTTTGCATTTGATTTATCTATTCCAGCATTTGGTGCCATGATGTTGTCTGATGAAGTTATAACAAAACCTCCTATTCCTCCAAAAATTTTATCAGATTCTCTAATGATTACTTCTGCAATTTCAGGTTTTAGGAGAAATTTTTTAGAAAGTACATTTCCTTCTGCTGATGGTTTAATTTTATGAAGATCTATTATTCTTCCTTGGGAGTTTGAGATATATTTTGTTGAAATAACTATGACGTCTCCTTCTTGTAATTTTTCATTGTTGTTTTCTAATATCTGTATTAATTCTTCAAAAATATCAAAAATTCCCTCCTTTCTGTTTGCCAAAAGTGGTAAAACAGTTAATTGCACATTTTTTGTTAAATTCTTTTCTTTTTTATTGTTATGAAATCATGGTGATTAAAAGAAATTCTAAATCAGAACATCAAAATCTCTGTGATTTTGGGATTTTTTAAGACCATGGTCTGAACAATTTTTTACTTTATCCTTCTATCCCCATCTGAAAGCTTTTAATCTGTATTACAAGCTTTTTTGATCATGAATATAGTAGAGAAGATTCTAGCAAAGAATTCTGGAAAATCCCAAGTTTTCCCTGATGATGTAATATTTGCTAATGTGGATAAAGTAATGGTTCATGATGTTTCTGGACCTGGAGTAATCAAGGTCTTTGATAAGTTAAAGAAACAAGGAATTTCAGTTGATAAATTATGGGACCCTACTAAAGTTTGGGTGGCTGAAGATCATTTTGTTCCTTCAGCTGAAAAGGTGTCTGCTGAAAATATCGTAAAATTGTCAAACTTTACAAAAAATTATGGAATTGAGAAACATTTCAAATATGGAATGGGTCAATATGGAATTTGCCATACATTATCTCATGAGGAGGCAATGGTTAGACCTGGTGATGTTTATGTTGGCGGTGATTCTCACACAAATACAACAGGTGCCATAGGAGCCTTTGCATGTGGATTAGGTCATACTGATATTGCTTATGTTTTATTAAATGGAAAAATTTGGTTTAAGGTTCCTGAGACTTTTTACTTTAAACTAAATGGAAAACTTCCAGAACATGTAATGGCCAAAGATCTTATTCTAAAAATTATTGGAGATATTGGTACTGATGGTGGTGCATATAGAACAATGCAGTTTGGAGGATCTGGAATTGATGAAATGTCCGTTGAGAGTAGACTGACATTATGTAATATGACTACTGAGGCAGGAGCAAAAAATGGAATTGTCGAACCTGATCAAAAAGTTGTAGACTATCTTACAAGTCGAGGTGCTACAAATCTAAATTTGATAAAGGGTGATGATGATGCAGAGTATGCAAAAATATTTGAATATGAAGGATCTGAAATGGAACCAATTGTTGCCAAACCATTCTCTCCAGAAAATATCTCAATTGTAAGGGAAGCTCCTTCAGTTGAATTAGATAAGGCGTACATTGGTTCTTGTACTGGTGCAAAATACGAAGATTTGGAATCTGTTGCAAAAATACTCAAAGGTAGAAAAGTAAAGATTAGAACTGAAATTTTACCTGCTGCCATTTCCATTTATCAACGTGCAATGGAAAATGGATTGTTGAAAATTTTCTTAGATGCTGGTGTTACCGTTGGCCCACCAACATGTGGTGCATGCTGTGGTGCGCATATGGGGGTGTTGGCAAAAGATGAAATCTGTATTAGTACTACAAATCGTAACTTCCCAGGAAGAATGGGACACGTGGAATCTCAAACATACCTTGCTTCTCCACTAGTTGCCGCAGCTTCAGCAGTTACTGGTAAAATCACTGATCCGAGGGATCTGAAATGAAGGGAAATGTAATAAAATATGCACAGGATAACATCGATACAGATGTAATCATTCCCGGCCAGTATCTTAAAGTTCATGATTATGCAGAACTTGCAACTCATGCAATGGAAGGTCTTGATCCTGATTTTCACTCAAAAGTAAAAGAAGGTGATTTTATTTTATCTGGGAAAAATTTTGGATGTGGTTCTTCACGTGAGCATGCTCCTATTGCATTATCTCATTCTGGTGTAAAGGCAGTACTTGCATTATCCTTTGCAAGAATTTTTTATCGCAATGCAGTAGATGGTGCTTTCTTGTTGCCAATTGAAATAGATGAAGATGCATATCATGGAATTTCAGAAGGTGATGAAATTGACATTGATGTTTCAAAAAATGAAATTAAAAATCTCACCAAAAATCAAACATACAAAATGAAACCCTTTTCTGATATTATTGGAAAGATAATTGCAGCTGGAGGTCTATTCAAATACAAACCAGACCAGGATTAAAATGGGAAAAACTCTTTTTGAAAAAATTTGGGATTCACACACTGTTGTTGAAAATAATAGTGGTCCATCACTAATTTATGTTGACCGACATTTAGTACATGAAGTAACATCTCCTCAAGCTTTTGATGGATTACGAATGAATAATCGTAAAGTTAGAAGACCTGATTTAACTATTGCAACAATGGATCATAACGTTCCAACCAATGACAGATCACTTCCAATATTAGATCAAACATCTGCAATTCAAATTCAGACCTTGGAAAAAAATTGTAATGATTTTGGGATTACTCTATTTGGAATTAATAGTCCAAATCAAGGAATAGTTCATGTTATTGGTCCTCAATTAGGAATTACTCTTCCTGGCAGTACCATTGTTTGTGGTGATAGTCATACTTCCACTCATGGAGCTTTTGGGGCACTTGCATTTGGAATTGGAACAAGTGATGTAGAACATGTTTTGGCATCTCAAACAATTTGGCTTGAAAAGCCAAAACCCTTTGAAATAAGAATTGAAGGAAAAAGAAAGAATCCTCATGCTGTTACTGCAAAAGATATCATTCTATCTATTATCAAAAATATTGGAACTGGAGGCGGCACAGGTACGGTTGTAGAGTATCGTGGTCAGGGAATTACAGATCTTTCAATGGAGCAAAGAATGACTATTTGTAATATGTCAATAGAGGCAGGAGCAAGAGCAGGATTGATTGCCCCTGATGAAAAAACCTTTGAGTATCTTAGAGGTAGAAAATACACTCCAAAAAATTATGAATCTTTAGTTGATTATTGGAGAGATGAGCTAAAAACTGACAATGACGCAAAATTTGAAAAACAATTCATTTTGCATATTGATGATATTGCACCTCAAGTAAGTTGGGGAACAAATCCTGGAATGACATGTGATGTAACTGAATCAATTCCTACTCCTGAAGAATTCTCAAAAGGAGATCCTAATCAACAAAAGGGCGCAGAAAAAGCCCTTGATTATATGGATCTTAAAGCTGGTACTCCTATTGAAGAAATTAAAATCGATAGAGTTTTCATTGGTTCATGTACTAATGCAAGATTAGAGGATCTTATTGAAGCATCCAAAGTAATCAAAGGGCAAAAAATTTCTCCACATGTTAGAGCAATGGTTGTTCCAGGATCACAAATGGTAAAAAAACAAGCTGAAGATATGGGTCTTGATAAAATTTTCATTGATGCAAATTTTGAATGGCGGGAGGCTGGATGCAGCATGTGTCTTGGTATGAATCCTGACATTTTATCTCCTGGTGAACGATGTGCAAGTACATCAAACAGAAATTTTGAGGGACGACAAGGAACTGGAGGTAGGACCCATTTGGTTAGTCCTGTAATGGCAGCTGCTGCGGCAATTCATGGTCATTTTGTAGATGTTAGAAACATGGATTTGAATTAGAATGGATTCTTTTAAAAAAGTAACAAGTATTGTAACTCCACTTGATAAGGTAAATGTTGATACCGATCAAATTGTCCCAAAACAATTCTTAAAACTAGTTCAAAAATCTGGGTTTGGAAAATTTTTGTTTTATAATTGGAGATATGATGAAAATGAAAACCAAAAACCTGATTTTATTTTAAATGATTCAAAATACAATAATTCTAAAATTCTTGTAACTGGTGATAATTTTGGTTGTGGTTCTAGTAGAGAACATGCTGTTTGGGCATTACTTGATTATGGGTTTTCAGTAGTTATTGCCCCTTCTTTTGCAGATATTTTCCTTAGTAATTGCTTCAAAAATGGGGTTTTGCCAATATCCTTAGATGAAAAGATAGTTGAAAGACTCAAACAAGAAACTAATCCCGTTGAGGTTGATCTAGAAAATCAAACCATCAGAACTTCATCTGATGAAATTCATTTTGAGATTGATCCTCACAAGAAAAAAATTCTTCTAGAGGGATTAGATGATATTGCACAAACTTATCAATATGAAGACAAAATAACTGAATTTGAAAAGAATTCTAAAGTCCCATCTGTTTTATGATTTTTCGTACTGTTTTTTCGTTTCTTTCTAAAACCATTGGAGATTCTGCATCAATCCATTCTCTATCTTCAATGTCAAATGCACTGATTTTACCTTCTTTTGATAATTTCTGTAAAATATCAAATGATAAATTGATCTCTTTCTGCTTTGTTTTTTTAATTCTTTTAATTATTTGACTATCTAGCATATAGATTCCTAGACATTCTGATAGTTGCAACTTCATTACTGGTTTTTCTTTGAATTCTTTTACTATGCCATTTTCTACTACTGCAAACCCTGTCTCCTCTCTTCTTTTTGTTCGTGTTGCAATGCATGCCAAACTTTTTTTATCTTTGAATAACTCTTTCATCTTTTTTAGATCAATGGCACATAGGTTATCTACAAACCATAATAGAAATTCTGATTCTCCTTTGAGATTTTTTTCAATGTGGAGAATATCTCCTCCAGTTCCACTTTGTGAATCCTGAACAAATGTAATCCCCTTTTGTTTTTCATAATAGTTTTTAATCTGTCCTCCCAATCCATTAAAATCTGATATTATGATTATCTCTTTTACAAAACTAAATGATTTTAGATATTTTACTATGTAATCTATTACTGGCTTACCATTAATTGGCGACATTGCCTTTGGAAAGAATTCGGTGTATGGTTTGCCTCTGGTCCCCTTGCCGCCTGCTAAAATTACAGCCTTCACAGCCTAACGGTAAGATTTTTGTTTTCTTCTTCGAGCGCCAGGTCCGCCAAATTTCTTTGGCTCTTTTTGTCTGGCATCTCCACTAATCAGATATTTATCAAATTCTGAGATGCGCTTTCTAAGATCTTCTCTAGTTGATTTTGGGAATGGATGATCTTTTGGCTCTTTCTTTGATTTGGTCCATCCAATTAATGCTCTTGAAATTCCTGTTGCAACAGCACTTGCTTGCCCCATAAATCCCCCTCCTCTTACTCTAACTGATATGTCGATTTTATCTCTTAATTCTCCGGTGATTTCCAGTGGTGCTAAAATTACTTCTCTTGCAGTTTCCTGTGGGATCATTTCAACTGGTACATTGTTGATTCTAACTTTGCCTTGTCCTTTTGTGATATAGACATGTGCACTAGATGTTTTTCTAGTTGCAAAATAAATTTCAGTTTTTGGAGTTGTCATTCAGTCCACCCTACTATTCTGCCTAATTCTCCCATTGTTGTATAGTTTGATGGGGATCTTTTAATTTTAGCTTTTTCAAATTGAATCTTTTCAAATGATTTTAATTCTTTTGGGGAACCAATGTATGTTCTAAGTCTTTGATGTGATGATTTTCCTGATGGCTTGCTATCATAAGGTAACATTCCACGAATCATTTTTGCAATGATTGTATCTGGTCTTCTTGGATGTACAGGTCCATGTTTTGGATTAATTACACTGTTGATTTCTAAAAATTCCCTGTACTCTTTAATGTGGTTGCCTCTTGTTCCACTCATCATTATTTTTTCACAGTTTACAACTGAAACTCTATTTCCTTTTATCAATAATTTTGCAACTTGCGATGATAGTCTTCCTGCAATGTGATTAGAACCATCTACTACAATTGGTCTGTCTGTTCTAACAACTGTTTCTTGATCAGCCAAGTAGTACGACTCCTTTTCCTGTTGGGTTTTGTTCAATTAAATCTGAATAGTTGATCAATTTTCCACCATTTTCAATGATTTTGTTAGCTGCTGAATTTGAAATTGAAAATGAGCATAATGTAATTTTGTGAGGGATAATTCCTGTGCCGAGCACTTTTCCTGGAAAGACTACTGTGTCGTTTTCTTTTGTTAGTTGAGCAATTCTCTTCAAATTGATATCTCTTCGTGCAACTGATGGTTTTAATGCATACTCTGCTAGTTTTGCCCAAATTGGGGCATCATTTTTAGTTGATGCCTTTTTTAGATCTCTGGCCATGCGTATAACGACTTGGTTAGTCATGTGAATAATGCGGTTTAAAACCCAAATATAATGTCTATGCTTAGATTATTCTTCTATTTGGCTTATCATTTCTTTGAATTCTGATAATCTGTTACTTACCTCATCTACTCCTGAAATTATAATTTGTTCAGGATTGAGTGCTCCTGTTGATTCTACTGTTAGAATTCTTTCATCTTCTTTATCTGTCTCTGTAAGTACTGATACGTTTGCAGAATTCCATTTTGCGTGTTCCGTTCCTCTTCCTAGTCTAGCATAACATTCAACTTTGATTCTTTGACCTGGTGCTAGTTGTACTATTGGAATTTTATCTGATGTTGGCTTTATTGAATCATCTTCGGAGGATAGTTCATTTGATAGAACACTTCTTGTCACATCTGAATCTCCCGAATCTAACACTAACATTACTTTGCAGTTCGAGCATCCAGTTTCACTTTGACATTCGCATTTTGATGGTTCATTAAATCTTGCCAAATCTGTTTTTAATGGAATTAATCCTAATCTGTGTGCCAACCCCTCATCAGGCAATACTGATGAATTTTCTATAATGTCTACTGTATCAATTGCAAATACTGGAACTCCATTTAGGCAAACTCGTCTAAGTGCATTTGCATACTGTAACGGTACTCCCTTTAGCTTTACAGCTATTTTTTGATTATCTTTGCTAATTACTTCTAAGGATGACAAATCTTGAAGAAAATCTTCAAAGTCCACATAAAAATCTAGCTAGTTTTGGACTTGGTATTATTTCTCCCTTTATCATAAATTCGATTTTTACTATAACCAGGCCTTTTAGCCTTAATGTTTCCTAGTTCATGATCTTATGATTTGTAATATGCTTGGATGTGATGCTGAGGCCTTTACACAAGTTATGTTGTACCACTTTGAGGATGGAAATCAAAAACCCTACTGCAAACAAATTATGAGGTTTTGTGTAATTTATGCTAAACTAATCTCAAGAGATGAAAGTACAATTAGGATTCAGGTGCTAAATTGAGAAAAGTAGAGATTGATGTAAAGGAACAGGACTATCTTGATTTCTTATCAGTTTGTATCGAAGAGAAAATATCAGTTGAGGAGAAACTCAAAAACATAATTAGATATCATCTTATTACTTATCGAAATCGAAGAAAGGCCGAAAACAGTAAACTATTTTCATATGCTAAGGATTGTAATTGATTTGAACATGGTATACTTAGTACAGATAAATAGCAAATCCACATACATCTTTTAGAAATGGCCGATGTTACAGTGGTAAGATACTCCTATGAAGGAGAAAAATTTGAGATTATGGTAAAGCCTGATCCTGCATTGGATTACAAGCTTGGAAAGAAAAAAGATATATCATCTGTTTTGGTTTCAGATGAAATTTACACTGATTCAGGAAAAGGCACAAGACCCTCAAGTGAAAAATTACTAAAAGCATTCAAAACTGAAGATCAGACAGAAATTGCTGAAATCATTCTTCAAAAGGGCGAACTAAATCTTACCACTGATCAAAGACGAAAAATGATAGAAGACAAAAGAAAACAAATTGTAACATTTATTGCAAAAACATACGTTGATCCTAGAACTCATTTACCTCATCCTCCATTAAGAGTGGAGCAAGCAATGAAAGATGCACGAATTTCAATTGATCCACACAAAAGTGTAGATGATCAAGTCAAAGAGATAGTTGAAAAATTACGTTCTATTATTGCTCTAAAATCTGAGAATCTGAATTTGGAAATAATAATTCCTGCACAATATGCATCTCAATCATATGCTGTTTTAAAATCAGTAGGTTCTTTGAAAAAAGAAGAATGGCAAAATAATGGTTCTCTAAAAGCAATACTTGAAATACCCGCTGCAGCAAGGCCAAACGTGATAGACAGATTAGGCTCTATAACTAAAGGCTCTGCCACAGTTGAGGTAATGAAATAATGGATAATAAAAGAAAATACGTAATCCCTGGTGATGTTGTAACCACAGGACCTTTCAGACCTGAGCAAAATGTTATTCTTGAAGGAAACAAGATAATTTCTACAACTATTGGAATTTCTGAAATTTATGATGATTCAGTTAAGGTAATCCCATTAACTGGAAAATATATACCTAAAATCAATGATCTGGTAATTGGTAAAGTAATTTCCCACACCTCTTTGTCTTGGGAATTAGATATCAATTCCTGCTATGTGGGATTTTTGCCAGCACAAGATGTTTTTGGACGAGATTTTTCTGCTCATGCTGATGAGCTTACATCAAAACTAAAATCTGGAGATCTTGTAGCAGCAAGAATTGCAAATTTTGATAGAACAAGAGACCCACTTGTAACAATATCTGATAGAGATTTAGGTAAAATAGACTCTGGAGACTTGGTAAAAATCTCTCCAAGCAAAGTTCCACGTTTAATTGGTAAAAGGGGTACTATGATTCAAACTATAGAAATGGCAACCAATGCTGCAATTACTATTGGCCAAAATGGGTGGGTAGTAGTTGCATGTGAAACGCCCGAGGGATTATTAAAGGCTAAAAAGGCAATCCAAATGGTCGATGAGAAAGCACATGTTGCAAATTTGACTGATCAAGTGAAAGAAATGTTAGAATCAAAAGGTGAATCATAATGGGCGGAAGAGACGCAACAATGGTCCTATTGGACGAGAATGGTATTCGTTGTGACGGAAGAAAAGTTGATGAACCACGACGAATAATGATCAGAGCAGGCGGATTAAAGAATGCTGATGGCTCTGCCTATATTGAATTTGGAGACAATAAAATTTTAGTTGGTGTGTTTGGACCAAGAGATGTTCATCCAAAACACATGTCAAATACTGATACAGGAATTTTAAGAGTAAGATATCACATGGAGCCATTCTCTGTTGGTGAGAGAAAAAATCCTGCTCCCTCCAGAAGAGAAATTGAAATTTCCAAAGTAATCAAAGAAGCATTAGAACCTGCAGTAATGTTAGATAAATTCCCAAGAACTGCAGTTGATGTCTTTATTGAAGTATTACAAGCTGATGGTGGAACAAGATGTGCAGCACTTACAGCAGCCTCTGTTGCACTAGCTGATGCTGGAATCCCAATGAGGGATATGGTTGCAGCAATAGCTGCAGGCAAAGTAGCAGATACTGTAATCCTTGATGTTAATAATGAAGAAGATCAAGCAGGTCAAGCAGATATGCCTATTGGCTATATGCCAAATCTTGAAAAAATTACTCTATTGCAACTAGACGGTGTTTTAACTCCAGAAGAATACAAGAAATGTGTTGAAGTTGGAGTTGAAGGATGTAAGCTAGTTTATGATTTACAAAAGAAAGCACTACAAGAAAAATACTTTGGAAATGGAGGAGGCTAAGAAATGACATCCACTTCTGTTATTGATGAGCTAAAAAAAACACAAATTCTTGAATTACTTGAACAAGGAAAAAGAGTTGATGGGAGATCTCTGGATGAGCCAAGGGAACTTCATGTTGAAATTAATGCCATTCCAAAAGCAAATGGGTCTGCTCGAGTTAGATTGGGTGAGACCGAAGTTATCTGTGGTGTAAAAATTCAACCAGATAGACCATTTCCAGATATGGGTGACAAAGGTATTTTCATTTGTACTGCAGAATTATTGCCTCTTTCACATCCTACTGTTGAAACAGGTCCTCCAGGACCAGATGTAATTGAATTGGCAAGAGTTGTCGATAGAGGAATTAGAGAAAGTCACATGATAGATGTATCACAATTAGTAATAGAGAAAAACAAATCAGTTGTTGGTGTATTTGCAGATAATGTGGTAGTTGATTATGATGGTAATCTCTTTGATGCATGCTCTTATGCTGCAACTGCTGCTTTACTATCTTCAAAATCTCCTAAATGGAATATGGTAGATGATGTTCCAACATTAGTTGAAGGTGAAGAACAACCTGTTCCAATATCCACCATTCCAGTATCTGTTACGATGGGTAAAATTGGAAATCATATTGTAGTTGATCCAAATGGTGATGAATGGGATAGCATGGATTCTAGAGTTACAATTACTACTGATTCTGATGGAAATATCTGTGCCTTGCAAAAGGGTGGAAGTGACGGATTCACACTAGACGAAATTGTCAAATGTGGTGAAACTTCTGTTCGTGTAGGTGCAAAAATAAGAGAAAAATTAAAAGAAGCATCAAAGGCAGGTCAATAAAATGGCAAAAGCAAAAAAATCACTCAAAGGCTTAGGTGCAAGATATGGAATTAAACTTAGAAAACAATATACCAAAATTCACTTACAACTAAAAGAAAAAAGAACTTGTCCTGAATGTGGCTCTAAAACCTTTGGTAGAGATGCTGTGGGAATTTGGTCTTGCAAAAAATGCAGCTTTAAGGTAGCTGGAACTGCATATGACATTAAACTTTAGTGCAAAAATTACAATAGATGCTAAAGAAAAGACTAGAGCAATTTATGATTCTGTAAATACTGATAATGATTTTTATCCAGAAAATCCAGTAAAGACAAAAATTGATTTCAGTGATAAAATTGAAATTTTAGTAGAATCTGAACATTTACCTCATTTGAGAGCAAATCTTAATTCTACTCTTAGGCTAGTTCAAGCAAGCTATGATTCTATTGAATCGGTAAAGATATAATGAAATAAATTTTCTGTGTAAACATGTCATCTCCCCAAATGCCTCCATGGCTTCAAGAACAACTAATAAAACTACAACAATCCCAACAAAATCTTCAATCCATCATGACACAAAAACAACATTTGGAGATGGAAAAAGCTGAAACTCAAAAAGCACTTGAAGAATTAAAAAAAGTTGCAGATGGTGATAATGTATTCAAACAAGCAGGAACTGTTTTGATAAAATCCACAAAACAAGAGTTAATTGATGAATTAGAAGAAAAATTTGAGATGGCAAAAACACGTGGTACTGTTTTAGAGAAACAAGAAATACGTGTCAAAGAAGCTCTAAAGGAACAAGAAACAAAAATTACTGAAATGATGAAGTCCGGAGCACAAAGTCCTCCTACAGAAGATAACCCTAGAAAGTAACTGATTATCTAATTTCAAATAAGATATTAACAATTCTTTACATCTATTATTTGTGAAATTAGAGCATCTTAGAATAGTTGTTGATGAGCGAGAAAAAAAAAGTGGTATTCCTGAACTCTTAAAGTCTGTTGGATTAAACATTGAAATGAAAACACTTCCAATTGGAGACTATATTGTTGCGCCTGAAACCGTAGTTGAGAGAAAAAGCATTCGTGATCTTATGGCCTCTGTTTTTGATGGACGTCTTTTTGATCAATGCTCTAGACTAAAGGAGCATTTTGAAAATCCAATTGTTCTAATGGAAGGAAATGTTGATGAGATTGAAGAAATTACCGATAATCCTCTGATTTTTTATGGTGCAATCTCTACAGTAGTTCTTGATTTTAAAATACCAGTTATTCCTACTCCTAGTGCCACACATACTGCAAAACTACTCGTATCGATGTGTTCTAGAAAAGATTCACCAAAGGGACCTTATCTGAAAAAAATTAAAAAATCTTCAGATCTAGAACGGCAACAACTATCATCTCTTTGCAGTCTGCCTGGAATTGGAGAAAAATTTGCAGTTCGAATGCTTGAAAAATTTGGAACGCCACTAAAGGTTTTCACTGCAACAACTGCAGAACTAGGAAAAGTTGAAGGGTTAGGTGAAGCAAGAGCAAAGAAAATCAAAAAAATGCTTGATACTACTAGTAAACACCTCAAAGAATCAAATCAAACAACATTATCTGATACATGATATGATTAATTAAATTGATAAAAATGGTTTTTCTATGTTAGTAACAGTTGATTGGCTCAAAGAAAACATTGATGATCCTAATCTTGTGTTATTAGACACACGTCCAAAAACAATGTATCTTTATGGCCATATCCCAAAAGCACAATCTCTGTCCATTGAGAATGTTATTCAATTTGATCAATTTGGTTCTAATCTAGTTGCAGAAGATGATAAAATAATTTCATTATTTAGTGGTTTGGGAATTGATAAAACCAAAACTGTAGTGTTGATTGGTGATTCAATGGATCCATCCACTGCAAGAATTGCATGGACTCTGATGTATTTTGGACATGAAAAAACATTCTTACTTGATGTCAATTCTTCTGATTTACAAAAATATGGTTTTGAACTAACAAAACAGAATATTCCTGCAACACCTACTACTTTTAAAATTAAAAAAAATTCAAAACTTCGCGTTGAAGCAGACTTTTTAAAAGATAATTTGAATACTTTTGAAATTTTAGATGCTAGGAGTCCTCAAGAATTTATGGGAGGTCATCTGCCAAATGCAAAACTAATTCCATTTACAGAAGGAATTGGATATGACGGAAAACTTTTTCGTGACAAAGAATCCCTCAAAGAACTGTTCTCTCAAAACAATGTTTCATATGATAAAGAGGTAGTTTGTTACTGTATGCATGGTCATCGTGCCTCCAGCTTATTATTACAATTAAAAATTGCTGGCTTTGAAAATGTAAGACTTTTTGATGGATCATTCGTTGAGTGGGACGGAAAGAGATTTCCCCTTGAGTAATTTTCTTTTTAAAATAGTTCCACACATTGGGCATTCTTTTCCTTTAGAATGATTGGTTCTACACCCTGGGCAGTAATGCACCCATACCCCTACATCTTCAATCCCGTTAGTCATTATTGATGATATTTTTAAGCCTAAATTTCTACCCACATTTGAAATTGCAAAATCATCGCTAATTATCTCACCGCTTGTTTCAATACATAATGCAATTATTGAAATATCTTGTTTTGATAACTGCTGAAAATCTCCAGTATCTTTTGCAGCTTTTATTGCAGCATCGGTGGCTTCTTTGCTTGGTTCTCTGATTTTTAATCTGTTGGTCTCAAGTAAAGTTCCTAAAGCATCCTGATTTTTCTTAATGTGTTTAATTTCATCATATACTAGTGATGTTGTATAGCAATCACTATCTGATCCAAATGGAACTCCTGCATAAAATGCACTGGCATCTAAAATTCTAAAATCCAAGTTTGCTCATCTGTCTTAGTCCTCGTTTCTTCAATCTAACAAAGACTGCTGGTTTATTATATTTTTTAATTATTATCGGTTCTTCAAATCCAGCCGTCTTTACAACTTGTGCATCCATTACAATGTTGCAATCGTGTGAAGAAATGATCTCTATTTTTTCATCTGGAACAACAATTGATTCTAATCTGTATACAGGTGCAACTGGGGTGATGATTAGCACATCTAAACTCTCATGCAATATTGGACCACCAAGCGAAAATGAGTGTCCTGTTGATCCGCTAGGTGTTGCAATAATTACTCCATCCATTTTCTGCTTTACCGTATCATTTTGAAATTTAATCACGATTTCAGCTGTTTTAGTTAAATTTGCTCTGCTAATGTAAATTTCATTTAACGCTGGTGGGAATTCCTTTCCTCCGCAAGTTGCAGTGACCCTTGTTCTCTTGTCTAAGAAAAATTTGCCCTTTTCAATTTGGTTTAAAGCATCATCAATTTCTTCAAATGTTATCTCAGATAGTATGCCTCTGTTTCCACCAACATTTATTGTTAGAATTGGTGTTTCATTTTGGAGATTTCTAAATACTCGAAGTGTAGTACCATCCCCACCTAGTGTGATGACTAGATCCAACTTAATTTTTTTCAAATCTTCTAGCGTCTCCATCTGTTTTGTACCTTCAACTTCAATTGGTGAAATTGTGTACACTGTTGCTTTTTTAGCCAATAATTTTTTTGAAACTTCTCTAGCGGCCTTCTCTGAATCCTTAGATCCTACCTTACTTACCACTGCAACTTTCTGAAGTTTCAAGCAGTTCTTCTGAATCCTATTTACATAAAAATGATATTTTTAATGTGGTTTGGAAAAACAATTAAGTATGAAAGCATATTCGTAAAAAACATGACTTACGCACATCCTGAAGTTCTAGTCGATACAGAATGGGTTTCAAAAAATCCTCCTGATGCAAAAAGAAAGTTAGTTGAAGTAGATTATGATCCTGTAAACGGTTATCAAAAAGGTCACATTAATGGTGCCACATTAATTTGGTGGAAACGCGATATCAATGATCCTGTAACTCGAGATATCATTGGTAAAAAACAGTTTGAAGCATTAATGTCAAAAAATGGAATCACTGCTGACTCTGAAGTAATACTATATGGTGACTTTAACAATTGGTTTGCCGCATTTGTTTTTTGGGTTTTCAAATATTATGGACATGAAAATATCAAAATAATGAATGGTGGTAGAAAAAAATGGGAATTAGAAAATAGAGATTACACCACTGATGAACCACAAGTAACTCCAACAACATATGTTGCACAACCTCCAGATGAGGGACTACGTGCATATCTATTTGATGTTAGTAGAGCATTAGGAAAAGAAGATACAGTTATGGTAGATGTAAGATCTCCTGCAGAATTTTCTGGACAAATTACTGCTCCTCCCGAATATCCTATGGAGCATGCGCAACGTGGTGGACATATTCCCCATGCAAATAACATTCCATGGGCAACTGCTGTTAATGATGCTGATGGAACATTCAAAGCAGTTGAAGAACTAAGACAAAATTATGAACCAAAAGGTGTGACTCCTGACAAAGATGTGATTTGTTATTGTAGGATTGGAGAAAGATCTTCTCATAGTTGGTTTGTTCTAAAATATTTGCTTGGATACCCAAAGGTTCGAAACTATGATGGTTCATGGACTGAATGGGGAAATATGATAGGAAATCCAGTGGAAAAATAAATTGCTATTAGACCTTCCTGTCTTAGAGAAAGGATCTTTTTATTTTGTAAAAGATGGAAAAGATGATCTAATTTTAGAAGACAAAACAAAACGTGGTCTTGAAATCAAAGAAACATCTGCTGATGAGAAACTCAACGTAATGGCAGATAAAGGAATGATTCACGATATGGATGGAATTGGACATTGGGTAGTAATTCGTTGGTATTTTCCAAAATCGTCTTTTGATCTATCTAAAGTGATGGTTCATGCCAAAGCTATGGAAAAAAAGTATACTGAGCTTCGGGAACTTACATGTCCTGACGATGATGACTGATAACCTTTTTAAATAAAATCAATTCATTAAAATCAAATGTCCTTACTTCTAAAAGATCGAGTTTGGTCAATGGAGGCTCCAACAGCTAAACGTGGTGTTTATCCATTACATGGTTTCAAACTTGGACTTTACCGATTACCAATCAAATTAGAAGATCCTGTTGAACTAAAATCTGTTCATGATGGACTCAAAAAGGCATTTGAAATGGACATGTATGCAGATAGAATTTTTGCTACATACCGCTGGAAAGAACAAAACATGGATGATCCTGATGCAAAGGGGTACGAAGAAGTTGAATTGTCAGTTACTGTTGAAATTGTTTCCGGTGAAGTCGTAGATATTATTTATCAAATATTTCCTATTGAGAAATTTGGAGATCCAAATTGGGTTAAAGATTATAGAAAAAAGGCAGATCATTTTGCAAAAATGGTTATTGATACAATACTTCGAAACACTATCTTAGCAGATAAGATGATTTCTTATTTTGTAAAATCTGAGAAAATCTCAGAAGTTGCAGCTATTCAAAAACTTGAAGAATTAACACCACTTGCAAAAATTGTTCTTGGTGCAAAACCAAAACCAGTTGAAGCAAATGAAGATGAGATTGAAGAAGATGATGGAGAAATTGAAATTCCAGATGGTGCAAAACCTGGACCAATTGACGTTGAATTCAAATCAAAAATGAAACCCTCATCACCATATGAAGCACCTGAGCACACAATCAAAACTTGGGGCCGAAGAGGAACTGGCAATGCTATCCTTGGTGTATGGGGAGAATTTGTCTCAGTTGATTATGATATTTGTGTTGCAGATGGTGGATGCATTGAAGCATGTCCTGTTGGTGTGTATGAATGGTTTGACACACCGGGAAATCCCGCATCTGAGAAGAAACCCTTGATGTCTAAAGAGCCTGATTGTATATTTTGTCTTGCATGTGAAGGTGTATGTCCTCCTCAGGCAATCAAGATCTTTGAGCAAAAATAAATTGAAATTTTTGCAAGTATAAATAGCGATTAGTAATTCAGTGAGACTAGGGATATGGCAATCAACCCTTTCACACAACTAGTCTTTGATTTATTCATTTTATCAGCTATAATTATCACAGCATATACTTGCAATTTTTACTATCTTGCATTTCTATCAAGAAAAAGAAAAGATGTTTTATCCCCCACTGATTGGGGAACTCCCTCTATTACAATTCAACTTCCGATATATAATGAAAAATATGTTGCAAAAAGGCTAGTAGACTCTGTTTGTCATCTGGATTATCCTCAAAACAAAATGAGAATTATGGTTTTAGATGATTCAGATGATGATACTGTGGAATTACTTGGAGAAGTAGTTAATGATTACAAGAAAAAAGGGTTTCATATAGAGCATGTACGACGCGGTACAAGAAAAGGGTACAAAGCGGGTGCTCTAAAATATGCAATGCAAAGCACAGATACTGAGCTTGTTGCAATTTTTGATGCTGATTTTATCCCCCCAACTTGGTTTCTGAAAAGAGCAATTCCGCATTTTTCAAAACCCACTATTGGACTTGTGCAATGTAGGTGGGGTCATGTAAATGAAAACTATTCTGCAATTACTCAAGCACAAGCACTATCTCTTGATTTCCACTTTCTTATAGAACAAAAGGCCAAAAGCAACTCTCATTTGTTTATGAATTTTAATGGAACTGCTGGAATTTGGAAGCGTAGTTGTATTGAGGATGCAGGAGGTTGGCACACTGCAACACTTGTAGAAGATTTGGATCTTAGCTATAGAGCACAAATGAAGGGATGGAAGTGTGTCTTTCTGCCTGACATTGTAGTTGATGCTGAATTACCCGTTCAGATGAATGCTGCAAAAAGACAACAGTTTCGTTGGGCTAAAGGCTCAATTCAATGTGCAATCAAATTGCTTACTGATATTGCACTAAAACGTAAAGTTGCAATTGAAGCAAAAATTCAAGCATTTATCCAATTAACTAGACATATAGTATACCCGTTAATGCTAATACAATTTTTGGCATTGCCAATTTTGTTAGCAGGAAACGTTAATCTCTATGTGATTAGTTTTCTTCCAGCACTAACTATTGCAACATATCTTGCAATGGGCCCTGGTGCGTACATTATGATAATCCAAAGTATGTATCACAAATCCTGGAAATCAAAAGCAAAGATTCTTCCTGCGTTGCTAATCTATAATGCTGGAATGTCAGTAAACAATACAGTAGCAGTGTTTGATGCAGTTTTGGGAAAAAAGAACGAATTTCTTAGAACCCCAAAGTATGGTGTATTAAAAACAAAAGATGACTGGAAAGATAATGCATACAATTTACCCTTCTCGCAAGTAACGCTTCTTGAGATTTTTTTTGGTGTTTATGGTATATTGGGTATTTTTATTTCAATTTTTTCAAATAATCCTATATTTGCGCCAATTATTGGTCTTCAAACCATTGGATTTTTCTATATTGCCTACATGAGCCTCTCTCATACACGATTTAAAAGAAATAAATCAAGTAATACTGTACCAAAAACTAAGAAGGAAAAAATGGCACATACTGTTTACAAACTCTCCATGATTGGGATTGTTGCAATAATTATTTTTGGAGGATTTATGGCAATAAATGGATACAATACTGATATCTATCCTCTTGATAGAATTCGTGGCCATCTTGATGGAATAGTTGGTTCTTCGGATCCCACTGCAATCCGTAATCATCTCTTAGCAATTCAAACTGATTTGGCAATAGTCATGGAAAAAGTCCCTGAGGTAACTGATGCTAATGGCGAAATAATATCTAAAAACCCCGTCTGGATATTTGCTACTGAATCTACAAATTTACTTAGAATACAAAATGATGTAAACACAATGATTGCAAGTATTGATAAGATTTCAACTGTGCCAAAGGATAGTTCGGCATATCATACAGGAATGCTTGATCTTAATGATAGAGCCTTGTTGTTGAGAACCAATATTATGGATGCAACTCCATACATGTATGTCAGTGTTGCAAACATTATGTTTGGAACCATTTGGATTGCAGGAATATTGGGAATATTTGCAGCTCTTAAGAGAAAGAAAGAGCAACTAAAACTTGCAGATGAAACTGGTGTTTAAGAAATATTCAAGTCTTTTCTAATTTCATCTACTGCTCTAATGCCGTAGATATCTCGAATTTGCTGAATTCTTACAGCCTCTTTTAGCATGTCTCTGCCAATTGCATTTGTTAATATTGAATATACATCACTAAATCTAATCTCCCACTTGTCTGCACAATCTAATATTTTTCCAACTGCCCATTGTCTTACTTCATGTGGTAAGGGAATTTTTTCGCCTGACTCTATTGAAATTCTATCAAACAAATTAACAATATCTGAAGTCTGGGATGCCATCTTTACTAGATCTTTTGTATCTCCATATTTTGATTCTGCATTCATTCTGATGTTTGATTGATATTCTGATAGTTTTAACAGAGCCATCATCTCTTTTGATGAATCACTTGATGACTTGTTTGTAAAATTCTTGACTGACTGTATCTCTTCAAATAATTTCTCAGATTTTTTATGGAATTCCGCAGTTGATGCATCTTGTCTTTTTAGAACATCTGAAACTGAGGCTATTTTCTGTTCAATACTGTTAGTTTTATCAAAAACATTTGCTTTGAAACTGGAGAAATCCTCTTGAACTGATTTTAGACCCTCCCCAACAAATGCTGTTGAATCGGCTCTTTTAGCCAATGAACCTATCTCAGTTTCAATTTTATCTATTTTTCCTCCTAATTCCTTAATTGATTCTAAACTAAGATTGTCAATGGAATTTGCTTTTGCTGATACTGTTTCAAATTGTTGCTTTAGACCATCAATTACTCCTCCAAGAGAATCCATCTTTGAGGCTTTGGCAGATATTGAATCAATGGTTGCTTTGATTGCCTCAAGCTCTGCATTAAGATTTGATGTGGACATTACTCCTTCTGTGATCTTTTCAAATTCTTGTTTGAGACTTTCAATAATTTGATTTCCTGTATCTAACTGTGCTGTTTTTCCTGAAATATCTTCGATACTGTTTTTTAGTTTCTCCATTTCAGAACCAATTTCTTTAAATGAGTCTGTTTTCCCAGAAACTTTTCTGAGATCATCTCGCACTTCATCTATTCTTTGTGCAATTTTGATTATCATCTGGGAATTGTTCTTTATTGAATTCATACTCTCTTCAACTTTTTCTGATAATTCTTGGGATTTTGATGATTTTTGTAATTCAGAAATTCTGTTGATCTCTTCTTGTAGTTTTGTAGTTTGATCATTGATTTTAGTAACTATGTTGGTTTGGTTTCTTACTTGATTAAGACCTGCATAGAGCTTTTGAGTGTCATCTTCTATTATGTTGATCTGCTTTGATTGTTTTTGAATGTGTTCAAGTGTTGATGCTAAAGTATCAATCATACCTTTCATGGATACGAGAACTTTTTGATTGTCTGAAAAAATTTTAGTCATTACCTTGATTTCTTTTTGTAATGCTTTGTTAGAGTCTGATACTGATGCTACTTTTTTAAGAATGGCTGAGGGGGTTGGTTCTTTCTTTGGAGTTTTAGTTGAAGTTTTTTTCTGAGTTTTTGTAGCCATGTACGTTCAATTATAAAATTGATGATAAAAAAGTTAGGTCTAAAATAAAAAATGTAAAGAGTTACTTGTTTACAACTTCAGGTGCATGAAGTAACTCATGAAAGGTCTTCTCAGCTAATCCATTAGCCGTCTCGATAAACCCTTGTGTACAATATTCACATTGAATCATATAGTACGGTATGGTACCGTACTATTAATACTCAGGTAATTACATCGTTACCAGTTATGCAGTCAGATACCCCAGGTCATATCTCTACATTTTATTCAGTTGACCTAATCATCATTCTACACAAACAATATGTTATCTGGGCATAAAGACGTTAAAGATTATTGAAAATATTGAGCCTGTGTTCTTTAAAATTTCGATTTTAGATTTTATTTTTTAATAATCATTTTTAAAGAAATTTGTTAAACGATAACATGCAAAACATTCCTCTTCAAATAGATTCAGGCAATATTCATAATTCTCTTAACAATACTGTAACTAGTTTAATTGAGCAAATCACTCCTGAGCTTCCTCACACTAGCTTTGTAACTGATTTAGCATTTATCATGATTATTGGTGCAGTAGTGACTCTTGCATTTTTTAAAATAAAACAACCCTTGATTATTGGCTATCTTTTTGCAGGAATGCTGATTGGACCTTTGTCCCCCCTATGGTCATGGATCTTACCCGAAGGCGGCCCTTCTAGTGATGTGTTGGAAGGAGTTGGAATTTTATCTGATATCTCTGCATTGAATCTTTTTTCAGAGATTGGTGTGATACTGCTTCTTTTTGTAATAGGAATTGAATTTCCTTATGCAAAAATTCGAAATATTGGTAG
Source organism: Nitrosopumilus sp. (assembly GCF_025698945.1). Taxonomy (NCBI): domain Archaea; kingdom Thermoproteati; phylum Nitrososphaerota; class Nitrososphaeria; order Nitrosopumilales; family Nitrosopumilaceae; genus Nitrosopumilus; species Candidatus Nitrosopumilus sp. The sequence continues at coordinate 41,227 of NZ_JAILWM010000001.1, forward strand.
AGTTGCAATAGGTGTTGGAACAATTGGATTGTTTTCCTCATTGGCAGTTATTTTTTATACCGCAGTTGCCCTTGGATTAAATTTTATGGATTCATTATTTATTGCAGCAGCATTATCTATTTCAAGTACTGCAATAATTGTTAAAATTTTAGAAGAGATGGGAAGAATTAGAAAAGAATCTTCCATTCTTGTTTTAGGCATCTTAATTGTTGAAGACGTAATTGCTGTAATTTTGATATCGTCATTACAATCTATTGCTCTAGTTGGAACAGTATCTGTTGAATCCATTGTTGTTGTTGTATTGGTAGCAACAGGTCTAATTGTTGGAACATTTACTATTGGTACCCGTATTATTCCCCCCCTTATTGATAGAGTAGCTGCTGCTGAGCATAGAGAAATTTTACTTTTAAGCGTTCTAGGTGTATGTTTTGGATATGCTCTATTCGCTAACATTGTTGGATTGTCTGTTGCAATTGGTGCATTTTTAGCTGGGGTATTAGTTGCTGAATCAAAATCAGCTGAAGTTGCAAAACTTCTCTCTAGTCCCATTAAAGACATGTTTGTAGCAATTTTTTTCATCTCAGTTGGTGCCTTGATGGATGTATCCCACATTGGAGATTATATTGTAATAGCCATAATTTTGATAGCTGTTGCAACTGGAATGAAATTTGGAGGAAACATGATTGGAAATATAATATTTAGGCAGAAAAGAGTAAAATCTGTTCGCTCTGCATTTGCATTAGCTGCACCCAGAGGCGAATTCTCAATTGTAATTGTAAAAGCTGGTGTGGATATTGGTGCTGTTAGTTCATTCTTGTTCCCATTAATAGGAATTATTTCAATTATTACTGCATTTATCTCTCCATTTTTGATAAAGGCTGGAGATAAAATAGTACCACTAGTGGAAGATAAAAAAAATGTCTGATGAATTAAAGAGATTGCTTGAGCAAGTTCATGATGGCATTACTACTTTTGATTTTGACGGAAAAGAAATTCCATGTATTGTTATTGAAGAAAACAAGTATGATCAAATGCTATCAAAAGTTGCTGGTCAATCACTTGCAATTAATACTGATTTGAACATTTTACAGAATGGGTTGGGAAATGTTTTTGTTGAGATTGTTTTGACATTTTCAACTGGAAATATCGTTGAAAAGTATCTAGTTAATGCAAATAAAGATCTTGAATTTTTTAAAACACTTGCAAATACTTCCATGCTTGCATTGTCTTCTCCAAAATCTCAATATGGCAAAGACAATGTCTTTATGATTCAATTACCTCGTCCAGAAAAAGCAATTGATGCCTTGGAAATAATTCAAAAGGCTTTGATTCCTAAAAATTAATGATAAATGGTGCAGTTACCGGGATTTGAACCCGGGTCACGAACTTGGCAAGCTCGAATATTAACCAAACTGTACTATAACTGCAACAATCCTACAGGCTGAATTTGGATATTAAACTGTTTTTAACTAATTCAAAGAAGATATGATATGGATGAAATTCTTTTTAAAAAAATTGAACAAAAAATTCATGATACCATTTCAAATAAAGATGAGATTGTACAACTGATCAAATTTCTATCTGATATTGATGATTCCAAATCATTTGCCATGGGAATAATTGTTGGGCGATTATACAACTCGTTTTACTATCAAACCAAAAGAATTCTAAATCGAGAACCAACAAAAGAAGAGTTTGAAGAATTTTTAATTTTTATTAAAAATAAGAAACCTGATTTAGAAAATTTATGGTGATTCTTTATTCCAATCAATGACTTTGATTGTTGGAGTCCCTGGTAATTTCACACATGAACTCTTTAGTGCTTTTTTTGCAGCCTCTAGGTGTGCATCACCATTTACATATAATTCCATAATGCATTGTCCTTGTTTTACTCTTGCACCCAAACTGACAGCTTTGCCCCATGATCTTCTCATTCCTTCTGAAACTCTATCTGCACCTGCAGTTGCAATCTGTTTGTTTTCTCTTAGTAGGTTATGTGGGTAAATTCTTAGTCTTGAATAATAGCCTGATTCACCTGTTGTTTGTTCTAGTGTTTTGTTTGCTGCCAATCTGGCTGATTCAATTGCCATGTGTCTAATTTGGATCTTTTCATTTAGAAGTAACTGAACACAATATTGGTAAGTTCCTCTTTTTCCACCTTGAAATTTTGCAATTTTAATTTGGGGTTTACCCTTGATGTACTCTTTTCTTGTAAACACTTGACCTGTTGCAGTTCTGTAATTGGCACCATGCATGATAACCTCAAACCAAAATGCCCATATTTTAACGGTTAGACAAGATTCCTTCGTATTCTCCAATGCTTATATGGAAATCCTTTGATTTTCTCATCAATATGGAAGACACTCCTTTGGTTGTTGGTGAATTGATTTCAGATCAAGTTTGCATATCTGATAAGAACATGATTCATGAATTAGAACAAAAAGGGTATGGTGAAATTGAAAAAGAGAAAATGTACTTGAAACAATTCGAGTCTCTTTACTTACTTTATGCAAATAGACTTAATCTAAAGAAAGGCAAAAAAGAAATTGATTTTGATTCTTTTATGAGTATTTGTCAGAAAACCGATTTTGACATTCTAACAAAATTTCTGATTTATCGTGATTTACGTAATCGTGGATATGTTGTAAAAGATGGATTTGGATTTGGTTCTGATTTTCGTGTCTATGAAAGGGGGCACTTTGGTGAAAAAGGAGCTAAATTTCTAATCTTTGGACTAAATGAGGGCCAACAAGAAAAGATAGGGTTGCTTCAAAAAAAGATTGAAGAGATAACTCAAATGGGTAAAGAACCTATTATTGCAGTTATTGAAAGACGTGGTGAGGTAATCTATTATAAGATTAACCGAATGAACTTCCCTGAAAACAAAGCTCAATTCGAAGAGTCCTTTCAGCTTTAATCTTGCATTATCCATTCTGATGAATATTTTAAAAGATTGTTCTCTTCTGCAAACATAAAATCATAGACTTCAACATACTTTGTCTTGTTTTGCCATAATTCTTCGAAATCTTTCATCTTTCTTTCTACGCGTGAACTATCATTCCAAGATGTAAATACATCTACTGATTCAAAGTCCCTTGTTTGTGTGGAAAATGATTCCCTTGACGTTCCAGTAAAAGCTACTGCTTGATCATACTCATCTCTAAAAATTCCTATTCTTTCTGAGAATGAATTTGCAACTTGCTCGGAATTGGGAATTGCAATCTTTAGTTCTATTTGACCATTATTTACAATGTCTTGAAGTTTTTGTATTTTTGTATTTTTGATAAATGTCCCTTCAAATGACTTTGTGTATTTTTCTGAAAATAGTTTTGTAAATAGATTCAAATCTTCTGTTCTGAATCTATGCCCTGTGATCATTCTTATTTTTGCCTTGCCTACAGCAAAATTGTCAAAAGCCATTGCAATAGTGGCTAGTGTCTGAATCGATAAAAAATCCACACACCTATCATATTCAATGCAGTTACTCAAACAAGGAAAGAAAAATTCTGTAACAATATCATCTCTGTCAGAACGATATTCTTCCTTGAGCTCAATCTCTCTTAATCCCAACAATGACTGTTCTGGATTTTCTTATTTAAAGAAACAATTTTGATTATTTGAAATGTTGAGGTATGACCAACTATCTCTCTTTAAACCTTCTACCTAGTACAAAAGTAAAAGGTCTTAATCGAAAAATTTTTCTTCTGTCATTAACTATTTACGGTTTTAATTCTGACTGCAATAATGCATCAGGGTATGTGTTTTTGAGGTAAAATTACAGTAAATGTTGTAGGGTTGTTTGTTACTTCTATTTTACCACCATGTGCCTCTACAATTTGTTTACAACTAACTAGACCTAAACCAGTACCTGTTTGTTTAGTAGTAAACAAAGGATCAAATATTTTTGAGATTATTTTCTCAGGTATACTAGGTCCAGAATTTTCAAAAGAGATTAGGACATTCTCCATGTCTCGAGTTATTTTGATGTCTATTTTTCCAAAATTGTTCATTGCTTGTATTGCGTTAAGAATAATATTTACAAAAAGAATCCGTATTGATTCAAAATCACAATAAAGAGAAACGTTATTTTGGGATTTATTTACAGATATTTTTTCAGGAATAGATATTCCTGTAAGAGAGGAATCCAAAATTTCAGATATGTTGTTTAAATTAAAATTTAGTTTCTTTGAAGCCACAAATCCCAACACATCATCTATTTGATGTTCAATTCTATTTATTGCAGATTTTATCATATCGAATTTGATAGTTTCTTTTTTTGCTATATCGGGATATTTTGATTTTAAAACATCCACGGATGTTTGTATAATGGTTAAAGGATTTCTAATGTCGTGCGCAAATCGAGAAGAAAGTTCCCCAACCACTTTTAATTTCTCCTCTTTGGTAATTTTATCTGTCTTTATTTCGTCAATTGGAAATATTTTATCGCATTTTGTGTTAAATTTTATATGATGTTTTTCTATAGACTCTATGTTGGGAGCAGAACAAATACAATGCAAGATATCTTCCTTTTCATTAAACATCATTTGATGTACTGTGACCCCAAATTCATCTGCTTCATCTTCTAATCCAATAATTAATTGCTCTTTAGTGTAATCTCCCAATTTGTGCATGTCTAGAAAAATAGGCATCAATCACCAGAGGAAATTGGTATTAAAAATGATATGGGTTTGAAAAAGGCTCAAATAAGCAATTTGTGTATGTGCCCCCAAATACGAGGTACTGCCATAGGGATTTGTTAAATTGGTTAAGCACTCCCCACTTTTGATTATATGTAAAATCATTTTTTTGTGAATTTGTCAAAGTCAAAATTCAATCTTGTTACTAAATGATGGAAAAAGCTCTAACAAAAATTTTCATGGTTGGTTCAAATCTCTAATTCTTTAAATGATTTAATATGAATTTGAAAATTATGTCTTTATCTCCTAAGGAATTCGTACCTATCTTTTTTGATAATACATCTCAAACTTATGACAAGGTAGCATATTGGTCAACATTTGGCAAAGACAACCTTTGGAAAAATGAGATAATAAAAAAAATTCAAAATGCAGATTCCATACTGGACTTAGCGTGTGGAACAGGAATATTAACAAGAAGACTGGCAACCTGTTTTCCTCGAAGTAAGATAGTTGCAGTTGATATAACAAAAAACTATTTGGAAATTGCAGAAAAAAACTCTACATCGTTTTCAAATGTGTCTTTTGTACATCAAGATGCAGAAAAACTTGCACTTGATAAAAAATTTGATTGTATTTGTTCATCATATATACCAAAATACTGCGACCCAGAAATTCTTGTCAAAAACTGTATGAATCACCTAAATCCAGCAGGACAGATAATATTGCATGATTTTACATACCCAAAAAATTATCTTATACAAAAAATATGGAATCTTTACTTTATATTGTTGAATTTTATTGGAATATTTATACCATCTTGGAAAGAGGCATTTTTTAATCTTCCAAAATTAATTAAAACAAGCAACTGGTTTGATTCTTACAAAAAAGAATTTGAGAAAAACAATTTTGATGTTGTATTGCAGAATCTAACTTGGCATACTTCTGCGATTTTAGTTGCAACTAAAACTAATTGTAATTAAATCACAACTTTAACTATAAAGAAACTAATTGTGCTCAAAACAACTCCAACTGTTATTAATTTCAGAATTATTTCCTTTCTTTTTATTGCTTGAATATCCCCATCATTTCGTTTGAGCAATTTGTATTGTCTAGATGTTGTAATAAGAAAGTATGTTACCATTGCTGTTATTGCAGCAATGACTATCGTTTCAATTGAGATAGAATTTGACTGGATAACTGAGCCTGCAAAAACGGGAAGAACCCCCCACGAAAATATTGTAGATGTATTATTGTGAAATCTTCCTCCAAACAACTCTAGATTGTATGCAAAAAGAAAGAATCCTTCAATGATTCCTATTGGAAAAAGCCATGGAGAATCTAAAAATGCAAAATAGATACCAACTGTAAATGCAACACCTAATGCACTTAGTGCAATAGTCCAAATCTTTCTTTTAGGCAAGTCTCCCCATGGTTTTGTCTTGCCTCCAACTGCATCAAGTAAATGAGCGCCAACTCCTAACGCTAAAACGTAAATCAAACAAATAGCTGCAATTCTTTCTAGCTGAAATGGTTCGGAGATTGAGCCTAATGCCGCAAAACAAGTAACAATGCTTGTGTAAGGTAAAAACAAAATTCCAACACTAATTCGAAATCTTCTGGAACCAAATTTTGGTACAAACCATTCTGAAGTCCTATCAACTTGCAATAATCTTATTTGGTCTTTGTAGAATATATGATGTATAGATAACTGATATAATTGATCAAATGGCTTTATGATTTATGAACAAATATCAAGATTTTATCAAAAAAGGAGTGATTGAACCACTAGAAGAAGTTCCATTTCATGGTAAAGCACCAATTAAACGATTCTTGATGTTAGAAAAATCTCTAATTCCTCAATCTGATACCCACATTGCAGTTCACTTTGTTGATGCTTCAAAAGATCTACCAAAATACAGCAAGCCCCACAAACATGACTGCGATGAAATCAATCTAATATTATCTGGGGATTCTGAATTGACATATGAGATTCAGCTAGATGATGAAATCTACAAGGTATCTTCTCCATCTACAATATTTATTCCAAAAGGACTAAGACACAGTGCACAAGCAATTTCAGGAAATGGGATCTTTGTGTGCATTATACTATCAAATGATCATTCCTCTGAATGAAATTATGAACAATAAAGAAAGAAGTGTATTTTGGTATGTCTTACCTCTAATCTTTAGTATTATTGGTGCAGTGGTTGCGTATTTTATTTTAAGAAAAGATGATCCTGACAAAGCAAAAAATTGTCTATGGATTGGAATATGTTTGGTGATATTTTATGTGGGATATTATGTCGTATTCCATGTGATGCTTGAAACATTCGAATTTTCATAAAGATCCAGTCTCGATTAGGAACTTGGTTGATTTATCTATAATCTAATTGGTTAAAATCCTGGTGCTCCCATCGGGATTTGAACCCGAGTCACTGCCTTGAGAGGGCAGTATGCTTAACCGGACTACACTATAGGAGCTTGTTGAAAACCAAATTAAATCTTAATTTAAAGGAAATGTTTTGACTTTGAATGAATTTGTAAAAATTTGTGAGTTGGTTCCTTTAAAGAAAATTCATTCTATCCAAATACATGGATTTCAAAAAATTAATTGCAGAACAAGGATTCTGTGATTTTCCTGTTGGTATTGGAGGCTGTAAAAATTCTGATATTAGTTTTGATGTATGTCCATTTGATGTTTGTGTATTTGATGGAAAAGATGAACCTGAAAAAATAATTCAATATGATGGAAAATATTTGGTTATTCACCATGTATCATTATCTGAAAACAAATCCAAGAACCTTCTAAAATTTGATAAACTCCAGATAATTCAAGATGAATCTTGGGAATTGAGAATGTTGTTATCAAAAATCAATGAAAAACGTTCTTCACTTTTTGCAGATTTTGCAAAGAATTGCCTGATCGAATCCCAATTTTGTTGTCAGAAAACTAGAGAAGCAATTGAATCCTCTAATGCATTTGCACCTTGTTGGCAAAAGTGTGCATCATACTATTTAGCTGATGCAATCTCTGCAATTAATCATTTACAATCAAGACCCTCGCACATGCTGGAATCTCTTAGAAAATTAACTAAAAATAATATCAATGAACACCTCTCTGTTGTTACACAGACAGTTGGAATAGAAAGGGCAACTCCATCTTTGCTTAAGCGCATGCTAAAATCCACCATTGGATTCTCTGATTTGGTTGAAAAAAATGGTCATTCTCAAATTATTCAGTCAAAGCATGATTATTTTATTAAAAATTCTATGCTATCTGATTGCTATTTTTATTTGGGTTACATTAACAAGGAAAATTTTGTTAAAGTAAAAGATACTCTGAATAGAGAGCCTGATCTTATCTATATTCTAAAGATAGCCTTTGATGTGGAGGCTGATTCTAATCTGTTATTGCAACAGGCAAATCTTGTTCAAAAATCATCGAATGAGATACTTGAGATAATTTCAAAAATTTAGCGTTCTTGGATTCTGTACTAACCTTTTAAAACAAGTAATATGCAAGGTTTAACATGGTAGATCAAGCATGTGGATGCGAAGCAGAAAGCGGCGATCCAGATTACTCATGTGATTGTGCTATGCAAGGTCATTGTATATGCAGTGCAGATTGCAAATGCTCAACCGACGTTTGTAAAGAAGCTGTCGGACAATTATAACTCGATAGTTACTTTCAATCTTATTTTTTCTTTTTATGATTAATCTTCTTCTTGTTCAAAGCCCCATGATTTTACTAATTCTTTTTGGAACTTGTCTGATTGTTTTTCATCTAGTGCGAATCCGCAATTTTTGTGGGTTGGAACTACTGTCATTCCATCTAGTTTGAATTCAACTTCAAAGAGGTGAACTTTTGAGCATTCGCACATTTCTGGAATAACTGAGAATTTTCCTCTATATTTGCTTATTTGAATTGAAAACTACTTGTAATTATCTTGTTTTTTGAATTTATGAATAACGTTTAACTATCCGTTTTGCTCATTTTTAATAGATTTGAAAGTAAGTTTATTCTTAATTCCAGTTATTGCAGCATTATTCTTTGGATCTTTGATCATCCCTTCAAGTTATGCACAGTATGAAGGCGGTGGAGTTAACAAAGAAGGAACATGGTATGCTGGTGAAGGTCTTCAACAAGGAGATTATTTTGAATATTCTATGTGTCATGTAGATTACAAAGAATGTGCCAAGTTTGAATTGGATATGTGGATTAAAGGTGACAAACAAGTTGGCTCTGAATCAAAGTGGTTAGCTGAAGTTGTAGTTTATGATGGAAATAAAATAATTAAAGGTGAAATGGAATTAGGAAAAATTGCTCCAGAACCAACTGGGGGTAGTTCTGAACTTGGAATTTACCGAGGTGCATTCAAATCATCCGTTGCTTGGCTGTCTGCTTTTGCAACAGCTGATGGAAGCTCAGGTGGCAAAGGACCAAAAGAATTCTCAGCTCAATCATGGGGTAAAATTGGAAACATTGGTGGCCAACAAGTAGCTCCAAGAGGACTAGAGACAATCACAGTTCCAGCTGGAACTTATGATACTGTCCAAGTAGGGTGGAAGACCGGTGGTGCTACAAGTAAAGTTTGGATTGTAGATGATTTTCCTTTTCCAATAAAAGCAAAAACATACACCCATGTTTCTGAAGGAATCCCTCCAACAGAATATGAGTTTGAACTATTAAAATACCAAAAAAATATACAGTCTAGTCCATTTGCTGGAATAATTTCTACTCAAACTGACATTAAGGCTGGCTGTGAAACAAACTTTGAAAAAGATGTTAGCATAAAGAAACCCACTAAAAACTTCAAGTATCAAATTCATGTATTTTATGGACCTGAAGATCCTGTTGAAGGTTGTGGGATGCAATGGTTAATCAAATTTATCAGTATTTACGATGATACAGAATTTTTGAACCAAGTTCAATTTGATTTCCTTGTAGTTGATAACAATCTGACTCCGCTAAGATCGATTGCACAGGATGAAGGTAGACAGTTTCTTTATTCTCCATCTGGTCAATACATTCTTGATATGGTTGTAAAAGAAAAACCTGGAACTGCTAATTATGTTATCTGGGTTTATGGACTAGCACCTGAAGGAATAGTTCCTTCTACTGCAACCGATTATCTACAAATCCCTGTTTTGATATATGGTGATAAGACTAGTACATCTCAAAATATCCCTACATGGATTAAAAATAATGCAGGATGGTGGGCAGATGGCTCCATTGATGATAACTCCTTTGTTCAAGGAATTCAATTCTTGATTAAAGAGGGAATTGTGAAGATTCCTCCTACCTCTCAAGGTTCATCTTCAACTAATCAAATCCCTGCATGGATTAAGAATACAGCAGGATGGTGGGCAGATGGTATTGTCTCTGATAATGAGTTCGTTCAAGGACTTCAATTCTTAATCAAAGAAGGAATCATGAAGATAGAACAATCTTCTGAAAAGAAAAAATCTAGTGGTTCTGAACCTGAATCCTGGTATTAATTAAACTTCAAAGTTCTACATTCAAATTACTAATCTCGTACTATTCATTATGGTGGTATTTTGGTAAGTCTCTTTAGATATCCTAAACGAAAATTGAAGAAACTACTCAAAGACGGTGAATATGATGAAGCAGTAAAGTTTGGAAAAAGCTTAGAGAAAGAATTCTCTGATGATGCTGATTTTATGTTTATCATGGGAAGTGTTTTCTTTATAGTTGAAGATGCAAAAAAGGCACTACCTTATTTTGAAAAAGCATTTACATTAAATCCAAATGATGTTGAGACCTTAACTCTCAAAACTAATGCCCACTTGGCTTTGGAGCAAAAAGATGAAGCAATTAATTGCTGCAAGAAAATTCTAGTACTTGATCCAAAAAATTCTGAAGCTCAAGATTTGCTAGATAAATTAGAAAGCATTTGATCTATTTTTTCATTTGATAAGCATTCTCTAATAACCAATCACAAAATGCAGTTACATTTTCAGTAAATTCAGTCCAGATGTGAATTGAGTGTGGCAATATGTCTATCTTCCAATTATCTGTAAATACTCTGACTCCTTCTTTATTCTCATACATGTAGGCATCTTCTGTTTTAACATCGCCTAACATCTCTACTGCTTTTTGTTTGATGATTTCTCTATCTATGGGAAATCTTGTTTTTTCATAATCTACAATTAAACTAAGATCTCTTTTTCCATACATATCATACTCTTCAATTCTTCCTTCTTTTGGAAAATTAACAATTAATTTGATGTTGTATTTTTTTCCAACCTCTTTTCCAATCTCAACAATTCTGCTATATCCAAGGGCTGGATTTTTTTTAAGAAGAAACACGATCTGTGCCAGTTCTTTTTTTAACTCTTTTTGCAAATCTCCAACAATTTCAGAAAATAACATGATTTTTCATGAGTAAATTCCTATTATAATCATTAATTTTTCCAAAGGTTGGTTTTTTTAGAACTCTAGGAAATTCTAGTTATGGCAATGCCAATGGACTATGACGGCTTGAGAACGGATGATGCCTCTGAGAGAACAAACAACGTAGATGAATATAAGAGAACTTGCATTGATTTTATCGAAGATATTTCTCACGATTATGAGGCCTGGGTGGATTATTACAAATTGCCTGAAGATGAGGATAAAAGAAGACGAGCTGGTATTCATGCCACCATTACTAGGACAAATGAATGGATTGCCAAAGTTGCACAAACAATCAAGGCAGTTGATGTTGTAATGAATGACGGGATTCAAAAGATGGCAGAATCTACTGCAGGAAAACCTCTTGAGATTGGTGTGTTTGTAAATCACAAGTCTGGTTACACTGAAGGCAAATCCTGTATTATTGATGTCAATGTAAAAGGGCATGGACGAGAAGGAAGAAAAATGAAACTTGGATTTCATTTTAAGGATGATCGATTTCGAATAGAGTCTACATGTGATGCATACTTGGATGAGAAAGATCTTCCAACGCAAGAATTTGAAATGCTTGATATTAATTTAAAACTTCATGCTGAAAAAGCAAAACCCCGAGATGTTATATCATTTACAGTTACACTATGTGAAATTGAAAATGATGTAGAGTTTGATAGAAGAGGAATCTCTACTATAGTTCACATTGTGTGACTATCTAACAATCTCTTCTTCTAAATAACCAATAAACTTTCCAGTATTCTCTAGTTTTATTGAATTGATTCCTTTCAAATTATCCATTTGATTCATCTTTAGGTAATCAGTAGATGCAGTATACAACACATCATCAATATAGAATGTTCTTGCATTACTCATTCCATAGTATCTGTTATCTTCTGCAGAGTGTGTGATTGTTCCTTTGAGACTAAATCCCTCTGAACTATTCAAATCATATACATAGAATCCATTCCAGCGATTGTACTCTGGTGCAATCATCTTTGAACCTGAAACATTCTTCAAACTCTTTGCATCAGAACTAATAGGGATTGATAGGGTTCCTGTTTTTGCATCAAAGAAGAATGCTTTGTGGTTGTATAGTGCTTCAGACTGTGTGGAACTATCACCAATGACTACCTCATCGGCAACCTTGGGGTTTTTGACATCTTTTACATTAAACAAGGCAATCTTGATGCCTAACTGTTGAACTCTGCCTTCGCCAATCTCTTTTGTGTCTCTTCCTACTCCAATGATGTACTCATCATCATATGGGTGTAGGTAGTTTGAAAATCCTGGAATTTTAAGTTCTCCTAGAATCTTTGGCTTGTCAGTTGATAAATCAATTACAAAGAATGGATCTATTTGCTGGAATGTTACCAAGTAAAGTCTGTCTCCAATGAATCTAGCTGAGAATATACTCTCATCTGGGGCAACATCTTCCAAGGCTCCCACTACATTTAATTCCTCATCTAAGACATAGACTGAATTTGCTCTGACCATTCCTTGGTACTGTGTATAGTATTCCGTTGTTGTAGCAACTCTAAATCTGTCTCCTTCTTGATCCATTGAGAATTGGTTTAGTAATCTTCCTGGAACAGAACCTTTTGCAACATATTCTAGTTTGTCTTTGTTAATTGCAATCTTGTGAATAATGGTTTTCGAGTTTTCTTCTTGAATCTTAGTGTCATATTCAATCAGTGCTTCACGTATTTTCTCAAACAACTTCTCTTTTTCTGCTTTATCCATTGTATTGTATGACTCTTGCATTACTTCTGAAATCTTTATCCATTGCTGTGATAAATTCAAAGAATCATCTTTTTGAATATCTGTGATTTTATTCTGGATGTTTTTTGGAAGTAGTGGAACTATGACATCAAAGAATCTGTCCTGTGAAGATTTTTCATAAAATCCAAATGGCATGTTCTGCTGGTATGTCAAGTAAAAATTATCTTCGGAGACATAAACTGAACCTGAGTATCCCATTAGGAATGTCTCAGAACTAATAGTATCTCCAAAAATATCAATTGCTGTCAATGTGTTGAAATTTGAAAACTGCTCTATATTATCAAAGTAAAATGCATCTGGAGTCATTATACGAATAGAATCCTCCATAATTATTGGAAGTCTAGGATACTGGTAATTGATATTGCTGTTAGTAACAAAGTATGCATAATCCCCTATCATTCGGGCATCAGTAAAGTATCCATCAATTGAATAGTCTTTGAGAATGGTTGGATTTTCTTTGTCTGACACATCTACAATTAGGGCATGTGTGACTGGACTGTAGGAGCGTTGTGGCACAAAGTCAAATTGCGGAATAATTTCCTCATCACTTTGTCCGTTATAGAAAATTACTAGTCTATCACCATTTAGGAACATGTTTTCAATGTGCTGTGATTCAATATCTAGAGCAATTTTAAGAATTAATCTTGCTGATTCTGCAGGATATGCATCAATAATTGATAATGTGTTTCTTGATACAATGTAAACATATTTTGCATCATTTTTTAGATAATCCGGCTCATCTACATTTTCAACTTGAACATTTGTTGTTGAATACTCTGTTCCTTCTACTGCTTTTTCTACAGCACCAGATGGGAGCGGTGATGGTGCTCCTGCTGATTCAGCAACTTCATTTCTAGTCATTACCATGTCGCCATCCATCATCATGGTAGGTCTGAAACTTATTTGATCAAAGTATTGACCTCCAAATAATGCAGCAGCATCAAGAACACTCTTTAGTTCTTTCTCAGAAGATATTTTTTTAATTTCATTATTTCCATCAAAAAATTCCGATATTGTTTTATCGACATAGATGATTTCTGGTTTTGGAGTTTCTGTAACTTGCACTTGTTGATCAAAACCGATTGCAAACATTACTCCGGCAGTAACTATTACCGAAACGACTACTGCAATTGGAATCATTATTTTTGAATTCATTTTTTTCTCCTCACTTTTCTAGACTCTTTTTGCTGATCTGGAATTTAGCGATTACTACTGTTTGCTAGTTGTAGATAAAAGGTTTAGTGAAACTCAAATTTTACCAATCATTTACATATACCTCCACTTACTAGACAACTCAAATGTCTAGTGAAAATCCTGATGATGAACTAACTGAAAAAATCAAAATTCTTGCTACTGATGATGAAAAAATAAAGTCTTTTGGCGAACTTCTAACAAACGATTCTAGCCGTGAAATCCTTCAATTACTCTTCAATGAAGAATTATCGGCAAATCAAATTTCTCAAAAGACTGACATCTCATTACAGTTGGTAAAGTACCATTTGCAAAAACTTCAGGACTTGGGAATTGTAAAAATTGTAAAGGTAGAAAAAAATTCAAAATCTCAAGATATGAAAATTTATTCTGCAACAAAATTCAGTATTGTTATTGTTCCTCCTAAATTCTCAGAGAAGACAAAGGAGAGTAAATTACTTGTAAGATCATTTAGACATATTTACAGAGTTGCAGGCCTTGGTATTGCCACCGGACTCTCAGGATTATTCTCCCTATCACTTGTAAATCAAGACAAGCAAATTGTTGTAGATGATCTACCTAGAGGAATCCCCAGCGCTGATGAATCTGCAGATTCTACAATGTCTAAATCCCTTGATGCAGGAACAACAGAATCCATTGCAGCTTCTCCTAAGATGTCAACTGAATCCGAATCTCAGATGGAATTGAGAACTGCAATTGAGTCTCAAGACGGAAATCAGAATTTAGAAATTGTTCATGGCCTTGCAGAATCTGATGGTGGTGCAATGTTTGGCTCTGATTTGTTATTGCCATTTGTAGTGATTACTATCATTTTGGCTGGAATCACTATTTTTTATGCAGTAAAACTATTCAAAAAATCTAAATTAAAAAACTAGTCTTCATTCAAAGTCACTTCAATTGTAACTCTTTTTTCTTTTGCTCTTTCTTCTCCAGGATATTTTAAATATGAAATTTTTTTACCTAGTTCCTCATCTGTAATTTCTTTTGCAGTTCCTGAAAAAACTTTATCATTGTATGTTATTTTGACTTGGGGATTTACAATTGCGTTTTTGAACCAATCCCCATCTGGCTTATGTCTTGAAAAATATATTTTTCCATTATGGTTTACTGCCCGTAACATCACAGAATGCTCCTTTCCCGTCTTTCTTCCCCTGGTAGTAAGGATTGGTCTGAAAAGTTCCTCTTTGATTTCCATGCGTAATTTTTTCCTGTCAAGTAATTTAACCCCATTGATAGAAATTTCTGATATTTGGTATGATAAGCAAATCTGATCAATTGAGTATATGTCAGTAAAACTAGAAGGAATGCCTGAAAACATATCTACAGCAGACTCTTTTACTGGAAAAACAGTAATTGATAGAGAGGGAATCGAGTATGGTAAAGTCAAACATATTCACATAAACTCTGAAACCCTGACCGTGTCTGGCGTGACAATTCATCAGGGATTCAACAAGGACTACTTTCTATCAGAAGACTATATTGACAAATTCTCTGATGAAACATTACTTCTAAGTAGACCTCCTGTAAGAACTGGAATTCCAGTTACCGATATTGACCGTCATAAAGTTGGTAAAGTAAAACGATTACACAGAAATCCTGATACCAATGAATTGGAATCGATTGAAATCAGTGATGGTTTGATGCATTCAAAAATATTGTCCAAATCAGAAATTTGGGGAATAGGCGAAAAGGTCATTTTAAGAATGACAAAAGAAGAATTCAAGAAACTTGAATGAACTCTCTTAACTTTCTTTTTTAATTACTCACTTTAGAGCATGCTGTGCAAACTGGAATACCATTTTGAACAGTAATCTCCACATTTGATGAGTGACATTTTTGACATAATCCTCTCATGCAATAAATTCACAAATTCTACTTTAAATTTTTTATGAGGATCTAATTGAATACTTAGCAATTTATAATTGGCAAGTGCGATCTATGTATTGCACTCAATAGAAACTAGATCACTTACAAAATCCTTTGGTGATGTTACCGCTGTAAATGATATTTCCTTCACTGTTGAAAATGGAGAAATTTTTGGGTTTTTAGGCCCTAACGGAGCTGGTAAAAGCACCACGATGATGATTCTAACTACTCTACTAAAACCCACATCTGGCAATGCGGTGATCTGTGGTTTTGATGTAATGACAAATCCAAAAAAAGTTAGAGAAAATATTGGTTATGTTCAACAAGAATCAACTGTTGATGAATATCTAACAGGAAGAGAAAATCTCTTACTCCAAGCAAAACTAAATCACATTCCAAAACAAGAGATTAACAAAAGAATTGATGAAGTTTTGAAATTAATTGAGTTATCTGATAAACAAGACATGGCAGTAGTAACGTATTCTGGTGGGATGAGAAAGAGGTTAGATATTGCAGGGGGACTTTTGCATAGACCTAAAGTTTTGTTTTTAGATGAGCCTACAGTTGGATTGGATATTCAAACTCGAAGAAAAATTTGGGAATATATCAAAAAAATTCATACCGAATTTGAGATGACTATCTTTTTGTCTACTCATTATATGGAAGAAGCTGACCAACTCTGCGATAGAATTGGAATCATTGATGGTGGTAAAATTCAGATAATTGATTCCCCTGAAAATATGAAAAATGCTATGGGCAATGAGGTAATTACCATAATTTTAGACAAGGATGAAAATATTGATTCTTTTATTGCAGAACTAGAAAAAATTGAATTTGTTAAAAAAATAAACAAAGATGACTTCAAGCTTACATTGTTTGCATCAAATGGAACAGAAGTGATTCCTAATGTTTTTCAAATTTCATCTGATCAAAATATTAAGATAACATCTATCTCTCTTACACAACCAACACTAGATGATGTGTTTGTATCCTATACTGGACATGAAATCCGAGATGATGATTCTGGATTTAATAGAAAACGTGAGCATGCAAAGATGAAGAGGTTACGTGCATGAATACACTGATGTATGATACCTATACGATTTTTTGGCGAGAACTAAAAAGATACAAGAAATCTAGAAGTGGAGTTTTAATTAGATTAATTCAGCCCGCAATTTGGATAATAGTTATTGGAAATACTTTTTCTGGAACACAACCACTCATTCAGTCGGTTGGATTTGATGGTGAATACATCGAGTTTATGGCACCCGGCGTCATTATTCTTACTGCAATCTTTACTAGTATTTTTGGTGGGGTGAATACTCTCTGGGATAGAAGATATGGATTTATGAATAAGGCATTGACCTCTCCTATCTCTCGCTCTTCAATTGCATTAGGAAAGATGTCTGCTATTTCATTAATTGCAGCTTTGCAAGCTAGCTTGATTTTGGGAATTGCATTGGCAATAGGTGTTAATTTTCCAAACCCAATAATGATTGCACCAATTATGGCAATTGTGATTTTATTCTCACTTGGATTCTCTGGAATCTCTGTTATGGTTGCCGCAACTGCAAAATCTCAAGAAACTTTTTGGGGTGTGATTAATTTTCTTGGAATGCCATTGTTCATGCTTAGTCCTGCACTGTTCCCATTGGAGCTATTGCCTGACTGGCTTGCAGTAATTGCAAAACTCAACCCTGTAACATATACTGTTTTACTAGTTCGAGAGATGATGACTGGTGTCTCTGAAGGAGGCATATCTGTTTTTCTTAGTCTTGGGATCATCTCTGTGTTTGTGCTTGTAATGGTTGGACTTGCTAGCTATGTCTTTACCCGTGAAGTAAACAAGCCCTTTTGAGATAAAATTGACAAAAATTGCAAAAATTGCTAACTCTGGCAATGTTTCTCAAATTTTGTAATGACTAAATGTTGAAACTCTCTCTAGGTGTGATGATTTTATCTGTAACCTTGTTTGCAGGTACTTTCACTCAGGCATCTTTTGCATTAGGTGACTATGATCTTTTATCCGAATTTGGTTCTTTTGGAATTTCAAAACCTGGACATTTCTCTCATCCCCAATTTATTGCAGTAGGTGATGATGGAAGTGTGTTTGTCAGTGATCTTGGAAATAAGCGAATTCAAAAATTATCTAGTAATGGAGAATTCCTTGCTGAATGGGGACAAGGTGGAAAATTGCCTGGTGAATTTTTCTATCCAACAGGCATAGCAGTGTCAAATGATTCAGTATTTGTCGTAGATCGTGATCTTAATAGAATTCAAAAATTTACACATGATGGTGAGTTTGTGTCTGAATGGGGAAAGAAAGGAGTGTATGGTGGACAATTCATGTATCCAAATGGAATTGCAATTTTTAATGATATAGTATATGTTGTCGATACTGGTAATCAAAGAATTCAATCATTTACTACTGATGGTGAATTTCTATCATCATTTGGTTCTAGTGGATTAGGTGCTGGACAATTTCTAAATATTGTTGGAATTGATCTTGATGGTGAGGGAAATATCTACATTACAGATAAAGGAAACAGTAAGATAGAAAAATTCTCTTCATCTGGGGAATACTTGAAATCATTTTCATTTTATGCAAATAACTATGTCTTTTCCCCTGAAGCAATTGCAGTCGATCCTAGTGGTGAGATGTTCATTGTAAACTCTGCAACAAATAGAATTTTACATTTACCTCAGAACTCTAGTTTGTATCTTGATGTCTTTGATCAAAAGGGACCATATCCAGATTCATTTGATGTTATTACTGATTTGACTATTGGAATTAATGGAGAATTGTTTGTTGTTGATTCTGCTAACCATAAAATAAAATCTTTTGAAACAGAATTTTACAAAAAACCTCTCTTTGAATATGTTCCGACACCTCAAATAATTGAAGACTATTCTTATGACAAAACTAAACCTGAAATCACTGCTCCAGTATCATTAACAGTTGAGGCAGAAGATTATCTGACTACTGTAAATTTGGGTGAGGCAACTGCAACTGATGATAGTGGAATAAAGGCAATTATCAACAATGCCCCTGATGGCTTCTCTCCCGGGGTTAGTAATGTAATCTGGGTAGCATTTGATTATGTTGGCTATTCTGCTACCGCTGTGCAAACCGTAACTGTCAATGCATGTGGAAATGATCGTTCTCACTACAACATCATAATGGGAACAGATGGTGATGATATAATCATGGGAACAGATGGTGATGATTTGATCTTTGGCTTGAAAGGAAATGATCTAATCTCAGGTGGCTATGGAAATGATTGTATTTTTGGTGGTTATGGTGATGATGTAATTTCTGGAGATGAAGGGGATGACACAATTCGAGGGAATTATGGCAGTGATGTGCTCAAAGGACAATCCGGAAATGATATTATTTTTGCAAACTCTGGAATCGATATAATTGATGGGGGAGCAAACAGCGATCGATGTTATTCAGATGACACTGCAGATGATCTTGTATTGAACTGTGAAGAGTAATTTATCTATATAGTCAATAGAGTGAACTTGTTTTTCCGTAATCTATGATTGTTATTTGTAAATAAATTCTAAAACAGGTTATTGCAATGAGAGCAAAGATAACATCAATACTGATGATCGCAACATTGGTTGCAATCATGTCACCATTGAGTGCAAATGCTGATTCAATGCCTGATGCACCTGATCCAAATTTAGAATTTAATCTAACAGGAGCTGGTGCAACATTTCCATTTCCTCTAATTGATTTGTGGAGAGTTGAATACAAGAATGTGTACAACAACGTAAATCTAAACTACCAATCTATTGGAAGTGGTGGTGGAATAAAACAACACATTGAAAAAACTGTAAATTTTGCAGCATCAGATGCCCCTATGAAGGAGTCTGAAAGAGAATTGGCTCCTGGAACTCTGCATATTCCAGAAGCAATTGGAGGTGTAGTGTTAGTATATAATATCCCTGAAGTTCCAAATAAAGGTCTCAAACTAACTGCTGAAGTTGTTTCAAAAATATTCTTGGGAGAAATTACAAGATGGAATGATCTTGCAATCACTGCAGCAAATCCTGGACTAAATCTACCTGATAAAGAAATTGTTTCTGCACATAGATCAGACGGATCTGGAACCACCTTCATATTCACTGAATACCTAACAACTGTTAGTCCGACTTGGGATGAGAAAATAGGTAAAGGAAAATCTGTACCGTGGCCAAGTGGTCTTGCAGCTGCTGGAAATGAAGGCGTTGCAGGAATTGTAAAATCAACACCATACTCAATTGGTTACGTTGAGCTTGCATATGCATTTCAAACTGGAATGAGTTATGCTAGTATTCAAAATGCTGACAAAACTGCATTTATCGAGCCCACATTAGACAGCATTTCAGCTGCATCTAGTGGAGTGGCAGATAGTTTACCTGCATCTGAGAAGAGCTGGGTAAATGTATCCCTAGTTAATGCACCAGGTAAGGATTCATACCCAATTGCAAGTTTCACATATTTGCTTGTGTATGATGATCTAAAACAAGTCACTAAAAACAAGGCGCAAGCAAAGGCAATTATTCATTTAATTCACTGGATGATAACTGATGGTCAGAAATACTCCTCAAGTTTGCTTTATGTTCCATTGGCTGATAAAGTAGTAGAAGTAGGTAAGCAAGGATTGTCCAAAGTGACTTATGGTGGCGAAAAACTTTGGGATTACAAAACATCTGCAATGCCTGCAGGTGATTTGGGAATTCCAAAATGGATTAGAGACAATGCAAAATGGTGGTCAGAAGGATTGATTACAGATGAAGACTACATCAATGGACTACAATATCTAATTAAAGAAGGTATTCTCAAAGTCTAATTTTTTTCTTTTTATTTTTTATTTTTTCTAAAAGTTTATTCTATGATTTTATTTTTGTTTTTGAAATTCATTTTTTAATTGAAATTTTTCTATATAGTATTACGATGATATCCTATGCCTATATTCTACTTGGATAGAATATGGATACAGCTTATAATGAAACAAAATAATTTAATTTACAATGACTTGTAAAAACACAACAAACATTGCACTTTTAAGTATTGTTGCAGTTTTGGCAATTAGTCCATTTGTTTTCTCAAATGTATTAGCTGAAGAAAGTGAAGGTTACAAAATGATAGGTGATATTTCTCCTGTTCTAACTTTTACTTTTAGAGAGGGAGTTGAAATTTATGAATTCCCCGTATTTGAAATGGGAGAAAATTTTGCACAAAATTCAGGAACCTCTTTTTCAGTTGAAGGAACAGTTACCAAATCACCTCTTTTGCATAAAGCCATGGATGAAGCATACAAATACAGATTATCAAATGCAGCCTATGATCATCAATTCAAATACTTTGATGTAGACGCAAATTTTGTACAAGGAGATAAATCAATACTTACACTTGATTACAATAATTGCAGAGTTGAAAATTATCAAATAGAAACCCTTGATTCTAATGATTATGAAAGTTATTTCAAGGAAGTTGGATTTGCTATTGTTGATAAGATAGATTTTGTATGTAGTGGAGTAAATATCGCTAATGTGGAAAAATCCTCTCTTGCAGAAACTATGGTAGATTATGGTAGTTCTGGATTCAATTTTGCTAATGATGTTAAACCTTTGGCTACATTCAAATTTGATTCTGGAATTGAAAAAATTGAATTTCCTGTTTTTAATTTAATTTCAGGTTATCAAGAATCATCTGATAATGTAGTTACCCAGTTTCAACTTGAGGGTATTTTAGATTATTACCCATTATTGTACAATGCAATTGACAAATCAAGACAGGTATCGGGAATTTCTTCTGCATCACATATTGACTTTGATGTGTTGGTAGAATTTGCAAATTCTAATTCTACTCTCAGAGGTTTTAATTTTAAAGATTGTAGAATTTCTGATGCTAAAATAACTACTCAAAGTGACAAAGAAGAAGGATTTACTGGAAAAAGTGGATTTGCTCTAGTTCATCAATTAACTTTTACCTGCTCTGGACTTGCTCCAATAAACATGAATTATTCTAAACTTGGAGGAAATGGTCCAAGTTGGAAAGTTTCACAAATATACAATGCGTATACAGAACCAATTCAAAACACTGACAAAGGTCTAAAGACAGTTAGTACTTTTACTTTTGCAGATGGAATTGAAGAAATAGAATTCTCTATGTTTACTCAGAGTGATGTTTTAACTTCTACAGTTGATACAGGTTCTCCAGATATTACTGATAAACCTGCAG
Organism: Nitrosopumilus sp.; assembly: GCF_025698945.1. Lineage (NCBI taxonomy): Archaea > Thermoproteati > Nitrososphaerota > Nitrososphaeria > Nitrosopumilales > Nitrosopumilaceae > Nitrosopumilus > Candidatus Nitrosopumilus sp. Next base: position 63,365 of record NZ_JAILWM010000001.1, read on the forward strand.
CTCCCACATTGGAATTGCGTGGAATTGTTGGAGACTACCCAATGCTTTACAATTATGTAGATAAAATTCGTAAAGTGCAAGGTGTGGCTGGAACTCAGTTTAAAGACTTGGCAGATATTGATGTGAAAATAATTTCTAATGAAGAAATAATTCGCAGCTTTAACTATCAAAACTGCAGACCTACAGACTACAGCATATCTACTAACACTAACAGTGAAGAAAGTTATATGAAAAACTCTTTTGCAATAGAGAGTATATTTGACTTTGAATGTCAGGGGTATCATCCAAACAATCCTGTATATGATGCAATGTTTGATGTAAAAAAAGCAAATACTGAAAGCTCAAAAGATCTTAGAAATACAGATCAATGGCGCGACGGTTTCACAGTTAGAAAATAACTTTTTTTTCTTTTTATTTTTTATTTATTCTTCTAAAATTATATTTTGAATGTTATCATCAATTGCAACTTCTGCAATATCACTGGAATACTCTGCTATTCTTCGTAAATCTTCTAATGCAAACCTAATGACGCTAGAATTTTTCTCATTTTCATTAATTTTATTCATTATCTGTTTTTCATCATTAATTATCTGCGTAACTTTTTGAGCTACATTTTCTGCTTTTTCAAAATCATGTTCTTGAACTGAAGTAATTGATTTCTCAAAAACATCCAAAGCATTTTCTGATAATTTTTTTATTTTGCTGATAATTTTTGGATCAATTTTGCCTTCCATGAATTTTACTCTCTTTGCAATGAGACTTGCATGATCTGCAATCCTCTCAATTCTGCTAACTATGGTTCTATATCCTAAGCAGTCGGAGGGCTTTTTCAATCCCATATCTTGAAGAATACTTTCATTACCCACTGCTAGAACAAGATTTCTTCTCATATAGAGGCTAAATCTATCCACCTCATCATCCATGTTTGCTACTTCATCTGCATGTTCTTTTTCTGCTTCTTCTAAGGCTTCAATTGATTCTCTTACCATGTTGTTTGCCATTAGGTACATTCTCTTTAGTGCGGTCTCAAACGATAATTCAGGAAGTCTTGTAAGAATTTGAATGCTCATTGTTTCTGAACTTGATTCTACAATCTCTGTTCCAATCATTTTTGATCGAACTAATTGTCGTATACTGCTTGAATGCTCAGAAAATATCCTCATGCCTTTTGTTGTAATTTTAATTGTCTTGTAACCTGCAAGGTATGTTGCTATAATTTTTCGTTTAATTGATTCACCTGAATCTTTTTGAGTTGTATAGATAATTGCAGTACTTTTTTTATCTTGCTCGTTTCTGTTTATTGGAAATAATGTCAATGATTGATTGGAATTTTTAACGATAGTGACATTTTCACCAGCTTTGATTTTTAATTCATCGATCCAATTCTTTGGAAGTGAAATAATAAATGTGGCGCCTCCACTAAGCTGCATCTTTCTTGTTTGAGATTTATTTTCAACTATTTCCAATTGATCTTAAATTATCAAAATTCCTATTTACAATATAGTTGAGGATCTATATAGTACTATGAGTGTCCTATAAAATATGATCAAATCTTAGATATCTCATTTTTCATCAAAAAATCTGTGAGTAAACCTAAACTTTACACTCCGAAAACTGGTAAACGACAGATCTCTGATAAAATTTTTAAAATTGCTGCAACTGTTGCAGGAGTTTATGTTTTAGCAATTATTGTTTTATTGGTCTTTCAATTATTTACGGAATCTTATCCAATTTGGGAAGAGGATGGATTTTCATTTATCACAGGTACTGATTGGAATGCTGTAGAGGGTAGAGAGTCATTTGGCGCTTTACCATATATTTTTGGAACTTTGGTTACTTCTGCACTTGCTATGGCAATTGGTGTCCCTCTAAGTATTGCTATTGCAATGTTTATCTCTGACGCTCCGGCAAAAATTGGTGGTCCTCTAGGTTTTCTGGTTGAACTTTTAGCTGCTGTTCCAAGTGTAATTTATGGACTATGGGGTCTTTTTGTGTTTAGAATTTATTTTAAAGATTGGATTGAGACCCCTATTCATAACGCATTTGGAGATTCAATATGGTTATTTTCAGGAACTCCTTTTGGACTTGATATAATCACGGCTAGTGTAATTTTATCTATCATGATTATTCCTACTGTGTCTGCTGTGTCTCGTGAAGTTATGAAAGCTGTTCCACAACAGCAAAGAGAAGCAGCATACATGTTAGGTGCAACAAAATGGGAGATGTTCAAGCTTGCAGTTTTTCCATATTCGAAAACTGGATTAATTGGTGCTTCTATTCTGGGCCTTGGAAGAGCTGTTGGTGAAACTATGGCAGTAACTATGTTAATTGGCAATGCTACGGGCATTGCTGCAATTCCCTCATCATTATTCAAACCCAGTCAAACAATGTCTAGTATTATTGCAAATGAATTTGTTGAAGCTTCTCCTGCATCCTTACATCTTCCAGCTATCATTGGCATTGCCTTGATTCTCTTACTCATTGCAATTATCATTAATGTTGTAGCCCATATTTTAGTAACAAGAATGATGAAAGTCAAAGAGGGAGCAATTAACAATTGAGTACCACAATTGAAAAAAGACAAGAGTATAGAGCTTTATTCAAAAACAATGTTAGTAAGAGGCTAGTTGTAGATAAAGTAGTTAGAATCATAGTATTTTCATGTGTTATAATTGCAATTATTCCACTTGGAAGTATTCTTTTGGAAGTTTTCAAAAATGGAATTTCTGCTATAAGTTATGAATTTCTAACTGCAACTCCGGGATCTATTGGTTCTGGAGAAGGTGGAATAGGTCCTGCCATTCAAGGAACTTTGATAATCATTGGGCTTTCCAGTTTGGTTGGAGTTCCAATCGGTGTAATGTCTGGGATATATTTGTCAGAATATGGTGATAACAAACTAGCAAGATCCATTCGATTTTTTACTGATGTGTTTATGGAATTTCCATCTATTGTTTTAGGTATTTTTGCATTTTTAGTAATTGTTTTAATTCTTGGTCATTTTTCAGTGTGGGCAGGAGCTTTTGCATTGTCATTAATCATGTTTCCAATTGTAGCAAGAACTACTGAGGAATCTTTGAAGATGGTGCCTATTACTTATCGTGAAGCAGGAACTGCTTTGGGTTTAAAAAAATGGGTGATTACATTTAGAATTGTAATTTCTGCAGCAAAAAGTGGAATGGTTACTGGAATTTTACTTTCTGTTTCAAGGATTGGTGGTGAAACTGCACCATTAATTATGACTATACTTGGCAGTAGTCAGTTCTTTAGCAGTATGGATGTGCCTATGGATGCTCTCCCATTAAGAATTTGGAGATTGTCTCTATTGCCATATGATAGCGCACAACTACAAGGTTGGGGGTCTGCATTGGTATTGATAATGATCATTCTTGGAATAAATCTTGGTGTACGATATTATTTTGCTAGTAAGCAAAGAAATAAGATCTTTGGTAGACTACTTAAACTGGGGGCTCGCGTGAAATAATGACGGCATTGACAATAAATCCAACATCGCTTAACAGTTCACCTGAATCTGAATCTCATTCATTACCATCAAACACTGAAACAAAATACAAGATGATTGCAGAAAATGTAACTATAAAGTACGGTGATTTCGAAGCTGTAAAAAACATCACAATGAAATTTCCTGAAAAATCGGTGACAGCATTGATTGGGCCTTCAGGATGTGGGAAAACTACTTTTCTTAGATGTTTAAACAGAATGCATGATATGACAAAAAATGCTAAAGTGATTGGTAAAGTAATGCTTGACAATATTGATCTTTATGATAAGTCAATTGATCCTATCTATCACAGACGAAAGGTTGGGATGGTATTCCAGAAACCTAACCCTTTTCCAACCATGTCTATATATGATAATGTGACAGCAGGACTAAAACTCAATGGAGTTAGAGATAAAAAAATTCTTGATGAAATTGTTGAAGACTCTTTGAAGATGGCATATCTATGGGATGAAGTTAAAAATGACTTAAAAAAATCTGCAATTGAATTATCTGGTGGACAACAACAGCGTCTTTGTATTGCACGTGCATTAGCAATACAACCCGAAGTGTTGTTAATGGATGAGCCTGCTTCTGCACTTGATCCTATTGCAACACAAAAAATTGAAGAAACCATTACAGAATTAAAAAAAGAGTATACAATTATTATTGTAACCCATAATATGCAACAAGCTGTTAGGGTTTCTGATTATACTGGATTCATGTATCTTGGTGATCTAGTTGAATTTAGAGAAACAAAAAAGCTCTTTACAGATCCAAAAAATGATTTGACTGCAAAATATGTACAAGGACAGTTTGGTTAAATGGCTAGGCTAATAGATCCTTCTTTGCAAAAACTCTCCTTTATCATGGGCGAAATGGGTGATATGGTTACCGAATCTATTTCCCTTGCTATTGACTCCTACCTTGATGGTACAAACACTATGGATAAAGTACTTGCTTTATCTGATTCTATTCGTTCAAAGTATTTTGAAGTTGAAGACTTGACATTTGACATGCTTTTAAAATATCAACCAGTTGCAGATGATTTCAGATTAATTCGATCATCTACAGAAATTTCTTATGCATTTTCAAGATTTGGAAGATATGCATATGATATCACTCAAGTTCGAGATTTATTCGGTGATGTGTCTGAATGCAAAAATGCCTCTTTGGTTGAATCATCAAAAAAAGTCAAACATATGATCAAAGAAGCAGTTTTGTCATTTGCAGAGCTTGATGTAAGAAAAGCAATCAAAATTCGTGAAGATGAAAAGGTAATTGATCAAATTTACAAAGAGCGACTTCCCAAACTCATTGAATCAAAAAATACCAAATGTGCTTTAGCAGAAGCCCTACTATTGAGATATCTTGAAAGAATTGGAGATCATGCAGTGTTCATGAGTGATGCCATTAATTACATTGTTACTGGAAAACATAGACCTAGTGAGGAAAGGATAGCTTCTCATACTAAAAATTAATCCTAATTTTAAATCATTAACTAATCGTAATTTTTACATTTTTTAGAATAAGATCTATAGTTGCTATATGATGGTTTATTACTTACGTAATTTTCGTAAACAATATGGGACAATGGCTATCTTGGATTAAATCCAACGAAAAAGAACTTTTAACAATTCTTGATAACTTAGCAAAAAAAGCTGTGGAGACATCTGAAGCCGTAGTTGTCTTACTATCTGATCTAAACAATGTTGAACAGCATCAAAAAATTCATCGACTTGAAACAGAGGCTGATCAATTAACTCGTGATATTTTCTCCGAACTAAACAAGACCTTCATCACTCCGCTTGATCGTGAAGATATGCAGAGAATAGCCTCAAAAATCGATGATGTCATTGATTTCATGGATGGAATTGCTGCAAGACTATACAGTTATCAAATTACTGAAACTCCACCGTATTGTCTAAAAATGGCTGATGAGCTTGTTAAAGCCACTCAAGAAGTTCAATACATGATATCAAAATTACAGAAAATAAAAAATCCAAAAGACATGATTGAGCACTGCAGAAACACAAGTGATATTGAGCATGCAGTTGATGATTTGTATAGAGATGCAATCAAAGAACTGTTTGAATCAAATGATGCAATCAAAATCATTAAACTAAAAGATATCTATGAAACAATGGAGACAGCATCTGATAGATGTGTAGATGTTGCAGATGTCATTGAGGATATCGTTTTAAAATATACCTGAGATGATTACATGTTAGAGCTAGCAATAGGCGCAATAATTGTAGCACTAATCTTTGATTTTGTAAATGGATTCAATGATTCGGCAAATTCTGTTGCAACTGTGATTGGTACTCGTGTTTTAAAACCAATTCAAGCAGTAGGATTGTCTGCTGCAATGAATTTCATTGGGCCATTTGTTTTTGGTGTTGCAGTAGCCACTACCATTGCAAAAGGAATAGTCAGTCCTGATGATATTACTGTCTATATGATAGTGGGTGGCTTGTCTGGCGCAATTGCATGGAGTACTCTATGTACATATTTTGGATTGCCTATCTCAAACAGCCATTCTCTAATTGGAGGCATAATGGGTGCCGGCATTGCAGGATTAGGATTTGAAAAATTAGTTCTAGGTGGACTAACAAAAGTATTTGCAGGAATTGTTATTGCTCCAATAGGTGGAATAATCTTTGGACTTTTACTAACAACTGCAATCATTACTATATTTGCAAGTAAAAGACCCGGACCTGTTAACAAAACTTTTGGAAGGCTACAAATCATTTCATCAGCTTGGTTTGCTTTAACTCACGGAGCAAATGATGGACAAAAAACTATGGGAATTATTGTATTGATATTATTCTCTGCTGGAATGATTCCAGATCTTGAAATGCCGCTATGGGTTATTTTTGCAGCTGCTACAGCTATGGGACTAGGAACTTTCTTTGGTGGATACAAAGTAATCAAAACATTAGGCGTAAAAATTACAAAACTCAAACCATATCAGGGATTTGCTGCAGAAACTGGTGGGGGTCTAATGTTGGCAATCTTTGCTGTATTTGGAATCCCTGCTAGTACCACCCATGCAATTACCGGAACTATAATGGGTTCAGGTGCTGCCCGTAGAAAACGCGCTGTAAGATGGAAGGTGAGTCGACAAATTGTGTTTTCATGGGTGATCACTATTCCTGGTGCTGCCTTATTTGGAATTGCCTTTACTTATGTTATTGATCTATTTGTGTGACTTTATCATACCTTGATTTTTATTTCAGCCAAATTTTTTTGATATATTATAATGGATGTTTTAGAACTAATTCAAGCTAATCTTCTTACGCCAATAATTCTATTCTTCCTGTTTGGAATTATTGCAGCAAGAATAAAGTCTGATTTGAAAATTCCTGAAGCAATTTCTGAATTTTTGCCAATCTATCTTCTTGCCGCAATCGGCCTTCATGGAGGAATAGAGATGAGAAACACTGGTTTTGAAAACATGTTACTTCCAATGTCAGTGGCAATTGGATTATCTCTGTTGTTTACTCTGAATCATTACCAGATACTTCGAAGATTAGGAAAATTCAATATCTTTGATTCGTATGCTCTAGCATCAACTTATGGTGCAGTAGGTGCAGTGCATTTCTCAGTTGGTTTATCATTTTTGAAAAATCAAGGAGTGACTTCTGAGGGTTACATTGCAGCAATTCTTGCAGTGTTAGAACCACTTGCATTTATTTTGGCAATATTTATGACAAACATGGCAGTTTCAAAACAGATCAAAGCCAAGAAACAATCTTTTGGAGATAATGACTCTGCTAAAATAGATGTTGGATCAAGTCAAACAAAAACAAAACTTTCTCAAGTACTACGTGAATCTATTACCGGAAAAGCTATTGTCATTCTTCTAGGTAGTATTGTAATTGGTTACATTATCGGTGAGGACGGTTTTGAATCCATCAAGATTGTTTTTGATGAAATGTTTACTGGAGCATTAGTGATTTTCATGATTGAAATGGGAATTATAGCCGGTCAAAGACTAGATGATATTAAAAAAGTAGGTATTTTTCTTACTGCATTTGCCATAATTGTGCCTGTGTTCAATGGAATAATTGGGGTTCTAGTTGCAACTATGCTGGGATTAAGCATTGGAGGAGCAGTTATGTTTGGATTGCTGATGGCAAGTGCATCATTTATTGCAGCACCTGCAGTTTTACGACATGCAATACCTCAAGCAAAACCCAGTCTATACATAACATCTGCTTTGGGAATTACATTTCCATTTAATATCATTGTTACATTACCAATCCTATTTTCAATATCTACACTTGTTCACACTGGAGAGGGAACGATAGACTTATTCCAACAAATTGCGGAGGTATTTCGATGAAACTCTACACTGTAAAGTTACTAACAATTACCTGTGAAATTTTAGCACAAAAAAACATTATTGATATTTTAAAAAAACACAACATAACTGGATATACAACATATGAGGTTGATGGAAATGGTTCACGTGGATTAAGAGGTCAGGGTTTAAAAAATGAAAAAAATGTCAAAGTAGAAGTTATCATGAGAGAAGAAAAACTATCTGATGTGGTTGAGGAGATTTCTAGAACATTATTTGCAAATTTTGCAATAGTGCTTTATGTTAGTGATGTAGGTGTAGTAAGAATTGAAAAGTTCTAACAACAAGTGTCTTCTGAGCATAAAACAGGAATTTTTTTACTTGCCTTTGTAACATTTGAGATTAAATCTGATAACTGATTACTTGATATTGCATACATTGCTTTTTTACCTTCATCTCTTGATTTGACAATACCGCATTTTTTCAATGTCTTTAGATGGTGTGACACTAGGGGTTGATCTTTTTTTAATTTTTCAACAAAATCATTTACGCAAAGCTCCTTGTCTTTTTGTAATAATTCTAAAATCTCAAATCTTGTTTCGTCACATATGCATTTTAGAAGACTGATTCCATTCATATCAATTTAAATTTATATAAACTGATATTTATGTGATAGTATGGTTGAGCCTAAAAAATTACTTTTTGTATGCGTAGAGAATGCAGGCCGAAGTCAGATGGCCGAAGCATTCCTTAGAAAATATGCTCCTGATCTTCAGGTAGTTAGTGCAGGAACTAAACCCAATGTTGAGCTTAACCCAATTGTTGTAGATGTAATGAGTGAAATTGGAATTGATATGACAAATCAAAAACCAAAAGAATTAACCTCTCAAATGATAGAAGAATCAATTACCGTTAACATGGGGTGTATGGATAAGGAATCATGTCCTGCATTATTTGTAAAGGATGTGATTGATTGGAACATTCCAGATCCTAAAGGCAAAGACATTGCACAAGTTAGAGAAATTCGAGATAAAATAAAATCTCAAGTCATTGAACTCTTAGATTCTATTCAGGACAAATAGTAATGACATATTCAAATTTACAAATTTTTACTGTAGAGTTGATTGGAACATTTATTCTTGTAATATTTGCAACTGGCTCAATTGTATATGATGCAGAAGTCTTTGATGGTAAATTGGGAATCCCTTTTGCTGCTCTTGCACCATTTATTGCATTATTAATCGGAGTGTATTCTTTTGGAAAAATTTCTATGGCTCATTTTAATCCTGCAGTTACTATTGGTTATTACATTACAGGACATATCTCAAAAATTCAGATAGTATATTATTTTGCAGCTGAAATTATTGGAGCGATATTGGGTTCTTTGTTTGTTTTATTGTTTATTGGTGATAAAGCAAATCTTGGAGCAAATGCTCCTAACTATGATCATTCTATATTTTTAATATTTCCTGTTGAAGTATTGGCATCTGCCATGCTAATGGGTGTGATTTTTTATGTAGTTTATACAAAAGGATTGAAAGGATTTAGCGGTGTAGCGATTGGTGGAATTGTTGGATTGGATATTTTATTTTTAGCTTTTATTTCTGGAGCATCAATGAATCCTGCAAGAGCATTAGCTCCTGCGTTATTGTCTGGCTCTTTAGGTGATTTGTGGCTATATTGGAGTGCTCCATTTGTTGGAACTATAATTGTGGCATTTCTCTTTCGAAACAAATTCCAAGCCCAGCGAGCCTCAAATTACGAATAATAATGACTAATATTCAGAGTTGATGTTGTCTAATTCCAAAAAATTATTCAATATTGCCAAAAAAGTAATTCCTTCAGGAGTTAATAGTCCTGTTAGATATTTTGAGCCATATCCATTTTTTACGAAAAAAGCAAATGGTGCATACATTTGGGATGAGGACAATAATAGATACATTGATTTTTGCAATGGTTATGGTGCCTTACTGTTAGGACATAGACGAAAAGAGATTCTTGCTTCTGTAAAAAATCAACTCAATAAAGGAACTCTTTACTGTACTCCAACTGAAGCTGAAATTGAATTATCAAAACTAATCATTGGAAATTTTCCATCAATTGACAAAGTCCGACTAGTAAACACTGGTGGAGAAGCTACAATGACTGCAATTAGATTAGCGCGTGGTTTTACAAAAAAGAAAAAGATCATAAAGTTTGAAGGATGCTATCATGGCGCACATGATTCTGTATTAGTTAAAGCAGGATCTGGCTCAGCTCATAATGGAATTTCAGTATCTGATGGTGGATTAGATGAAGTATCAAAAAATACCCTTGTTGCACAGTATAACAATATAGAAGATTTTCAAAAAATAATTCGTAAAAATAAAGATATTGCTGGAGTTATTGTAGAGCCAATCTTAGCTAACATGGGATTGATTTTACCAGAAAAGAATTTTCTCTCTGATTTGAGAAAAATTACAAAAGAAAACGATATTCCATTAATTTTTGATGAGGTAGTTACAGGATTTCGTGTGGCCCCTGGTGGCGCCCAAGAACATTTTGGAATCAAACCTGATATTACTACAATGGCAAAAGCACTAAGCAATGGTTTTACAATATCTGCCGTTGGAGGGAGGAAAGAAATAATGGATTTGCTATCTCCTGCAGGTAAAGTCTATCAGGCCAGTACCTTTGCAGGAAATCCTATATCTGTTAGTGCTGCAATTAGTTCGATTAAGACAATTAACAAAATCAAAAATAAACTATATTCAAAACTAGAGCGATTCAATTTGTTACTTAGCACATCCATTGATGATATGGCAACAGACATGGGAATTGCTCACCAAATCAATTTTACTGCATCTATGTTTCAGATCTTCTTTACTAGCAAACCTGTAGTTGATTTTAAAACCTCAAAAAATGCAGATGCAAAAAAGTTTCAAAAAATGTTCAAGACATTACTAAAACATGGTATATTCATTGCACCATCACAATTTGAAGTGGTTTTTCTCTCTGATGCTCACACTGAAAATGATTTAAACAAAACACTTGATGCATATCATACTGCATTCAAATCGGTGAAAAATTGAAGTATGTAGTAGGTGCACGTGGTAGCCAATTATCAGTTGCACAAACAAACTGGGTAATTTCGGAATTAAAAAAAGCAAATCCTGATTCTGAATTTGAAATTAAAACCATCACAACAAAGGGTGATACTGATGCACGACCACTCTTTACAATTGATCAAAAAGGAATCTTTGAAAAAGAGGTTGATAAAGCCGTATCTCAAAATGAAATTGATTTTGCAGTTCATAGTCTCAAAGATGTTCCATCACAAATAGATGAAAGATTAACTTTGGCATGCATTCCAAAACGAGAAGTAGTCAATGATGTTTTTATCTCAACAGATAATTCAACTCTTGATACTATCAAATCTGGATCTGTTATAGGAACTAGTTCACTTAGACGTGCTGTACAAATTTCTAGAATTAGATCTGATGTTAAAGTAAAACCAATTCGTGGAAATATTGAGACCCGGATTAGAAAAGTTAATGGTGAAAATTATGATGCAGTTGTTCTTGCACAGGCTGGAATATCTAGATTGGGACTGGATGTAAAATACTCTCAACTGCCCATTGATGATTTTTCTCCCTCTCCAGGACAAGGGGCAATAGCTATTGTTGCACGTATTGATGATTCTCAAACCATTTCCATGCTAAAATTAATTGAAGATTCTAATTCAAGATTTGAGATAGAGGCAGAACGTGCTTTATCTGACTTTGTTGATTCTGGTTGTAGGTTTCCTGTAGGTGCATATGCAAAATCAAATGGATCCGAGATTACACTTGATGTGAAAGCATTCTCAGTTGATGGGAAAAAATCATTGCATGTGAAAAAATCTGGTGATAAAACAAATCCTGAATTTATTGGAAAGAGTGCAGGAGAAGAACTTCGTGAACAGGGAATAAATGATCTTGCATTAAATTGGAGAGAAAAAGTAGAGGAGTGGAATAATTTATGACTGGAAAAGTGTATCTTGTTGGAGCAGGACCTGGAGACAGTAAACTAATTACTTTGCGAGCAGTAGAATTACTCCAAAAGGCAGATGTTGTCTTGTATGACAGATTGGTAAGCAAAAAAATTATTTCAATGATTCCAAAGTCTGCAGAAAAAATCTATGTGGGAAGAGCAGTAGGTGATGATACTACTCATCAAAACTCTACAAATGATTTGATGGTAAAATATGCAAAATCTAGAAAAAATATTGTTAGACTAAAGGGTGGTGACCCAATTATCTTTGGACGTGGTGGTGAAGAGGCAGAATTTCTTAAAGAAAACAAAGTAAAGTATGAAATTGTTCCTGGAATTACTTCTGGAATTGGTTCTGCAACTTATGCAGGAATTCCTCTTACTCATAGAAAATTTGCATCTTCGGTAGTATTTGTAACTGGACATGAGGATCCTGAAAAGAAAACCGAAGTTGTAAAATGGAAAAGACTAGCAAAATCAGTTGATACCATAGTAATCATGATGGGGCTATCTCGAATTGATATTATTTGCAAGCAACTTATTGCTGGGGGTATGGATAAAAATACGCCTGTGGCTGTGATTCAGAATGGTACTACCCCTAAACAAAAAATGATCAAAGGAACTGTTTCTAATATTGCAAAAAAGATCAAAGAAAATAAAATCACCCCTCCTACAAACATCATAATTGGTAAAGTAGTTGATTTATCTGATATAATAGGATGGAAATAGAAATGCTGGATGGAAAGATAATCGCAATTACTCGCTCAGAAGATGATGCCTCAGAGTTCATAGAACTTGCAAACCAAAACAATGCAACCCCAATTGCATTGCCAACAATTGAGCTAGTTAGTAAGGGTGAAAAAATTGTCGATGAATTTTTAGAAGCAATTCAAAACTATGATCCTGACTATTCTGTTTTTATGAGCTCAAAGGCAGTCAAACTATTATTTGATACTGCACGAAAAGTCGGAAAACTGGAGAAACTACAATTGGCAGTTGCAAACACAAATGTGATGTCAGTTGGTCCAAAGACTACAGTTGCCTTAGAGCAAGAGGGTATCAAAGTAAATCATCAACCAACGACTTTTTCATCAGTAGGAGTTGGTGAGGAATTCACACAGCTCAATGTAGTTGGAAAAAAAGTAATTGTTCCACGTAGTGGTGCATCAACTCCATTTCTTAAGGAATTACTTGACAAGATTGGAATTGATGTTATGGAAATTCATCTTTATGATGTTTGCTCCTTTAGAGACACAACTCAATGGAATGGATTCAGAGAATTATTCTCACAAAACAAAATAGATGGTGTGATATTTACTAGTGCATCATCAGTTAGAGGCTTTTTTGATATAATGTCAAAAGACTATGATGAGAATTCCTTACTTGAGCATCTAGCAAAATTATCTGTAGTGTCTATTGGACCATTTACCTCAGATGAGCTAAAAAAATTCAAAGTCAAAAATACTGTTGCAGAGGTCCATACTGTTGCAGGGGCATTTGATGCGATAAAAAATACATTGACTGCTTGATCTATTCTAAACGCATAGAATTTAGCTCAACCTATTTAGCTGTGCCTATTTTTCCTCATGTATTTATAATATAACGGGGTTATGACGAGCATGGCCACAGAAAATCTTGACATGGATTATTCAAAATATGATTTTAAAGACTCTACAGAGTTGTATGTCCACCTTAGTAAGAAAGGACTCTCAAAAGAGACAGTAATTAGCATCAGTAAAATGAAAGATGAGCCACAATGGATGCTTGATTTTAGGTTAAGATCATTTGAGATCTTTATGAAAAAACCAATGCCAACTTGGGGTGGAGATCTTAGTACTATTGATTTTCAAAATATTTACTATTATGCAAAAGCATCTGATAAAGTAGAGAAGAGCTGGGATGATGTTCCAGATAACGTCAAAAAAACATTTGACAAACTTGGAATCCCAGAAGCAGAAAAGAAATTCTTAGCAGGTGTTGGTGCACAATACGAATCTGAAGTTGTATATCACAGTCTACGAGAAGACTTGGCAAAACAAGGAGTTCTCTTTTTAGATACTGATGCAGCTCTCAAAGAACATCCTGAAATTTTCAAAAAATATTTCGGTAAAATTATTCCTCCCGAGGATAACAAATTTGCAGCACTAAACAGCGCAGTTTGGAGTGGTGGCTCATTTATCTACATCCCACCAGGTGTCAAAGTCGACATGCCTCTACAAGCATACTTTAGAATTAACGCTGAAAACATTGGACAATTTGAAAGAACTCTAATCATTGCAGATGAAGGTTCTGAAGTTCATTACATTGAAGGATGCACAGCTCCTGTTTATTCTTCTGAATCATTGCATTCAGCAGTTGTTGAGCTTGTTGCACACAAAGATGCAAAATTACGTTACACCACAATTCAGAATTGGAGTAGCGATGTCTATAATCTAGTTACAAAACGTGCTTATGCATATGAAGGTGCAACCGTTGAATGGATTGATGGAAACATTGGAAGTAAACTTACAATGAAATATCCTGGAATCTATTTGATGGGCGAGAGAGCATATGGTGAAACACTATCTATTGCCTTTGCAGGCAAAGGTCAACATCAAGATACAGGCGCAAAAATGGTTCATCTTGCACCAAATACAACATCCAAGATTACATCAAAATCTGTCAGCAGATTAGATGGACGTTCAACTTACAGAGGATTACTCAATGTTGCAAAAGGTGCTACAAATGTCAAAGCCACTGTAAGATGTGATGCATTGCTATTAGATGATACATCAAAAACTGATACTTATCCATACATGGAAATCAACCAAGAGGATGCAACTATTACTCACGAAGCAACAGTTGGAAAAATTGGAGATGAACAAATCTTCTATTTGATGACAAGAGGCTTTACTGAAGAAGAAGCATTATCGTTAATCGTTAATGGCTTTATGGAACCTTTCACCAAAGAACTACCAATGGAATATGCAGTTGAACTAAACAGACTCATCAAACTAGAAATGGATGACTCTGTGGGATAGTTCCCTCACTTCCTTTTGAATTATCATGTCTCAAGAAACTTTATCAAAACTTAACTCAAGCCACATTGATGAGATTTCTTCATCCCGCAATGAACCTGACTGGCTAAAAGATTATAGAAAAAATTCTCTCTCTATCTATTCTAGCCTCCCAATAGAAATGTCTCCTTTATACAACAAATACACTGATGCAAAAAAAATGGATCCTGAAAAAGTATCTCTGTCAAACTCTACAACTGAAACAATACCAAGCTTTCTTGAAAAAAGATTGTCAGAATTACAAAATGAAATATGTGTTATTCAAATTGGAACTAACATTCACCGAATCAATCTTCCTGAAGATCTAAAATCAAAAGGACTTGTAATATCTTCAATATCTGATGCAATCAAAAACAATTCAGAACTTGTTAAAAAAGCATTAGAAGCATCAAACTCTAAAGATGATAAATTTACAGCACTAAACAATGCAGCCTTTAATTCAGGCGTATTTATTCACATTCCACGTAACCTGATGTTGGATAAAGCAATTCATTTTTTGACTTGCCTCTCTGAGGATGGTCACTCTACAATATCTAGAAATGTAATTTTTGCCGATGAGGGTAGCAAAGCAATAATTGTACAAGAGATGTATTCCCCAAAGATTGAAACACAACAAGCATATCTTGAATTACTAAACACAACTCTTGGAGCAAATGCCCAACTAGATGTTACAACTTTACAGATGATGGATCAAAACGCTGTAAACTTTTCAACTCGTAGAACCGATTTGGGACAAGATGCCAAAGTTAATTGGTACTCTGGTTTGTTTGGTTCAATGTTGTCTAGATACAGGATAGACTATTTCCTTAATGGTTCTGGCGCATCAACTAATGATTCAGAAGTAATATTTGGAAATAATGAACAATCATTTGATATTCAAACCAATGTTAATCATGAAAGCCCATCTACTGAAGCTAGAGTAGTTGAGAAATCAATTTTGCGAAACAAATCAAAATCTCTTTTCAAGGGAATGATTAGGATTAAAGAACATGCTGCAAAATCTAACTCATTCTTGTCTGGTCGCTCTATTTTACTAGATAAAGATGCAAAATCTGACGCAATTCCAGGACTGGAAATCTTTACAAATGATGTAAAGGCAACTCACTCTGCATCAGTTGCCCAAATTGATGAAGAGCAAATATTCTATCTTAAAACTAGATGTCTAAGCCATGAGGAAGCAGAGAGAACCATTGTTGAAGGATTCTTAGAGCCACTGTCAAGAAAGATGTCATTTCAAGTTAGAGCATGGATTGCATATCTTATTGAATCTAAATGGGATAACAAAGAACTTACAATAAACACCGATGAAGAATTAGCAAAGTTTGTCGAAATTGAAGAGACAAGATATAACGAAGACTCTGAAATTGAGCAGCACTACAAGTATAGGTGATTTTTTTGTCTGAATGGATAAAGGCTTGCAAATTAGACCAGGTAAAGGAAGGTCAGCTTTTTGGATTTACACATGATGATAAGAAAATACTTTTGGCAAATCAAAAGGGAAAAATTCATGCAACTGATTTGATTTGCACACATGCTGATGCTGATTTATCTACTGGAATTCTTAGTGAAGAAGGTGTAAGATGTCCATTACATCTCTCTGTTTTCAACTTGGAGAATGGAGAGCCACAAAATCTTCCAGCTGAAGTTGCACTCAAAGTATACAATGTTAAAATAGACGACAACGAAATTTATGTGGAGGTTTAAAGATATGCAAAGTCAACAATCAATTTTTGAAAATTTAAGAAAAGATTTTCCTATATTGTTAAGAACTGTTAGAGATAACAAACCACTAGTATATCTTGATAATGCATCAACTACACAAAAACCAAATCAAGTTATTGATTCTATTACTGATTACTATCAAAATCATAATGCTAACATCCACAGAGCAGTATATGCTTTAGCTGAAGAAGCTACAGAAGCTTATGAGCAAACCCGTGACAAGATTGCAAAATTCATTAACATAAAAGATCGTCAAGAAATTATCTTTGTAAGAGGTACAACTGAAGCAATTAATCTTGTTGCATATGCATGGGGAAGAGCCCATGTCAAAGAAGGTGACATTATTGTTACTACTGAATATGAACACCATAGCAATATTGTTCCATGGCAACTTCTTACTCAAGAAAAACATGCAAAACTAGAATACA
Source organism: Nitrosopumilus sp. (assembly GCF_025698945.1). NCBI lineage: Archaea > Thermoproteati > Nitrososphaerota > Nitrososphaeria > Nitrosopumilales > Nitrosopumilaceae > Nitrosopumilus > Candidatus Nitrosopumilus sp. The sequence continues at coordinate 80,387 of NZ_JAILWM010000001.1, forward strand.
TTGGAATGAATGATGATGGAGAATTAATTCTAGATGATCTTGATAAAATACTCGCAACCGGAAAAGTAAAACTTGTAACTTTTAGTTTAATGTCCAATGTTTTGGGAACAATTACTGATGCCCAAAAAATCATTGAGAAATGTAAGGCAGCAGGAGTTTTGGCACTAATTGATGGCGCACAAGCAGTTCCTCACATGAAAGTTGATATTGAAAAACTAGGATGTGACTTTTTTGCATTTTCAGGTCATAAGATGCTAGGTCCTACAGGAATTGGTGTTTTGTGGGTAAAAAAATCTGTTTTAGAAACCATGAATCCATTCCATGGCGGTGGTGATATGATAAGAGAGGTTCACAAATACGAGACAACATGGAATGATTTGCCATACAAATTTGAAGCAGGAACCCCTAACATTGCTGACGTTGTAGGATTGGGGGCTGCAATTGACTATCTAACAAAGATTGGAATGGATAACATAAGAGAACATGAGATTGAATTGACTAAATATGCAATTGAAAAACTTTCACAAGTAAAAGGACTTCATATCTATGGAACCAAAGACATTTCAAAACGCGGAGGTGTGATTTCATTTAATTTTGCAGATGTTCATCCACACGATGTTGCACAAATCATTGATGAAGAAGGAATTGCAGTTAGATCTGGTCATCATTGTGCACAAGTACTAATGGAGAGATTAAATGTTGCAGCCACATCTAGGGCAAGCTTTTACATTTACAATAATCATGCCGATGTAGATGCACTGGTTAATTCATTAAATACTGTTGCGAGGCTGTTTAAACTATGAGTAGTAATGCCGATATTTATCATGAAATGATTGTTGATTATTCAAGAAATCCAATCAACTATGGAAAAATTGAAGATCATGATGTGACATTTCATGATTCAAATCCATTATGCGGTGATAGCATTGACATTGATATGAAAATTGATGATAACAAAGTAAGTGATATAAAATTTCATGGAAAAGGCTGTGCTATTTGCATTGCATGTTCCTCTGTTTTAACTGAAATTACAAAAGGCAAAAGTCTTGATGAAGTCAGAAAAATTGAGAAAAATGATGTTCTTAGTGAATTAGGTCTTGAACATCTCCAAGCGGTTAGAATAAAATGTGCTTTGTTATCATTGAAAGTTCTAAAATCTGCACTTTACACCTATCTTGGAAAGCATCTAAAAGATTCTCCTGATATGGATAAACTAAAAGAAGAGGCAGCCAATCTGTATTAGCATGAGTGATTTTACTCCTGCAACTCCTATTGAACTTCAAATAAGAAAAATAATCTTTGAGAAATTCAATAATGTAGATGATAAATTCACCAATGATGAAATCTTTGAAATAATCAAAAAAAATGGTGACATTGATCCTTCTTGGATTATTGATGATGCTGAATCCTTCTTTACAAAAATCTGTGATTCTGGTTTGGTAAGAAATATTGCACAAAATTTCACTACTATCTGGATGAAACTATTTGATCCTGTGGAAAAACTACATTGTAATTCTTGTAACAATGATATCTATCTTGGAACATCCGAGGACAGAATATGTCCCAATACTTCTTGTAATTCTTCTATTTAGAACGATATTTTATTGCAGCCTCTTCAAGAGCTTTAATCATTGGTAATTTTTCTCCTGTAAGATACAAGACCAAAGCTCCGCCTGCAGTGCTTACATGATCAATCTTGTCAGCTAATCCTTGTTGTTTTAATGCTGTAGTTAAATGGCCTCCGCTGACAATTGTAGTGGCCATTGAATTTGCAACTGCATTTAGTAGTTCTTTTGTTCCATACCTGAATCTTTCTTTTTCAAAAAATCCTGCTGGACCACTAAAAAATACAGTTCCTGCACCTGAAATTAATTTTGAATAATACTCTACAGTTTTTGGACCCAAATCATAAATTTTATCACCTTTTCCCATCTCTCTTACGTCCATCTCGATTCTCTCACCATCTTTGTCAATTGCAATATCTACAGGAGTAGCAAAAACATCTGGATATTCACCAATTAATGCATGTGCTTTTGCTACTACTTCATCTTCTCGTTTAATTCCTAACGGTGATTTTATTCTGGCCTGTGCTCTCATGAACACATTTCCAATTAGTCCAGTTAGCAAAACATGGTCTGCCCTGCCATTTTGAATTAGTTGCTTGATTGCCTCCAGTCTGTCTATTACTTTGGAGCCTCCAAGTACAATCACGTGTGGTGCCTTGGCTACAGTCATTATTTCATCTAGATTTCTAACTTCTCGCTCTACAATTCTTCCTGCACATGCAGGAAGTACTTGTGCAAATCCAACAATTGATGGATGTGATCTGTGGGCACTAGGAAAGGAATCCAATACTACAAGATCAAATAATTTGGCTAACCGCGTTACCATGATTGTTTTAGCTGCATTTTCTGGTTTGAATTCATAATTTTCTTCAGCACACAGTCTTAGGTTGTCTAATAGTAGGATGTCTCCATCTTGTAAATTCTTAATTGCATTTTGTGCAGCTTCTCCAATTGTATCTTCAACATATTTTATTTTTTTATTCATAAATTTTTCAAGAACTTTTGCATGTTTGTCCATTCCTGTATAATCATTGTTTCCAACTCTTCCTTGGTGAGACGCTACTACAACTTTGGCATCTTTAAGAGATTGCAATGTCTCAATTGCCTCTTCGATTCTTTTAGTACCTGAAATTTCTAGTGTATCTGGATCAATTGGACAATTCATATCGACTCTCAAAAAAACAGTCTTGCCTTTTAGATCAAAATCATCTAGTGTGAGTACTTTCACGACTTTTCTATTATGCACTTGGTTAAATTCTTTGAGCCGATCAGAATTATTTTCCCCAATCGTGTTTCTAAATAATGTTCTGCAATTCCAAAACTTATGTATTGTTAAAAATTAAAAATCACTTGAGGTTTAATTAATTGCAAAATTGGATTTTTGATATTAGGTCACGTTCATTTGTATTACTGACAATATTATTTCTGATTTTAACTACGCTTGTTTACTATGGGATAACTGAGAGTTTTGATCAAAGTGTAATAGAATATTTTTCTCAAAATGTAGGTAATACTTCACTAGACCTCTTTATGCAGTATGTTACTGAAAGTGGTGAAGCTCTTTGGATGTTAGGATTTGGAATACTGATGTTGGTTATTCCAAAAACAAGAAGAATCGGAATAACCCTGATGATTTTGATTGTACTCTCTACACTTCTAACTGGATATATCAAATGTGGGGTAGATAGAGAAAGACCTGATTTTGAATACGAGGGTGCTCCATTCCCAGTTCCAATTAGCAAGGATACATTTGCTTTATTTTGTGAGGGTGGCTATGACGCATCTTTTCCATCTGGGCACGCTGCAAGATCTGTGATATTTGCGATAATCTTAGGTTATGCCTTATCTGAACGATTTCCACGTGGTGCTTATTTGATGTTCTTGTATCCTGTCATGATATCTATTAGCAGAATCTATGTTTTACAACACTATCCAATGGATGTGATTGGTGGGGCAGTAATTGGTGTGATGCTTGCAGGTGTATTGGCAAAGAGAACAAAATTATACAAATTTTTTGAAAAATCAAAAACCTAAATCTGAAACTACATTACTACTAATCAAAACTATTGCATAATGATCATCATCATGGTGATACGTCCAATATCTAATATCTCTGGTTTCATTTTTTTGTTTTAACCCATACGTCACACCTGTGGTAACTGTATATCCTATTCTTTTTGCAATTTTTGATTCCTTTGGCATCAAAACCCTGAATCCTTCTTTCTTATCTTTGAATCCTAATCTTACCATATCTTCAACTGCATCTGCAGCGTCTTTTTCATCTTTTAGATCATATGTTTTTGATATTGGCAAATCTTTTGGATGAAAATCCATGATTTTAATAAAATCTCTGTACTAATATTTTTTAAAAAATGTTTTTTGCGATCAAAGTTAGTTAATTTTCTTAACTGGTAAGTCAAATCATGATTATATTAACAACTTAACCGAGTCATTTGCTTTGATTTGATTATTGGCATCATTAGAAAAATTAGTAGTAAAACTACGCCAAAAGAAACAAGAGGCAACAAAGCTTAGAAAAAAGGCTGAACAGCAACTCAAAGAGTTCCGTTCTGCAGAAAGACGATCTTTATCATCATTAAATACAATTGATAAAAAAATTGAATCCGCCAAAGAAGACACATCTGATCTTTCAGATGTTCTTACTCAAAAAACTGCTCAGATAGAGAGTATTGAGAGATTGGTTAATGCTGCCCAAGAACGACTAGTCAGAGAAAAAGAAGTACTTGAGCAAGTTCAACAAGAAATAGAATTTTCAGATAATCCCGAGGAAAAACAGAATGCTGAGGCTAGATTACGCTCAATTAATGATCGAATTGAAGAGCTTAATTCTGAGATTAAAAATAGGCAAAAAACTGCTAAAAAAATATCTGATGAAGTTGCAAAATATTCTGCAATTAAATCCAAGATTGCAACAAAAATTCAAAAACAATCACAATCAAAACCCTCCTTACGAGAAACTATGGCTTCTAGTAGAAAAGAAGCAGCAAAACTTGTAAAAGAATTAGAACGACGTATCAAAGCAGAAGAATCTGCAAAAAATGCATTAGATAAGGTCTCTACAAAACTTCAGGAATTATTAGATAAACGAAAAACAGCTAAAAAGAGACCAGCAAAAAAGAAAACTGCAGCTAAAAAGAGACCAGCAAAAAAGAAAACTGCATCTAAAAAGAGACCAGCAAAAAAGAAAACTGCAGCTAAAAAGAGACCAGCAAAAAAGAAAACTGCATCTAAAAAGAGACCAGCAAAAAAGAAAACTGCAGCTAAAAAGAGACCAGCAAAAAAGAAAACTGCAGCTAAAAAGAGACCAGCAAAAAAGAAAACTGCAGCTAAAAAGAGACCAGCAAAAAAGAAAACTGCAGCTAAAAAGAGACCAGCAAAAAAGAAAAGAAGATAGCTAATACCTCTTATATGATATTGAAGTAATGATTTAATTAAATTATAATGAAAAAACGTGGACCGATAATTGCTATTGTTGGAGTGATTATGGTGATGGCCTCTCTTTCTATAGCAATGTCTATTGTTCCATCAACCATGATTGATTCTAATTCTTTACAGGCCTCTTCTCTTTTTGAAGGAATGTTTGATGAAGTTTCAAATGAGATTCAAATTATGCCTGGAAAATCTGAATATGTCTCCTATAGTACACTTTCAAATGTTCCATTACTTTGGGGAATTCAAATTAATGATTACCAGCCTGATGATTTACTTTCAATAAAAATATCCAATATTTTTGGAGATGAATATGGAACATTTACACAAGATTCACCGATTCTTTTTGATATGTTGGAAATCAAACAATCTGATACTTTGAATTTAGAAATTCAAAATCTTGGTCCGAGAAATGTTCACATTGTAACAATGTTTTCTGAAGATCCTGAAAACTCTGATGCCTTTTCTAATCCTAATTCTCCAATTGCAACTATGATATTGCCTCTTGCCATTTCTGGATTTTTTCTAATTTTGGGAGCAATTGTTACGATAGTTGGAATAATTGTAATTTTAGTTGATTGGAAAAATAATCAAAACAATAAAAGAAATTATTGAGGATTGATCTCCATCTGACCAAATTTGCCTTTGGTTAGAGATACTTCTCCTTTAAACTCATTTGTATATCCATTAGTAATGACAACTCTATCTCCAACATTTACTGCTTTGATATCGTCACCCCACAATGTGAGTTTCATTTGGTCATCTTCAGTCTCACCGTTAGAAATTATTGCATCACAGACATCCACTGTTCCTCCGCTTTTGAGATTCACAGTTCTTGGGTCTCCTTTGCTCTTTACTTCGGCGTCTACGTTAACCCCACTTCGCATTTTTTTTGCTTGTGAAATTGGTATGAATTCTGCCATCTATTTTTGAAACAAATTTGCACGATTATAAGCTTTGTTAAAAAATCTTCAAAATCATGGATCAATTATTTTCTATACTCTAATAGCAATTGAAAAATATCGGTCTATTGCATTTCTTTTTGCAGAGGTATCGAAGCCCGGTCAACCGAGAGGGACTCAAGATCTTCTAAATAGGAAATCCCTTCTCTCAGGAGTTCGTGGGTTCAAATCCCACCCTCTGCATTATTTAATATTCAAAATTGATTTGTTTAAAATTGCACAAATTATGCAACTAGAACTTTAACTTTGGTTATAGAATGATTTGATATTTTTTTATGAACTTCGGCTAATTCTTTTTCTTTAAAAGTTAGATTGCATCTAAAACACTTCCAAATGGCCTCAGTCATGAATAAATATAAGTACAAATTGCTTATAAAGATATTGCATGATTGATCCAATTTGTTACAAATCATGATCAATGTTTTGAAAATTATGTAATTTTTATAATTTTTTAGATCATTTTGAAATTATTTCCTGACTAGTTAATGATCCAAGGGTTTAGAAGCAAAAAAAGTGGTATGATTTTAGAAATATGATTGATATTTTTGAATTATTTGCAGAATATTCGTATTTTGGAATTTTTCTAGTTCTAATTGGTATTAATGCATCCCCAATTCTGATGCCACCAAGCTGGATTGTTCTAACATCTTTTTACCTTCTAGATCCAACACTGAATGTAGTACTTCTTGCAATTGTTGGTGCAACTGGCGCAACAATTGGAAGGTATTTTCTCAAAAGAATTAGTGGATTGTTTAGAAAATTCGTCGGAGAAGAACAGAAATCTAATCTTGATATTATTGGCGATTATCTAAATCATAAAAAATATGGCTATGTAATCGCGTCTTTTCTCTTTGGCGCCACACCCCTTCCAAGTAACATGCTCTTTATTGCATATGGTTTGATGCGTGCAAAAAGCATCGGGATTTATGTTGGATTCTGGTTTGGACGTGTATTATCATATATTGTTATGATTTACTTTGGAAATGCTGTTTTACGTCCATTCTTTGAAATATTTGAAGATAGGTTAACTGGAATTTTATTGATCGATGGTGTTGGGATTGGTGTACTTGTAATATTTGCATCAATTAACTGGACTGTATTAATTACTGAGAAAAAAATTAAATTTGTAAAACCAAAAATTTGGAGATTCTAATGAAAGTTCTTGATTCCTTGAGAGAAGAAGTAAAGAAAAGAATGCAAAATGACTCTGCACATGATTTTGACCATATAATGAGAGTGTATAAAAATGCTCAAAAAATTTGCAAAAAAGAAAAGGCAAATGAAAAACTAGTTCTTAGTGCCGTATTACTACACGACATTATATCATACCCAAAATCCCATAAGCGCTCAAAAAATTCTTCTATTGAGAGCGCAAAAGAGTCTCAAAAAATTCTTAAAAAATATGATTTTACCCAAAATGAAATTAGCATTATTTCAGATGCTATTCGTGATCATAGTTTTTCGCAAAACAAAACTCCTAAAACTCTAGAAGGAAAAATTCTTCAAGATGCTGACCGACTAGATGCACTAGGTGCAATTGGCATTGCAAGAGTATTTGCTACTGGTGGCTCTTTAGGGAGGCCTTTTTACAATCCACGTGATCCTTTTTGCAATAAAAGAAATCCCGATGATAAAGTGTGGACTGTTGATCATTTTTTCCAGAAATTACTCAAACTAGAATTATTGATGAATACAAAATTTGGAAAAATTGAAGCAAAAAAGAGAACTAGGATTTTAAAAGAATATCTTAAACAACTAAAACAGGAACTCTAACCATAATCTACATATCTGTCGTATCTTTTTTCAACTTCTTTGTTGTTCCCAGATTGTATTTTTTTATATTCCTCGTTTTTTCTAAAATCAATGTATTTATGAATATCCTCAAATTCTTTCTCTTTTGGATATGAAATAAAGACAGGTTCAACCAGTTTGAAATATTCAAGGGTTTTCTCTCTATATTCTTCTCTAGTTGGTTTCTTGATTCCTTTCATTCTAAACCAAATTACTGCCCAACTAGAGCCTATCACATGTGGCAGTAGATCAAATGCTCTTTCTATCTCAAATCTTTCGTCGTTTCTCATGATTCCTGAAGAAATCTAGAAGCTGATTTTGCAAAATATGTGACAATCATGTCTGCACCTGCTCTCTTAATAGAGTAAAGAATCTCTTCAGTAATGTCTTTCTCATTGACATATCCTAACTGTGAAGCTGCCTTTACTAATGCATATTCTCCTGAAACGCTATAAGCAGAAACTGGAATGTTATACTTTCTTCTAGTCTCTGCAATCAAATCCAAATAAGACAATGCAGGCTTTATCATTACAATGTCTACTCCTTCGTTTATGTCTGCTTCTACTTCCATCATGGCTTCTCGTGCATTCGTATATGGGACCTGGTAAGTTTTTCTATCTCCAAATTTTGGTGCACATTCTGCTGCATCTCTAAATGGAGAATAAAAGTTTGAGCGATGCTTGGCTGAATGAGACATTATTGAAACATCTGTAAATCCTTCATCATCAAGTGCTTTCCTAATTGCTGCAACTTGACCATCCATCATTGCAGATGGTGATACAGTATCTACTCCTGCTTTAGCTTGACTAACTGCTATTTTTGATAATGTTTCAAGACTAGTGTCATTATCAATTTTATCTCCTTGAATTATTCCACAATGTCCAGTTGATGTAAATTGACAGAGACAAACATCTGCCATGATCACAATCTTATCGCCAAAATTTTTTCTAATCTGAGATATTGCTTTTTGAACAATTCCATTATCATCAAATGCCGATGAACCTGCTTCATCTTTTTGTGATGGAATACCAAAAAGCATTATTGCTGGAATTCCTAAATCACTAATTGTTCCCACTTCATCATTTATGTCATCTAAAGGTAATCTCTCAATTTCTGACATTGATTCGACTTTGACTCTTGTTTTTAGATCTTCTTGAACAAACACAGGACAAATGAAGTCTTTTGGTGAGAGTGTGGTCTGTTGAACTAACTCTCTCATTTTATTTGAAATTCTTAATCTTCGCAGTCTCTTAGTAGGAAATGACATGTTTGAATTTTCCTTTTGCTAAAATATAATCCTAGTCTGCCTTTTTCTGTTTTTTATAGTCAAATAATTTACCTGCAAGCTCCACAATATCTGGATTTCCTTGCTCCGAAGCTTTTCTAATGTTATTCATTGGGGTTGAAACAATGCTTTCAACAACTGCCTTTGTTAACTCTTCAATTATTTTGATTTTCTTTTCATCTTTTTCATCAAGCATTTGAAGTGCTTTTTGTAGTTCTTTTTCTCTAAGACTTTCTATGTTTTTGAATACGTCTTTTACAAGTGGTTCTGCTTCTAATCTTTTCATTGAGGCTTCTAATACAGATACTTCCTCGTTAATTATATTTTCAATGGATTTTACCTTGTTTAATCGAGCATTCATATTCTTTTCAACCATTTCAGCAATTTGATCCAGATTCATCAGTTTCACTCCTCCTATGGTTGCAACTTTTTCATCTACTGTTCTAGGATTTGATAGATCTAAAATCATCATTCCTTTCTTGTTATTGCTCATGGCTTTGGTTAATCTTTCATGTGTTACAAGAAAATATGGAGCTGTGGTTGCAACAAATAGTACATCATAGTTGTTAAACCCTGTTAGAACTTCTTCAAATTTAACTGGTCTTCCGCCCATTGTTTCACAAAACGTAATTGATCTTCCTATTGTCCTACTTGTTACATCAAAAGCATATCCTCGTCTTTGTAATGATTTTGCAACAAGAGTTGAAACTTCTCCTGTTCCAATCAGCAAAACTTTCTTTGTTTTTAATTCATCAATGTTTTCCTCTGCAAGCTTTACCGCCATAGAGCCAACTGAAATTCCGCCTTTTCCAATTCCGCTAGAATTTCTAATTCTTGTACCAATTCGAATTGCTTTATCAAATAATGTGTTGAGATGTTGGCCTGATGCCTTTGTCTTTCTAGCTGATGTAATTGAGTTTTTTATCTGTCCTAGTATTTGTTCTTCTCCAATAACCATTGAATCTAATCCCGATGTTAGTTTTAATAGATGATGAATTGCTTCTTGGTTTTCTTCAAACTCTACATTTTCATTAAATACTTCAACTTCTAATCCTGTAATTGAAGCCCAAGTTTTTTTGATTTTTTCAAGATCATATTGATGAGATTTTCCAAATAATTCTATTCTATTACATGTCTGAATAATTACACATTCATCAAGATCTGAATGATTGATGAATTGCTCATATGCATTTTCAATATCTTTGATTGTAAATTGTTCAAGAACATGGATTGGAGAGTTACGAAAAGTTACACGTGCATTAATGATATTTTGACTCATTTCCAGTTCCTCAATATTGTAATTGCTCGCTTTTCAGCTTTTTTCAGATTTCCGTCTTTTATTAATTGATCAATATCTTTGTCTGCTAAAACAGCATGTAGGTATTCTTTTCTTTCTAATTGAGTAGGAATTTGCTCTTTTGCTAGTTTTCTTGCGATCTTTTGAATCTTGATTTGAGAAAGATCTTCCTTTGTAATTATTTTTTTAAATATCTGCTCTGATTTTGTTTTTAGTTTTTTTGCCATTGCAGGACTTCGACCTCCAGTAAATATTGCAATTTGAATGATTTTCTCAAAATCTATTATAGCTGGATTTGAAAAATCACTCTCTTCAGGATTATCTGAACTGTAAACAATTATCTTTCTTTTTTTAGCAAAATTGATAATTTTAGAATTAAGTTTACTGTCATTTGTTGTAGTAATTATGATATCTGGATTTAATTTTGAAATAAGTGTAGTATCATTCATTTTCTTTTTTTCTAACTTTATCTTTTTTTTACTTCCAAGATTTTTGATTGTTGAGTTTACAGAATCACTAATTACTGTAATATTGCAATTTTGGTTTAACAATGAGTTGATTCTTTTTTGAGCCTCGTTTCCACCTCCGATTATTAGGATTTCTTTTCCATGGAGATTAAGATCAACTATCATCTATTCAATGCACTGGAGTTTCTATTTATGTATTAGATTGATGCGTAAATTCCTAGCTACATTTTTAATTGAATGGACAACTTTATGACATAATGACTAGTATGAATGAATTTGATAAAGAACTCTTAAATGAAATTCAATGGACTTTTCCACTAGTTACAAGACCCTTTGATGCCATTGCTAAAAAATTTGATACTACTCCAGAAATTGTAAAGCAGCACATGAAAAATCTAAAAGAGATGGGAGTTTTAAGACAACTAAGTGCAATTTTTGATACAAGGAAACTTGGATACACAAGTTCTCTTGTGGCAATGGAGATTGAACCTGATAAACTAGAGTATGTTGCTAATCAAATTAATCGTCATCCTGGTGTCAGTCATAATTATGAGCGTGATCATGAGTTTAATCTCTGGTTTACTTTAGCTGTTCCACCCGGCTCTGATTTGAAAGTAGAATTGGAAAAATTCAATGTTCTTAAAGGAATTAAAAAAGTAAGAATGCTTCCTACATTACAACTATTCAAGATTGGTGTCAAGCTAGACATGGTTGATGAAAAGAAACATGAAGTAGCGCCATCAGAGGCAAAAAAAGAAATTAAACATATTGAATTTGTTCCAACGGAACAAGACAAAGAGTTTATACGAGAATTACAAAAAGACATGGAAATAATTGATGAGCCTTTTGTAAAGGCTGCAAAAAATCTTGGAATTACTGAAGATAAGCTGTTTGAAAAAATGAAATATTATGAAGAGATTGGTGTGATGAGAAGATTTGCTGCAATTTTACGACACAGACAAGTTGGTTTTACTGCTAATGGTATGATCGTATGGAAAGTTCCTGAAGATAGAATTTCTCAAGTAGGAGAAACCTTGGGCTCTTTTCCACAAGTTAGTCACTGCTATGAAAGACCGACATATCCGGATTGGCCATACAATGTATTTTCCATGATCCACTGCAAAACACATGAAGAAGCAAATGAGATGGCAAAAACTATTCAGAATCAAATCCATGTTGATGATTATAGAATCTTGTTTAGTTCTCGCGAATTTAAAAAAACACGTGTTGAATATTTTGTAGAGAATTCATTTACTTTAGAAGAAACAGTTCAAGTATCTTAGATTTCATTCTCATCATGTCCAACGACATGTATTGTACAAAAATACTGATCGTTCATGTTACAATAGTATTGTGAAATATCTCCACATGTCTTACATGGTGGCTTTTCATCATGTTCGGATAGTTTTGAGTGAAAAATTTTACTCCTGTGTGTAATCTTTGAATCTTTGTAAATTCTAGTTAAATTCGAATAATATTCTAACTCTTCAGCATTTAATTCCTGCTCTTTTTTTAATTTCTTGATAATTTTTTCCCATTTGTTGTATTGGCCGATTTTGGCCAGTTTCATTCTCTCTATGATTTCTAGAGTTTTTTTTGCATCAAATGGATGTTTCATTTAGAATTAATTTGCTTGCGGAGTTGCCTTTAATTCATAGGATGGCCATGTGTCGTATAGCTCTTGAATCTCTTTCATATCTGATGCTGAAATATATTCTCCTTTTGTCATCTCTGCATAGTCCACAATCTCTTCTTCACTAACAACTGTTGGGAACACTGATGCAAAGCCTTTCTTTGACATAATAAATTTCATAGATAATTCTGCAATGTTTAATCCATTTCTCTGTGCAATTGGTTTTAGTTGCTCAACTTTTTGTAGTGACGCTTTAATCCATTCTCCTTTTCTAACTGATCTATGATCTTTTTCATCAATTTTTGTTTCTGCATTAACTTTACCTGTTAGGATGCCTGATGCTTCTGGAACTCTAACTAAGATCCCGACATTTTTCTCTTCTGCTTTTTTCATCAATTCATTTCCAGGAGTTTGCTCTAAAATATTATACACTGTTTGAACTGCACTAAGATTAGGCCTGTCCATTGCTTCAAGTCCCTCTTGTGTCCATCCAATTGCTGGACCTAATGCAACTTGATATGTTCTAATGGTTTCATCTTTGATAAAATCATCAAGAACATTGAAGATAGAATCATCACGAATATGTGATAGTTTTGGATTGTGTAGTCCATACATGTCAAGATGATCTGTTTGTAATCGCTCTAGACTGTTTTTTAATGCATTTCTAGTAAATGTCTCATCAAATTTTTGTGGGAGTTCGCTATGACCGATTTGTTCTACACTTTCAAAATCATAACCATATTTTGTTGAAATGACTATTTCATCTCTCATATCTTTGAAAACTTCACCGATTAATCTCTCGCTTTTTCCTTTACCGTACATGTCTCCTGTTTCAAAAAAGTTAATCCCTACATCGTATGCTTTTTTTAGCATTCGTTTTGCTTCGTCTTCTTCAATTTTCTTCCCCCACCAATCTAGTGCAATAGACCATGCACCAAATCCTATCTCTGATACCTTGATGTCTGATTTTCCTAGTTTATTGTAATGCATTTCGTTTCCTTTATTTTTTAAAATTCATCATTTATGTTTATCCAAGATTTGCAGATTTGAATCTAAATTATGTGAATAAACCTTGTAGTTTTTTTGAATTTCTAGCCTAGACTGGATATTAATGGAACAAGATCTTTTTTCACACACACAATCATTGGAACGTCATTTTTTACATATGTGGAAACTTGTGTTTCCCTCAAATCCATGATGAGATCCTGAAAATCTCTAATATTGTCCACCTCAAATGCAAGCATGAAATCTTCATCATGTATCCCAAAAGAGTATGTTGTGTTGAGAATGACTTGGGGGTATCTTTTGCTTACCTCAATATGCTCATCCATTATTTCTTGACGTTTCTCTTTTGGCAATAGGTACCATTCTCTAGTTTTAGTAAATGGATATACTATGACATGTTTTTTGGGTTCTATCCCCGTGACAAAACCATGGGATTTTTGTTCTTGAACATAAATTGATGGTCGTGTGCATGACAAATATGTCATTGAAGGATTGATATATTTTCCAAAAACTGTTTTGTATAATTTTTCTATCGCCACTTGAATCTCTTCAACTGATTTTGCAGCAAACCAAAACAAAAAATCAGTATCGTCTCTTAATCCTAAATTTGAATAAGATCTAAACATTATTCCTGAATTTTTTATTACGTTTTCAACTTCTTTTGCAGATTCTTCTTTTGCCAAATCTGCCATCCATCTCCATTTAGGATCCACTTTGAAAAATGAGAAATTAAAATAGTATTGTTCATATGATTCTGACATAATTTCCACAGACTTGAAACCCTATTTAAACAAAAAACTAAATTCTCTATTGTAGAATCTCGATAATCTTCTCAGTAGATTTATGGCCTTTTTTTATCTTAACCTGTGATGATGAAATTTGGAAATGTTTTGCAATTTTTTTAATTAATTCTTTATTTGCTTCCCCTTTGATTGGTTTTGAGCTTATTCCTATGTTGATATGATTATCCTTTATATCTAAAAATTCTTTGGTAAAATCAACACTAAGTGTGTAAATCAATAATTTTTAGGAAATTTTTCTGTTTAAATTTATGCTGTTTGCTCTAATACCCAGTCATATCCCTCTGCTTCTAATTTATCTGCAAGGGATGCATCTCCTGTTTTCAATACCTGTCCTCTGGCAAATACATGAACAAAGTCTAACTTGTCTAAGAATTTTAGAATTCTGGCATAGTGAGTAATTACAATAACTGTTGCATCTTTTCCAGATACTTTACTGATTGCTTGTGCTACTGCTTGGACTGCATCAATATCTAATCCTGAATCTGGTTCATCTAAAATTGAAATCTTTGGTTTTAGTACAGCCATTTGTAAAACTTCTGCTCGTTTCTTTTCTCCTCCTGAGAACCCTTCGTTAAGATATCTTGAAAGAAACTCTTCTTTTAATCCGACTTTTTCTAAATTCTCTTTTAGATATTTTTGAAATTCTCTTACTGTGATGAATACTTCTCTATTGTCTCCTCCTATTGCTTTACTCAATGAATTATATGCTGTTCTTAGAAAATGGGAAAATCCTACCCCTGAAACTTCTGTTGGATATTGAAAACCTAAGAACAGTCCTTTCTTTGCTCTCTCATCAGCTGATAATTCTAAAATACTCTCTCCATCTAATAAAATATCTCCCTTTGTAACTTCGTATTTTGGATGTGCAAGTAATGTATATGCTAATGTACTCTTTCCTGAACCATTTGGTCCCATGATGGCATGTACTTCTCCAGGTCCTGTCTTTAGATTGACTCCTTTGAGAATCTCTTTGCCTTCCCTAGAAACATGAAGATCTTTGATTTCTAAAACTGCCATGATAAAATTATTCTTCTTCTATATATAATGCCGACGAAATTTAGCTGATCCTAACGGAAATTTTTGATAATAAAATGAAAAGAGGGGGGGGGTTAAAATTTGGCCAGAGATGGTCTCAAAGTAATTTTGAGTTTGTAGCTTGTAAGAATCTCTTTACATCTATTTCTGATAGTGACTTCTGTAACTCCTGCGATGCTTGAAACGTCTCTTTGAAGGACGTTTTGTCCAAGTAGAACTGAGGCTACATACAGATATGCTGCTGCAATTCCATTTGGTGCTTTTCCATCTGCAATGTTACTTTCTTTAGTTTTTTCTGCAATTTCTAAGGCTAGTCTTTCAACTCTGACCTCAGTTTGTGTCATGTTTGCTATCTTTGAGATGTATTTGTCCATGGTTACAACTGGGGCAGTTAATTGTCCCATTTCCATTACCATGGTTCTATAATATCTAGCTGCAAGTTTTGTTTTTGATTTTACGTCTTTTGGTGGACAAATTCCTCTACAAATTTCTTCAAGGGATCTTACAACTGAACATTGTTTGCATGCCATGTAAATTGTAGCTGCCGTAATACTGACAACTGATTTTCCTTTTACATCTACATATCCATCCAAGTTTCTGTAAATCATTGAAGCTGTTTCTAAGACGTTCTTTGAAAGGCTAAGATCATTGCATGTTTCACCCATCTTTGATAAAACATTTGCAAGTCGTCTCTCTCTTGGAGAGGCAACTCTGACTCTTTGTTGCCATTTTCTTAGATTGTGCATTTGATTTGCAACTTCATGATTGATTGTTTTTCCGCTAAAGTCTTTTGTACTGATTGAAATCTCTGTTGTTATTCCCAAATCATGTTGAGAATAAGTTGTTTGTCCTGTTGCTCTTGCTAACTTCATCTTGTCTTCGAGATTTGAGCTAATTGTTTCTGGACCACTGTCTGCAATCTGGTCAGCAACTACTACACCGCAACCAGAGCAGATTATTTCACCATTCTGCATGTCATCAACTAATGATGATTGACATTCAGGACAGCTTTGGGGTTCAAGTATGTTCATTTTTTTCGTCTCCTAAATTTTTTCTTTGAATTGTCAGGGGAATATTCAGCGGCAAATACACTTTTGCCAATGTATTTTTTGATGCTATTTGTTAACGGCGTTGCTGATGCAAATGGTCTTTTTACTGGACCTATCAATTCCATTACTTTTGCAACTCTAGTACCTTTTTCGTCACAGAGTATTTGTCCTTCAACTAGTTCTTTAGATAGTTGAATGATTACCCTGCCGCTACCGGCTAGGTGCATTATTTCGCCTACCTCCTGCAATTAAAAATTATAATTATCATATTCTTATCATAGACTTCTGTCAACTTTACTTTAGCTAAGAGCTAGAATTGATTTTATTTTGATTGTTTGGTTCTTCTTGCTACCAGTTTTTCTGAAATTTTGTTAAGAATAGTTGTCTTAGAGGATCCTTTTGGTAAAATCACATACCCTGATCTTACAAATGGTCTTCTTGGAAATCTAACTTTATCATCTGATTCTTTAATTTCAAATCCTGCATCTTTTGTGGCATCCATTAATTCTTTTAATGAGGGATCAAACACACATTTGTTTAACCCAACTCTTCTGCCTTTTGATTTTTTTAAATTCTTATTAAAATAATCCAACCAGACTACGACATGCTCGTAATCTTTCATTTTATTCCTTTAGTAAAATTGCGTTTGCTATTCCGTTTTGTCCTGGTCTAGAAACTACTTTGCATTTTCCTTCTTGTGTTTCTAGTATTGCACCTTTTGTAATGATGCCTCTTCTTTGATAATCATTATTTGTAGCATTTTCTAAAACTTTGATTATTTTTGTTTTCTTTACTTTAGCATTACCTGTTGCAAGATTAACAAAATCAATTGACTTTAATGCCGTTTTACTATTTTTTCCACGAACTCTTCTTGTTACAGTTACTTGAGCTGCATTTACAGCTTCATTTGGATACCTATCAGTTTCATATTTTCTTCTAATTCTTAATGGATGTCTTCTTCCTCCAGTTATTTTACTGGTTGCTAAATTCTCTACTGATTTTCTCACGAAATTATCACTAAATTACTCTAATTTATACAAAACGCAAAAAATTAGCCTTAAACCAATAACTTAGTTTAGTTCTGAAACCATTTGTGGGGTAGGAGTTTGTCTCATACTGGCCGTTTTTCTAACTTTGGAAAATAGTCTTTGTTTTAGATCTTCTACATCTCCTTGAATTCCAAAATATTTTTGGAACTTTTCAGTTGTTGTGTAAATTTTCATTCTTCCGACATTTTGGTGATTGATAAAATCTAACTGTCTTAATTCTTTAAGATGTGCATAAACTCCAGATCCTCTTGTTTCTACAAGTTGTTTTGATGAAATTGGTTGCATGTATGCAATGTATGATAATGTCTTTAGTGTGGCATTTGGTAAAATTGGCTTTGATGCATATCTTTTCACAGTTGCGCTATATTCTGGTTTTAACTGCATAACATAGGAGCCATCTGGAAGAATTACTACTTCAAGTGCTTTGAATACTGACTTTGTTTTTTTCATTATACTGTTGAGTAAATCAAGAGTTTTTGTTCTTGATTCTGTGCCTGAGGCTCGAATAATATCTTCTATTTTTAATGGCCTACCTGCTGAATACAGTGCAGCCTCTATCCTTGCTGTTGCCTCATCAAGATTTTCTATTTTTGCCAATTACTATCTCTTTTTCTGAAATATAGTTAAAGAAACCCTTTGTTCATTTTTGATCAATTTGTTAACTCTTCTTTTATTGCAATAATTTTGATGTCGTCTCCTGCTTGTTCTAAATCTACTTTTTGATCCCTTGCCAAAAATAGTACCGCAAAAAAGCATCTAATAGAATCAATCTCATCAAGATCTACGATGATGTCCTGTAGTAGTCCAAATCCTGCATCTTTAATTTTTTTCATTATCAAATCCTCATATTTTCCAATAATGCTCTCAAGTGAGATAAAATAATCTTTGAAATCTGGAGCTTCTATTGGTTCGATATCTAACTGTCTGTTTCTTCTTAACTGAGGATTTGCAATTGTTCCAATTAGATTTTGTAACAATCCCAATAAATCATCTAATGATACAGGGTATGTTGATTCATGTCTGTATGGAAAATCAATTAATTCAATATCTACATCTGTTCTTTGGTGCATTGGTTTTTTCTCCATTGCAGCTCTTTGTAATGCAAAAATACTCTCAACTTTCATTCTATAAATTAAAGATGATGAGAGAGCTGCCATTCCGGCAACTTTGAGATCTTTTTTGCCTGATTTTTCGAGAATTTTTATTAATAAATTCAAAATTTGAATAAGATCAATTTCCCAAACATCTTTTTTTGCAACAGATGTAGGACTAAATAGAATATTTACTGGTTCTTGAGAAATACTATTTGGTGTTTCTGCTTCACTCACATAACAATTTCATTCCTATTCAATAATATCTTAGGGCTCTACTTTTTTCTCACATCCAGTCAACTCTTATATTGTTCAGGCAAAAAATTACCTTGATGAAATCTGCTAGAATTACTGGTCCAAATGAGCCTCTAGCAGTATCTGAATCTGAGACCCCTAAACCACAAGGAAACCAAGTTTTAGTCAAAGTAAAATCTGTAGGTGTCTGTCATAGTGATTTGCATTTGTGGGAAGGTGGATATGATTTGGGTGATGGTCAATTCATGAAAGTAACTGATAGAGGAGTAAAGTATCCTGTAACCCCTGGTCATGAAATTGTTGGCACTGTTGAGGAAATAGGAGATACAGTATCTGGAATACAAACCGGGGATGAAGTTCTAGTTTTTCCATGGATTGGTTGTGGTGAATGTCCTGCATGCAAAGTAGGTAATGAAAATCTATGTGATACTCCAAAATCAATGGGTGTTTTTCAAGATGGTGGTTATTCTGATTATGCTTTAATTCCAAATTTTAAGTACTTAGCAAAACTTGATGGTGTAAATCCTGATGCTGCTACATCATTAGCTTGTTCAGGACTTACTGCATATAATGCTGTTAAAAAAGCAAATTCCAATTCTCCTGAATTTTTACTAATTATTGGTGCTGGTGGTTTGGGGTTGATGGCAATTCAAATTGCCAAAGCAATCACTAAAGCCAAAATTATTTGCATTGATAATGACGATAAAAAATTTGATACTGCCAAAAAGATGGGCGCAGATTTTGTAGTAAACACCAACGTGGTTGGCTCTTTATCTTCTGGTGGAGGTAGTCCAATACAAAAAATAATTTCAATTTGTAATGGCAAAGGTCCTGACAGTGTAATTGATTTTGTAAATGCCCCTCAAACTGTTAAAGTGGCACTTGGTGTTTTACGTAAACGAGGAAATCTTATTCTTGTAGGATTATTTGGTGGATCATTGGAAATTTCTCTAGTATCGATTCCACTCAAATCTATTGTGATTCAAGGTGCATATACTGGAAATTACACTGATATGGTTGAACTACTTGATTTAGCAAGAAAGGGAGTTATCAATCCCGTAATATCCAAGCGATATTCTCTTGAGCAAGCAAACAATGCTTTAGAGGATCTTAAAGCACGAAAAATTATTGGCCGTGCAGTAATTAATCCATAACTTTGCTACTACAAAATGTTATAAAATCAAAACAATTGTAATCACTCATGGATGCAAAAACTACTTGTGAAATTGCACTTACTCATCTAAAGAATAAACAATTCATTACTGCTCATAATTTACTAATCAATCAAGCAGAATCTATGAAAAAAACTGAATTACTAAAATCTGCCCTACTTTACATGCTAGCATCTGAATGCAAATCACGACAAGGCAAAGTATCCCAAAATGAAATTAAAGAAGCAAGTGAGTTGTTTTTGAAATATTCAAATTCAAAGAATGCATCCAATGTAAAAGGTGCATTGCTTTGTGCATCAAAATGTTTGTTGACTCTAGGTGAATTTGATAAGGCAAAAGATGCTTACCAAAAAGCCAAATCTATTATCTCAGAAAATATTCAGATTGCAAGACCTATTGTGATTATTGATGATAGTGCTGCAATTGCAATGAAGCTCAAAAATTATGCTGAAAAATTAGGGTACTCTGAAATTCTAGTCTTTGAAAATGGAAAAGATGGGTTAAAGGGATGTAAAAAATTATTTTCTGAAAATAAAGAACCTGTTGTTTTACTAGATATGGGATTGCCTGACCTTGATGGTGATGTTGTTGCTACAAAATTACTAAAGGATAAAGTAAACCTGCAAATCATAGTAATTACTGCTGATGAGAAATCAACATCACGTGTAAATAAAACTATCAGTACTGGTGTTTCTGCATTTATACAAAAACCATTTACACTAGATGAGGTTAAAAAAGCAATTGATATTGCTGAATCAGAATATTCTCTCTTACAATAATAATAATGACATGTTGAGAATATTTACATCTCTTATGTCGATTTCATTAATTCTATAATCGATTAGTTCTTCAGAAAATTTCTCAACAATTTTTTGTGCTGTGTTTGCTTTTTCTGAATTTATCTGAATGATTGATAACATATTCCATTCGCCTTCCATACTTGCAATTAGTACATAATTATCTAGTTTTTTTATAAATTCTTTAATTGAGTCTTTTACAGCCTCTATTGATTTTGATGGCTTTATCTTCATCAAAACAATTTGATATGTGTTAATCCCTGAGACATCAGTTAAGACTGCCTTGTATCCTTTGATAATTCCGCTTTTTTCTAAACGTTCAATTCTTTTTCTAATGGTTCTATCTGAAACATCGTGACCTGATTTTTTTAATTCTAATGCAATTTCTTTTGATGGGGTCCTGGCATTGTTGTTTAGAATTTCTATGATTTTTTGATCAACCTTATCTAAATTCGACCAGGCATCCTCACTCATACTCTGTCAATATTGTAATGCCTTTTGAATTTTTGGATGGTATTATGCTGACAATCAATATTTGTAAATTACCTATTCTAAGAACCAACCTGATTCAATTTCAGATTGATCCTCTTTTTCTCCAATACCCGTTGCATATCTCCAAATAACTTTTGCATCTGTATTCATAGTCTCTTTTATTTTTAACAATGATTCTGTTTCTGATGTTAAATTCTGATCTGCATTCCCACAATCTTGGCAAAACTTGCATTTTTTATCTAGAGTGATAGGTTGTGACTCAATTAATGGATAAGCACCACATGCAAGTGGTCTTTGATTGTAAATCTTACAAGGAAATCCTCCATGTGGTGATTTTTCTTCACTCTCTTTATCTAAAAATGGGCAAGTATTCCCATTATCTTCTATCCCCATTAACTGATACGCCAAAATTTTTGTAGGCAACTCATTTGGATCGTTAGAAATTCCAATTCTTGGCAAAATTTGAATTTTCAAATTTTTAGATAGTGCTAATTTTTCAATTATTTCTTTTTCTTTAGGTAATATGAGTACTCCTATTTTTCCAAACTTTTTACTGGGATAGTACTCTCTTTCAATGCAGCACTGTGAGCAATCCTCCACACAATGAAATTCCATTGTTATAATTTTGATCTAATAGATAAAATCCCTTGCGGATTTTGATAAATTCTTGATCTAAATCTACCAAAAACCCTACCAGTTATATGCTCATTATGATAAATTACATCATGGGAAAGCGCCAAGTAAAAAATGAAAGTGCTCTAAAAGAGATTAGACTACCTGAAGAAGGAGAGCTCTTTGGTAGAGTTTTGAAAATGCTTGGAGGAGAAAATGTTATGATAAAATGCACTGATGGAATTACTAGACGTGGAAGAATAAGAGGAAAACTGAAGAGACGCGTTTGGATTAGAGATAATGATATTGTAATTATTGCGCCTTGGGATTTCAAAGAAGATGAAAGAGGCGATATAGTTTGGAGATTTACTCTTCCTCAAGTTGAGTGGCTAAAGGAAAATAATCACATTCCAAAAGATTTCTAATCTTTTTTTGCTTTTTACTTTATTACTATTTGATGACTTAGTTAATATAGCGAATCCGTTTTGCAAAAGTAAATGGAACAAGGTACCGTAAAATGGTTTAACCGTACTAAGGGCTTTGGTTTTATCGAAAGAGAATCTGGTGAAGATCTATTTGTTCACAAATCAGATGTTGACGGATTCATCAATGAAGGCGATAAAGTCGAGTTCGAAGTGGGCGAAGGTAAAAAAGGACCTGCAGCTCAAAAAGTCAAGAAATCAGCATAGGCATAGTTTTTTAATTTAAGACTTCATCTTTGTTTTCTTAAATCAGTCTATCTTTTTATTATTTTTACAAATTATTAGAAAGGATTGTGGTCCCAAGCGAAGGAATTGAACCTTCGACAACCCGGTTTCTGTATGCCTGATATGCTGTTTTTCGGTCAGCCATCTAAAGCCAACAACTACAGCCGGAAGCTCTACCAGGCTGAGCTAGCTTGGGACAAGAAAACCGAAGTTATCTGCTATTAAAAAACTATCGTAGGTAATTTTTTCCTGATGATCGTCCGATCTCTATATGCATAAATACCCTGTTTCGTTTTTTATGATCTGTGTCTAAACTAGAATTATCCTACTTTGGTTATGTGTGTGCACCATACTTGCATACCCATGAATCTGTTGAACTAAAAGAATCTTGGATGAATTCTAAAAACATTGAAAAATTATATTTTGTAACCGGAACATTTTCTTCTGAAAGCAAACCCTACTTTTCTGATTCTACTAATCATTATCTATTAGCTAAATTCAAAGACAGTGAAATTATCTCCAAAGATCTAACTGAACATAATCAAGACAAGACCTCATTTGTTTTCAATATCAAAGATGATTTATTCCAAAGAGAGGTTCAAGGAGAGACCAACTTTGTATCTGTGTATTATTTAGAATATGGAGAAGATGCTGAAGACTTGGAAGAAGTAGCAAATCTATTACTTAAACGAGACAAAATTGAGAAAGCAGGACTAGGAAATATGAAAACATATTGTACAACTCCTTCAAAATTTACATTCCCTTATTCTGAAAATGTGGTGGTAATTGAGGTGGCCAGTGAGAAAAGCCATCAAAGTGTCAAAAAATACTGTGAGCAGACAAGACGTGATGTGAATAGAAAGGGGCTAACAATGACTAATTTAATGAGTCTTTCACTTCTTGATCAATTAAAATAGAAAAATTTGACTTGTTTTCTTGATGAAATCATATCTTATTGAATCATCATTATTTCAAAAATATTTAGAGTTTCAATGATTTTTGAGTAAAGTTAAATATTCGTGCAAAAACTGTTTTTTCATGAGCAAACCATCAGATCTTGGATCATTAAAGATAGGATCATACATTCTATTGCCACACTCTGATCAACCAAGTGGCGAACCATGCAGAATCGTTGAATATGATACATCAAAACCTGGAAAACACGGCGCTGCAAAAGCAAGAATTGTTGGTGAAGGTGTTTTTGATGGACAAAAAAGACCTCTTGTAGGTCCTGTCAGTATGCAAGTTCACATTCCGTTAATTAACAAAAAAGTAGGTCAAATCATATCAATTAATGGTGACACTGTTCAAGTAATGGACTCTGAAACCTTTGAAACAATAGATGTAGTTCTAATTGATGATGAGGTAAAAGGAAAATTAGAAAATGGCCAAAATGTAGAATATTGGGTTGTTATGGATAAAACTAAAATCATGCGCATTAAGAACTAGTGCGGATGCTGATGATGAGCGGAAAAGCCGTCTGAATGTTGATGAGGATTATGAGTAATGAAGCATCCTTTTTCAACAAATCTTACAAGTTTGTTGAATTGAATATTTTTTAGATTATGAAATTAGCATCTCTGTTTTCCGGTGGAAAGGATAGTACTTTTGCAATATATTTAGCAGAAAAACAAGGACATGAGATTTCTTGTCTTCTTAGTGTATTTCCAAAGTCTGATGAAAGTCATCTATTACATTATCCGAATTTGAAATGGACTAAACTACAATCAGAATCCATGAAAATTCCACAATTAATTGCAGAATCTAATTCTGATGAGACTGATAATGAATTATTTCAATTAGAGAAATTGCTGCAAAATGCAAAAGAGCAATTTGGCATTGAAGGATTAGTTCATGGGGGTATCAAAAGTAAATTTCAATACGAGAAATTTGAATCCCTATGTTCAAAGTTACATTTGACTGCAATAACTCCATTGTGGAATTTAGAACCAATTCAATACATGAATGATTTAGTTGATTCAAACTTTGAATTTATACTGACAACTGTAACTTCAGATGGTCTTGATGATTCATGGCTTGGTAAAGTAATTACAAAAAATGATATAGAAATTTTACAAAAACATTCTGAAAAATATGGATTTAATTTAAATTTTGAAGGTGGAGAAGCTGAGACATTTGTAATTAACTGTCCTATGTTTTTACATTCAATCAAAATTAAAGAATTTAAAAAAACATGGGATGGATATAGAGGAAGGTTTGAAATAGTGGATGCGGGGTTAGATTTCCATGCTTGATGGACTCAAAAATAGCCTCAGTGATGCAATCAAAAAAATTGTAAAATCCTCGGGGATTGATGAGGAACTAATCAAAGAACTGTCTAAAGATGTTCAGAGAGCACTACTTCAATCCGACGTTAATGTACGCCTAGTTTTAGAAATTACAAAGCATCTTGAGGAGCGAGCAATTAATGAAACTCCTCCACCAGGGTTATCGCGAAAAGATCATATCGTGAAAATTCTTTACGATGAACTCTCAAAATTACTTGGAAATGAGTCTGATTTTGATTTCAAACCTGGAAAACAAAATAAAATAATCTTGCTTGGTATTCAGGGAAGTGGTAAAACAACTGTTGCATCCAAACTTGCAAAGTTTCTAACACGACAAGGATACAAAGTTGGAGTTATAGGTGCTGATACCTACCGACCAGGGGCCTTGGTTCAGCTAAAGACTATGTGTGAAAAATCAGGTGTTGAAGTTTTTGGTGAGGAAAACAACAAAGATTCTCCAAGTATTGTAAAAAATGGTTTAAAATATTTTGCAGAACAACCTCTTGATGTAATTCTAATTGACACCGCAGGTCGTCATAAAGAGGAAAAAGATCTTCTTGAAGAAATGGATAGAATCAACAAAGTTGCAGATCCTGATTTGGCATTACTTGTAATTGATGGAACAATTGGACAACAATGCTTCAATCAAGCAGAGGCATTTCATAAAACTATTCCAGTCGGTGGAGTAATTATTACAAAACTAGATAGTTCTGCAAAAGGAGGTGGAGCACTTGCTGCATCAGCTGCTACTGGTGCACAAATAATGTACATTGGTACTGGTGAAAGAATTGATGATTTAGAAAAATTCTCCCCAACAAGATTTGTTGGACGTTTACTTGGAATGGGTGATATTCAGGCTGTCTTGGATTTGGCAAAACGTCTTGAAGAAGAAGGAGACGATGTCCGAATGAAAAGAATCTCTAGTGGGAAAATGAATATGGATGATTTCTTTTACCAATTAGAAGAAGTCACAAAAGTAGGTTCACTTCAAGGAATTCTAGAGAGTATGCCGGGCTTGTCTGGTATGGTAAAAGATGATCAGCTAAATCAAATGGAAGGTAGAGTTTCCAAATGGAGGTACATTATTCAAAGTATGACAAAAGCTGAAAAAGCAGATCCTGATTTACTAAATTCCTCTAGAATCAAAAGAATATCACGAGGCTCTGGATGGCCAGAAGGTGAAGTCAAAGAACTGATCAAAAATTACAAAAACTCTAAGAACATGATGAAGGCATCCAAAGGCCGCCAAATGCAAGGTACCCTTAGAAGAATGGGATTAGGTTAGTTATCTCAATTTTTCTACCATGTCTACACATCAAAAAATACTTCCTATTGCAAATCAAATCTTAAAAAAACATGAACTCTGTGATAATTGCCTTGGAAGATTATTTTCTAAAAAACTACATCTGTCTTCAAATAAACTACTAGGAAAAAAATTACAAAAAAATTCAAATTCAAAACATTCATGCTATATTTGTAAAAATATCTTCAATGACCTTGAATATTTTTTGAAATTAATGATTGATACATCTTCATCATATTCATTTAAGACGTTTAGTGTTGGAGCAATGATAAAACCTTCAATTATTGATAGGGATGATTATATTCGATCTAAATTCAAACTAAGAGGAATTGATGGAATAAAAACTGACATTACAAAAGAATTAGCAAAATTATACACTAGAAAAACGAAAAAAACTCTTGATACCGTGGATTCAGATGTAACATTTACTGTAAATATCAAAGATGGCACTTGTGATCTTAGAGCAAAATCTATCGTATTTTATGGAAGATATGTAAAATTAACTAGAGATCTTCCTCAAAAGCAAAAGCCATGTGAAAATTGTCAAGGAAAAGGATGTCGACTATGTAATTTTCATGGTATTTCAGAATTTCAAAGCATTGAAGGAATTATTTCAAAATTTCTTTTTGAGAAAATTGGAGGAAGTACTGCAAAATTTACTTGGATTGGAGGTGAAGATAAAACTAGCCTAGTTTTAGGCAAGGGAAGGCCATTTTTTGTAAAAATTCAAAATCCAAATAAACGTAAAATGAGATCTACATCTTTTAAATCTGAATCAGTAAAAATCACTAATCTCAAAATTGTTAATAATTCCCCCAAACATCCTCTTAAATTCAAATCAACAATAGAAATAAAGATCTTAGCAAATTCTGAAATTAACTCTAATGAAATCCTAAAATTAAAGCATCTAACAAAACAACCAATAGTTGTTTATGAAAAATCTGGAAAGCGCTCAGAGAAAAATATCTTTTCCATAAAATACAAAAAAAACTCAACAATTAGTTTTACTCTAATTATCAAAACTGATGGTGGTCTTCCTGTTAAGCGATTTGTCACAGGTGATGATGTGACTCCTAGTATTTCTAAAATACTCAATAACACCTGTAACTGCCAAAAATTTGATTTTCTTGACATTGATGTATAATGATAACAATTAACTAGCGCAAATTCTCGTAAAAAAGCATGCCAGTAAGAAAAAAAGGTAAACATCAAAGACATGCTGATCAAAGAGCAAATACACGCAAAAGAAAGAAGGCAAAGTCTGGAAAACCAAGATCCTGATTAAATCAACCTTTTTACATTCAAAATTATCGAGGGGATACAATGGATCCGTTAGTTCGCTTAAGAGATGCACATTCCAAGGGAATAATTCCTGATGATGTCTATGATCTTACTATAAAGCGATTCCCCATTACTGTTGAGGGGATTAATAGAATCGAAAAAGCTTCAGGAATTCGTTATCCTGTAGCATATGTTGAACCATCGCTTATTCTAACTGCTCCAAGCTCAAACTCTTATCAATTTGGAATTTTATTTGCAAGAACAATTCCTGTTATGTTTGAAGAAAAATTTCAAGTTGTTATTCAGATTTCAGCCCCCCTTGTTGCCTATGGGTTAAAGGGTACAATTCATGCTATTTTGGCTCATGAATTTCTTCATTTTCTAGAATTGATGAGAAAAATCTCAAAGATGGAATTACTTTCTGATGAAATTTCTGGGAATTTATTTGAGAATGTTTATAGTGATGAGACAAGATTGTTTGAACCAAGAGTTGTCTTTAAAGATAGAACATTACTAAATCATATTACAAAAAAATTTCCTTCAGGATTTCGTGATTACAAACTAGAAGATAAGGTTATGAAATTTTGGGCAGATAGAAATCTTCCAAAAGCAAACATTTCTTTAGATGAAAATACTGTAAAATTATCTGCAGAATCCTTATCTAAAATTAAACTTGATCCTGCATTTATCTCAAAAATAAATTCACTAGAAGAAAAAAGTTCTAAAATTCGCAAAAAACGATTATATTGAATTTGTAATTTTTATTGAATGAATTCTGTTAGACCGCATTTTCCACATGTGTGTCTGTCTTTATGCTCTGACATGAAAACTCCTTTGCCGCATCTTGAGCAAATTTTTCTAATACGTGATACTTTATCTCCATCCACTTTGAAATATTTGTAAACATTGGGACTGGAGCCTTTTTTTCCTGCCATTATTCTGATTTCTCCTCTTTTACTTCTTCATCTTTTGCTTCTGTAGGTGTTTCTTCCGCTGGGGCTTCTACTGCTTCGGCTTTAGCCGCCTCTTCAGCTTCTTTTGCAGCAGCATCAGCTTCTGCAATTTTTGCTTTTGTCTTCTCTAATCTTGAAAATATTGTTGGATTGACATGTTTTTTTGCCAAGCCTTCATCTTCATAAACATAGAAAGTTCCCGTCACCATTGGTTTTCCAACATGTGTCTTTAGTCTCATTGGGATTACGACTTTACCGTCAAGTTTGAATTCTTTTGTAATCATATCTACTGCTTCAAGTTTTTTGAGTTTGCCTCCTAGTCCTGCAAAGTTGCAGGTAAGCTCTCTTCGTGAGAGAAATGCATTTTCCACATCTGTGACTGTCTCAATGATGGACATGTACCCAAAATCTCTGGATATTTCATATAAACCTTGATTGTAATAGAGAAGAAATTTATGAAATTCCTGTAAAATTATACTATGGAACGCTATATGCTTCATCTAGAAAACACTCGCTATAGACCGGAGCATTCTCGTGAAGTAGTTTACAAGGCAAGGGATCTGGCATCTGATATGAATGTCTCAGTTCGTGTTGCACGAATTGCACAAAAATTTGTCGAGTTGGATGTCTCAGTTGAAAAAGATGATCTTGATCATCTATTGAAAAAATTAGAACCTATTGGTTCTGTTGTTGATATCAGACATGTCTTTGAAGAGGAGATCGAAAAAGAGAAGGGAATTACTGATGGAATATTTTATTTTAACAATGAAAGATTTTGGGAAAGCCATGAAGCATTTGAAGGTGTTTGGAAGAAATGCTATGGCAGGGAAAAAGAATTGGTTCAAGGAATTATTCTAATCGCAGTTGCTTTTGCACATGCACAAAAAGATGAACAAAGTATTGGAATTGGAATGCTTAGCAGAGCATTAGAAAAATTAGGAACCTCTCCATCAATGTATCATTCCATTGATGTTGATAGAATTAGAAAAAAAGCAGTAGAAATGCAACAATCCAATCAATTAACTACTTTTGAGATTTAATTAATTCAAGAGCTTTTGATACTACTTCTGCACCTTGCAGTAAGCCAATACTTCCTTTCTTTGCTTGTTGTTCTGTCATTCTAGTAGTACCATCATTTTTTATGAAATTAGCTGAAACCAGTACTGGTACAGGATCATCACTATGTCCTTTATTGATGCAAGGAGTAGAATGATCAGCTGAAATTACTATTGCAACCTTGTCTGAATCAATATTTTCAACAAGTGTCTTGAAGAATCTTTGGTCAATCTCCTCTATGTTCTTCATCTTGCCTATGGCATCTCCATCATGTCCAAATTCATCAGGTCCCTTCAGATGCACATAGATTGAATTTTGTGTTTCCATTGCTTTAGCTGCAACCTTGGCCTTTTCTTCATAGTCAGTTAACCCTCCCGCTTCAAATGCCTTCATCTCTAAAACATCTGAAATTCCAAGTTCAACTGGCATATCTACAATACATGAAAAATTCATTCCATATTTTTGATTAATTGGAATTACGTCAGGATATTTGTTTCCTGCATCTCTTAATAGAATACAACTAAGTAGTTTTTTGTTTTGCTCTTTTCTTTTTGCATTAATTTGACTATTCTTTAAAATCTCAATTGATTTGTCTGAAAACTCATTGACAAGATTTGCAGTTATCTTAGAATCTTCTGTATCTTCTAATGGAAGACATCTCTCGATTTTGAGATAATCTCCAACAGCTTTTGCAACTCCCATGCCTCCAATGTTACTATAAGCAGGATCTGTGTTTGTAATTCTTGAAGATAATTTTTTACCATTAGTTCTTATTCTAACTGTCACTCTGTGACCTATTGTTGGGGCTACAACTACAGATGTGTCTGGATTTGAAAACTTGATATTCTTCTCAATTTCTTTTGCAACCCCAACTGCATCCTCTTTTTCAATATGTCTTCCTGCTCTTCTGTCTATGATTACTTGTTGATCATCTAATGTGGAATAATTCCCTCTAAGAGCTAAATCTCCATCCCTGAAATCAATACCAATTCCAATTGCTTCAATTACTCCTCTTCCAACATAATCTGCATGTTTGAATTTGTAACCTAACATGTTAAAGACTGCAATATCTGATTCAGGCGCTATACCTTTTCCAACAGAAATTACTTCTCCAATTACTCCATTACTTGCAATTTTGTCCAAAATTGGAGTTTTTGCAGCCTCAAGAGGTGTTTTTCCATTCAAATCTGGGTGTGGCAAATCTCCTACCCCATCTAATAAAACGTAAATCATATGAACATCTGAATTATCCATAATATCCCCTGTTTAACACAGACCTGAAGCTCTGCTTTAAAGCTTGCATGATCTACACGATCAAAAATCAGAGTCTTTCAACTATTGAAAAATTTTAAAAATTGCTATTTGATTAAATTACGTTTTTCATAAATTTATTATATTTTTTTTGAAAAATATTTTTCATTTTTCATTTGAGTGTGTCTTAGTAAACGTTTTAACAGACATTTACTTCAAATTACAATTATGGGAGATATGCGTAAGGATTATGTTTCAGAGCGTTTTATGATTGTCTCTAAAAAAGATGACAAAGTCGTTGATCCAAAAAAATCTCCCTTTGCTCCAGGAAATGAATCAATGACAAATCCATCTGTCTTATCCCTTGTAGCCAAAGATGGAATGCTGCAACGTCTTCAAGATAATGA
Organism: Nitrosopumilus sp.; assembly: GCF_025698945.1. Taxonomy (NCBI): domain Archaea; kingdom Thermoproteati; phylum Nitrososphaerota; class Nitrososphaeria; order Nitrosopumilales; family Nitrosopumilaceae; genus Nitrosopumilus; species Candidatus Nitrosopumilus sp. The sequence goes on from NZ_JAILWM010000001.1 coordinate 111,443, forward strand.
AGATGAATATGTTGAAGGATGGTCCATTAGAGTTTTTGAAAGCAAAAATCCTATAGTCTCAATTGAAACTGAAAATTCTTACAGCGACAGACCTTTTTACAGTGAACCTGCATATGGATATCATTACATTGTTGTTGCATCTCCAAATGAAAAGGATACTTTTGCAACTATTGATTCTGAACAGTGGTCAAATGTTTTAGTTGTTGTTCAAGATAGATTAAGATGGCTTTACACCCAAAAAGGAGTTACATACGTTTCAATTTATGCAGATCAAGGTGATTTGGCGGGAAGTCAAAATCCCCATCCTCATCTTAATATTCTAACATTCTCAACCATTCCTCCAATCATCGAAGAAGAAGCAGAAGCATCCCATAAGATTCTAAATGAAAAAGGCGTTTGTCCAATGTGTCAAACCGTCAATGAGGAGATTGGTGGCCCACGACAAATACTCCAAACTGAGGGGTTTATCGCATATTGCCCATGGTCTCCTTCATATCCATATGAATTTTGGATATCTCCAAAAAAACATACCACAAGTTTCTCTAAAATCACTCAAAAAGAAATCAATGACTTGTCATTAATTTTACGTGCCACTTTGGGAGGACTATCAAAGACTATCAAAAATGTCTCATACAATCTTGTATTTCATTTATCTCCTGAAAAGAAAAATAGTCGTCAAATTCATTGGCACATTGAGGTTTATCCTATCACAAAATCATGGTCTGGTCTTGAACGCGGTTACGGTATTTTCTTAAATGATATTTCTCCAGAGCAGGCAGCAGAAAAACTAGGAGCTGCATGTAGGAAAGAATTAGCTAACTTAGTTGGCATTGTTTGAATTTTTGAATGGTTTATTTATCAACTAAGACTTGTTAGAACTGTGGCAATAGAAAAATGGCTTGCAATTACAGCAGTTGGACTTTATGCAATGTTTGCAGGCGAAATGATTTCCATTTATAATTTTATGATTAATGTTCCTCCAGATTTTGAATATGCACAAATGTTCTCTGCAGATCCAAAACTTATTCAGTTTGTATCTATCGGTGTAGCTCCTGCATCCATTTTAGCTGCAGTTTCATTTATCATGACAAAACAATATGGTTCAAAATCTATTGGTGGTTTTATTGTAATTGGTGGTATTATCATGTTGGCTGGAATGTCTGTGTGTTATACTATGCTTGATCAAATAGAAGACAAATATCTCACTGATGCAGTAAAAATAGTTCCTCCATTGTTTATGATTTTATCTGCTCCAGTAATTGGAACTGGAATATATTTAATTAAAAATATAAAGAAACGTCCAAAGAAAGAATTTTTTTAGATGTGATCAAATCTAAGCTCATTTCCTACATTCTTAAAGCCTAGTTTTTCATAAAATGGCTTTACATCATCTGTGCAATCCAAAATTGTCTTATAACACCCAGATTCTTTTGCAATGTGGAGCAAGAAATTCATAATTTTTGCTCCTATTTTTTGTCCTTGGAAGTTTTTATCTACAACCACATCTTCAATATGCCCTACTAGTCCGCCTTCGTGGATGAATTTTTGTTCTATTAGTAGAGTTGTTGTACCTACTATTTTTCCATTCAGTTCTGCAACAGCAATGATATGATTTGGATTTGAATTTATTTTTTCAAATATCTCTTCTGCTTTTTTAATATTGATGCTACTTGTTTTTCTTAACGAGTCAAGAGTTTTTAGAAATCCATTTTGGAGGTCTTGCTTTTGTAATTTTCTAATAATTGGCTCACTCATCTTAATTTTCAGATCTTGCCTAGTTTTTGAATATAGTCTTGATATGTTTTCTTGTATGTTGATTTATTGCCAATGTCGATAAATCCATTTTTTGTAATAAAACTATTAACAAATTTTTTTCTGTTCATGACTTTTTTAATGACATCATCCATTCCATATGGCTTGTTTTTTGGGATAAAACTCATAACTTTTGGATCCATGACATAACATCCCATATTCACATTAGCTTTAATCTCGGGTTTTTCATTCCAACTGATAACTTTTCCACTCTTTGATGTCTCAATGACTCCATAAGGTAGATTTGTTTTGTATTCATTGAGGCTCATTGTGACGAATGCTTTTTTCTTGTTGTGTTGTTTAATCATATTTCTAAGACTAAAATTGAAAATTGAATCTCCATACATACAAACAAAAGTGTCATCAATAAATTCTTCAGCTGTTTTTAATTGACCAGCGGTTGCAAGTGGTTTGTTTGAAATCGCATATTCTATATTTACCCCAAATCTTTTACCGTCTTCAAAATAATCCTCTATCGTCTTTCTGAGATAACTTACACACAATACAATTGATTTTACTCCGTTTTTCTTTGTCCAGTCTACTAGGTGCTCTAAGATTGGTTTTTCTCCCAATGGCAACATTGGCTTTGGAAGAAATGTTGTGTATGGTTGCAGTCTTGTTCCTAATCCACCAGCAAGAATTACGGCTTTCACAACTGGTATTTGAATAATGACTATTTATGTTCAAGGATGTTTTTTGACCATCTTAAACAATCTTCAATATTTTTTGTAATACGTCATCTGGTGTTTTCCCAAAAACCAAAATCATGGGTTCCTTTCCAAAATCTCCTTTGTGATAAATTATATCCGGAGTTTTTTTAGAATTTTTAATTGCATGTTTAATTCCCCATTGTATGGTGGATCCTTTGTTTTTTACATTTTTGGGTTCATCTAATCTATTATAGCTTGTCATGACGAATTTTGATTTTTTAATTTTAGAAATGGTGCTTGTTTGAAATTTTAGATTTATGGCTGAATTGATCTCAGGGAATTTTTTATTTATTACAAGTAATGCTGTTGCCACATGTTTTGATCCACCATATTCTAAATTTCCAGCTACAATTACTTTTTTTCCTGCTTTAATTATTCTTCCAGAAATTCCTAGAATGTCTTTAGTAGATTTTGGTTTTTTCTTTGCAAATACAAAATTTGTCTGACATTCTGGAATGTTTTTGTAGATATTTTTCATCGCTACAAATTTGTTAATTGATTCTGATAATTGTGAAATGTATTTGTCTTCTAGAACATCTGTAATTACTATTCCACGTCCCAAATTTTTTGCATTTTTAATTGAATTGAAAGTGAATTCTTTTGCAAATTTTACTGATTCTTTGATGTTTTTCTTTTTTGCCAGTGAATAGATTATTGCTGCCGAATAATTGCATCCACTTCCGTGATTGATACTATCAATTTTATTACTATAAATTGCATATTTGGTATTTTTTTCTAGAACAAAATCTGAAATTTTGTTGTTTTTAGTCTCTATTCCAGTAATGACTACATTTTTTGCTCCCATTTTCTGAATCTTTTGTGCAATTTTATTTGGGGGATTTTTTAAATCTATTTTTGAATTTGATAAAATTTCGGCCTCAAATTTATTGGGTGATATGACTGTCGCAAGTGGAACAATTAATTTTTTAAAATCTTTTATTGCAGATTTTTCAATTAAATCCCCTCCAGTAGTTGATCTAATTACGGGGTCAACTACAATGGGAATTTTCAACTTCTTTAATCTATTATGAATAACTTTCATGATTCTGGAATTATACACCATTCCAATTTTTATCCCATCAACTTTAAAATCAAAAAAAACCTTGTCTAACTGATTTTTTAAAATTTCGTCTGAAACTGGTTCTACCATTCCAAATGATGATGTATTTTGTCCAGTAATTGCAGTAATTACAGTTAATCCATGTGCCTTTAATGTTGAAAATACTTTAATGTCGCTTTGGATTCCTGCCCCTGATGATGGATCAGATCCTCCAATTGATAATAAATTCATTACATTTTCTTGTTGTTTGTCCTAATCTATATTTCCTTTAATTCTTGAATTTCTTTTTTAATTTTTAATATCTGTTTTATACTTCATACACCTACATAGAATCAATGACGAAATTTCCTTTTGTTGATGATACTATCCCCAAAGAATTAAGGTGTAGTACTTGCTTGTTACCAATGCAGTATCAAACAAAAAAAGATGAAAAGTTTCTTTGGCAATGTTTCAAGTGTGGCAAAAAATTTCTAGTGTCTGAAAATAATGACGATGCTGTTGAAGAGAGTTGGAGTCCTCCAAGGTAATTCACATGTCTGATATTGAATTCTTAAAATCTGAGAATCAAAGACTGCGAACTTACATATCATTAGTTCTAGCAGAAAATGAATTAATTCAACGTGTATCTGAAATTAGAGAAAATTTTACAAATTCGTCTGAATCTGAGCATATTATTGAGCCTATTTTGAGAAGAATTGATAAAATAAAATCTGAAAAACTGATTTTAGAAAATGATTTGAAAATAAAATAGATGGTTATGATGACGCTTGATTTACACAATCAAACGAACAAAACTCATCTTTCATACTGTAAAATTCTCTACCACAATGTCTGCATTCCCTACTTGTTCTCATATGAATATAATACCAATTATTACATATAAGATCGATCATTTTTCTTAATATAATGCTAAGAGGAATGCAATACTCTAGTATGTTATGTAATTCTCAGATTGTTTAAATCAGGGAAATCCCCTACAATACACTATGGCAACTCAAATGACTGCTGCACGACGTGGAGTTGCCACTGATCAAATGAAACAAGTTGCAAAAGATGAAGATGTTTCACTTGACTGGTTAATTCCAAAAATTGCACGTGGCTCAATAATTATTCCTAGCAATAATGAACGACCGCAAAAGATTCACAATGTTGGAATTGGTAAAGGACTAAAAACCAAAGTCAATGTTAACATTGGAACTTCCACATTGAATGTGAATTTGGATGAAGAAATTGAAAAAGCTAAAGTTGCAATAAAATATCATGCTGACACCATTATGGATTTAAGTGATGGAGGGGATGTAAAAAAAATCAGACAAACTCTCTTAGAAGCTGCACCTATTACTTTTGGAACAGTTCCAATTTATGAAGCATACAATTATGGTGTTGAATATCATAAAAATCCTCTAAATCTAACAGAGGATGATTATCTTAATGCATTTGAAAATAATGCAAAAGATGGTGTTGATTATACTACAATTCATTGTGGGATTACAAAAGATATTGCAAAACGAATTCTGAAAGTTCAAAGATACGGTGGTGTTGTTAGTAAAGGTGGTACCATCACTGCAGCTTGGATGCTAAAACATGATAAAGAAAATCCATACTTGACTCATTATGATTATCTTATTGAAATTGCAAAAAAATATGATGTTACATTTAGCCTCGGAGATGCACTAAGACCAGGCTCTATTTTAGATTCTCATGATGAGTTACAAGTTCAAGAGATGATCAATATCTCTCAACTAACAAAACGTGCTCATGAGCAAGACATTCAAGTAATGGTTGAAGGACCAGGCCATGTTCCATTAAATGAAGTTGCTGCAAATGTTAGATTGGCAAAATCTCTAATTGGGGATGTGCCCTACTATGTACTTGGTCCACTAGTTACTGATATTGCATCAGGTCATGATCATATTGCAAGTGCAATTGGTGCTGCAGTTTCTGCAAGTGAAGGAGTAGATCTACTATGTTATCTTACACCTTCTGAGCATTTAGCATTACCAAATACTGAAGAAGTAAAAGCTGGATTAATTGCATATCGAATTGCAGCTCATGCTGGTGATCTTGTCAAAATACGTGATAAGGTCATTAAATGGGATATGGAAATGACTGAAGCAAGACGTACACTTGATTGGGAAAAACAACTTGCATTATCCATTGATCCTGAAGAAGCAGCTAGAATCCATAGTAGAACAGGACAACATCCCGGAAATAATGTTCCATGTACCATGTGTGGTGGCGCATGTGTGTATATGATGTTGCCACAGCAAAAAAAATATGAAAAAGAAAACAAAAACCTACAACAAGTTGAGTAAAACTTTATCTAGACTTGGAACTGTTTCATAATTTTCCAACTCTTCTATACCAATCCATTTGAATTCTGAATTCTCCCAGTTTAATTTTATTGTGGGATTTTTCACTTCAAACAAAAATGGAAATATTTCCCATTCGTGATTTTCATATTGTGGTGAATTTACTCGCATTTCGTCTGCTGATTTGATTAATGTAATTTTATCTTCAGTAATTCCAACTTCCTCAAAAATTTCAATCTTTGCCCTTGCTAATGGTTCCTCATTTTTCTCAATAATCCCACTGATTCCTGCCCAAAGACCTTTCATGGACTTTACTTTATCACTTCTCTTTAGAAGTAGAAGTTTATCGTTATCTCTAATAAAAGAAGTGACAATCTTCGTTGAGCGCATATCTATTATTTTTCAACGACTTTTACCATTTTTGTTAATTTTTTATATGATTCATTAATGTCAGTGTGCTTGGCTAGTCTTTCTTGACACTCTTTGATGTAGTTGATTACTTCTTCAGTCTTTGATTCCTGTACTGCAGTAAGTAGTCTACCTATGTCTTTCCAAAGCTCTTCTGCAACCCTTCGAATTTCTGGATTTGCAATAATAGTTTCAATAAGTTCTGGAGATTCAGTCATGATGCTTTCGGCTAATGTTTTTTGAACTCTAAATGTAGTGCCTGACATCTTTTCTGTTAGGAGCATCTTTTCATCTTTTGAAATGATATTTGCAAATACTAAGTTCATCAAATGAGTTAATCCCAAAATCACTGCAATCTTTTTGTCATGCTCTACTGCATCAATCGTGACAAAGTTTGCCCCTTCAAATAATGACTTTGCAACTGTGAGTTCTTTCTTTGCATCTTTTATAGGAACTGAAATAATATTTTGACCTTTGATCGTTTTTACACCTGGTCCAAACATTGGGTGAATACAAATTGGGTTGATCTTTGCAGGCATCTTTGATAATGATGAAACTACTTTTGATTTTTCTGATGAAATCTCAATGAGGTATGTTCCTCTTTTCATCTCTTTTGCAATTAATCTAATAATCTCCGGTGTTCTTCTAGTTGGTGTACATAATACTACATAATCTGCTTTAAGAATGGCACCTACTAGAGAATCTGATTCAATTATGTCTTTTCCGCCTATCTTTGATTCTGAATCATAACCTGTAACCTCAAATCCTTTTGACGCAAAATATTTTGAAAACCATTGTCCCATTTGACCGCCGGCACCAATCACTGTAACTTTTTTCATCTATTCTCACTCATAATATTACCAAGTATATTCATTCCGTCAATTAGTGTTTTTTCTTCTTGACATGCTGAAATTCTAATGAAATTTTTGTAATCCCCAAAACCCTCTCCTGGAGCAACTGCTAATCCTTTCTCTAGCGTATCATTTGCAAATTTTACTCCGTCAAATCCTTCTTGATTAATTCGGGCAAAGAGATACATTGCACCATCTGGGGAAACAAAATCTAATCCCAAATCTTTTGCTTTTTGTTCCAATACATTTAGTCTATTCTGTACAGTATTAGTATTGTTGGATATGTCTGCTTCAAGTGCCTTCATAGCAACATATTGGATAGGCTCTGACACATTTGTGAGGCACAAAGCCTCTAATTTTGACATTTTTTCAATTATTTTCTTATCAGCTATGGCATATCCTATTCTAAATCCTGTCATAGCATGGGATTTTGAGAATGATTGTGTTATGATGCTTTTATCATAATTGTAACTTAGAATACTTTTCCATTCTTTTTTAGCATATTCTGAATAGATCTCGTCACTTAACACAAAGAGATTATTTTCTCTTGCAATTTCTACTATGTTGTCTTGAAGTTTTTCTGGTAATATTTTTCCTGTTGGATTATTTGGATAGTTTAGTACTATTAACTTTGTATTCTGATTTATGACATTTCTGATTTGCTCAACTGATGGCTCCCATTTTTCTTCCAGTGTTGTATTGATTGTTCTGACTTTAATTCCCGCATTGAGTGCACAATCTTTGTATGCAGGCCATGCAGGCTCGATTACAATCATTTCATCACCTGGATTAAGAAGAGTAGAGATTGCTGTAAATATTGAAAACCTAGCTCCTGGACTAACTATGATGTTGTCTTGAGTTACTTTGGCATTGAATTTTTTAGTTACATAATTTGCAAGTGCCTCTCTGAAACTAGGCATTCCTTTAGATTGGCCATACTTTACAAATCCTTTATTGAAAACTTCTTCTAATGCTTTTTTTACAATTTGAGGTGGCATGAAATCTGGTTCGCCCACTTCCATGTGGATAATTTTTTTCCCTTGCTGTTCAAGTGATTTTGCTTTTAAGAAAATTGATAGATGTGTTTGTTTGTTACCTGATTGAACTTTTATTGATTCATTTAAAAGAAAATTTAAAAATTTAGTTGCAATTGACTCATCAAATTCTAATTCTTTGCACAGTTTGATTACTTTTGCTCGTAAATTATCTTCTCTCTTTTCATCGGTAATTCCCTTACCAATGCTTTTTTTTAACTCCCCAATTTTTTCAGCAATTTCAGTTCTTGTTTTTAGTAACTCTATCATTTCTAGAGTGACTTCATCCATCCTATTGCGGAGCTCATCAATATCTGCCATTTTATTACAAAACTGGTTTTATTATGCCTGAAATTAGTGCATGATCTGCTATAGTTAAGGCTACAAGTGAGTCTACTACTGGTGGTGCTCTAGGCACTACACATGGATCATGTCTTCCTTTCACCTGAAGTATGGCTTCTTTCTTTGTTTTAATATCTACTGTACTTTGTTTTTGTGCAATTGATGATGCTGGCTTGAATGCAATTCTCATGGTAATTGGCATTCCGTTTGAAATTCCCCCCAGAATGCCTCCTGAATTATTTGTCTTTGTAGTGATTTTCCCTTTCTTTATTGTATAAAGATCATTATTCTCTGAGCCAAATAATTCTGAACCTCTAAATCCTGAACCAAATTCTATTCCTTTGACAGATGGAATTGAAAATATTGCTTTACTCAAATCTGATTCTAATGAGCTAAAGATTGGTTCTCCTAATCCAACTGGAACTTTAGTTGTAGTTGATTCAATTATTCCTCCAAGTGAATCTCCCTTCTTTCTAGCATTCAATATTGCTTCTCTCATCTTCTTTGCAGTTTTATCTTCAGGACATCTTACCTCATTTCTATAAATTGATTTTATCATTTTTTCATTAAATTCTCTTTCCATCTTTATTTTTCCAATCTGTGTTGTATAGGAATTTGTCTCAACACCTAATGCTACTTTGAGTAATTTTCTTGCAATTGCACCGCCCATAACATGCGTTGCCGTTAATCTTCCTGAAAATCTTCCTCCTCCTCTATGATCATTATAGTGATTATACTTTATCATTGCAGTGTAATCTGAATGACCCGGTCTAAGCTTTGTTCTCAAGTTTTCATAATCTTTTGATTTTTGATCACTATTCCAAATTATCATTGTGATTGGAGCTCCTGTTGTGTGTCCTCTAAAAACCCCTGAAATAATTTCTACAACATCACCTTCTTTTCTCTGTGTTGAAATTAAATTCTGACCCGGCTTTCTCAGATCCAGCATTTTTTGAATGTCTTTTTCATCAATTTCTAAACCTGCTGGGCATCCATCTAAAACAGCACCAATTGATTTTCCATGACTTTCACCAAAACTTGTTAGAACAAGGCGCTGGCCAATTGAACTTCCGGGCAACATTCAAACAAAGTTAAATGATGCTTATAATTCCTCATTCTGTATTTTTTACAATTTTTAAGCTGAAAGATTCCATGTAAGCCTATTCATGACTGAATAAAATTTATAAAAAATACTATAATTTAATGAAATAATTATAATATAATCTTAAATATAATAATAACATATATGATATATGCGAAATCGTGTAAATTCTAACAAATAGTTTGCGCGGCTCTGCGAAAAAGACATGTTATCTACGCAAAAGCGTTGTGGGTGAGGAGAATGCTTTTCACTCTATACAGAGTCGCGCCTTTTACCCTTAAAGTTAATTTTTTGAAAAATATTTTTACTGACTGTGTATTTTAGCCCCTAGTCGATTCATTTCTGAAATAAAATCTGGATATGATACATTCACTGATTCTGGATCTGTAATTATACAATCCCCAACAAACATTCCTGCAATACAGAATGCCATGAATAATCTATGATCATTTTCTGAATTTAATTTAGCTCCAACAAGTTTTTCTGACGATTCTAAAACTAATCCGTCTTCGTTTTCTTGAATCTTGATTCCTATTTTTACTAACTCTCTTGCAATTATTGCAATTCTATCTGTTTCTTTTAGTCTTGCATGTTTTACATTTACAATCTCTATTGGCGTTGATGATTTTAATGCTAGAATTGAAAGTGGAGGAAGAAGATCTGGGGAGTTACTCAAATCAAATTTACCACCTCTTAATTTTTCAGGAGATTCAATCTTGATTTGCTCATCGTCCATCATTATAGTTACCCCTAATTGTTCAAGTATGTCAATAAATACCTCATCACCTTGTGGTAAATTTCCAATATTACCTTTGATTGTTACATCTTTACCATTTAACACTACAGCTGATAGTAGTAATGCTAGACTTGAAAAATCAATTGGAACTACAAATGTGGCACTGTTGTAAATTTGTGGAGAAATATTGTATCTTTTGTAAGGGATTGATGTTTGAACAGAGACTCCGAACTTTCTCATAGTTGCAATTGTTGCATCAAGATATGGTTTTGAAACTAGATTTCCTTCAATTGTTAAATTGATTCCTTTATCAGTTAAAGGGGCACAAATTAACAAAGATGAAATGAATTGACTAGAAAAATTTCCTGGAATAGATACATTGCCACCTGTTATTTTTCCTTTGATTGTAATTGGTGGATTACCATTAGTTGATGTACAATGTGCTCCGATATTAGTTAGTGCATCTAATAGAGGTTGCATTGGTCTTTTTTGCAAACTTGCATCTCCTGTCAATGTAATCTCTTGTGAAAATAAACTTGCAATTCCTGAGGCTATTCTTATAGTGGTTCCTGAGTTTTCAGTGTTGATTTCGGGAACTTTTGTGCTTAAATTAATCGGATTTTTGACAATTATTGATGAATTACTGGTTTCTATCTCTGCTCCAAATTTCCTACATGCTTCTATTGTCGCCCTAGTATCTGCAGATAGAAGAACATTCTCCACCTTACTATTATTTCCAGCAAGTGATGCGAGAAAGATTGCTCTATGTGTGTAACTTTTGTTTGCTGGACAAATAATTTCTCCTGTGATGCTTGATTTTTCTATCTTACAACTCATTTACTTCGGCCTTTTTGTTACTTATTTTTGAAACGATTACATTTCCCTCAAGTGTAGAAAATATTTTTTTAATATCTGATTCATTTTCTTTTTTTGTTACAGCAGCAATTGCTGGTCCATTACCTGAAACTGATGCAGCAAGTGCCCCTTTCTCTATTAAATTTGTTATAATTTTGGGATCTGAATTTAATATTGATGCTGTTGCCAATCCGTTAATTGTCATTGCCTCCCAATAGTTTCCCTTTCTAGCAAGTTCCCATGCTTTCTCAAAGACAGTAGATAATGAACTAAGATTTTTTAGATTTCCTCTTTTTCTGTTTTTTGGAATAAATATTATTGCAATTAAATTTGAAGGGCCATTTTCAAAATGAACTCTTTTCCTTCTTGCATTATCTGTAACATTGAATCCTCCGTAGTAACATGAACATGCATCATCATATGCTCCAGTAATGCTTACTTTGGATTCAATTGATGCATCAACTCCAGCAAGAAGAATTTGTTGGTCTGTTAGTTTTGGTTTGAAGATTTTTGCACATGCCAATGCTACTGCAGATGATATTGCACTTGAACTTTTGAGTCCATATCCTGTTGGAATCTCTGAATCAAGTGTTACTGTAATCTTGTTTTGCTCCAGATCTTTTTTTGCAATGATTTTTTCAATTGTTTTAGTAATTAGACGAGAACTAATGCTTTTGTTCTCTGATTGAATGATGATGCCTTTACCTGGTGTTGCTTCTACTTCTGACTCTACTTTTAGTGCTATGCCCAGCGTGGCCCCTTTTTTGTTTGCAATTGCATTAACTAGTGATATGGCTCCATGGACAGTGGCCTTTGCTTTTACCATCAAACTCCTCCTAACAGTGCTTTTTTCATGGCATTATAAGGTGCTTCTATGCCATGCCAAATCTCAAAGGCCCTAACAGCTTGGCCCAATAGCATCTCGTAACCATAAATTACAGTTGCCCCTTCTTCTTTTGCTTTTTTGATAAAGTCTGTGTTCATTGGCATATATACAATGTCATACACAATTGTTTTTTCATTAATTCCTTTTAATGAAATTGGTGATAATTCGTTTTTGAGGCCAATTGATGTTGCATTTATAATAAAGTCATAATCTTTTGCAGAATCTCCTACATCCTCAATTTTGATTGGATTGGAATCTAATCCAATCTTTTTTGCAAACTCTGATAATTTTTCTGCATTTTCAAGTGTTCTGTTTGCAATAGTAATGCTTTTTGCTTTCTCTTTTGCAAAACCTGCTACGATTGCTCTTGCAGCTCCGCCTGCTCCAAGAAGAAGAACTTTTTTGTTTGCAATAGTAATGCTTCTTTTCTTTAGTGGATCTAAAAACCCATCCATGTCTGTATTGTATCCTTTTAGAACTCCGTCCATATTTTTTACTGTGTTGACTGCCCCAATCAAACTACAAGACTCATCAATTTTATCTAGATATTTCATCATTTCAACTTTATGTGGAATTGTAATGTTAAATCCATCTATCTTTATTTTTTTTAATCCTTCAATTCCTTCTGCAAGTTCTCCTACGGGAATTCTATATGCAATGTAGGAGCTATCCAAATTTAGTTCTCTAAATGCTGCACTGTGAATGTTAGGGGATAATGAGTGATCAATAGGATCTCCAATTACTGCAAATGATTTTCCCATCTTAATTTTTAGAATATTTTGATTGATTTAAACTCTCAACTTTTGGTTTGATTATTGTTTTAGATTTGTGATTTTTTTAATTTCGTCTACACTGAATTGTCCTGGTGCTACTGGCTTTCCAAGTGAGACATATGTATATGGACTTCCCAAATATAGGCACAAAATCCTTGATATTCTTCCAAAATCCCCCATGGCAAACGAAATTAGAGTATTATTGCCTTTTTTGCTATACAATTCTAACATTCTCGTTGAATCATTTGGTGACTTTGCAGTACTTACTATTTTTACAAATGATGAGAATTTACTCATTTGATTAATTTTCTTTTTTAGATTTTCTGAACTTGGTGTTTTTTTAAAATCATGCCATGATACAAGTAATTTTGTTTTAGTTGATTTTAGATATTTTGCTAAAGATGGATTTTTTTGTAATGTATTAAACTCTACATCTAGTAAGAATGGATTGTATTCTGCAATTAATTTGAGAATTGCAATTCTTTCAGTTTCATTTCCTGTAAACCTTCCTCCCTCATTTTTTGGACGTAATGTGCAAACAGATTTTTTAAGATCTTTTTTTATCATCTTGATTGTTTCAGGAATTTTTTCAGGATTTAGAAAATCAAATCTTATTTCAGCATAATCTGATTTTTTTAAAGCAATTTTTAATGTCTGTGCTACTTTTTTTGGTGTTTTTTCTGCAATTGAAACACATGTTTTGTATTTCATCTTATTTTTCTAATATGTACTCGTCTGAAACTTCCATACCAAAATGTCTTCCAGTTGCAGGTTTAGAATGAACCATTACTGTATCTCCTTTTTTTAGATGTGTTATTGACACTAGTTGGCCATTTGGTTTTACAAAGCGTATTGTTTCGGCATCCTGTGCAATAATTCCGCCAATCTCTCCTCCTGCTGATGCTTTAATCATTAGCATTGGTCTTCTTTCTATCTTTGATCTTCCTACTGTGGCCCTTCTTGCTTTTCCTTTAGAGTTTAGAATCAATACTTCTGAACCTGTCTCAACTTCTGATAGATAGTTTGTAGTTCCATCAGGTGATAGAGTGTAGCAATGTACAGCTCCTGCATTTACTCTAAATGGTCTTGGTGATGTAAAAGATGAGCCAACTGATTCATTATGGACTAAAAACAAAAAGTTTGATCTGCTACCAATTAACATTCCTTCTCCTTTGTGAAGCATTGATGCTGTATCTACACAAACTCTTTCTCCATCCCCAACTTCTTTAATTTCAATAATTTTAGCTGGCATCATTTCAAAACTCCGAGTGCCTAAATACACCATTGCCTCCCTTACTTCGTTAATTGATGATGTGCTGAAAATTACTCCATCTACCCCTACTTCTAAAATTGAAAACATTTTTCTTACTTCCTCAGGGGTTCTTGCAATTGCAAAAATTTTGGTATGGATTTTGTGAAGTTTTGCAATAATGTTTTCAAGTGGAATAATTTTCCAATCCTTTACTTCTACTATTACAAAGTCTAATCCTTTCTTTGCAATAGCTAGGGTATTTTCAATATCTGCATTAGATAAAACTTGAAATTTCTTTCCTATTTTTTTGCCCTTTGGTTTTGTAGACCCTTCTTTTTCTAAAACAACATAATTTGCTGAGCTTGAAGGATACACTGTTTGCATTTTTGTCTTTTTCTTGCCTAATTTCTTTGGGTCAAGATATATTGTTTTGATTCCTTCTGCCTCCAACTGTGGTATGAATTTAGATAATTGTGCTTGTGATACTTTGGGCGATATTATTAGTTCTCTAGTTTTACTCAATTTTTTTCAGTGCTTCCTTTGCTGTACCTTTTCTGAAAATTATTTCAGCTAACGCTTCTACCATTTTTTCAGGCGATTTGTGAGCAAAGATGTTTCTGCCATATGTAACCCCTTTGGCACCTGCTGTCATGGCATCTTCTGTCATTTGAAGAATGTCTAAATCTGTTTTTGCTTTAGGGCCTCCTGCAATTACAATTGGAACTGGTGTGCTCTTTACAATCTTTGCAAATGAATCAATATCGCCAGTGTAAAGTGTTTTAACAATGTCTGCACCGCATTCTGCACCAATTCTTGCAACATGACCGACAATTTCTGGATCATGTGGGTTCTTGATGTTCTCTCCTCTAGGATACATCATTGCTAAAAGTGGCATTCCCCACTTGTGACATTGATCTGCAGTCATTCCTAGTTGTTCTAGCATTTCTGGTTCTTCTTTTCCCCCAATGTTAATGTGCAATGAAACTCCATCTGCTCCCATTGCTACAGCTTCTTTGACTGTACCTGTGAGCATTTTTCGGTTGGGTGATAATGATAATGATGTGCTACTTGAAAAATGAACTAAAATTCCAATCTTTGTTGGTTTAGGTAATACTTTGAGAATTCCTTTGTTAATGATAACACTGGTTAATCCATGACCTTCACATTTGTAAATAATATCTGCAGGATTTTCAAGCCCTTCAATAGGACCATTTGAAATTCCATGATCCATTGGAATACATAACATTCTTCCTTTTCTGAGAATTCGATTAAGTCTAATTTGATTGCCAGATACCATGAGATGATCTGATTTTTGTGCCCTACTTAAAAATAACGTGAATCTTTGAACCCAAACTAGTTAGTTATTGAGCCCAAACCATTCATTTGGATTAACACTTTTTTGTTTGTAATTCCTATCAAGGATTAAATAGAAATTATAAAAGATGAATAGCAATTGAGTCAGACTACTGAACAAATTCAAAAAAGTGACATTAAAGATATTTTAGAAAATTCTCTTAATGGACGACGCCCTAGTCCTGAAGACTGTATGCGATTGTTAGAATCTGATGATGTTCATTTAATGGGACTTGTTTCAGGTCATCTTGCTAGAAAACAGTTTGGAAAAAAGGCCTCTTTTGTAAATAATATAATTTTGAATTATACCAATGTCTGTATTACTGATTGTAAGTTTTGTGCATTTTATCGATCCCCTGGATCTGAAGATGCTTATACTTTAACTCTTGACCAAATTGAATCAAGAGTAAAAACATCTTGGGATATGTTTAAGATTCGTCAAGTTTTGATTCAAGGTGGACATAATCCAAATTTGAAAATCGAATATTATGAAGATGCTTTCAAAATGATTCGAGAAAAATTCCCAAAGGTTGGAGTTCATGGATTATCTACTTCTGAAATTGATATGATAGCACGAGTTGAAAAATCCTCTACACTAGAAATTTTATCTAGATTAAAGGATGCAGGTTTGCAATCCATTCCAGGAGCTGGGGCTGAAATATTAGTTGATTCTGTAAAAGATATTATCAGTCCAAAGAAAATCTCCAGCGCTGATTGGATACGAATTATGGATGAAGCTCATTCACTTGGAATTCCAGGTTCTGCTACAATGATGTATGGTCATGTTGAAAATAAACAAGATATTGTTGATCATTTTTTCAAAATTGTAAAACTACAAGAGAAAACTAAAGGCTTCATGGCATTTATCCCTTGGAATTTTGAACCAAATAATACACTGATGCATGAAGAAGGTATTGTTGAATATGGTACTGGAGGAATTCAACTCTTAAAGATGATTGCAATTTCTAGACTTGTTTTAGATGGATTAATTCCACATATTCAATCTTCATGGCTTACAAATGGTGTGGGTATGGCACAACTGGCACTGCAATATGGTGCTGATGATTTCGGTGGTACTCTTATTGGAGAAGAAGTTGTATCTTGTACTGGTGCACGCTCTACTGAATTAACAGACAAAATAATTATTGATGCAATACATCAAATTGGATATCAAGTTGAAGAGAGAGATAATTTCTACAATCCAGTTACTTTATCATAAATTATAATCCGACCATTTAGCATTAACTAGTTCTTTTGTTTTATCATCAACTTTTACTTGTTGTTGAATTTCTCTATCATATCCTTCTTCTTTTGTTTTTTGTGTTGCATCAATTCCCATCTTTGACCCTAAATTTACCAGCGGTGATGCAGGATCCAATGTATCTGTTGGTGTGTTATTGATGATGACTGTGTCTCTTGCAGCATCAGCTCTTGTTGTAATGGCCCATATTACATCATTAATATCATGAACATTGATGTCTTCATCTACTACTACCAAAGTCTTTGTAAGAGAAAGTTGTCCCATCCCCCATAATCCCATCATTACTTTTTTTGCTTGACCTGGATATCTCTTTTTTATTGAAACTATTGCAAATCCTTGGAACCATCCTGCAGGTGGCATACTAAAGTCAATTACTTCTGGATGGAACATTCGAATCAATGGCAAAAATGATCTTTCGATAACTTTACCAATATAAGCATCCTCCAAAATCGGCTTCCCTACAACTGTTGTGACATAGATTGGATCTTTTCTTCTCATAATTCCTGTTAGTGTAAATGTTGGATATGGTTCAACAGGTGTATAGTATCCTGTATGATCTCCAAATGGTCCTTCATCTCTAATGTCTGAAGGATCTACGTATCCTTCTAATACAATCTCTGCATTTGCTGGGACATCCAAATCAATTGTTTTACATTTGACAGTCTTGATTCCTTCTTTTCTTGTGATTCCTGCAAACAAGTATTTGTCTAATCCTTCTGGAACTGGAGCAATTGATGAAAACACAGTTGCGGGTTCTCCGCCAATAATTATTGCAGCTGGAATTTTTTCTCCTTTGTCTTTAGAAATATCTCCGTGGTGAGCTCCCCTCTTATGTTTTTGCCAATGCATTAATGCATGAGTTTTGTCTATTATCTGCATTCTGTATACTCCAAGATTTCTAACTCCTGTCTCAGGATGTCTGGTTGCAACCAATCCCAGTGTGATGAATCGTCCCGCATCATTTGGCCAAGATTTTAGAATTGGTAAATCATCAAATGATGCATTAGTTGATGTCACTTCAGTAACTGGTCCACTTGATTCTGATTTAGGAAATGATGCTGTCATCTTTGATAGTTCTGGTAATTTTTTTATTTTATTGAGAAAGCCTGATGGAATATCCATCTTTGTCATGTCTACTATTCTTTGACCAATTTCAGTAAAGTCTGTCATTTCAAGTCCAATCTCTAATCTTCTCATTGAACCAAATGCATTTCCTAAAACTGGCATTTTGTATCCTTTTACATTTTCAAAAAGAATTGCAGAGCCATTTGCGTACATTTCTCTTCTTAAAATTTCTGCAATTTCTAAATCCGAATCTACTTCTATTTTTACTCGTTTTAGTTCTCCATTTTTTTCTAATTCTTTAACAAATTCATGAATATCTTCTATTGGCACGTACCTTCTGAAGTTAAATCTAGTATAAGCTTAACTAGATTTACGTAATAGCGGATAATCTTAAAACTCTCTTGACAAATGCATTTTAATTCTCATTAATAGGACATTCAGTATTGGCAGATGACAAATGTGCAGTATGTAAAGGAAATGGAACTATAGAATTATTGGGTTCAGAGTGTCCTTTTTGCAATGGCACTGGTGAGCCAAACAAACCTGCCAAAGCATATCTTGATTCTCATATTTGTCAATGTATCTTCCTTGACAGAAAAAGATGTCCATTATGTGGAAAAAGATGTCATCATGATACGCCAAACAAACCAAAAATCTTACTTAGTCCTGAATAATCTACATTGGTGGAAGTTCTGTTTTTTTGTCGTGTCCACCGGAACCAAATTTACAGTAAAAACACAACTCTGATTCCATGTACTTTAATTGTTCAACTTGAATGGCCCCAAGCTTAAGTGCAATCTTTGTTAAAATTTTGTACTTTAGAGGCATTGCAGGAATTACTTCATCCATGTAGACTCTATAATGATCGGGGCAAAATTTTAGGGTCACCTTTGATGGTTCTTTTCCTTTTTCATTTACTTGCTTTGTAAAATTGATCTGCTCTCTGATGTATTCGTGTTTTGGACATGGACAATCTTTGCCTCCTGGATGCTTGTATGCTGGAGTATTTTTCCAATCAAATTCGGGATATTCCTTTTCAAAGTCATCCATGACAGCATTAGGTCTTCAGAGCATATAAAACTTGATCAAGTTTAGTTGTGGTATTCAACCCAAATGTACATAAACCCCAGATTGCTCATGCAAAACAATGGCAGCTGCTAAAAAGCAAACTAAACAAGATCTTGAAAAAAAGATTACCGAATTAGAAGCAAAACTAAATCAACTTTCTACTCAGCTAGAGTCAAAACCAAAGGAAGCTCCTAAACCACAGGAAACACCAAAACCAGCTGAAGTAAAACCAGCAGAAACTAAACCTGCACCAAAACCAGCTGAACGACCTGCTGCAACAACAAAACCTAAAGGTACTTTGCCAAAGGGATTTGAAACTAAACCAGCAGAAGCTCCTAAACCAAAGGAAGCACCAAAACCAGCTGATAGCAAATCACAGCCTCCAACAACATTCCAAGCAGCATTAGAGGAAGCATACCAAAACGCTGCAATGACTGATTTTCATCAGTACCGAGCAAAGGTAACAGGCTATTCTCCAGCTCCTAACAGATACTTTGTTAGAAGATATGCTCCAGTCGGAAAAGTTCCTACAACAAATTGGAATGATCAAAAAGTAAAGGTAACTGGTTATACACAACCATCAAACCAATACTTTGCAACAAGAGCAAGACTTGCATATCATCCAGCTGATAAGACATTTGGAAGTTTTAGTGGAACTAACATGAGTGTTGACGGACTCGCTTTAGAAACAAAACAAGCTCCAACACCAGAACCACCAAAACCAAAAAGAGGCACTCTTCCAAAAGGTTTCTAATTCAATAACATCTTTTATTTTCTATTTTTAAAAGTAATATTCTTGTTTGTTCATATCTGTTTTGTAAATGTCTCCAAAAATAAAATGCCCCAATTGCCAACAAAATGAATGGCTTGAAAATTCTGAATTGAATTATTTACCACAAGTTCATAAATTAAAAGATGGAAAATATGTGGCAGATACTGATAATGGGATTCATGTAAAATTATGGAGATGCAATAATTGTATGTATGTTATGCAATTTTGGGAACCTGATTGAGTTGTTAACCTCATTCAGATCTGATTAATTTTTAAAAATTGTGAATTTTTTTCAATTTATTCCTATTTTTTTATTATTTTATTAGCAAAAAATACGGACTGATCAAAATGTAAATAAACAATGCATTATTTACTTTAAGAAATGGCAGCAAAGCGAAAAGCAAGTACAAAAAAAGATCTTGAAGAAAAAATCGCTGAACTTGAGGCAAAACTAACTAAATTATCAACACAACTTGAAGCAAAGCCAGCTCCAAAACCAGCAGAAACAAAACCTGCTGAACCAAAGCCAGCTCCAAAACCAGCAGAAACAAAACCTGCTGAACC
The DNA here is from genome assembly GCF_025698945.1 of Nitrosopumilus sp. NCBI lineage: Archaea > Thermoproteati > Nitrososphaerota > Nitrososphaeria > Nitrosopumilales > Nitrosopumilaceae > Nitrosopumilus > Candidatus Nitrosopumilus sp. Next base: position 131,659 of record NZ_JAILWM010000001.1, read on the forward strand.
AAAGCCAGCTCCAAAACCAGCAGAAACAAAACCAGCAGAAACAAAACCTGCTGAACCAAAGCCAGCTCCAAAACCAGCAGAAACTGCTCCACCAGCTCCAGTAAGTTTTCAGGATGCATTAGAGGAAGCATACCAAAACGCTGCAATGACTGATTTTCATCAGTACCGAGCAAAGGTAACAGGCTATTCTCCAGCTCCTAACAGATACTTTGTTAGAAGATATGCTCCAGTCGGAAAAGTTCCTACAACAAATTGGAATGATCAAAAAGTAAAGGTAACTGGTTATACACAACCATCAAACCAATACTTTGCAACAAGAGCAAGACTTGCATATCATCCAGCTGATAAGACATTTGGAAGTTTTAGTGGAACTAACATGAATGTTGATGGTGTAGTTTTACAATCACAAAAAGCAACACCACCAGAACCACCAAAACCTGCAAAGGGCACACTTCCAAAGGGTATGGGACAAACACAAACACAACAAGCTCCACCACCACAACAATCATCTTCTAGTGGAAGTGAAGGAAAGTCAAGAAAAGAACAACTTGAAGAATATGAAAAAGATTACTTGCAAAGAATAGAACAAGATAGAATAGAACAAGAAAAGGCTTATCAAAAAGCTGTTGAATCTGAAGCAAAAACTAGATCTTCTCAAACACGTGGTACTTTACCAAAAGGTTTTGAACCAAAACCAGAACCTGAAGCACCCAAGGCTTCTAGAGGAACTCTTCCAAAAGGCTTCTAAGTTCTACAACTCTTCTTTTTACTTTATTTTAATTTGAACTTAGAAAATCATTCATTACTTCTTTAGAATGCCCTGCAGGTTTTACTTTGGGGTAAATTTTGAAAATTTTTCCTTTCTCATTTACAAGAAAAGTACTTCGATTCACACCCATGTATTCCCTGCCCATGAATTTCTTTAATCCCCAAACTCCAAATAGTTTTGATACTTTTTTATCCACATCTGCTAAAAGTGGATATTTTATTCCCATCTTGTCACAGAATTTTTTATGAGAATCAACATCATCTGGACTGATGCCAATTATCTCGATTCCTTCTTTTTGAAATTTTTTATAGTCTTTTGAAAATTCGTCTGCCTCTGTAGTGCATCCTGGTGTAAAGTCCTTTGGATAAAAATAGATGGCATGCTTTTTGCCTTTAAAATCAGATGATTTTACTGTATTTCCGTTTGAATCATTTAACTCAAATTTTGGAACTGAGTCCCCTTCTGAAATCATATATTTTCAAATACATTGGTCTGTAATTAATTACTTTTTGATACTAATTGATCAAAAATTTGGTCCGAATCTTTTATATGGAAATTCTAGTGGGATTAGCTTAATGGTAAATCCAAGAGCATATCTTGCTGAAGCAATTGCAACTTATGGTTTGGTCTTCTTTGGTCCACTTTCAGTTATCTTGGCTATAGCATCATTTGGCGAAACACTGACTACTCAATCTGTATTGTTTATCTCACTTGGACATGGTGGCGCAATTGCTCTGATGGTTTATGCATTTGGACATGTCTCTGGAGCTCACATTAATCCTGCAGTCACTATTCCTATGATGATTACAAAAAAGATAGGAATTGCAGATGGCATTGGATATATTATTTCACAATTAATTGGTGCAGTTGCAGCAGCTGCTACTCTCAAGGCAATATTGCCAGAACTTGGTGCTGCAGTTAACTTTGGAACTCAAGGTGGTCCAAGCGAATTAATCAATAACAGTATTGCTTCTGGATTTGCAGTTGAAGCAGTTCTTACCTTCTTCTTAGTTACTGTAATTTTTATGACCGCAGTTCACAAAAAGGCATCTCCAGGATGGCATGGATTTACAATTGGTGGAATGGTTTTCCTAATTCACTTAATTGCTGTACCTCTAACTGGTGCATCAGTAAATCCTGCAAGAACATTTGGTCCTGCATTAATATCTGGATTTTGGGAATTCCACTGGTTATATTGGGCAGCACCAGTTCTAGGTGGTATTATTGCAGGATTGATTATGAACTATGTTTTTGTCAAACCTGCAGAAAAAGAAGCATAACCCCAACATTTTTAAAAATTTAATTTTCTTTTGTTCCCATGAGTTCAAATGATATTTCTGATATGTTTCATGAAGAATCTCAAAAACTAGAAAATCTAATTAATAATGCTGAAAGTAACTCAGAACTATCCATTCATGAAATTGTTGAGATGTATTATCAAGTCATGAATGTATCAACAATGGTCACAATGCTCAAACAAACAAATGAAAACCCTTCATTACTTGATCAAATTTCATCCGTTGAAAAAATCATTTCTAAAAAATTTAATTCCAATATCCATCCCAAAATCACAGAACAACTTTTTGATTCTATTGAAAACCTTACAAAAAAATTACAATCAAAAACTCTTCAAAATAAATCTAAAGAAGACATTGAAAGCGAAGCAAAACAATATGAGTATCTTAGAGAAATTATGAGCACAAAAGAATTTGTAAAACAATACGAAGATGGGCTCTCATGATTGAATCCCTTGCAAAAAATCTAGTCAGTCTAAAAAAAGAATTTGTCACTGTATATGATGGAGCTAGTCATATTCAAGAAGTAATCCCAGCTTCAAAATCTGAATTATTTCCAATACAAGAACGTGACTTGGAATTGTTACATCAGTTTGCAACAAAAAATCCAATCTATTACAATTCATATGAAAAAATTATTGGAGATACTTTGTGCATTGTTTACGAGGGTGACATTAACAAATTTTGGCTAAACAGTATCCAACATGGCTCAAGTCATGCACCATTTTCTCCCACTTGGATAATGTCTGCATATGTCTTAAGTTTAATTGCAAAAGAGAATAGATATCAAGAAATTATTGATATTGGCTCAGGTGATGGAAGAATTGCTTTTTGTGCAAAAGTTCTGGGTTTGGAATCATACAGTATTGAGATTGATAACATGTTGGTAGACGTTCAAAAAACTCTCAGTAGTACTGTAGACTTTCATCCTAGTTGTGCTAATGCTATCCAATTTGATTATTCTTCACTGAATCTTTCAAATCCTGTTTTTTTTATTGGTGGTCTAGCACAGATGGGGGGAATTGAGTTGGCTAGTGGTGTTTTAGAGAAAATAACTCCATCACATTTTACTAAACTTGGATGGGTTTTTGCAGGAACATATTCTAAAAAATACAAAACTGATCCGAAAAATGAAGCTGGGTGGGGTACATTAATTGAGCAGAATCATCTAAAATCTATCAATACAATTTCGCTGCCAACTGCATGGACATTTCATGAAACCGATGAAACACCATACATTTTTGCTGAAACTGCATAATCGCAATCCAAATTAAGCGTGATTGGCCCAAAACTTTCGGACTCGTTGCATAGCTTGGATAGTGCGAACGCTTGCGGAGCGTTAGGTCGCCGGTTCGAATCCGGTCGGGTCCGTTAACATCTTAATCCAAACTAAATAAGCACTTCAAGCCTGCAAAAAATTTTATCTTTGCAGGTTTCTTGAAGGATATTACTTTGTTGCATTTTCTGATATTTATCAATTAAGAAATTTGTTTAGATTTTATACCAACAAGAAAATCATAACTAGTGCAAAAAAATCAAAATTTTTCTGAAATCAAACCCTCTGAATGGTTACTGATAAACCGATTTCTGCATGAATTAAAACAAGTTGACACTCAATGCGTATCGGTTTATTATCCATATGGAAAGGGAATGGAAACAATATCTTTGCTACAAGAAACAAAGAGAAATGAGTTACTTGAAAAAATTGAATCTAAAATTGAAAAACGTATATTCGAACTCAAAGAAAAACCGCCGTCTGCAGGAAAGTTTGCAAAAACTCTTTGTATTTTTGGCTGGATAAAAAATGATAAAGTAATTATCAAAGAAATTGGGATTTCAAAAAAATTACCATATGTCTACATGGTAAGTAAGAAACCTTTTGTTAAACCATTTCGTGACATTCTTAAAATTAATCGTGATGTTTTGTTGGTAACAATAGATCAAAAAACTGCAAGAATACAAAGATTTCATGGGGATCAGATTACTCAAGAATCTACATTACGAATAGATCTACAGGGAAGACACCGAAAAGGAGGACAAAGTCAAGGAAGATTCCTTAGAGCAAGACAGACAAAAATTCATGTTTTCTTTAAAAAAGTTGCAAACAAAGTGAGGATGATGAATTCAAATTCAGAGTTAATATTGTTGGGTGGATCTGGACATGCAAAAACAGAATTCTATGGTGAACTTGATTCGGAATTAACAAAAAAATGTAAGTTTGTAGAAAATTTGTCTTTTTCCACTCCTCTAAAAGACATTGAAAAGAAAATAATTCATCATCTGTATCAATATCGAAAAAAATATGTTGCAGAAATTATTGATAAATATGAAAAATTAGTCAAAGACGGATTGACAGCTAAAAAAAATGATGAAATTTACAAGGCATTAAAAATTGGTGCAGTAGACACACTAATTGTTTCAACTGATTATTATTCTGATCCTAAATTTAGAAATATAATGAAAATGCTGGAGATTGCAAAAAGTACATCATCTAAAATTGAATTTGCAACATCCCAAAAAATAATTAAAAAACTGGAACTTGATGACTCTGTTTTAGCAATACTTCGATATCGGATTAAGTAATCATCGACATTATTTTCTATAACTGCCTTTACTAGAATTTGTGCATTGTAATGGTGCTTGTAAAAAATACATTGCCAAAAGCAACAGCCTAGAGGGCGGCAGATATGAACAAGGTCAAAAACGATGCCCACAATGTGAGATTTTCGTAAAATGGGAGGGGTTATGGTGTCCTTGCTGTGGGCGATTACTACGAACAAAACCTAGAGCAAAAAAATTAAAAAATAAATTAAAATCAATTTATATTAAATAGAATTGAAAAATTAAAAAATATTAAATCTAATTTTAAAGTAATAATGTCATGAAGCCTCAATCCTGTAGAAATTGTGGAAAGGAATTATGGCAAAATCAAAGAGTTTGTCCTCAATGTGGAAAAGATAGTGGATATGACGATTCTGAATAAATTTCAATGTTCTCTACGCTTCTGATATTATCATAATTGATTTTAGCCTATACGCTTAATTTTGCATCTATTATACGATTTTTGTGATACACCCTGAATTAATGAAGTTACTTGAGGCTAATGATGTGGTGGAAATACTACATGATTCAGTCCAATATCAACTACAGAAAATTAACAATGTTCAAAAAACTGATGATGGGAGAGATTGGTATCAGGATCTACCTTTGATTGTAAAAGAAAAATTTGATAATTATAAAGTTGATTATGAAACACTTTCTAGAATTTTAAAATTAGAACATGATGAAATTAAAAATGAGATGAGTAAGGGTTACTATTATTGGCGACTTCTTCGATCTGCATGCAATACATACAGAAATGATTTGATAGAATATGATCAACAATTAAATCAAGAATTCAATTTACAAGAAACAGAAGCAATATCTGATAATTCCGTATTAAATGAATGCATTGTAGTTTTAAATCAACATGAAATTGAAAAATAAAATTATTTCAAAAATGCCATAGCTTTTACAATATCTGATTTACTGATTATTCCAATAATGCTTCCATGACCAGATAGCACTCCAGCTCCGTTGATGTTTTTCTCTAATAGAATTGTTCCTGCTTTTGCTAAATCCTCATCATAATCTACAGAAACAATGTTTTTACTCATAACATCGCTAGCCTTTACACTCCCACCAAATCCTGATTCCGAAATGAATCCTTTTCTAGGAAATATTACTGAAATTACTGGATCTGTGTTATCTAGAACATCCTCATATTTTCCTTGTTTTAATGCTAATTCAAACAAATCTCTAAAAGTAACTATTCCTACTGGCATTTCGTCATGATCACGTAGAATTACTCTGGAAATCTTCTCATCAATCATTTTTGTAACTACTTTGTATAGTGGGGTGTCCAAGTATTGCCAGGCATAGTATGGCGACATGTACTCTCCTACTATTTTCTCACCTGCATGTGTTTTGGTAAAATATCTCACAAGATCTGTCTTTGTTAAAATGCCTACAACTTCATCGTTTGATTTTACAACCAAAGAACCAATTGCTTTTTTTAGCATTATTTCTGCACATTCATCAAGGCTGGTATTTTCGTCTACTGAAATGATTTTTTTAACAATTTTTGATAATGGAATTTCATCTAGCTTTTGTTCTGTTTCATCTGTTAATAGGAACAATCCTAAATCTTTCTCAGATACTATTCCTGTAATTTTATTATTTTCTGTAACAAGTATTCTGCTCTTTTTTTCATCAATGATTTTTTTTAAGACATCAGCTAGATTTGAATCATGTTTAATTGTTCTAGGAGTATTTTTGTAATCCTTGGCGTATTTCATAATTTTACCAGTTCATTGTATAATAAATAAGACCAGACAATTACCATTGATGAAAATCAATCCTTCAGATAATATCATCTATGAAAATAACTTTCTCACTTAATATTGAAGATAAATTTGATTTTTTTATGGATTTAAACCGAATTTTAGTACCAATTGATGGCTCGAAAAAATCATTTGAAGCCTTGGATAGGGCAATAACTCTTGCAGGATTTACTCATGGACAAGTAACTGCAATTCATGTGATTCCGCATGTTTTGGAGGGTGGCACAAGAACAAAAGCTTTTGATAAACAACTTCAAGATGAAGGAAAGATTCTTTTACAAAAAGCAGCAAAACGAGCTGGAAATAAGAACGTCAAATTTACAACCAAATTACTAAGAGGTTCACCAAGCCATGTTACATTACATACTGCAAAATCTGGAAAGTTTGATCATATTGTTATGAGTACTACCGGTGCTGGTTCTGCATCAAATGATATGATAGGAAGTGTTTCAAATTATATTTTGCACAAATCAAAAATCCCTGTTTACCTAATAAAATAATTGGCACTAGTAAGAAAACTTACCCCTAGATTATATACCTAAAAAGCATAATTATGGTGAGGAGAAATGCAACAAACAACAAACAAACAAGCACCACGGCTAAAGTTCCTAGCAATTTTGGCTGCTGCAACTTCAGTAATACTAGTACTAACACTCACTCCTTGGAATATCGTTCCAACTCTAGTAACTGAGGATGTAACCGTCATTGCTGTAACTGATTACGGCTGTGTTGCAGAATCTATTTTGGGACACTCCGTTGTAGTTCCTAACTGTGGCGCAAGTGTTGGAGATGTAATATCTGCTTCATTTAACGTTCCAGCAATGGAAGTAAACGGATACTATGATAGAATTCAGGATAAACTGGCAACAGTGAATCCTTAATCTCTATTTTTTTGCTCAAACAATACTTTAAATTTTAATTAAGATATTTACAAACAATGCAAAATCAATTCCATTTACTTTCTTTGATTCTTTTACTCTCTCTAGGATTTGTTTCGTTTTCAATGATTAATGCTGAGCAATCCTCTGGAAAATCTGAATGGGATATCATGTCTTATGATGACTGTGATGATGTGTTATGTTCTGAAACAATATCTGCCCTATATGAAATTCCATCCATTGCTTATTTTCCACCTCCACTAAAGCAAATCTCCCAAGGTACTGATCCAAATAATGTCACATGTACGGAAGGCAAGGAATTAGTTTTGAAAAAATCCAATGGTTTACCAGCTTGCATTAATCCTGCAAGTGTTGAAAAATTAATTTCACGTGGCTGGGCAATTCATATTCTTCCTGATTATACTAATAAAAATAATAATTCTGAAATTTTTACAATGGGTAACTATAACACTACTTCTGAAACAGTAGATTACTTTGGTGATACAAGTGGCTATTTGGCAAAACCAACTACTGATGGAAATTATCCCGGTATTGTAATGATTCACGAATGGTGGGGATTAAATGATAATATCAAAGAGATGGCTGACAAACTTGCATCTCACGGCTATGTTGTATTGGCAATTGATCTTTATAATGGTAAAATCGGAACAACTTCTGAGCAAGCAAGGGAATTAGTTAGCAGTTATAATTTAGATGATGGGCTTGAGAACATGAATTCTGCAGTTTTATTTTTGACTGATAATTATTCTGTAGATAAGATTGGTTCAATTGGTTGGTGTTTTGGTGGAGGGCAGTCTCTAAACCTTGCTTTGAATAATAATGCAATGGATGCAACTGTAATTTATTATGGCAGTCTAATTACTGACTATGAAAAATTATCTTCAATTAATTGGCCTGTACTAGGAATATTTGCAGAACTTGATCAAGGGATTACTGTTGATACTGTAAATAAATTTGAAAAAACACTCAATGACTTAGAAATTCCAAATGAAATTAAAATTTATTCTGGAGTAAATCACGCTTTTGCAAATCCATCAGGTGACCGATATGCTCCTGAAGAATCAAAAGATGCATGGACTAAAACCATTTCATTTCTTGATTCTGCCTTAAAGAAAAATCTGTAATTTTTCTGCATGGTAAGATCTTAAATATCCCTTTCACAAAAGTTAGTAATGAGCCGTGAAGATCTCACTTTATCTGATATTCTTGTAGGAGATATTATGGCAAAAACCTTAATCAGTGTCAATACTTCTACTACCCTACTACAAATTGCAAAAATGATGGAACAAGGTAGAATTGGTGCAATTATTGTCAAAAAAGATGATAATCCATTTGGAATTGTAACTGATAGAGATTTTGCAACCAAGGTTGCTGCAAACAAATTATCATTAGATTCCCCAGTTGAAAAAATAATGTCCACCCCACTTATTACAATTAATCACGATGAACCCATTTCTACAGCTGCTAAAAGAATGACTGATAAAAAAATCAGAAAACTTGCAGTAACTAATAATGGGAACATTGTAGGAATTATTACATCTACTGATCTTGTAACACAACTAGCAAAAAACTAAAACGTTTTAGTTTTTCTTAGAAAAAATGTCACTGATGCCATATAGCATACAGTAGAAATAATTTCAGAGACTAATGATGCAATATATGGTTCAATACCTATCTCCAAAAAATAATATAATGACGGCCATCTTATTCCAAGATAAATTATTTCACCAATACCAAACGATGAAATCAAAGCAATTATCTCCCTTTTGATAATCTCTCTTTTCATGGACTTGTATCGTGATTTATTATCGTAATAGAATAGACATGAAAAAATTCCAAAATAAATTACATATCCAATAATTATTGTGATTGTTGTATTGAGATAATTTTCTTGATCTGATAGTAGCTGGGCTGCAACTGCAGAAAGTGATGCCGATATTATAAAGCATATTAGAAAATTCCTATTTATCTGAAGTAATTGCTGGTTTAGTTTCATACTTTATCTTTGGTAACTAATATTTTGTATTACTTGATAAACCAAACTATGAAGAATAGATGTGATTGGGCTAAAGAAGAACCAAATATCTCTTATCATGATAATGAATGGGGGAAACCTGTTCATGACGATCAAAAATTATTTGAATTTTTAATCTTAGAGGGCGCCCAAGCTGGTCTTTCATGGACTACGATTCTAAAGCGAAGGGATGGATATCGTAATGCCTTTTCAAATTTTAATCCTGAATTAGTTTCAAAATTTACTCAAAAAGATATAAAAAAACTAGTTAATGATGAATCTATTATTAGAAATAAACTAAAAATCACTTCGGCAATAAACAATGCAATCAAGTTTTTACAAATTCAAAAAGAGTTTGGTTCTTTTGATTCTTACTTGTGGGGGTTTGTAAATAATAAACCAATTAAAAACACTTTCAAAAAATTATCAGAACTTCCAGCATCAACTGAAATCTCAACTAAATTAAGTAAGGATCTTAAACAGAGAGGCTTTACATTTGTTGGACCGACCATCTGTTATGCCTTTATGCAGGCAGTTGGCATGGTAAATGATCATACATCTGACTGTTATTTGTTCAAAAAATGATTAACTGGACTGGAATTTTTTCAGTGTATCACTATACAAGTTCATCGGCACAATTTTTACTGTACTTATTGCCGAAATCCCAACATCTATGCAAAGCTTCTCAATATCATGTGCATTAACTGCGTCTATAATGATAGTCCATTCATGTTCTAAAACAGACATGTAGAATTCTTTTACTTTGACATTTTCATATTTTTGACTTTCTGATTCTAATTTTTCTCCTAACTTCATGAATATTTTTCTACTTTCTTCATTGTTAATTGGACATGATTCTGGGCTGTGAATTGCAGAAACTCCAAAAAGCATAAGGAAATTATTTCTCACCGATATTTAAATCTGAATTTATTTCCTAATGATTATTTTTTTTTCAAATCTAGGTTATAAACAAGATTTTTGAATGTCAATATTGTAATGAATGAAAAATTTTCAAGGTTTTCAAAAACTGCGGGACCTGGAATATTATTTGCAAGTACTGCAATTGGGGTGTCTCATTTAATTCAATCCACCAGAGCAGGTGCTGATTTTGGTTTGTTGATCCTTGGGTTTGTGATACTAGTTACTTTACTAAAATATCCTTTCTTTGAATATGGTTCTCGTTATGCAAACTCTACACAAACAAGTATAATTGATGGATACAAAAAACTTGGAAAACCTGCACTGTGGTTATATTTTCTTTTAACAATATCTTCAATGTTTTTTGTTACTGGGGCAGTAGGGTTTGTTACTGCTGGATTTTTTGAGAATCTTTTTGGAATTAATATTCTAGGTGATTGGACTGTTGTTATTTTATTTGCCATGTGTGTTGCAATTTTAGCGATTGGAAGATACAATGCTTTGGATAGTTTGATTAAGATTATTGCTATTGTGCTATTGATTTCAACAGTCTCGGCATTCCTACTGACTTTATGGAATGGACCCGTTGAGTCCGTAGATGATTTTACTCCTAAAGAATTATTTGATATGGCTGGAATTTTTTTCCTGTTGGCCTTGATGGGATGGATGCCAACAGCTCTTGATCTTTCTAGTTGGAACAGCTTGTGGACTTTGGAAAGAATTAAACAGACAAACTACAAGCCAAAATTACAAGAGACATTATTTGAATTTAGATTAGCATATCTTGTTACTGGAATTCTTGCAATAATGTTTGTCATCTTAGGCACCTTCATTTTCTTTGGGTCTGGAGTTGAATTACCGAACGATAATTCACAATTTGCACACCATGTTGTAACACTATATACTCATACTATTGGCAATTGGAGCTACATCGTAATTGCAGCTTCTGCATTTACAGTGATGTTTGGTACTATTATTGCTGTTTTTGATGGATACTCTAGATCCATGCAAAGAACAGTAGAATTAATTTTTTCTACAAATGAATTTACAAAATATCCAAAATTCCGGATTTTTTATACTGTTTTTCTGTTTGTTTTGGCAATTGGTGCACTTTTGGTGATTTTTCAATTCCAAAATAATTTCAAAGAGTTAGTTGATTTTGCAACGGTATTATCTTTTGTAATAGCGCCTATTATTGCAATTTTTAATTTTAGACTAGTCACAGGTAAATTTCTTGCAAAAGAACATCATCCGTCATTATTACTTAAAATTCTAAGCTATTCTGGAATAGTTTTCCTAAGTGGATTTGCAGTTTTCTTTTTAATAACTAAATTCATACTATGAAGGATTTATTGCGTTTAATCTAACTAATTTAGCAAGTTTTTTTAATAGAAAAGAACCAGTAACAATGAAAACAATGAAACTCTCTCCAAAAATAAAAAAGGCACTCAATGATCAAATACTTCTTGAAGCTTCTGCCTCAAATAGCTATCTTGCAATGGCTACATGGTGTGAAGTAACAGGATATCAAGGCGCTGCAAACTATTTTTACGCACAATCTGATGAAGAAAGAACTCATATGCTCAAAATAGTTCATTTTCTAAATGATCTTGGAGCTACTGCCACAATCCCTGCAATTAAAGCACCAGTTAGTTCTTACAAATCTCTTGAAACCTTAATCAAGACTGCATTAAAAAACGAACAAGCAGTTACAAAGGCAATTCACAAAATTGTTGAGATGACCCAAAAAGAAAAAGATCATTCTACATATGCATTTCTAGAATGGTTTGTTAACGAGCAAGTACAAGAAGAAACAAAATTTGAAACCATATTACAAAAGTTTGATCTTCTTGGTAGAGACAAACTTGGAATCAATGAGATTGACAAGTATCTTGCATCAGAAGCTACAACCACTAATGAACCTGCAGCATAGATTTCTAAAATAATTAATACCTCCTGATTTTCTATTTCTTCATGACTGTTACAGTTACACGAAAACCAGGTGGTGTAACACAACTATTCAATACTGAAACCGGTAGAGTTTCTTACAAATGCAAAGCAGACTCTGCCTATATGCTAATTGAGGCCTTTGGTGGAATTGTAAAGTTTAACAAAAAAGGTGCAATGGCTACAGTAACTGGCCACATCACATCACTTGATTCCTGTGATGTGCTCAAAAAAGGACATCCAGAGTATAAAGACGCGTTATCTTCAATAATATCTTCACATAAAGAATTTGCAAAACAAGTCTCTGAATTTTACCAAAATGAAATTAATGACCTTGAAAATAAATTGTCTGGACTTTAACTCTGAAATTTTTCACATTTACATCCTTTAACAACACATTTGTCTTTTCCATTCAAGTGAATGGAATTATCATGATAGCAACCAATTTTTTATTATTGCATTTCATTTTTTAAGAAATTATTTTTTATTCTGTGCCTCTAGGCATATCATGAACTTTGCCAATATGGAGAGCCAATTCTACAACATCTGAACCAAAATCTTCCCCACAAAATCTACAATGAAATGTATACTGATTTGACATGATCAACTACTAATTTCATATTGTATTAAAAAGTAATGATCTATGTTTTTATTCAACCATAAATCATGCAGTGCTCGCACTCGCATACTTCTTGCTGTTTTGCTTTCTTCAAACATTTTCTGTGTTGACCAGCTTGACACTGTACACAAATCTCATCTAGATTATCAACACTTGTATATTTTTTAGATTGATCAAATCCAAATCCCCCATCTCTTGGCCCTACCATGTATTTACAATACTGATGTAGTATTTTTACTTCTCTAATTGATTGCTGATCTAATTGAATCTACTAATTCGTTTTTGTGTGTCTCTATGATTCCTCTAATTTCAAAAGTATCTACATAACCACCAGCTGATGCACGAGTAGCTTTCAGCAAATAATGTAATGATCCTTCTTCAATTTTTCCAACATAATATCCATAAAGAAAATCTAATTCGTTATTACACTTCCAAATTTTTTTAATGTTTGGAAAAGTTTGTTTTATTTCTGTTGGAATTTCTTGTATTCTTCGTTTAATGTATTGGTCTAATGATTTTCTAATTGAAGAATCTTGAAGCATTATGATCATGATAATTCAAAACTTGCTTTTTAGTTCTTATCTTTTTTATCCTTTTTTTCATCATCTGGATTATCCCACATATGCATTGTTCCTCGAATCATAAAAGAACCGACAATTATTGCAACTAATCCTCCAACAATAAATACAAAAAATTTACCAATATCTTTGATGCCTGCCACTAATACTAGATCTACTGTCAGTCTAATTATAATTGTCTGGGAAATTCAATTAGATTCAATAGTGAGACTGGCTTTTTCCCATCAAATGTCTAAAATTAAACAGATAGCAGCTTGGATTGCAATAATTGGTGGCGGAATTGCATTCTTCTTCTTTTCAATTGAGATGGCAGAAATCATGAGATAATTCTAAAAAGTAAATACATTGTAGTGATTTGTAGTAACATTAGATATGATCTCTGAAGAAATTAAAGAATTTTTAAGTCAACAACGACTTGGATATGTTGCTACGGTAACTCCTAATGGCAAACCAAACTTGTCTCCAAAAGGAACAATCATTGGTTGGAATAATACAAGTTTAGCTTTTGCAGACATTAGGTCTCCTGATACCATTACTAATTTAAAAAATAATTCTAATGTTGAAATTAATGTGATTGACCCTCTTTTACGCAAGGGGTATCTCTTCAAGGGTGAGGCTAGAATCATTACTGACTCAAATCTTTATGCTGACATTCTTGCATATTATAGAAGTATAGGGGTGAAAAGTCCAATCAATTCAATTGTGATGGTAAGCGTTTCTCATGTATCCGAGGTTACTTCCCCCCTATATGATTTGGGGATATCTGAGCAAGAAATAAAATCAAAGTGGAAAAAACATTTTGCAAATCTATGATGCTAATTTTTTTAGTTTTTCAAGTTCTTGTTTAGTTATTTCGTGTTCTTCTCTCTCTCTTTCTAGTAATCCTTGAATAGTTTCTAATTCTTTTTGTGTCATGTTGAGTTTTGATTTTAAAGAACCAACTACTGCACCTGCAGCTTCAATAATTCCTGCTGAACTTTTTTGATTTGTATCATGTCCCTGAATGAATTCTTTTTCTTTAGGTGTAAGTATACTTGTGTCTTCAAATTGATCTTTTTTATTTAATTCTTCTTTAGCATTGTATAGTCTAGCGTTTGCTTCGTCAAGTTCTTTTTGAGATTCTGCTTGTTGTTTTCTAATACTGCTTAGTGTTGATTGTTCGTTAGATATTTCTTCTTTTAATTCTTCATGTTTTTTAGTAACTTCCTCTAATTCTTCTTTCATTTTTGAAAGAGTTTCTTTAGTCTTGTTAAAATCACTAATTGATTTTGAATCATTAATTTTTTGTGAATTTTTAATTTTTTCTAGGAGTCCTTTATGTTCACGTTGGATTACGTCTAACTCCATCTTTTTCTGATTTAATTCTTTTTTGACTAACATTAAATTACTAACTGTGGCCGAATATTCTTCTTTTACAGTCTGAATCTTTTGTGTAACATTTGAGATTTCTTCTTGTTTTTCTCTAAATTCTTTTTGCAGGTTCTCTACTTCTGATTCCAATTGTTCTTTGAGTATGTACTCTTCACTGTTTTCAGAAATTTTTTCCTCTTCGATTTTCTTTTTACCAAAAAACCCCATGTCTCTAAACGTTATTCTCCAAAAGATGAACCTTTCTTATTATTGCTTTTCTCGATTCCTAAAAAATTTTAGGTAGAATCCTATTGAGCCAATTATTAGCCCTCCAACCAAGGAAATTGTGCCTAATTCAGGCATATTTGGATAGATATTTGGAGCAAGAAATAGTAACAGAGCTCCAAAAATTATTAATGCAAATCCTCCATTGTTCTTTGTTTTATTGTGATCTCCGTGAACCATACTTACACATACTCTGAAAGTGTTTTTGCTACTTGTTTTCTTCCAATATCTGAAATGAATGGACCAATTTTTGGTCCTCTTGATGTGCCAAGAATTATTTGATATAATACTTTAAAGAAATCTTTTGGTTGTACATCATTTGATTTTGCAATTTGGTAAATTGTATTTTGAATATCTTCAGGTTCTTCTTCTGCACCAAGTGCACCCACTAGAATTTTTAGTGCTTTTTTTGTTGCATCATCAATTTCTACTTGAATTTTTTCTTGCTGATCAAACTCATCTGCATAATTACCTGCAATCTTGATAAGGTTTTCAATTTCTGGTTCTGGATTTTTAATTACTCCGTAATCTAACAGCTTTTTCATTACTCTTTCATCTCTATTTTCTTTGAAGATTTTTGCTAATTCAATTAAAAGTCTGTAATTAACATGAATGCTAGATTGTTTTGGTGGATTTAGTAAATTTACATATTCATAAAGACCTTTCATCTTGGTAAGTTTTGCTGGATTGTCTACTTTGATTTTTCCAAAATAGATATCTTCTAACTCGTTGTATTCATTCATTAATGATGGTATGTCATCTAAACCAAGCTCTCTGGCACCTGTAATTCTTTTGTACAGTAATAATAGAATTGATTTTGGACTTCCAAATTCTAACCATCTTTGTGCAGTTAATACATTTCCTAATGACTTTGAAATCTTTTTTCCTCCTTTATCTAAAAACATCTCATATTTTACATGGTGAGGATGTGGAAAATCTAAAATCTCATCAGATACCCAATCATTTACTTTAACTGAATCCATGATGTCTTTTCCATATGCTTCAAATCTGATATCAAATGCTGACCATCTTGCTGCAAATTCTACTTTCCAGGCTAATTTTCCAAGATCTTTTGTAATGTCTGCTTCTCCCTCATGATTGCATCCTTTGACATTCTTTCCACCAATTTCTGCATCATGGCATCGATACTTTACTTTCTTCTCTTCTGCAATGTATTCTGTAGCTTCTGCGGTATACAATCGATTACAATTTGCACATACTGGAAAATATGGTAAATATTTCTGATATTTTTCTTGCCCGACTAATTCTGAAATCTTTTCACCGATTTTAGAACTGTTTTGCAATATTGTGTGAATTTGTTCTTTTAGTAATCCTTGGTTGTAAGTGTCTTTAGCTCTCCTAAATTCATATTTTATCCCAACACTATCTAATCCGTCAAGAAGAATACTGCTCATGTGCATTCCGTATGAATCATGGCATCCAAAAGGATCAGGAATCAATGATACTGGTTTTGCCAGATGCTCTTCAAGTGAATCAGGAAACCCTGCTGGAATCTTCCTTAATCCATCAAGATCATCTGAATAAGCAATTAATTCTGATTTGTATCCTAAATTCTCTAATGCTAATTTAACACCATAAGCTCTTACTGCATCTCCTAAACTTCCAATATGTGGAACTCCAGATGCTCCAAGTCCACTTTCAACTCTTAAAATATCTAAATTTCTTCCAAGAGATTTCTCTCTTTCAAGTAATTCTGAAGCTAATTTATCAATCCAAGTACCTTTACCAATAATTTCTTGCTCTGACATTGTTTACTAGCTCAATTGTTTGGACATGTATGGCCCATATAACGAATACCCCAGCTTTTGATAATATTCTCTAGTTCCAACTGCACTAATTACAAGTATTTTCTTTGAATCAAATTCTTCTTTAGCAATCTTTTCTGCCTCTCTCATCAAATTCTTTCCTAGTCCTGAATGCTGAATCTCGTTATCTTCTTTCTCCCCCAGTTTTAATGATTTTCCATAAACGTGAATTTCTCTAACAATACAAGAATCATTTCCTACTTCGTCTCTATGAGCATCAACACTAGGTTTTCTTAATCTTAAAAATCCATAAATTGATTCATTTTTGTCTTCATATGACAAAAACACCTCTTTACCAGCTGAAGAGCCATAATCAATTCTGTTCATTTTGATGTCCATACTATTTGATTTTCTTTGAGATAACCCTGCCTCTCTACATCTGATGCATTTGCATGATAATCCTTGTTTTGCTAAATTTTGGTGAACTATTTGTCTTAGATTTCCTGATTTTGGACCTGCTATGATATCATTAGGTGAAATCTCTCTTTGTATTCTCATAATTCTTACCCATTTTGGAATGTTCTTTTTTACTTCAGTTAGAACTTTGATCATGTCCTCATCTGAATATGGTTTGTATTTTCCTTGCTGGAATTCCTCATAGAGTGGGGTATTTTCTATTACTAATGATGGGTAAATCTTCAACATGTCTGGACGTAAAGCAGAATCTGAAAATAATTTTTTAAAATCTGCAATGTCTCCCTCTGGAGTCATTGTTGGCAAACCTGGCATCATATGAGCAACTATTTTGTAACCTGCATCCTTTGAAATTTGGAAAGATTCTGTGACGTCATTATAATCATGACCTCTGTTAACAATTTGGTACACTCTTTCTTGTAATGATTGAACTCCGATCTCAATTCTTGTAATTCCATAGTTTAACATTAGATCCACATGTTCTTTTTTACAATAGTCCGGTTTTGTTTCAATTGTAAATCCTACATTTCTAATGGATGCATGTTCGTTGTTTGATTTTGCTTCCTGTAGATTTTTTGATTCTGTTCCATTTAGTGCATCATAACATGATTTGATAAAATTTTCTTGATAGTCTTTTGGCATAAATAGAAAAGTTCCTCCGACAATCACAATCTCCATTTTTGACGGATCATGTCCAAATGCTATTAGCTTATCAATTTTTGATATGATTTGTAATTTTGGGTCATATTCATTTTCAATTGCATTTAGTGTAGATGGTTCTTTTCCTGTGTAACTGTTTGGTGAATTTGATTCAATACCTCCTGGACAATAGGTGCATCTACCATGCGGGCATGCATATGGTTTAGGCATTAATGCTACAACCGATACTCCTGATGCAGTTTTTGCAGGTTTTTTTAACAAAACTTTTCTCAATTTTTTAAAATCTGACTCATTTGCCATGGATAGAATTTCATAATTTCTAGGAATTCTGTCTAGAGAATACTTTAAGCAAATTTTTTTTATTTCTTCTTTGACTTGACTTTTGTTAGGCTCAGAAATTGTAAGGAGATTCTGTGTAATTTCACTACATGCTTTAGAAAAATCTGAACTCATTTTATTCATGTTTATTCAAATTCTTATTGACATAAATTCGTTAAATAATTTAATTTTCTCAAATTTTATCTTTGTTTGCTTATTTTTCTTTTTGAACTCTTTTTTCTCTTGACTGTCTTTTTCTTGGTTGCACTCTTTCTAGCTGGTTTTCTCTTGACTGTCTTTTTCTTGGTTGCACTCTTTCTAGCTGGTTTTCTCTTGACTGTCTTTTTCTTAATTTGTTTAAGATTTTTTAATTTGGCAATTTCCTCTTGAATTGACTTAATTTCTTCACGAATGTGATTTTTGGAGTCTATCTTTGAGTACACAAAATTAACAATTTTCTGATAATCTACTCCTATCTCTGTTCTGATTAAAAATAACTCATTAGAATTTAATGGGATGCTAACTAATGCTGCTTTTTCAAATTCTGTAATGGCTGATCTTTCTTTTCCTATTTTATATGCTAAATTAGTATAGAGTTCTCTTTTCTGTATTGCATAATGCATTGACATTTTTGATTCGTCTTTAGTGAGTATTTGCTCAACGTTATTTTTTGGTCCTCCTGCAACCAATTCTCCCTTGGTATTTACTATTCCTGCAAATTTTACTTGAGGATAAAGATTGAGAACTTGCTTTGATAGTTCACTATAATCTATCAATTCCTTTCTCCAGTTAATTTAATCTCTAATAACATGATTTATCATTTGAAATTTTCTATATAATTTAAGACTATTTGCTGATTTATTCTGGTTTTTGCTCAAGGCTTTGTTCAGTTGAACTAGTATTATTTTTTTGTTCTTTTCTGTATTCCATTTTCAACCATATTGGCGTGATTATCGTTGTTACTGCAACCATGATGACAATTGTAGAATATACTTCTGATGTTAGAATTCCTGCTGTTACTCCTACTCCTGCAACAATTAATCCAACTTCTCCTCTTGATATCATTCCAATTCCTACCCTCATTCCTTGGGCTCTGTTTTTCAAAAATAACATTGCTGGCAATCCACATCCCAATAATTTTGTTACAACTGCAACGATAATCACTACTGAACTAATAATCAAAATATTCAAATCCACTGCTCTCAAATCCACTTGCGCTCCAATAATTGCAAAGAATAGTGGGGCAAAAATTAAACCAATTTTACCAATGTAGTTTTCAACTTTTTCAAATACCTTGGTAGTTGATAATGCCATTCCAACTGCAAACGCTCCTACAATCGGGGATAACCCTATGGATCCTGCAAGTGCAGCTGCTCCAAAAAATGATGCTGTTGCAATTCCTTCTACACTTCCTTTGGCCTTCCATAATCTTGGAGTGATGATTCTTGGAATTACTACTACTGCAACAATTAACATTATTGCAAAGAATCCTAAAACTTGTAAAATTGTAATTACCACTTCTGTGATATCTATATTGTCTACCCCGCCATCCGCACCTGCAATAGATGATACGACTGACAATACAGCAATAGCTAAAATATCATCTACCACTGCGGCCCCGATAATTAATCTAGCTTCAGGCGTTTTTATTTTACCAAATTCACTTAAGACTTGAATCGAAATAGCAATACTTGTTGCCGTAAGTGCAGTAGCAATTAACATTGATTGTAATGCATCAAAACCAAACATTTGAAAAACTACTAGACCTGCAAAAAATGGAACAACTACACCTAGTGTTCCTACTGTAAATGACGCTTTACCTCCTTTGAGAAATTCCTTGGGTGTCATCTCAAGTCCTGCCATAAACAATATGACGATAGCCCCCATCTCTCCTAAAATTTTTATTTCATCATTAATTTGCAACAATTGTTTTCCATCAACTACAAAAAACCCTCCCAATGCAAATGGTCCTACTATCATTCCTGCCAAAAGTTCTCCAAGAACAATTGGAAGTTTTAATCTGAGGAAAAGTTCTGCCATTAATTTGGCTGCAAACAACAGTATTCCTACACCGATAATTGTTTGAATAAAATGTGCCTCTGCTGCCATCTCTGTAATTACTTTAGAAATGTGTCATATAAGGTGATACTCTGAAAAATTATTTTTTACTTCATTATGCAATTTTTTTAGAGTTTACAAAAACACCTTTCTTCGAAATGATCTCTCCAATTTCCTGACTTGAGATCTTGTATTTTTTGAAAATTGATCTAATTATTGAAGAATTTTCTTTTGGTGCAATCACACAGAATCCTACGCCCATGTTGAAAGTCTTGTACATTTCATCTGGTTTTACTCCTTGTTCCTCTACTAATCCCATTATTGGTGGTATTTTTGGAAGTGAGTCTATCTGATAACCGATCTTTTTTAGGCGTAATAATTTGGTAAATGCTCCTCCTGTAATATGAGCAAGTCCACTGACTTTGGTTTTTTGAATTATCTCCAAAACTGGTTTTGTGTATATCTCAGTTGGCTTTAGTAATTCCTCTCCTATCTTACCGACTCCTTTGATTTTGTCATTTATTGAATATTTTTTTAGTAATGCTTTTCTTGCAAGTGAATAACCATTTGAATGAATTCCACTACTGTTTGCCCCTATTATTACATCTCCTGTTTTTATTTTATTTCCTAGAACAATTTCTTTTTTTTCTACTAGCCCTACAACCATTCCTGCTAAATCAAATGCAAATCCTTTTCCATCAATAACATCTGGCATTATTGCAGTTTCTCCCCCAACTATTGGCATTGCAGATTTTTTTGCACCAGTAACTAACCCTTCGACAATTTTTTTGAATATTTGTTGATCATTTTTGTTTGCTGCAATATAATCTACAAATGAAATTGGTGTTGCACCTATGCAAATTATGTCATTTACATTCATTGCAACACAATCAATACCTATTGTGTTGTATTTTTTCATCATATTTGCAATTACTACTTTGGTTCCTACGCCGTCTGTATGTGTTGCCAAAAGCTTTCCTCCTGGAATTTCAACAATTCCTGCATAATGACCAAATCCATGTGTTATCTTTGCTTTTTTCTGAAGTTTGTGAGTTGATGAAATTAATTTTCCAATTGCTAATTGACTCTGCTTTATTTTAGAAATATCTACACCTGCTTTCTTGTAGGTCAGAGTCATAGTTTGTTGCGCATCTGCTGTGAATAAAAGAATTTGCCTATTGTCTCGATCACATATACATTCCAGATATCTCTTCTCTATGCTTTACATATTTTTGAGACAATTCACTGAATTCTGAGTTTATTTTATCTCTGTTTTCTTGAAGTTCTTTTGTGTCTATGTTCATTTCATAGAATCTGTTTAATGCCTCAATTAACGTTGCAGCAGCCGCAGAATCTGGTGCGGTGTTGTTTGCCTTTACTAATAATGTCACTCCTTGAATCTCCCTCATGAGGCATTCATTTAGTATCCCTCCTGGAATTCCTGTTATGAATCCCTGTGGAATCATATTGATATCCTTATCTGCCATTGTTCTAACTAGATCTTCTTCAGCTGCACAATATGCCTTTTTGTCATGTTCTGCACTTGCAACTCCATCTAGAATGACGATCTCTTTTGATCCCTTCATTGCTGCCCAATCTAAAATTGATGATACTAGAGAATAGATTCCATCCATTCGCAATGTTATCTCACAAATTATTGCACAAACTGTTCCTTTCTGATTTGCATAGAATCTAAATGGATGACGTAATCTCCCTCTCATGAATACTGTTGATGGTGGAAGATATTTTGATCTCATTAATCCAATTTCAGTCATTTCCAATTTTTCTATAATGTGATTGATTGCAACTGGTCCTACTAATCCTGCTCCTACAAACCCTGCAAATATTATGGGGCTGTTTAGTTCTACTTTCTTAGTTTCATATACTTCTGCTTCTGGAAATTCACTTTTCACGGTTTACGTCGATTTCTTCTATCTAATTACTTTGC
This sequence comes from Nitrosopumilus sp., assembly GCF_025698945.1. NCBI lineage: Archaea > Thermoproteati > Nitrososphaerota > Nitrososphaeria > Nitrosopumilales > Nitrosopumilaceae > Nitrosopumilus > Candidatus Nitrosopumilus sp. The sequence continues at coordinate 153,939 of NZ_JAILWM010000001.1, forward strand.
TGAGCAAGTCTTTTGCACTCTTTTGGTTAGGTTGTTTTCAGTACTTTTTTCTGTCATGGTATTTGCATGTTTTATTTTTCTTCATACTGGTTGTCTTTTTGCATGAATAAACTCAACATGACTCTTCCCTTGTCTGTGATTGTGTAAATTACGTTTGCTCCTACTGCCTCTTTTTTTATGAAGTTGTAATCTACACATAGATGTAGATAATTCAAAAATGATTTTTTCATTCTGATCTTTGATTTTGAATATAGATCTGAGAATGTCATTGGATTTCCTCTGAGTTGATATAGTAATTTCAAGAGTGATAGAGTGCTGTAATCTCTTGTTCTTGCTTTTACTGCATCGAGAATCTGCTCATCTCTTTTTATGATAAAATCCCCAAATTGGTCTGCCACTTCTAGTGGCACATATGTTAGTCTTGCTCGCATCATACCGTATGGTACGGTACATTACCTTATTAGTCTTTAACTTGAGTTTTCTTGATCATTCTAGCTGATTTTTTTACACCTACATTATGTTTTTAGTATGAATAAAGCGATCAAAATAGTGATTTTTGATTTAATATCTGACAATAAACAATTCTCATAAATACCCCTCCAATGTGAAATTTTTCATGAAAAAAATTGAGGCTGTAATTAAAAGAAAAAATTTTCCATCTATTAAGACCCTCTTGAGTACTGTTGGGACTTACATTATTGATAAAAGAAATTTAGATGATAACCAAATTTATGATGAATCAAAAGGTTCTCGCATTGGTTCTAGTGGACTTCAGTCAATACCCTTAGCAAAAATCGAGATGGTTGTATCAGATAAGGATGCAAGAAAAGTTGTTGAGATGATTTCCAAAAATTCTGGTCTGTCATCAAATCATGGAGGAAAAATCTTTGTTTCTGAAATGGAAGAAGTTGTGGACATGGATACTCTTGATGGAAATCAAGATCTTGAAATTCTTGAATTACCAAAAACTAAATCTCGTTCATTACCTAAACGTAGTAGGTTTGTTCCATTACAAAAATTTACTTTGCATAAACTACAAGTAGTTTATGAGGAAAACAAAGAAAAACTTAGAGATGATTATAGAATAAAATCATTTAGTGATTTCACAAACTATTGTATCATGAAATCTCTTCCTGCATTAGAAAAACAATTGAAAAACCCTACAATGCTTTACGAAAATAATTTTGGTGATTTTTAACAATTACATTACTGGCAAAAACAAATACAATCCAATTAATGTCATACCTACTACTGCAAGTGATAATTTTGCTATGAAAATTTTTGATACTATCATACTGCTAGACCCATAAGTAAGGGTACAACTATGATTCCAATTATTGCTGCAACTTTAACATAGTCTCTAGCATTAAGTGGTTTTATCTCTTCTCTGTGAAACAATTTACTTTTACGTAAAAAATCAATTTTCATCTAAATTGTCACTTCCCCTTCATCATCTGTAATGATGTCTACTGCTCTGAGAATTTGTGATATGAAAATTTTACCTACTCTTGCATTTTTTTTAATAATGCTGACAACTTCGTCTTCTTTGGAATCTGGAATGATTACCTCCAACTTGTATTTATCGCTAAATTGGGGAACAAAAATTTCACTTCCTTTTGAGGCATGAATTTCAGGACCTGGATTCTTTCCCCTTCCTCTAACTTTGGAGACTGTTAGGCCTCCAACCTTGATCTCTTTGAGACCTTCGCTAATGTTCATGACATCATTATTTCCTAAAATAACTTCTACTTTGAGCATTTAGTAATCGATATGATAATTACACAAATATAATTTCTGATTTTGATGTCCAAATGATAATCAATTGAGCATCAATTTTAGACATTGTTATTAATTTTAAGATAATTTTTTCATTATGGTTTTGGACTCTGGGGATACAGCATGGATGCTTGTCGCTGGAAGTCTTGTTCTGTTGATGATTCCTGCATTAGGTCTTTTTGAGTCTGGTTTACTTCGAAAAAAGAACGCTGCTTCAATCTTCATGCAGATTTTCTTTGGTTTGGCATTGTTGAGTGTGATGTGGTTTGTATTTGGATTTAGTTTATCATTTGGCCCTTCATCTCAAGGATTAGTTGGAAATATGGATTGGGTATTTTTGAAAGGCGTTCCGTCTGATGCTCCATTAGAACAATATGCTCCAACAATTCCAGGGGTACTCTTTGTTAAATTCCAATTAATGTTTGCAGCAATTACTCCTCTATTGCTTACTGGAACTATTGCAGAGAGAATGAAGTTTAGTTCATTTATCATATTTATTGCTGCATGGTCAATGTTGATCTATTATCCATTAGTTCATTGGGTTTGGGGTGGCGGTTGGTTAGCTCAACTTGGTGTAGTTGATTTTGCAGGTGGTATAGTGATTCATACTAGTGTTGGAATGGCAGCCTTAGCTGCTGCATTGGTACTTGGAAAGAGAAGACACTATGGCCCTGCTATAATGATTCCACACAGCATCCCTCTTGCAGTTCTTGGCTCATCATTGTTATGGCTTGGTTGGTTTGGTTTCAATGCAGGCAGTGCATTGTCTGCTTCGGGCGGAGTTGCTGGAAACACTGTAATTGTAACTCATATGGCATCCTCAGTTTCTGCTTTAATTTGGGCTGGACTTTCTTGGGTTAGAACAGGAAAACCTTCTGTTGTGGCAACAATTAATGGTGCGATTGCAGGACTTGCTGGAATTACCCCTGCTTCAGGATTTGTTAGTGCTGAACATGCATTTGTAATTGGAATTGCAATTGGTGTTATCTCTTATTCTGGTGTGGTGTTGTTTAAAGAAAAATTAAAAATTGATGATGCCCTTGATGTTAGCTCTGTTCACGGAGTTGCAGGAATAGTTGGTGCACTAGCAATTGGAATCTTTGCAAGTACTGCAATAAATCCTGGTGGTGTTGATGGATTACTATTTGGAAATCCAGATCAATTATGGATTCAAGCAGTTGGTGTAGGTGTTGCAGCTGCCATGGGATTTGGTGGAACCTGGGTTATATTACAAGTACTTAAACATCTAATCGGAATTAGAGTTTCACCTGAAGTAGAAGATATTGGATTGGATATAAGTGAACATGCAGAATCTGCATATTCTGAGGAAGAAGAATTTATGCTTGATATGGATGATTACACTGAAAATTTGAAAGACAAAGATGAAATATTTAGAAAGAAAAAAACATCTGGGACAAAAAATTGACAATCCATTATGACGAGTTAACTAAACATGTTCTGGATTTAGATCCTCATGTGAGGTTTGCTGGGATAGCAAATATCAAAGGAGAGATAGTAGCAGGAGGTCCCAAAGAAAATGTTGAACAGATGTTGTCTGGAGATCAAGTTAGCATGTCAATACACTATGCAATCCAAAAAAGAGAACTTTATACTAATTTAGCATACAAAATAGGAAAAGAAAGATCTTCAATTACTGAATATGAAAAAGTAACAATGATTACCGTTCCAATAAATTCAAACGAATTATTTCTGATTAGTACTGAACCACGTTCAGATTATTTTAAAATAATTGATTATGTGCACTCAAAATTAGATTTTGAGACAAATTGAATAAATAAATTTTTACGAGTTTACCTGAAATTTGTGCCTAAATCTACTCTCATCATTAATTGGAATTGTTATAATTGTGAATTTTTAGTAAATCATCTCATTTAAACAATCATTATCTGAAATGATATTGTGGAAATTATTCTTAGTGCTATTCTGACAATTGTTGGATTAGTAATGTTGTGTTTTGGAGGTAATTGGTTAGTAAATGGTGGTGTTGTAATTGCCAAAAAATTTAGAATTAGCAATCTGGTAATTGGAATGACTATTGTAGCTTATGGAACATCTACTCCAGAACTTGCAGCCAGTGTTGCAGCAGCAGGTGAGCATAGTGCAATAATTTTAGGAAACATTGTTGGAAGCAATATTGCAAATATTGGAATGGTAATTGGCGTTGCAGCAATGATTGTTCCTGTAGTGGTGAACAAATCTCTTTTGCGAAAAGAAATTCCAATAATGTTAGCTGTTTCATTTCTACTTGTTTTGATTTCCATTGATGGTGAACTTTCACAATATGATGGTGTTTTGCTATTGTTTGGATTGGGGGTTTTTTCATATTATACAATTAAGGATGCACTAAAACATAGAGAGAAAAAGGATGAAAATTCAATTAAGGAAAAAAATAATGTCTATCTCAAAGCAATTGGTCTAATTGGAATTGGAATTGTTTTATTGTATGTTGGTGCTATTATCACCGTAGACAATGCGGTTATTTTAGCAAAAGAATTTGGTTTATCTGAAAAAATAATAGGATTGACAGTTATTGCTATTGGAACTTCTCTTCCAGAATTAATTACATCATTGTTAGCAATTAAGAAAGGCCATTCTGATATTGGTATTGGAAATATCATTGGAAGTAATATTTACAATATTTTGATGATCATGGGAGTTGGTGCTGCTCTAGGAGGTGTCATTATTAGTTCTGACGTCTATGTGGATTATGCGGTGATGATAATTTTTAGTGTGTCATTACTTATTGCTTTAAAGACAGGGGTTGTCAATAGGATTATGGGAGTTGGTCTTGCTATGGGGTATGTCGCCTATCTGATAATCACTTTTTTTAAATAATCTGTGCCTAACTTGTCTTAAATTGAATTAACTGCTATCTTTTGAACTCGAATTGATGGGGTTATTGATGGAAGAGATGCCCATTGTATCACGTTGATTTGATTATTTCCAATTCCTGAAATATTTTTTAGCATTTTGGGCAGATTGTGAATAATTCTAACTGATTTTCCAGCACTTTTAATTTCTCCATTTTCAATTACTCTAATTCCGCTTCTTGCCGTACAAGAAAAGTCTCCTTTAATTGGATTTACTGCATATGTATACCATAATCTCCCAATCAATAATCCGTGTTTAGTATCTTTGATTAATTCATTTTGAGAATAATCTCCATTAGGTATTGTGAGATTATGTGGTGCTGATATTGTAATTGGATCTGAACTTCTTCCCATAGGTGATCCTATTCTACATGCATTTCCTGATGATTTTTTTCCTTCTTTGTAACTGTCAAATAAATTAGAAAAAGTATTTTTGAAAACTCCTTTTTCAATAAAATTTCTTTTTTCTGTCATCACTCCTTCATCGTCCACATGTTTTGTTCCAATCCCTTCTGGAATGTGTGGCTCATCACTTAATGTTAATTCGCTTATTGCTATTTTTTCATAATAATTATTTGAAAAACAACTTTTTTTTTCTGAAAATATTTTTAAATTAAAATTTGTTGCTATGACAAAAGCCAATAATTCCCCTACTGAATATGGCTCAAAAATAATATCATATTTCCCTGTATCTATTTTTTTAGGGTTAATTGATTCAATGCACATTGTTTTTGAATCTTCTCCAATTTTTTCAGGCAAAAAATTTGATAATGTTCTACAACATGCATGTCCAATTCCGGATACTGGGGCTGTGCCTGCTTCTGATTCTGTATTGATAATTCCAGAGACATATGTTGCTTTATCTTTAAAATTCAACCCATTAGAATTTTCCAATTCAAAATCTTCATAAACAATATTCAGTGATCCGGTTATCGCTTTTATTTTACTGTTACATGTAGAATTTATCATATTTTGTGCGATATCACTTGCTGTTTTACCTGATAGATCTTCAAGTTTTTTATCAAAGGTACCCTTAATTTTCTTTGAATTTGTTTTGTAAGGCAATCCCTTCCAAAAAATTCTTGGTTTTAAACTTGAAATTGATAAAAATGCCTCATCAATTGATTTTCCGATTTTTTCTTGATTTGTTGTTTGAAGAGAAATTATTTTTTTATTGTGAATTAACCTTATTCCGTAATTCTTATCGAAATTCTGTTTTATTTCTACAATTTCAGAATCTGTAATTCTAACAGTGGTGATCTTTTTTTTAACCACTACTATTTCTGTTTCATCAATTCCTATTTTTTTTGAATGACTTATTGCCTTTTCTAAGGCAGACAACTACTCTCTCCTTGGATTTGAATACTTGAATTTATTAATTTTGATTAATTCAACATATGATCCAAACTGTGATGTGTCTGTAACTTTGTCCAGTTCTTCTTCTAATTCGTTATCATTATCAAATTTTCGCAATATGTCATATTGAGTATTTCTTTCCGCAGGGATTCTTCCAATTTCTTTAACCATTCTTCTAATTTCTTTTGGTCTTAGTAGTTGCCCATATTCAGAACCAGCTGATGTGGAAATACTTTCGTTGATCAGTGTGCCTCCAAAATCATTTGCTCCCCACATTAGTAATAGCTGAGACATTTTTTGACCTTCTTTTACCCATGACATTTGTATGTTATTGATAAAATTGTTTAACATTATTCTAGCAATGGCATGTGTTAACAATACATCATTACCACTACCTCCTTTTCTAATTCCTTCATGCAATTGATGTTTGTACATTGGAGCTTCAGTGTGAATGAAATTTAAAGGCACAAATTCTGTAAAACCTTTTGTTTCTTTTTGAATATCTCTTAATTTTTCAATATGTTTGACTCTTTCTTCAAGAGTTTCTAAATGTCCAAACATCATTGTCGATGTAGTATTTATTCCTAAATTGTGGGCAGATTTGATGATTTTCTCCCATTCTTTAACAGTGATTCTTCCTGGAGATATTTTGTCTCTTAATTTTTGATCAAGGATTTCCGCTGATGTTCCTGGTAGTGTATTTACACCTGCTTCTTTCATTCTTTTTAGAAATTCCTCGATTGACACACCAGATCTTTTTGAACCATATAGTATTTCTTCAGGTGAAAATCCATGAATATGAATATTTGGTATCTCTTTTTTAATTTCTTTACAGATGTTTTCATACAAATCCCCTTCCATATCTGGAGGTAAACCCGCTTGAATGCAAACTTCTGTTGCTCCTAATTGATGTGCTTCTTTTGCCCTTCTTACAATTTCCTCTGTTGGAAGAAAATATCCTTCCTCCTCTCTAAAATCTCTACTAAATGCACAAAAACCACATTGTTTAATACAGACATTTGTAAAATTGATATTTCTGTTAACTACATATGATACAATCTCTCCTACTCTTCTCCTTCGTAATTCATCAGCTACAAATCCAACTAAATGAAAATCCACTCCTTGTGTTTTGTAAAGTTCTAATCCATCATTAGCGGATATTTCTTTTTCTGACAATGCATTGTTTAGAATATCTACCACAATTGGGTCGGCGTTTTTAAAAAGTGAGTCTATGTTTGTCATTTCCAATAATCCTCTCTTACCAAACCTTCCTCATCCTCAATTAATGATATCTTATCTCTTAACTCTTTGCCAATAAAAGAAAAGAATTCTGGATATACTGGAAACCTACACTTTAGTTCAAATCCTGATTTCTTTGAATTTTCATCTACTTTGTTGATTTCTGGCCACGAGAATTCTGGATTTACAAAATCTGGTGTTAAAGGAGATATTCCGCCCCAATCATTTATTCCAACTGAAAGAAAACTTTGATAAGATTTGGGTGATAGATTTGGTGGAATTTGTATGTTCATTTTAGGCATTAAGATTCTTGTGAGTGCAACCACTATTTTGAAATATTTTTCATCAGCAGATGGCATATTACTCATGATTGTATCTGACTTTGGTTGAAAGTTTTGTAAAATAACTTCTTGAATATTTTCATATTTTTGGTGCAGTTCTTTAATTGCGATTATTGAATCAATTATTTCTTCAATAGTTTCACCAATACCTACAAGAATCCCTGTTGTCATTGGAATGCCTAGTCTTCCGGAATTCTCTAAAACTTCCAATCTCTCTTTTGGTTTTTTACTTGATGCCAAGTAATGAGGCATTCCTTTTTTTGTCAGTCTGTCACTAACATTTTCAAGCATAACCCCCATCGATACATTTGTTTTCTTCAATTCTTTCATTTCTTGAAAAGTCAGATTTCCTGCATTTGTATGTGGAAATAATCCTGCTTCTAATGCCTGTTCTGATGAATGAATCAGATATTCGCTTGTTGATTTGAACCCGTTTTCTCGTAACCAATCTCGTGCTTCTTGATATTTTAGTTCAGGTTTTTCTCCAGTAACAAAGAGTGCCTCAACACATCTGTATTTTTTTGCTAGCTGTAAAAGATCAAAAATTTGTTGTTTTGACATTAATGATAATTTTCTCTCTCCTGGTTCAGATTTGTATGTACAATATGAACAGGTGTCTTTGCACAAATTCACAATATTGAAAAAAGCTTTTTTGGAGAATGTAACTGTGTTTTTTTTATATTTTGTTCTTAGTCTTTGTGCAGTGAAAAACAATTCATCAGATTCTGTTTTTGCTTTTTCAAAAATATTCAGGATGTCTTGACGATCGATTGTCTTGTTCTCTAATACGTTGTTTAAACTCTCAGAGTTTAAGACAATATTATTCAACAGAAAGAATTCTTGTCTAGCTGTATTTATGCTTGTATTGGATTAATTCCCATTTGGTCTTTCTTGAAGTGTAATGGTGACATTGGTTGTTCTTCCATCTCTGAGTATTTCTAAAACCATTTCATCTCCTACTGATTTTGCTCTTTGAAGATGTATCAAAATATCGTCAATTTTTCTTACTTCAATTCCGTCAACTGATAAAATAATGTCTCCTCCAACTGGAAATTTAACTCCATCTACTTCAATTGATTTATCTGAACCGATTAATCCTGCTTTTTCAGCAGGACTGTCTTTTACTACTGTGATTACCAAAAATCCCACTGCCTCAGTTAATTCTAAAACGTTTGCTAAATCTGGATCAATGTCTCGTCCAGCAATACCGATCCAAGGATGTTTGTATTCTCCTTTTTCAATTAATGTTGGGACTATTTTTGCAACTGTTTGTGACGGAATGGCAAATCCTACACCTGTAAACTCTCCAGTGGTTGATTGAATTGCGGTGTTGATTCCTACAACTCCTCCTCTCATATTGATTAATGGACCTCCTGAATTTCCTGGATTAATAGCTGCATCTGTTTGAATTACATCTGGTATTGAATAACCTGCACCTGATGGAAGCAACCTTCCTAATTGACTGACTATTCCCGATGTCATTGATCCTGATAATCCAAATGGGTTTCCAATAGCAGCAATCTGTTCACCCACTTTGAGATTTGATGAATCTCCTAGAGCCAGAGGATGTAATAACACTAAATCTGAATTTACTTTGATTACGGCAATATCTGTAAATTTATCTACTCCGATCATATCTGCATTGTAAGAGCGACCATCAAGAAAAGTCACAATGACTTTTTTTGCATTATTTACTACATGTGCATTAGTGATGATGTGTCCTTTTTTATCAAAAACAAAACCTGAGCCAACTCCGCCTCCTCCTTCAGATTCTTCTCCTCTTTGAACATTAACTCTGACCACTCCTGGCTCTGATTTTTCAAAAATTTCCACTAAAGACAAATTTTTTGAAAAGACATCTGTAGATTCTCCAATTGCATTTGGAATGTGATTCTCGTCTACAATTGTTTGTGGATCTATTGATTCCGGTACTGTTACAAAAATTGCTAGAAAAATTCCAATTACGACTGCAGCTCCTATTCCACCACCTACAAACAAACCTGACTTGTCCATGAGTTTTCTATTCTTTGTTTTCTATCTAAAAGGCTTGCTATACACTTAGGGAACTTTGTGTATGGTCTTTCATTGAATAATTCCTTCCTCTCCAGGATACTGAGGATGAACTTTTTGCTTGAAGTAAACCACTCAAAAATCCTAACGCCACAACTAAACTACCAAGTGGTGCAAAAAATACATATTTTAATTTCAACTTTAGGCCAATTTTAATTTCCATTATTGCCCCTGTGTAAATTAATAGCGATGCTATTGCAGATACCCCCAATAATATTTTTGATGATCCTGATTCTATTGGGGATAACACTGCTATTGACAATATTGGGAATGGGACAAATAACAAAAATACAATTGCAATAAAAATTCCTATTGCTATTTTTCCACTTTGAAGATATAGAGGAATCATGAGTCTTTTCAAGGCATTCCATAATGTTCCTTTGTCTCTTGCCCAGACTGCTTGAATTAGGTGTTCTCCTCTAACTAGTTTTATCTTATGTCCTGATTCTTTTACTTTTTTTCCTAGTGCTCCATCTTCTATGATTTCGTGTTTTACTCCTTCATGCATGCCCACTTGTTCATATGTTGTTTTTTTTATGATGAAAAAACTTCCAAAAAAATAACCTGTTTTTTTTGCAGGATTGTTAACATTCAATGCTGAGAATCTTGAATGAAGAAATGTAGATATCATTGGTAGTGTGACGTTTGTCCAAAAATCAAATGTGAGCATTTTTGGAATTGCAGACAATGCATCTAAATTAAATGATATTAGATGTGATACTGCAAGATGCATTACATTTTTTGCATGTATGGTATCTGCATCTGTAAATAACAAAAGTTCCCCTGTTGATTTTTTATAGCCTTCCATACATGCCCAATTTTTTCCCATCCATCCATTAGGTTTGGGTCTTGCAATGACAGGAATTATTTTTGAATATTTTTTTGCATACTCTGAAATTATTTTACCTGTATTGTCATCTGATGAATCATCTATCACAATAATTTCATAATTTGGATATTCTTGATTTGCTAATGAGTCCAAACACTTTCCAACAAATCTCTCTTCATTTCTTGCTGGCAAAATTACAGAAACTTTTGGCAATGATTTTGAAATATTTTCAAATCTGTCTAAATATGGTGTATGGCTAAATGAATTTGCCATTGATTTAATTAGAAAAACCCATGCTACACAAATGCCTATTAATATTGCAGTTAGTGAATAATTGAAAACATCAAATATTATTTCCATGAAGTTTATCTCTCGATTTCTAATTTGATACTCTGCATTGCTTGCTCTGTACCACTTTTGATATGCTTCTTTATCATCCCAGTAAACATTCCCATCATCCCTGTTAATTTTATATCCCAAAATGTTTTGAGAATTGTTTTGTCTTCTTTGGAACTTAATGAAATTATTTTCACACCATCGATTATCCCCTTGGTAAATTTTGCCTCTATTTTCTCTTTAGGATAAAGATGTACTTCTTGAAGACATTTTTGATCTCTGAATGCTATTATGATTTCTCTAATAACCTTGTTTTCCTTTTTTGAGATGTTTTTGATCTCTTTTGTACCCTTCCAAAATTTTGGTTCATTATCAATATCAGATATGATATCCCAAACTTTGTCAATTGTAGAATTAATTTCAAGTTCTACTTCAATTGTAGCCATATTCTATACTTGCCATTCCGCATTAAATATATTAGAATCCTCTCACATGACAAATAGACTGTGATGGGCAACATGCCTAAAATCCAGAACAGTAACTCCAGTTCTAATGGCATTTGCCATTCTTCCGTCACAGTCAACTTAAATTTGAAAAAAATGAAACCCTCAAAATACATGCCAAAAATTGGAACACTTGATGGATCTGCCTTTTGGAAAAATGCTTATGCACATCAACGTGGAAAATTGTTAAAAAAAGTTAATGTTCCCGAAGATCAAATTATCATCTTGGTTAACAAAAAATACATGGAATTACCAGCTGCTCTTCGATATGAGATTGAAACTAGTGGAATTGATAAAAAGGAATTAGTATAATTCGAAATTCATTTTAACGGGATTAATTATGATTTGATATGTCCAATGTATCATATGATGATTTTGCAAAATTAGACATTAGAGTTGCAAAGATTATTGCAACAGAGCCTATTGAGGGAAAATCCAGAATTATTAAAGGTAGGATAGATTTAGGAAATGATGATCAGCGTGATGTGATTATTGGTGGTGCTCAATATTATAATCCTGAAGACATTGTTGGTAAAACTGTAATTGTTATTGCAAATCTTGAACCAAAAAAAATGGCAGGTATTGAATCAAATGCAATGTTATTGGCAGCAGATGTTGATGATAAACCCTATTGGTTAACAGTAAATGAAGAAATTCCTTTGGGCAGTCCTATAAAATAGATATTTTGAAAGGGAGTCCAAGTTATCCCCCTCTCATCCAAAATTTTTAATGTAGGTTCTTTGGGAACCATATTTTCTGAATTGGATGTTTTCTATTGCAAAATTTGTATAAAAATTTGATTGTCTTTATAAGTAAAAATTAAAGAAATTAATGAAAATAAGTTTGATCTATGACTAGTCATAAATCATAAGATCTTTTTCTTCTAGTAATGCGTGCAAGTTGTTAACAGACCTGTAAACATCTGGTTCTTGCTTAGCACCCGTACAGACAAGTTTTCCTGAGGAAAATAACAATATGACTGTTTTAGGGTCTAACATTCTATGGATAAGTCCTGGAAATTGTTCTGGCTCATACATGCTTCTTGGAAGAGTTCTCGCTGCTTGTTCTAAATGGATTTTTCCACCCAAGTTAATTGAAGCAACAATATTTTGAATCGTAACTGTTGCATCTTTTTTTACTTTGATTCCTCCTTTACGAAGTTTTTGTACAACAGTCTTAACGGCTTTTCTTGCCATCTCTTCGGATTTAGAACCTGTACATACCATTTTACCTGAAGTGAAAATCAATGTTGCAGTTTTTGGAACCTTTAATCTAAATACCAATCCTGGAAATTGATCTGGATGATATTCTACGTCTGGAAATGTTCTAGTGATTTCATTCAAGTCCATTTTTTGCCCAACATCTGCTGAGGCTACAACGTTTTCCACACTTACGATAGGTTTTGTTTGTGGCATATTCAGATTTTTTTGTATTTTAACTATAATAAAAGGACTCGCCAGATTTTTGGGCTTCTATGCATGGATTTTACAATTTTTGGAGTAAAATTGGCTATGGAATAATACGAATGATTTAATTTAGATCCGACGATCGCAGAGTCTAGTGAATTTTACAAATTTTGATTTTGATCAATTATTCTCAATGGGTGATGATACTAATCCATTAATGATGCTAATTTGGATTATCCCTATCATTCTCTTTGTATTTTATGGTCAAAGAATTCAACTATACGTAACTTCTGGAGAAATAAAAAAAGGAATTGGTAAACTTGATGAATATAGAACGGAATCTAAAAAAGAGTTAATAGACTACATTAAAAAAAATCTAAATCCAAAAGAAGAACCTGGCAAAAAAATTGATAAATTTCTGGATTACTTTACAATAATGCCTGTTGATATGGACCCTAATGGAATTGTGGATAAAGTTCAACACATGGTAAGACTGCGCGAAGATTATACTAGAAATCATATTCAATCTCTTTCTCCTGAAATTTCTGAATTGGAATTAAACAAGGTACAAACTTTGCTTGAAATTGCTTCCTCATTGCAGATGATTTACAAAATAATCAATCACATGTTTTTGACTGCTAAAAAACAAAACAATTATCCATTGATTTTGCCTCTTCAAATGGTTCTTCCATTTATAATGGAACAAGCTGAGGCAATGAAAGATGCAATTCCTGCATTTAAGGCAGGTCAACCTGTTGGAGATGGTATTGGACCTATGATTGTAGGAAAAATGATGCTTCCTTGTGAAAAAGAGATAGTTGCATTTCAAACAATTCTTGCAAAAACAGAATATAAAGAGCGAAATCTATTTCTATTAAAAGCTGAAGGACCTGGTTCTACTGTTGGAAGACCGGCCGATGCTTTGAAGGAAATTATTTCTAAAAATAAAATTGATGCAATAATTATGATTGATGCTGCGTTAAAGATGGAGGGCGAAGATTCTGCTACGATTGCACAAGGTTTTGGTGCAGCAATAGGTGGAATTGGAACAGAAAAATTCCATATCGAAGAAATTGCAACCACCAACAACATTCCGGTATTTTCTATAGTCATTAAACAATCAGTTAAAGAGGCAATCACTTTGATGACAAAAGAAATTGCGGATCAAGCAGATAATGTTTTATCTCAAGTTTATGAGATGATTGATGAAAATACCAACTCAGGTGATTCTGTATTGATAATAGGTGTTGGCAATACATCTGGGGTGCCTCAATAATGTTCTCAAAGAAAAAAATCACTATTGCTTATTCTGTTGAAAAATGTCAAAAATGCGGTATGTTAAGAAAAAGAAAATTTTCTGAAGGTGATGTTTTATTTGATATTTCTTCTAAATGTTCATCTTGTAATGGAACAACTAGAATAGAAAAAATATTTGCTGAAACCCTAGAACAATAAATTTTTAATTTGTCCTGAATTTTACATTACACTTTGGGCAAAACCATGACGTGTCTTCTCCTTGCTCTTTAAACATAAAACCTGCACATTTTGGACAAGGGCTTATCTCATCACTCATCTTTATTCTTTTTTTTAAATTGCCTTTGTTGTAATGGTTACTCCGTTCTCATTTGGAATGAATGTGTGTTCTGCTTGGGCAACTCTTTGCTCATTTACTTCAATTAAAACAGGATAGGCCTGAACAGCTTTTTTCTTTATTAAAAATCCTAATAACTCTCTAGCTTTTTTCTCATCCCATTCTTTTGTTAACCATCTTAATGCAAATGGTAGCATGTTGAAGTTATTCCAAATGAAATCTAGTAATTTATCTGCCTCATCATTTTTTGTTTTCTTTCGTGAGTTTAACGCAAAAATGTTTTTAATTTGTCCATTTCTAACAAATCCTCCACCTTGTTCAGTTGTAACAAAAGGCTCACAAGCATATGCTGAATTTGATGATAACGTAAATCCTCCAATTGACCAAATATTTGGAATTGATTTTCCCGCATGTATTGTATATTGCTCTAAGGAATGTCCGCTAAGATTTGCAATTGGTTTGTATCCCATTTGTTTTATTGTAGTTTCAATGGTTCGTCCAACATCGCTTGCTTTTACCCCTTCTTTAATCATCGACATTGCATTTCCCAATGCTTCTTCTGCAGCTTGCACTAATCCATCATACTGCGCATCATAACAAACAGTAACCGCTGTATCTGCAATGTATCCGTTAATTTGTGCACCAAGATCAATTTTTACTAAATCTGTATCTTTTATTGTAATTGGGTCGTTTGGTTCTGCAGTATAGTGCGCTGCAATTTCATTAATGCTTGCATTTACTGGAAATGCACATTTGGCACCTCTTTTTTTAATTTCACTTTCTACTTCTTCACAAATGTCAAAGACTGATTTTCCAATCCAGTCTTTGACTCTGACATTTTCTCTAACCTCTGCTGCAATTTTTCCTGCTTTGATATAGTCTTCAGATTGCACGTTTTTGATCCTTTGACTGCCTTTAAAATGATTATCTGTGAAGCTTAAATTGGGCGAGTTTCTGGGCTTACTGGGATTGTGGTCTAGCTTGGTATGATTCTGCGTTTGGGACGCAGAGATCGAGTGTTCAAATCACTCCAATCCCACCACTTAATTATTTTATAACCAAAAGCAATCTAATCTAATTGCCGAGCAATGAAGATGAGTTAGAGAATTGACTTTGATATGAAGTAAACTAATGGCACTGAGCTCCGGCATCTTTTTATCAATTCTTCAATTTCTTGATTCTATTGAAATTTGAAAAACGCGATATTGTTTTGATAGTTGGATTATTTCTTTTCATGATTGGGTTGATGCCCTTTATGGCTCCAATTTATGCTGCCATTATTGTAACTTTGATGTATTTTGGCATCAAATTCTATGTGGGCAAGAGAAAACAATCAATAACTCGTGAAATTGGTGAAGGCATTTGTTTAGAGTGTGGCGCTAAAATCGTAGAAACAAAATGCCCAAATTGTGACTATGCTAAGGAATAACTCCTACGTATGCCTTAATACTGAAAAAATAGATATTTTTTCATGGTTTTAAGATATATCACTTTAACAACTAGCTCAACTTTTCCTCAATTTCATTCTAAAATGAGTCCAATAGTCAACCAAATTAGGAAAATCATATGAAAAGCACTCTGTTAATTCTATTTTCAATAGTCTTACTTGCTGGAGTTCTAATTCCGGTATATGCTCAAACAAATCCTGATCATATTGTGATAAATGAGGTTGAGATTAATCCTCCTGGAGATGATGCGTTATCTGTCTCAGAATGGGTAGAGCTTTACAATCCTACAGACTCTGCTGTTGATTTGAGTGGTTGGAAGATTGCATCTACTACAGTTCTTAAAAAAACTATGACAATTCCATCTGGGACAATAATCAAACCAGGACAATTCTTGACATATTCGTATCAAAGTTTGTGGTTTACTGATTCAAATGAATCAGTAGAACTTCGGGATGTAAGTGGCACTGTAGTTGATAAAACTCCTATACAATCTGATATCTTTAACGATTTTAAATCCTGGCAGAGGATCTATGATGGATATGATTTAGATAGTTCTGCTGATTGGAAATTTGCAACTTCTACTGCTGGTTCTTCTAATGGTAAACTTGTAGTAAATCAAGATACAAACGAAGTAACAATAACTGTTTCATCTGATAAACAATCATATCTTTTTGGTGAGACCGCTATCATAAAGGGAACTGTTTCTAAAGAAGTCTTTATTGTAAAACCCACATTTCAACCTGAACCAATTTTAGTTAAAATTTCTGGTCCTAATTATGATAAAACTGTGAGTTTGTATCCTGATCTTAATCGAAATTATAAAACAACACTTAGTCTACATCAAGTTCTTGGAATTAATGAAGGTGTTTACAATGTATCCGTTAGTTATGCTGGTGCGATAGCAAAAACAAATTTTTCAGTTGGACATAAAATAATTGAACAGACTTTAAAGACTGATGCAGAACTTAGTATTTTTTCCGATAAATCACAATACATGCCAGGCCAACTAGTATCAATAACTGGATTCACATCAAAAGTAATTCCATTTGAAGGAATGAAATTAACTGTAAAAGATTCTGAAGGAAATTTAGTATCTGAAGGAAATCTATATCCTACTAAAGACAAATTTGCAACTAGTGTTTATCTAACTACTGTTAAACCTGTATATGGAACCTACCAAATCACTGCTGAATATTCTGGCAAATCGGTTGTTTCAACTTTTGATGTTGTAAAGGACATCAAGGAGGATGTCCCAATTTCATTATCGACTGATAAAAAAGCATATGGTTTAGGTGAGCAAGTTAAAATTTCTGGTAGAGTAAACCAAGTCTGGATTAGCACATTGGATTTGGAAATAATTCAAACTAAACAATCTATTGTTACCTCTGGAAGTGATTCAGGATTCAAAATTTTAGATAGTGTTCGAATAATGGGTGATGGTTCTTTTACGTATGCTTTTACAATTCCTGATAATAAAATCCGATTAGGTGATTACAAGATCACAGTTTCAAAAGAAATTGGTTCAGCAACCACCGTGGTTCATTCAGTTACAAACCCTGCTGAATTTATTGCAACAAATGAGCCTCTTACTGTAAATTCTGACAAGGAAGTATATGCATTTGGAGAAAGTATCAAACTAAATGGTTTCATTCAAGATCCTTCTGCTAATTCAAGTTATATTGCAGGTACCCCTATAAAAATTTCTATTTCGCACCAAGACGGTTCTCCTCTTGAAATAGTTGGACTTCCATCTACAGCAAAAACTAGAACCAGTGGAGGTGTTGTTGTAGCATATGATTTTACGGCAATTCCTTCCCTTTCTGGTAGCTATTCTCTTGATATTGCTGTATCAAAAAATATTTTCACTGTTGGAAACTATGTAATTAAATCTCAATATGCAGGACACACTGCAACTAAGACTTTTTCAATTATAGATCCTCTTGCAATTAAGGATGGTCCTCAAATATCTCTGGATAAAGAAGTTTATGGCTTATCTCAAACCGTCACCCTAAATGGATTGTTTCCTCCAACTGGAGACACTGCTGTTAAAATTACTTTGACCAAACCTGATGGTACAAAAGTACTCTCTGGTGCAACAATTAATGCTCAAAAATTCTCATGGACTTGGAAAACACCAATTGCTGACAAAGTTCAAAGTATTAAAACTGAAGATGCTAAAAATTCATTGAGCACCAATTTTGGTGTATATAAAATTAAAGTGGCTACTAGTAGTTACAGCAAAGATCTTTTCTTCAAAGTTTCTATAGATCCTCAAAATGATTCATTATCTGATACTCCTCTTTTTGTAACTACTGAAAAATCTCTCTACAAAGCAGGCGAAAAACTCAAAGTTCTTGGAAATGTGATTAAACGAGTACAAGGTGATGAAGGATTAGTGGTTCCAGATAGAGTTACTATTAAAATCCTTGATGGTGTTTTTCCATACAAGCAAATTCTAGAGTCTGCAGTTTATCCTAATCAAGGTGGAGAATTTAGTAGTTTCTTTGATTTACCAATAACTGTATTTAACGAAGGAACATATTCGGTAAAGGCTGTTTACAATAATGCAAAAGCTGAGTCTACATTTAGTGTAGCTAATGACTTTTCCTTTGGAAGTGATGCATCATTGACTTTATTATTAACACAAGATAAACCAGAATATTATCCAGGTGACACTGTAGTAATTAATGGCAAACCCAACAAATTGATCTATCTTGAAAAATATGATGTGAGTATGATTAAAAAATCAACAACAGAGATTACATGTGGGGCATTTTATTGTGGCAAACATACAGGTCCAATAACTACAATTCGTCCAAGTCCATCTGGTTCATTTACTTATGAATATACAATACCTAACAAAGAATCATCACTTGGTTCCTATGAGGTTACAGTTGATGCTGATTTTGAAACTAAATCCATCAAGTTCAATGTAGTAGAAAAACCACTTGCGCCAAAATTAGACACTATAGTTGAAAAAGAAAACCGAATAGCTGAAAAAATGATATCTGTTGTCACTGCCACAAAAACTATTGATAATCAAATTTTATCACCTAGAGTCATTTCTGGTTCTCTACTTACTACATCTATTGGAGATGAATCAAGTGTTAATCTGCAAGTAATGTATTCAGATAGGACGTGTGTAATTGGACAATCGGAGGAATGTCTAGTAAAAGAATCAACTAGAAAACAAGGCCAAATTTATGATGTTGTTGAAATTGGTGGTATAAATTACAACGTCAGATATAGCGGTCCTGATGTTAGACTAGAAAAATTTTCCATATTGCCTGAATCCTCAGATGGATTCTTACCTGACACTAATTGGAATGTCGAGATTCTCAAAGATGATCAAGTATCACGATTTTACTACAAAATTACATACAAATCTGTAGAGTAAATACAAAATACCCTTCTTCATAATACCAATTAAAATGAAATTACAGGTTTTGATGTTTTATCAGGATGATCCAAAAAAATGTACCGCAGCTAAGATGGTCAAATTTGGTCTTGCTCAAAGTATCAAAAAAATTGGTAATAAGGGAATGGTGTTAGATCCTTTTTCAGAAAAATTTCTTTTACCTAAAGATAAGACTACAATTAATTCTATAGTTGGAATTGACTGTTCATGGAATTTAGCAGATAAGGCCTTTTCTAAAAATTTTAATGGTATTAAAAGAAAACTTCCTCCACTATTTGCTGGAAATCCATTAAATTATTCTAAACTTAGTAAACTAACTACTGTTGAAGCCCTTTCTGCTTCATTATTTATTATGGGATTTCATGATCAATCTATGGAGTTACTTGATAAATTCAAATGGGGTCATACATTCTATGATCTAAATCAGAATCTTTTGGAGGATTACTCAAAATTAGAATCAGAGGATCAAATAGAACGAATTCTAAAAGAT
This sequence comes from Nitrosopumilus sp., assembly GCF_025698945.1. Taxonomy (NCBI): domain Archaea; kingdom Thermoproteati; phylum Nitrososphaerota; class Nitrososphaeria; order Nitrosopumilales; family Nitrosopumilaceae; genus Nitrosopumilus; species Candidatus Nitrosopumilus sp. The sequence continues at coordinate 173,633 of NZ_JAILWM010000001.1, forward strand.
TATCGTTTGATATAATTTCTTTTTTTGCGAATAATGATAATTACAAAAATAATGATGATTGGAATTATTAAAAATTCTAACCATGTTTTATTTTCTTCAAACTTCACATCATCTAATTCACTTGATGGTAATTCTTGACTGCTTTTAGTTGCAAAAAAACTTGATTCAAAAAAATCAGGCTGTAAAATTGAATTTGAAATTGCAAATATTTTGATATTGTTTGCCCCAAGTCCTAATTTTTCAGAGTCTTCTGGAATAATCGTAATCAAAGTATTTCCATCATCTGCTTTGATATTTTTTGATAAAATCATGTTTCCTTCATTGTTAGTTAAGAAGAATAGGATTGAATCTGTATTTTCTGTTTGTATTTTTATTTGAAATTCATTTCCATGTTGTATTGTATTTTTTATATCTATTTTTTTGATAGTTGGAAATTCTACATTTTCAAATTCTGACCACTTTCCAATTTTGAATGGATATGATTCATCTACAAATGATTTTACTGTAATGGTTCTAGATTCAGGTGCATATGATTCTAAATAGAATGGCCCATTGCTAATCACTGCATGATTTCTATTCTCAATCCAATTAATTGATGATTCATATCTTTGATTGGAATTTACATTGGACTGGTTTAATCCTATTAGGGAAATTGGAATAAAGTTAGATTCTCTAAAATTAATTAGATACTCTTTGATCATTATTGCATCATTTGGAATAATTAGTGATAACCAGCTGATATTTTTGCTTGTTGCCCCTGATCTTGAAAACGATGCTTTTCCATCTAACACTGCTTGTTCCATTGCAGCAGTGATCTCCCATGGCATAGTATTCCACAAAATTGCCCAATCTGCAATTTCTCCTTCATCAAAATGCCAATAATCTACATACACTTCAATTGAATCTTGATCTACTTGTTTTACTCCTTTAATTGATTGAATACTTTGAGCAGCTCTTGGTGTAAATTCTGTATCAAAAGTTTTATCATTCTCGCCTGTTTTTGTTCCCCACTCTATGATAAAGTAAAGAGAATGTAAAATATCACTCATATCCATTGGTTGGCCATTATGCCAATTGCTGAACTCAAAATCAAATGTGACCTTGCTTATTGCAGATGCATTTAATCCAATATTCTCCCATTTCTGTAAATATGGATTCCAAAGAATTGCTTCTTGTGGAATTTCTATTTTGTTATCTGGTCCTGCTGATTCTACTTTCCATGAAGCTCTGACGGGAAATGTTTCTCCGGTAAATGGGTGCTTGAAGGATCCTGGATCTGAAATTATGCCCCAAATTTGTCTGCTATAACTATCAGTTAACCCCATAATGGGATTCCATGCTCCTTGGTAGATTTGTTTAACCCCGACAACTAATTCATTATTTTCCCCTCTTGCATTAATTGGAGTAAATCTACTTGGCACACCTGCTCCAAAATCATTTACCACTCCGCTGATCTTCTCATTTGTTACATATTGATCAATTTTACTAGCTAGAAAAATTCTGACAGACTCATTAACTCCTTCTATTGTTGCATCTTGAATTAGTTTTGATCTTTCTTCATATGATTCAAAACCTCCAGTGTATATTTTCTGAGTTAAACCATCTATCTTTTCATTTTTGTAATTCCAATATGAAGGGTCATTGAATCCTGGCATGTTTGAAAACCACGGAGAATACATTTGTCCTAATCCAACAGAGTCATATTTTACAAATGCTGAACGATTCCACCCCTCAGTGTATAAACTCCATTTCAAATCAGATGGGTTTGAACCATAAACAACTACAAACGCTTTATTCAAATCCCCAAAATCTTTTTTGACCGTAAACCCTATTCTTTGCAATTCTGCTGCCAAAATTTCCCCAATTGATTTTCTTACAGGATCGTCACTTCTGATGAATATTGTAATTTCAATTGGTTTTCCACCTATCTCCCATTTTCCTCCGTTCTTTATTGCTCCTTGATTTACTAGTTCTTCAGAAATGATTTGCTTGGCAAGTGTTGGATTGTATTTGAAATTAAATCCTTCAAGCTGCTCAATTACTGTTAGGTACTCTGGGTCTGTTGGACTATAGTATGAAATAATTGGGGCACCATAACCCCCCATTAACTCATTTACAATTAATTTTCTATCCACTAAATAATTTAGTGCAAATCTGACTTCTTTAATTGAAAATGGGTTGAATTCATCTGATTCAGCTGGATTTACGAGGATGCTATAAGAACCTCCTGTGGAATCGAAAACTCTTAAACCTTCCCTGTCTTGAGTATTTTCTAGTCTGTCTGATGAAATTCTAAAATAATAAAGATCAAGATTTCCATTTCTTATTTCTTCTAAAGCTGTATTCTCATCAAGATACTGGATGAATTTTACTGAATCAAAAAATGTATTTTTCTCAGCAAATGATTCATTATACATCAGCGATACAATTGAAAGCGCTAGCATGAAAACTAGCAATTTTTTCATAATCATAATTTTCGATGGTTGTAATAAAACCTATATCATAATACCCTGATGTTATTAGTTCTTAAAACCTATATCGATACGATGATTCAAGAAATTCATATGAAAATTCATCCTGGTATGATTAATGGACTACAAGGAATTATCCAAGGTGGAGTCTCAGTTGAGGATTTTTCTGCTGTCACTAAAATAACTGAATCAGAATCTGAAATAATTTTAGATGAATTTGTTAAAAACAATATTGGGACAAAACAAGAAAATTATTATTATTTTGAAGATGGTGATAAATTAAAAATCGCAATTTCTTTGATTGAGAAAGGATTTCCAATAGATGAAATCTCTATTGCTTTAGATTGGAGAGATTTTGAGGGATTAACTGCAGAGATTCTAACTTCAAAAAATTTTGCTGTAATGAAAAATATGATGTTAACAAAGCCAAGAATGGAAATAGATGTTGTTGGTATTCGTTTAGGAATCGCAATGCTAATTGACTGCAAACACTGGAAACGCTACAGCAGATCCTCTCTAACTAGTGCTGTAAGTAAACAGATTGAGAGAACAAAACAATATGTTGCAAAAACTCCTGGCGCAATATCTGTGCCTGTAATTGTAACGCTATATAATGATAAAATTGATTTTATTGATAATGTTCCCATTGTGCCTATCTTTCAATTTTCTTCTTTTGTTGATGAATTTTATGGTAACATTGAACAGATGAAAACTATAGAAACAGACTAGTGCTGAAAAATACCACTCCTCCAATTACAAATCCTTTTGTAATTTTTAGGGAATTATCTAGAGCTTTGGAATAATCTTCATAAATTCCTGTCCCCATTACTTTTACTTTAGTTTCATTTTCTAATATCTCAAATTTTGCTGAAGAAATATCTGATTCAGATTTTTTGGCAATATCCAAAAACCAAGACGATAACTTGTCTGCACTTGTAATCAATCCTAATTGATAATACCCATTTCTGTTTCTAGCCTTAACAGGAGCAAAATGTGTATCTGAGGTACATATCTCAAGTAACTGATAATCTCTTTTTAAAAAATTATCGATTATTTTCTCTCTTACTCCATTTTCCATATTGTTAGCATCTGCCCATCCTAGAAAATATTTTTTATCGTTGATTTTCAAACAAACAATTCCTAGTCCGCCCATTCCAAGATCTTCTGTCCATACATCCATATCATCAGAGTTTGCATAACCAAATTCTATTGAGTGACTCTCTTTTGTTATTAGAGTATCCAAACATGATTTTGCTGCCTTTAGCATATCTTCTCCATCTTCTTTAGAAATTTCTTCACCCATTGCATTATGGCAATCAACGATCATTGTTCTTGCATAATTTCGATTTTTTGCATACTGCTCAATTTCTGTTTTCATGTAACTTGGAATATCCTCCATTCCATGTGGTGAGAGTGATAAAAACAAAAGTGGATTATTTCCAAATAGTAAACCGATAACTCTTGCTTTGTTAATTTGAACCGTTACAGGTTCTGTACAGTGAATACCTTCTTCTTTTACCTCGCTATTTTCTAAATTTTTTAAATAATTTTCAACTTCGTTCCTTGATGGCAAATTTAGCGCATGATCTGAAATACTATGCATTACCATTGCTGACGATGACAAGTTTTTGTAAATAAGATATGGGATGTTGCTTCCTCCTACTGGATGATATGGTCCTGGATGAATTTCAGGCAAAACCATTCTGAACTCTTTTTGTCCATTTGATGATGACAATCTAATTTGTGATGTCGATACTTTAGTTTCATTTGAGCGCTGTTCCATGATCTCTTCAGCATCTGTGAAATCATTTCCTTGTGATGCAAGATATGCTTGAATTGTTTTATGTGTACTCTCCATTCCTGGTCTTCCTGCCCTATCTGTAAGATATGACCATACGCTTGCAATAATCATAAAGGATATTCCATAACCTAATGATAATGGATCAGAAAGCATTGGAATCCATAAATCTTGAGGAATTAAAACAAAAAACATTGCTAATGGCTGAACAAAACAGATTGCCCAAGCTTTTCTAAGACTTACTCCAAGCGTTGTAGTGTAAATTCCTATTCTAAAACTTGCAAAGAGAAACATTCCAAATGTGATAAAAAACAATGAAGTTTCTTTTGATAATACAATACTTGCTAGTAATCCCATTAGAAGTGTTACAACCCATAACATTATTCCAAAAAGTGATGAATGAAGAGACTTTGAGTATTCTTTCTTCTTTGAAAATCTTGTATCTAGTAATTGAGTGATTGCAAGTACTCCGATAATTATTGGAAGTCTATACCATACATCTTTTGAGAAAATATTATCTAGATATCCAAAATATGTTGCAAGAAAAATCACTGCTGAAATTGATAATGATCCAACTAGGGAAAAGTAATGTGAAGATGGATTGATTAGAGTAAGGGAGAACCTGTTATGTATGTTTGAAACATCATCTGAGGCTTTTTCCATTATTTTCTCACGTAGCTAGGAATATGTCTATTGCCCAAGATACTGCAATTAAACCAATAGGGATTGAAATGACTATTCTAGGATCCATCTTGAATCCTTTTGTCTCGTCTTCGAAAAATCTCATGAGACCCCCACTTGATGCTGGAAGTGGAGCTGATTTCTTTTTACTACTCATTACAACTCGACATCAAGGATTTTAACATAAAAACTTTATTCATCTAGAAAAAACAATAAAATCTGAATTTTTATGCCTAAGGAATGGATTTCAAACGATCATATGGGATTTTACTTGAAGTTTATGTTTTGATTTTTTCTAGAGCCTCTAAAATTGAATTAATTGATTTTAGAATTTTTTGTTGTTTTTCATGGTTTTTCTCATTTTCTAATTCTTTAGAAAGAGTCTCTAATTTATTATCCAAAGTTTGCTTTAATGATGATTTGAACGATTTTGGTGTTTTTTCAATTGGGATATCTTTTCTCTCGGGTTTTCTACCACAATTAATACATAAAGCAAATCCATCTTTCATTACTCTCACTCCTGCACAATATGGGCAAGGTGCACTTAACAAAGTAGCCCCGTTTAGTAGCATTTCAGCTGCCTTTTTGGTTAAATCCTCTGTCATAGTTTTTCATTAGTTTTCTATTTAAAAAATCCAATTATTTTGAAAATTTTATAATTCAAACAAGGCTTAATAGTGCGAATAATTGAAATTACTTAGAACGAATGGCAGTAATTTGTAATACTTGTGGTCTTCCAGAAGATTTATGCGCATGTGGTGAACTGGCCAAAGATAGTACCAAAATTATCATTCGATTAGAAACTCGCCGTTTTAAGAAAAAGGGCACTATGATTGAAGGACTAGATCCCAAATTAAACAATTTAGAAACTGTTGCAAAAGAACTCAAAAACAAGTATGCTTGCGGCGGTACTGCAAAAGAAGGCTATATCTTTCTACAAGGAGATCATAGGGATACAATTAAAGACACTTTGATTCATTTGGGTTTTCCTGAAGAAAGTATTGAATTACATTAGACAAATTGCCAAGATCAAATAAACTTCTCCAAGCTTTTGGAATTCCCTATACTGCTTTACTATCTGTGATTTTTGGATTATTATTAGTTTCATTTCCTGTTGGTATCTTTGTTGTTTTTGAAAGCAACATTGGCGGTGATATCAATTATGAATTTCCTGTAACGCATTTAGCATTATTTGAAAACACTTCTTTGTATGAGGCTCCTGTTGATCTTAGTCTTGGTGATGCCTTTGTTGTATTGTGGTCCTTTTATGCAATAATTTTCACTATAGCTATACTTGGTCCAAAACAGGGATTTTTCAAATCTATCTCTCCACTAATCTCTTTTGGAAAATATGATCCTAAATCAAATTATATGATTGGTGTTACAAAATGGATTTCAATTTTAATTCTAATTTCAGCTTTGATAACTTTCACACAAGAAAAATTTGGAATAGTTACAGTTCCCCCTCTTGGTGAAAATGATCTTGTTCAATTTTTTTATGTCACTCTGGCTCCTTTAATTGAAGAAGTTGGATTTCGTTTAATATTGCTTGGAATTCCGTTATTTGCACTTTATTCCAGAAAATCATCTCTAAAATATTTCATCAAATGTTTATGGACTCCAAATTCATTGGATATATTTGATTCTAAAAAAGCAATTTTTCTAATTGTATTTGTTGGTATGTTATTTGGATTTTCTCATATTGCATTTGGAGATTCTTGGAGTGAAGGTAAATTTGCACAAGCAACAGTTGGAGGAATTATTCTGGGTTGGGTATATCTGAAATATGGTTTTGTTGCATCTCTTCTAATACATTGGGCAACAAATTATTTTGTATTCTCGTATGGGAATTTTCTATCTCAAATTAATTATGTATCCCTTGAAGAAGCATTTTCTCATTCTCTAATGTCCACTTTAGAAATTTTATTTTTAGCTGCAGGATTATTGTCGATTTCTGTTTTAGTTTTGGCTAGATTTTATTCAAAAAAAGAATCTGCATTAAAGATTTAGGGCTACCTTCAATCCTTTGTATCTATTTCTTATTGTTACCTCAGTTACGCCTGCAGCTTCTGCTACATCTCTTTGTGTTTTATTTTCTCCATTTGTTACACATGCAACATAAAGTGCAGCAGCTGCTAACCCCATTGGATCTTTTCCTGCCGAAATTTTATTTTCTTCAGCAGTTTGTAATATCTGACTTGCTTTACGTTTAGTTTTTTCTGAAAGGCCTGCTTTACTTGCAATTCTTGAGATACACTTGATTGGGTCAACTACTGGCATCTTCAAATTTAATTCTCTTAATAACAATCTATAACACCTTGCAATGTCTTTTCGTTTGATATTACTTGCTTGTCCGATATCTTTTAGAGTTCTTGGTGTTTCGGTATCCCGGCATGCAGCATAAAGTGCAGATGCAATTAATGCTGAAATGGAACGTCCTCTTACTAGTCCTTTCTCTAGTGCTTTTCTGTAAATGTATGCTGCTTTTTCAATGACTGCATCTCCTACTGCAAGTTTGTCTTTTAATCTATCGAGCTCACTGAATGCTTGTCTGAAATTTCTATCTACTGGTTCATGAACTTGGCTTCTACTATCCCAAGTTCTTAGTCTCTCAATAGTACTTTTCATGGATGCAGTTAATGGCTTTCCTGTGGCATCTCTATTTTGAGGATTGATTACAGTTGCTAATCCCATATCATGCATTGCAAGGGATGTTGGAACTCCTGCTCTACTTTTATTTTCTCCCTCATTTGAAAATGATCTCCATTCAGGACCTGACTCTTCTACCTTATCTGTAATGACAAATCCACATTTGCCACAAAAATTCTCTCCTGTATTGGCATCTGTTACTAAAGTTCCTTGTCCACATCTTGGACATTTGTCCTTTGGATTTCCTGTTTTAACCATTTTAATATCTCCCAAAACCTTTTATGATGATATTTAACATTTTCTAATTCATCATTTATAAGTCTGTTGCTGATCGAAACTGCCAATTTTATGAGAAATCATTTTTTGTCAAATTTTAAGATGTATTTTTTGTTTATATGATGATATGATGTTAAGTGATTATGGCTGATCAAACCATTATACGTGGTGGGATTAGTTTGATCTTTTTTGCTGGGATTCTGATGATTTTAAAAGATGCATCTCAGATTATTTCTGATTATCTTCATGTCAATCTTGACTCATTTTACATCATGTTGTGGGTAGCTGTTTTTTGCGGTGTTGTATTGATCCTTATTGGCACAAGATCTAGAGAAAAATTCAGATAACTCCTGTCAAACATTCTTGAATCTGTTAATCTTTAAGAAATAAAATCAAAAATTTGATTATTTAAAATATATCTATTTTTACTCTAAAATTTTCTTGATTTTCTCAGCAATGTGTGGTTTTTCATTTTGTTCTAAAAGAAATTTCAAATCTTCCACATTATCTACATCCCACATAACTCTCTTGACAAAAACCATTGCAACATTTAGTGTGTGCTCTTTTGCTGTATTCATATGAATTTTGTAACTATCTTCATCATAATGTGTTTTCATCAAATCTATTGGCATTCTTACTAATGCATTAGTTCCATCAAATCTTCTTGATGGCACAATAATTGCAAAATTTGGATGTGTTTTGTATTGAAGCATAAAATCAATGTCTTGTGTTTTGATATATGGGATGTCTTGAGGAAACACAATTGATGCATCAAATCCATTTTTTAAAAGGTATTTGTCTGCTAATGCAATAGCACCATTTACACTCTCTTCATTTTCATCAATTATCACTGTAGCTTTGAATTTCTCTGCAATTTGAATTACCTTCTCTTCTTTTGTCACTAGAATGATTTTATCTATTTGTGGTGATATTGACACTGTATGTAAAATCTCTTCTAACATTACTTTGCATAATTCTTCTATTTTTTGTGGAGATAAATCTAAACGTGTTTTTGCTTTAGAGAAAGTCTTTACAGGAATAATTACTGCTATTTTCAAATTATACGTGAACTTGTTTTAGTATAAAATTGGCTAATGCATCTTCAGCAATTTTATTTTTCATGGTAATCTTTGTCTCAAATACTTTCATATCTAAACTCTGAATTTTTTTAATCAACAATCTATCTTTTGTATCTACGATGATATTGGAGCATACATCTGAATACATCTTTGCCAAGCCATATGCATTTGATTCTATTCCTGCAGCTTGCATGTATTTTGCAGCAGGACCGCTAATTGCATTGTCTCCAATTAATGGACTGACTGCTACAACTTTTTTCTTTATTTTAGATAATTCCTTTCTTATTCCTTTTATTTGTAACATGGGACCAATTGATGTTAATGGATTCCCAGGAGCTAAAATTATCATATCTGCATCATGTATTGCATTAACTGCTTCTGGATTTGGACGAGCTTTATCTGCACCAATATACTGAATTCCTTCCACAGGATCTTTTCCTCTGTGTTTTACCCAGTATTCTTGTAAATGTAGTTCTCCTTTGTCAGTGATGATTCTTGTTTCAATGCTGTTGTCTGTAACTGGAATAACATTTGCCCTTACAGCAAATTTCTCACACATCCATTTTGTAATGTCACTTAGATTTTTTCCATTCTTTAGCATGTTGGTTCTGATTAAATGAGTTGCTGCATCTCTATCTCCTACTCTAAACCATGTTTCTTCTCCAAATACTTCCATTTGGCGCAAAAAATTGAATGTGTCTTTTTTAATTCCCCATCCTCTTTCTTGATCAAGCAAATCTGCTAGTCCATAAACTATGGTATCAATATCAGGACATACATAGAGTCCGTATAGCCAATAATTATCCCCTACATTGCTAATGACATTGACTTTGGATTCTTGAGAAACAAAACCTCGAACCAGCTTGACTGATCCTGTTCCACCTGCTAAGACTGTTATCATACCATTTTCCCCTAAAACTGCAAAGTCTACATTTGATACTACATATTACTTTTTCAAAAAACACCGATCTAATTAATTGGGATAAGTTTATTACCTTAATTTCATGGATTTTACTCGTGTCTAGGGCTGTAATTCTGACTGTTTTACTTGCTAGCCTCATTGTTGTAGGTACTAGTTCTCCTGCATGGGCTGCTCAATTAGATGCTAGAATTAATCCAAATAATGACTCATCACCATTTAAGATGAGTTATCTAAAAACCGTATTTTTAGAATATTCAAATGGTGGAGAATTATTTGATGCATTACGTGACAAAGAATGGGTAGTATCTGGAACTGCTGATTCATCAGATCCTGGAGTGGTTCAACTCATCAAAAAACTCAATCAAGGTATTAAAGCCGATGGTAGCCAAGCAAGAATTTCTGATATGACTGTGACTTATAATTTTCATCTTAATGCTAGAAACATAAACACATCTATTGATTATCGAGTAATTTTAGAAGGTACACTGACTGATTATGTGATAACTAAAGATTCTCAGAGAACTCTTGTTGATTTGGGATGGAGAGGACTTTCTGCAGATGGTGAAATTATAGTTGATGGAATTGATATTAACTTACCCTTAAACATCTTAAGAGAGAAAGAACCAACAGCTTTTGCAATTATTGATACTCCTGAAGCTGAAGATGTATTGAAAAAACCTCTAATTAATGCAGACTTTATTTTAGCACAGCCATTGACAAACTGGCACTTTTTGTTTGACCCTACTGGAATCAATGTTGATGCTGGAACTTTTGGATTAGATAAAGAAATTTCAGGATTTGTTGTTTCTAGTTGGACAATGGGTGAGAGTAGTTTGAGAGAAGGAAGACAAGTTGAACGAGTATTTGAAGCAGAGATTAATGCTGATCAGAAATATGTAGTACGAAGTGTTCAATCATCTGATCAGGGAAACTTGTATACTATTGGATTTGGTGCATTGGATGTTTTAGATGGTGTTGAAATTGTTGGAGTAACTCCAAAACCTCCAGAAGGATATGCCACAACTTCAACAGGTGACTTTCCGATTATGATAGTTTATGGAATGGCTGGAATTGCAGCAATAGCTGGAATCGCATTCTTCTTTGTTAGTAGCAGATCACTCAAAAATGAAAAAGTTGGACAACAAGGAATTGATCCAAGTAGATTGGTAGGTTATCAGACTAGTGCTTCATCTGGTGGTTATCAGACAAATAGAGGAGAAGCCCAACTAAAAGATGATACTAGTTATCAGAAAACTCGAAGTGTTTATGAAAATACTGCCCCTCAGGAGACCGTTACACCCCCTCCAACTGATGCCAATAGAGAAGAAGCAGCATGTGGATGTGCAGCTTCTGCTGAAATGGGCTCTGAATGTGACTGTGCAATGCAAGGCTCTTGCTTATGTGATGCAACTTGTCAGTGTACTGCTGATCTGTGTAAAGAACAAGCTCATTCGATGAGTTAGAAATTTAAAAAATATTAAAAAATTATGTGTGCTGGGAGTAACCCTCCTTCTGTTTTCACGATATTGCGCTTTGCAGCCTACCTGAACTTAGTACAGGATCTTTGAGTTCTGTTTGGCTTTGCTCCATGTGGGTCGGCTTTTTTCATTCCTTCAATGGAAACCTCAGGTTTTCACCATCATAGTACGCCATATTGGATTCATTTCTGCTCCGTTGCCAATCATCTCTGATTATACATCTCCGTATCACATTTCCTGTATGGAGGGAGGAGTTTCCTCTGCCGTAGCAGCGTGTCGTGCTCCAGCTCACATAATTCTAGTAAATGTTAATTGAATTTGAATATTACTTTGGCTTTGTGCCTATGATAAACAGTGTTCCAAACTCTCGCTTCCACTTCTTTTTACTTGTTGTATCTTTGATATGCTTTGTTTTAACATTAAAACCTGCCTTTCTAAAAAATTCCTTCCATTCTTTTTCTGAATGCAAATGCATTTGAATCTTCATTATGCCCTTCCATCTTGCAGTTGCTTTGTTGTCTGAATAAAAATCAGTACCACAATAAAATATTCCTCCCGGTGATAACAGTTTGTGGATTTTCTGCAATGACTTTTCTATAGAATCAACATAGTATAATGACTCCATTGAGAAGATATAATCAAATTTACCTGAATACTTCCATGAATCGATGTCTGTATGAATATATCTCTCCTTGTTACTTGTGATTTTCTTTTTTGCTTGAATGATCATCTTTTTACTTTTATCAATTCCAATTGCTTTTTTACAATTTGTCTTTTCTGAAATCTTTCTTACTACCCAGCCATTACCACAACCAAAATCTAAGAATGTAAATGGTTTATCAAATGAAATTTTATCTAAAAATCTGGAGACGTTTTTTCCATGTTCAATCTCCATTATTTCTGCTCTGCCATTTTGGGCCCATTTATCAAAAGTTTTTCTAACCCCGTCAATTTTTTGTTGTTTTTTGTTTTGCAATTTAATAACCTCACTGATCTTTTGTATGAACGACTTCTACGTTCTGCTTATATCTATTTTTGATTTACTCTCATTGAATAAAATTGCCTGATGAATCATGTCGAAAGTGTGGTGGAAAAATAAGAGAGAATACAAAATGTTCTCATTGCATGCAACCTAACAGCATGATTTGTTTGTCTTGTGCACATTGCACAATTGAGCAATTTCATTCCATTTGCAAGTATAAATCGACCAACCAAACCAACGCTGTGCCAAAAGTCAAGTCTGGTAACTACCGCATGGTAGTTGCCATGGCTTGATTTTTATAAAAAAAGAGCAGTTAGGTATCTTAGCTGCCTAAATTTTATTAAAGATGAACAGGGGCTTTGATCTTTATGGGGAAAATTCCGCTAGTTTTTAGCCTGATCTTTCTCCTGTTTATGCCTGTTTATGCTTCTGCTCAAAGTTCTGATAGAATTACAATTCTTGATAATTTTGGTACTTATGATAATGGTGAACCCTTATTCCTTTTTGGAAAAGTCGCTAAAGTCTCAGATGATGCATTTCTGATAATGCAAATAATAAATCCCCAAGGTGATATGTGTCAAATTCAACAACTTATCCCATTGCCTGATGGTGATTTTATCACTGATACAATTCCTCTAAAAGGTCGAATTTGTGGAATACCCGGAAATTATGAGATAAAATTATTCTATGGCGATAATTCTAAAACTACAAATTTTCAAGTCTCCGGTAACTCCTTTACTGAAATTTCTGAAGAACAAAAAATCATTCTAGCAAAGCAGTTGCTAGAAAAACAATCATCAATTATTAATGATGCCTTTGACTTGTCATCTCCTATAACAAACTCTACTGCAAATACTTTGCATGATTTGGAAAAAGAATATGTTGCTTTCTGGGATGAATTTTTCACAGATGAATTAATCTTCGAAATTAATCCAATAATTAGACCAGCAGTTTCATCTTCATTGGATACAGTTGAGAAATTATTAGAACAGGGTGAAATATCCTTTGATATTGCAAAGTCTATTGATAGAACAATCTTTGCTGCAATATTTTATTATGAAATTGATGACAAATCTAAAGCAATTGATTTACTAACTGATGCATTTGTTGATATTAGAAATGTAAATCCAGAAAAAATTACTCAAAGAACTGCAACATTTGATGAATTAGAAGATACTCTTCTAAACTTGATGACTAAATCTGACACTGTGATGAGCAGACAAGTAAAGACTGAGGTTGGTTTTATTTTTGCAAGGGGAACTGCGCCTGTTTATGCTGATGAGATTACACAATTAATTGATTTACTTTCAAAGTCTAGATATCTCGATGTAATATCAAGAAAGCAAAGTGATCTGTATAGGTTTGTTCAAAGTGATTGGGACTCCCTGAAGAGTTCTATGATGGACAAAGAATCCATTGAGGAATTATTAGAGTCTCATTCACGTGTATCTAAACTACATTCTGCATCATTGTTATTGCGAGAACTAGATACTGTTGAACGTTTTATTTCATCTAATTCTACTGATAATAGTGAATTAGCAAACATAATCATGCCTGACTGGCAGGACTTGGAAAATAATTTAGCACTGGCAACATCAGTTGATGATATTCTAGAGGCAGAATCTGAAATCAATGTCATGTCTCAAGTCATTGATATTTCTGATAGGATAAACAAAAGCGTAGAAATTTCACAATCTACTGGTGTTAACTCTAGTCTTGTTTCTGATTGGAATGAATTACTTGACAGAATAAAGAATGCTAACTCTGTAGATGAGATTTTGGTTATTGTCTCTGAATTTGATAAATCCATGACCGAACTAAGAGAAAAACGTAACCCATTGATCGTTTTAGAGTATCAATATCAAGCAATGAAGGAAAAAGCTGAACTACAAGCAGATTATCAAAACTTGTATTTGATTGATAATGCACTTCAAATTCTTGACACTGCTAAACAAATGGAATCTGGCAATCCTTCTATCACTCGAATAGATAGAATTGAAGTATTACTAACGTGGGTAAGTGAGAAAGCACCACAAATAAAATTAGATCTTGATTCGTATGATAAAGACGCATTCAAAATACGTGCTAGTGATATTTTACAAAGAGCAAAATCAATTGAGAATCTAGTTGAGTTAAGCATAACAAAAAATAGATTCTTGCCAAATTATCTAGAGTTTACAGAAACATTTAATGAAAAAATTGACAAAGTTAGAGATCTTGTAATTCAAAATGAATTAGAAGATGCTGATGATCTTGTTAGGCAATTATTTGATGAATGGACTCAGGTATCTGATGCATATGCAAAGGATCCATATGGTTCTGATGTAGGATATACTCCTGATGAAATAAAACGAATCGAATTCCGCAAGAAATTAGATGGATTCTCAAATATGGTATCGACATTTTATAATGCTGAATTTTCAGAACATGTTGATGAGTATAACAGACTGATTGATGAGGCCTATCGATTAATTGAGATTGCAAATTTTGTTGATGCTGAGGCTAAAATTACACAAATCGGGAAATTTTTGAGTGAACATCTAGTACTGAGTAATCCCAGCATCATCTATGATATTTCTTTTGCACCTGAGAAAAATATATGGGTAATTTCTGGTGCAACTGAAAAATCTCTCTTTGATAGGAGGGAGAATCTTTATGTCACTGTTTACAACATGGATGGTTCAAAACATAGTAGTTTAGAATTTACTGATACTAAACAAGGTGACTTTTTTACACAGTGGATTGCACCCACAGATCCTGGTCTATATGTTGTAATGTTGCAATACAAAAATTCAAAGGCTACACAAATTGTTCACATTGAGGAAAAATTTGATTTCAAATATGATAAAGCAAATTTGAACATGGTTGATTTAGCTCGTGACTTTGAGGAACTTGAATCATTTGCAAAAAGATTTGGCGGTGAAAATATTGATGAAAATCCTAGATTCACAGATGTGATAAATGATATTGAAGCAGGATTTGCAAATAGGAATGTCGAAAATGTTAATGATAAACTTGATGAACTAAAATATCTAATTGATAGATACCTTCCAATTCGTTCTCGTGTTGGAGTTATTGAAGCAAATTATGATGATGATAAATTGTTATTATCTGGAGCCGTTCAAAAGACCATTGCGTTTAGAGAAGATCTATTTGTTGATGTTTTTAATCAAAAAGGTGAACATGTAGAAGAAATTGCACTAAAGGATAATTCTTCTGGATTATTCAATGAAGTTCTATCTCGTTCATTTGATTCAGGTGTATATGTCGTGCAATTACAATACCATGATGTTGTCGTGACTGACTTTTTTATTGTAAACTAGTATTTTCTTAAAATTCTGATTCGTTTAATTATACTACTTTCCTTTCACTAGATTAAACAACTGTCTAACTGCAAGCTTGGGATGATGTGTTGCAAGTTTTAACATGTTTGATAATCCAAAATCTGCTTTTATAAAATCAAGAAATTCTTCTGGCTTTAGTTCTTTGATTATGTCTAATTCCTTATCCCACTCTTTATCTGATAACCCAATCCATCTGTTTTGAACTTTGCCTGCCGAATTTATTTTGGATTCTATCTCTTTTCTCCAATAATCTTCGTATGGATAAAGAGATTTTTCATCTGTGTTGTTATTTTTTATTGCTTTTGATGCAACTTTACCTGCGATTCTTCCAAATCTAATTGCATATCTAATTCCTTCTAAAACTAATGGATTTGCTTGTCCTGCAGAATCTCCAACCAACATCAAATTGTTAAAAACTGTTTTTCTTGATAGTCCGTCATTTGGTATTAATCCATAATGAAATTCTATTGGCGTGATATCTCCCAGTTTTTTTATTGGGCCTAATTTTTTCTCAATAATTTCTTTTAGTCTCTGTGTAGGATCTACATTTGATTCTGGTTTTCCAACACCAACCCCAACTCTTACAACGTTATTGCCTAGTGGAAATATCCATGCATATCCTGCAGGAGAATATTCTTGTCCCACCATTAACCACCAAGTATCAGAATCTACATTTTCCACCTTGGCTTCGTATTCCGCACCTGCACCAAATCTTTCCCATTGAGTTGCAAATCCCATAGATTTACAAACAATGGATGGGAATCCACTTGCATCGATTACTACTTTGGAGTAAAAATCTACTTTTCCTTCAGGTGATGTTCCACTAACTCCTACAATATCTCCTTGATCATTTTTTATTACATCATTGATATTTACCTTGAGAAAAATTTCAGTTCCTTCTTTTTTAGCCTGTTCTGCTAACCATCTGTAAGTTTTTCTAACATCTAAAACTGCAGCTCTTGCAATTGAATCATTTATTGTGACTTCATTATTCGGTGAACAAAAGGAAAAATTCCTAATTGGATTATAACAATCATCTGGAATGCCAAACTCCTTGATACTCTGAATCCATGTAACGCCACTGGTTCTTACAGTTTCAGCAATTGAGTTTTCTTTTTCTAATAATGCCACTTTGATTCCACTTTTGGCTGCAGCATATGCTGCTGATGAACCTGCAGGCCCTCCGCCTACTATTACTAAATCATAATTGTATTTAGCATTCATTTCAATTAAAATGAAAATTATCTAGGATATAATTTTGAGGAAGTGGATTGGTTATTTTTTTAATACTGGATTACCTGTTGTATCGTTCTCTCTTTCTGAATCAAATGTTTCCATATGTGCTGGGTCTCTATGCATAAAACTATGTGTTTCTCCTTCTTTTTTCCTACAAAACTTTGAATGAATTGTTTCCTCTATCTTTAAGGTGACCTCATTTTCATGAAATAGACGTTTTCCGCAGTCTGGACATATAATTTCAGGCATAATTCCGGTTTGTATCAAATCTATTTAGATGTTTCAAACTAAAAATACGTTATTTTCAAATGAATTAAACCCAAACTTTAGATGTTGAATAATTCATTATTTTTCATGGATGAATCTGAAGTCTCATCTTTTTTAATCTGGTCTGGAATAACTGCAATCATAATGATTGTCTCAGGAATAACCTACCGTGCATACTTGAGGAAAAAGAACCATGAGATCTCTTCATCTTGAAAAAAAAGGATTGCGCGGTTTAGTCATTGCTGAAAGTTTTAAAGAAAATTCAAAAAAATCAATTTTTTCAGGAGTTGTAATGAGAAGGGATTTTTTAATCGATGGATTTGTTTTTGGAAGTTCTACATTAGAAGGTGATGATGCAACGGATGTAATTTTGAAAATGTTCTATGATCTCAAAAGATCTGACATTAGCTATGTTTTGATATCTGGATTGATAGTTTCAATGTATAATGTCATTAACATAAAAAAATTAGCAGACACTCTACAACTTCCTATTATTGGAATATCTTTTAATGACTCACATGGATTAGAAGATGCAATAAAACACCACTTTCCAAATTCTTATGAATCAAAAATAATTGCTTATAGAAACCTTGGAAAACGTGAAAAAATTCTTTTAGATAATTCTCATCTGTTGTATGTTAGGAAAGAAGGTTGTACTTTAAATGAAGTTAAACATCTTTTAAACAATTTGACATTGTATGGTTCTATACCTGAACCAATTCGTGTATCAAAATTACTTGCAAAAACTTTACTTCAGAAAGGATTATCCTTCTGAAGCTGTTTTACCGCCGTCTACATTTAGTATGGTTCCCGTTACCCAATTAGCTTCATCAGAAGCTAAGTAAAGTGCCGCATTTGCTACATCAACAGGCTCTCCTATTCTTGCAAGAGGTAATCTTTCTTCTAGCACTTTTCTTGCTTGAGGATCATCTAGATATGGTTTGATCATTCCTGAATTAATAATTCCTGGATTAACACAATTGCATCTGATATTTTTTCTTGCATATTCAACTGCAATTGATTTTGTAAACATTGAGATTGCAGCTTTGGTTGCTGAATATACTGCCAAGTGAACTCTTGGAATTGCTCTTTCGCTTGATATTGAACCTATATTTACAATCGCACCATTTTTTACATCAGACATTTTTGTAAGTACTGCTTTTGTCATGTGAAAAACTCCGAATAGGTTAATATCGATTAATTTCTTTATCTCTGAATCTTGCATATTATGAAAATGGACAGGATCATTAATTGCACCTGCATTATTTACTAG
This sequence comes from Nitrosopumilus sp., assembly GCF_025698945.1. NCBI lineage: Archaea > Thermoproteati > Nitrososphaerota > Nitrososphaeria > Nitrosopumilales > Nitrosopumilaceae > Nitrosopumilus > Candidatus Nitrosopumilus sp. The sequence goes on from NZ_JAILWM010000001.1 coordinate 192,089, forward strand.
AATATCGATTTTTCCATATGTGTCCATGATTTGGTTTACTGTTTGTGATACTTGTGATTCATTTGTAAGATCACATGATATTGAAACTGTAGACTCCTCATTTCCTATCTCTTTTCTGGTTTTCTCTAAAACTTCCAAATTTCTTGCAATGAGAACCACCTTTGCACCTTCTTCAACAAATCTTTTAGCAATTCCTTTTCCAATGTCACTTGATGCGCCAGTAACAATAGCTACTTTATCATTTAATCGCATATTTTGATATAATTATCATAGCTTATAGAATTTTTGTTGAATTTCATTCGTAAAATTATTTTTAATTTGTTTTGTTGATTTTTTTGATATATTCAATGATCCCTGTATAATCGATATCTCCAAATCCTTCCTTAATGGCATTCTCGTAAACCTCTTCTGCACTTCTTAACATTGGTAATTCAATCCCCAAAGATTTTGCAGTGTTGGTCATAGTTGTGATGTCTTTTTTTAGATTTGATAGAGTAAACGTGGTCTCGTATTTTCCCTCAATCATCTTGTAAGCCTTTTTCTCACTCATGCCTGTTTTAAAATAAGTAGAGTTTAGAATTTCAAGGAAAATTCTTGGATCTACATTTGCCTTTTTCACCAAGGTAATCCCTTCTGCTAATGACAAAGCTAACATGGTGATTTGAAAATTCATTGCAAGTTTTACTGTGTTTGCAACTCCGTTTTCTCCTAGAAAGAATACCTTATTTGCAATCTTTTCAAATAGATTTCTACATATTTCGAATGATTCTTTATCTCCCGATGCCATCATTACCAAGTCTCCTGAAATTGCAACGTTAGGTCCGCCCATCACAGGAATATCTAATTTAGAAACTCCGTGTTTTTTAAAATTATTTGAAATGTCATTAGACTCGTTTGGAGAAATTGTACTCATGTCTGCAACAATGGTTTTTTGATTTTTCCCTTCAACAATACCATCTTTTTCAAAAGATACTCTCTTTACTGCATCTGCATCTTTGACAATTGTAATTACTATGTCTGAACATTCAGCGACCTCTTTTGGTGTTGATACAACCTTTGCACCTTTTTTTCCAACTTGTAATGTCTTTTCCTTTGTTCTATTGTAAACTGTCAATTCAAAACCTTCATCAAGTAAATTCAATGCAACTGCATTTCCAAGCATTCCAAGTCCAATTATTCCAACTTTCATTACATCATTCCTCTCAAATTGATTTTATATTAATGGCGTTCCTCATCTTGAATTTCCCATTGACTACCAAATCTTGAAGATACAAATTCTATTTGCCCAATTGTTTTCTCCCCTCTCTTTACTTTTGCAAAATCAAATTTTTTCATTCTGAATACTTTTTCTTTTGGTTTGTAACCTCCTTCTATTACTTTAATCTTGAAACGTTTACTTGCTTTGATAATCATCTTTCTTGCCATCTGAACATCTCCAATCCATGAGAACATCTCAAAGTCCCCAAAATTTTTTGTAGAAATAGCATAACCATATAGTCTAGCTTCCAATTTCATGCCTAGTTTTTTTGATTGCTCATTTAGCCATGTGATCACTTCTTCCCCATGCCCCTTTTCAACTCCAAATGTTTCAGAATCCCGCATATGTCAAAGTTCACCATTTAACAATAATAATCATTTTCAATTATGTTAGACTAAAATAATGATTTAGTCTCAAAACCTTATGCTCACCATAGATTGCAAAGATGTAACATCAATTCAAAATGAATTACTAGTTTATGTCGCTGATCAAGTTGCAGCAATTCCTACGCTGAAACATCATCAATTTACTTTATCTGCATTTGAGGATGATCAAAAAGTTGATAATACAACAGTGATTTCTGCGATCAAAGAATTTCTTGATTCCATTGGAGAGATTCATAATTTTGCCGTAATTTCAAACAATGATATGATCACTATCAAATCTATTTCTGGTAAAATAATTGAAAGAGAATCCACTCCTCAAGATGAGATGTTTTCATGTACTCATTGTGGATTTGTTACAAGATACCAAGTGGAACTTAATACTCATATGAGAATTCATTATCTTTGAACATATACTGATATTTTAAAAAATGAATTTTAGACAGGATCTTTATAAGTACAAGTAATACATGTGATTTGTGGAAAAATCATCTAAACACAAAGTAACAAAAGTCTATTGTGAAAAATGTAATATTGTCTTAGAATCAAGATCAAAATTTGAAAAGCATCTTCAAAGCCATTCATCTAACATAACTTGTGAAGTATGTCCTATTGATACTGTCATTTCTAAATTTACAAGTTTGTTTAAACGAAAATCTTCTAGGAATTTGGAATAAGTTTTTTTAACTGCTTTTTCAAGTTTTATTATTGAAAAAATTACCTCTAACTATTGGCGTCGTTGTAATTGCAATTATTATTGGTGTGGTTGCCTCATTGTCAGCCTCTACTGAAACTGTTAATTTGGATATGGGTAGGAGCCATGGAACAATTTCTACTGCAATGGGTTCTCCGATTCTAGGCGATCCTTCAGCTCCTATTACTATTGTTGAATTTGGAGATTATCAATGCCATCAATGCTATAATTGGTATCATAATACAAAACCTTCAATAACTCGTGATTATATTGAAACTGGAAAAGCCAATCTTGTTTTCGTAGATCTTGCATTTTTGGGAAGAGATTCTCCAATTGCAGCTCAAGCTTCTTACTGTGCTGAAGATCAGGGCATGTATTGGGATTATCATGATATGTTATACAATTCTCAAGAATCAAAAATTGATAATGGTTGGGCAAACTCTGAACGACTAAAGGCATTTGCATTTAGTCTAGGTCTTAATATGGATCTGTTTGAGAGTTGTCTGGATTCTGGAAAATATACAAAAAGAGTTCAATATAATATTCAACAAGCAAGGGAACATGGTGTCCAAGGAACCCCTGGCTTCTTTATTGTTGGTCCAAATGGACAACAACAGATTGGTGGTGCACAACCATTCTCTGTGTTTAAGCAAATATTGGATCAAATGATCTAAATGAATGAAGCAATAAAACTAGTATTTTCTAACATCCAATACCTTGTTTTGGCAATAAGCATTTTTACAATTATGGTTATTGGGCTGCTAATTATTTCAGAATACATCTTTTTAGAACCTTATTTTGTAGGCCACATTCCATCAGGAACTGAATTGGGATTTTTCTTAATTGTTATTCTTTCTGCTCTTTCTTCTTTGGTGATTCCAATGAATATATTTAGAATTAATATGCTGAAAAACTCTAAACATAAAATGAGTGGCGGTATATTTGGATCTATTATTGGTGCAGCTGCTGGTGCATGCAGTTGTGGCCCTATTGGATTTGCAGTTATATCGACTTTTGGCTCTGTCGGTGCCACAGCAACTGCATTTCTAACAAATTATGAAATCCCCATTCGTATTGTTGCAATAGTTATCTTGACAATTACCTATTTTACCACAATTAAATCCCTCAAGATTGAGTGCAAATTAAATTCTAGTGCCTAGGCAGAGAATCTTACTTTTTTAGGAATAAATTAGAAAAATTTGCTATAATTTTTAGATCTTTGCAAAAATTGATCTCTTTCAAAATTTTATTAATGAGAATTTGTAACTAAAAGTGATTAAATGGCAAAAATAAGAGTAAGAAACGCAAGAGGTACTGGGTATATTGAAGTTGACAGTGAAGATGGAAAATGGCAAGGAGAAGAATTCAAAAAAGAACAAGATGCCAGAAAGGCAGCATCCAAAGACAAGTATATCACAGTAGGTCGCGGAACAAGCAAAATAAAATTTGGTGATATTCAAAGTACACCAACCAAATCCACAAAAGGTTTGTGGGTTAGTTCTGGACGAGGTACTGGAAAAAGAAAATTAAGTAAATAGATGTTGAGTATACCTCATCAAACTTTTTTAAAACAAACTTGATGATGATATTAATTGTAGAAAAAATAAAAGAGGTTTGCTCACTTGAAAGAACGAACCTTTCTTACTACTTTGTTATGATCTAATGATGCAGTAGTAGTGACATACAAAATATGATTTTTTCCTGCTGGAATAACTATGCGTTTTACCTTATCATATTCTGCCACTACATATTTGCATGGTCCAAGAGATTTTAGAAGCTTTTTTCTTAAGCTCCAATCTTTTGCAGCAGCCTTCAGTGATGCCAAACTCTGTTTTTTTGACACCAAAAGATTGACTTTCTTTGAACGTGCTGAAAATACCAATTTGCCTTTTAGATCGCACACACTGACAACTCTGACAGATGGGCTTACCTTCAAAACTTTTTCAACAGCTTCTTGAATTTCCATAATTAAAAGAAATCATTCTAGGTGATAAGATTTTCTAATGATCTTAAATATCATGTATTATTTTTGTAATTTTCATTTATTTCAAAAAATTCAAACCACTTGAAAATAAATCAATTAATAGAAAGATGCTGATTCGATGATTTTCTTAACGAAAAAATGATGCCTGATTAATTTTTTGTATAAATTATACACTAAAAGGGCAAACTTTTACAACCTTGGAATGTATCAGGAACCTTTTTGAAATGTTCTTGTGACTTACATCTATGTGCCAATAAGACCTAGTAGAAGAGATCCAGATGATGATGATCATGAAAACTCTGAAGATTAGACTTAATTTTGCATGATGCCCACAAATGGTATGTTTTAAAAATTCTAAAGTCGACCTATTTATTTGCCATATTTCTGGTTAAATCAAATGAAAAATTGGAATTTGATATTTGGAATTTTGATAATATCTAGTCCTATACTATTTTCAATGATTGCATTTCCTGATTCTATTGCGTGGAGTTGGAATGAAGGGCGAGGAGGATATTTCTTTGCACTAGTTTTTATCATTGCTGAATTAATCGGTCTGAAAATTGTTATTTCAAAAAAACGGCTCTTATCGGTAATACCAATGGCAATAGCAACAATTGCATATCTTATTTCACTAGAGTACGGTTTACGAGAATACATTATTGCATCTGCAGAATCTTTTGATGTCCAATTAATTTTTTCGTGGACATGGATGTGGGATTTTATAGTCATGGCTATTTTTACAGTAGCAACTTTGACTATATTTTTTGGAAAACGTTGGATTCGAATTGCACCTGCAGGTCCTATCTTTCTAACTGGTACTGCAATTATTTTATCACTAGATGCGTTTTTCCCATATGATACTTTGGGACCTCTTCAATACATTGTACCCTATTTTGTTCAAGCAAATGTTGGAATAATTACCATGTTGGATCTTGGAACTGCAGTTGCAAGAGATAATGTAATGTTCTTGAGAGGTGATCATGGGTCAATAGCTCTGCAAGTTTTCTGGCCATCTGCAGGCGTTCATAGCATCATAATCTTCTCTTTAGTAATTGGGGCATTTATGTTGAAAATGAACATCCCTAGAAACCGAAAAATCATTTATTTTATTTTAGGTATTATTGGAACAATTACTGTAAATCTAATCAGAATTTTTTCATTATCTTGGTATGCTCTCAAAGTAACAACAGATCCTGTCGCGTGGGAGGAATATCATAAAATTGCAGGCGAGATAATGTTTTTGCCATGGTTATTTGCCTTTATTTTGGTAGTCATTTTGATTGAATCCCGAAGACTCAAGAAAATTGAATCTCAAAAACAAACTTAGAAAAAACTTGTAATATCTCTTTGACCTTGAATTTCTGAAAGTTCGGCCACTTTTACTCCTAATCTTCTGATTGTAATGGTTTGATTTTCTAATGCTTCTTTTAGTAACTGGACTGCATTTTTTTGCAATTCCTCATAATTGGAAGTAGGATTTCTAAGCATTCTTGATTTTGATTTATTTGATAAATCTGATTGAACAAAATGAATTCCTATTGATTTGAAAGTTTTATTATTTTTAATAACAACATCATGAACTTCCTTACATAACTCAATTAAATTTTCTAGTAGAAAATCATAGTCTTTTGAATCTTTTTTTAGTGTAGTAATTTTGCTAAATTGAATACTTGGTTCTCTCTCCTTTACTGGTTCGTAATCTGTTCCTCTGACTGCATTGTAAATATAGGTGCCACTTTTTCTACCAAATTCCTTATGCAGAGTAAAAACATCCAACTTTTTTAAATCCTCGATAGTCTCTAATTTCATTTCTGAAAACTTCTGTTCTGTTTTCTTTCCAATTCCAGGAATAGTTCTAATTGGTAATGCATCTAAAAAAACTTCAATCTTGTTTGGTGGTACAACTGTGAGACCGTCTGGTTTTTTATAATCTGAAGCAATTTTTGAAATTAATTTATTTGGAGAAATTCCAATTGAACAACTAAGTTTTACTTTGTCTCTGATAGAATTTTTTATTTGCTGTGCTAAATGCATAGCTTTATCAAAATTACTGTCAATTCTTTTTGTAACATCCAAGTAAGCCTCATCTTTTCCAACATATTCAAAAATATCTGCAAAGTCTTTCATGACCTGCATAGCTTTATCCGAAATTTCAATATAGTAATCAAAATCTACTGGCAAAAACACCGCATCGTTTCTTTCTTCTAGTCTTTTTTTGGCAAAAGCAATTGGCATTCCTGATTTAACACCGTACTTTCTAGCAGTATAATTTGCTGTAGCAATTGCTCCACTATCTCCTCCTCTATCAGAATACACACAAACACATACTGGTTTTGATTTTAATTCTGGATTTCTAATTTCTTCACATTGTGCAAAAAAATAATCAAAATCTATGTGGAAAATCACTCTTGATTCCAACACTGATCAAAGCATTTTTGCTTATTACTATTTTACGTATTCATCTAAATATTGAGTAGTATAACCTATCTTGTGGATTATCCAGTTTCAGTAGATGATAAGGGTATTAATTTGAAACCTGAAAAAATGGAAAAAGAAAAACTCTATCATTGTATTTTTAAAGAAAAAGCCATATTGATTTTCAAAGATTCTCAGGACGTCTTGAATTGTTACGAAATTGAGGAAAAAGAACTAGTAGATAAAATTCGAATTTGTAATAATGAAGTCGATCTTGAAAAATTATTTGATGACTATCTCAAATCTCAGAACCTCAAAAATTAAATAAAAGCGAAAGAAAATTTTGTTGTAATAGGAATTCAAAATTGAGCGACTCTAAAAAATCAAAAGATGCAGAAGATATTTTATCAGAATTTGATTCTAGAAAAAAATCAGAGTCTCAACCAGAACCACAATTAGATGCACCTGAACCAGAACCACAATTAGATGCACCTGAACCAGAACCACAATTAGATGCACCTGAACCAGAACCACAATTAGATGCACCTGAACCAGAACCACAATTAGATGCACCTGAACCAGAAAGCACTGAAGAATCTACAAAATCTCAATATGATAAAGCAAAATATTTTTCTGATTCACCACATTCTACAGAAGAACGTGATGTAATCTTTGTCGGTACCAAACCTATAATGACTTATGTCTCAGCAACATTAACTCAACTATCTACACAACCAACTGTTACCATCAAAGCACGTGGAAAAAGAATTACTCAAGCTGTGGATGTTTCACAAATGATTGTTAAAAGAATGGATTCTGTTGGATATGTAATCAGTGATGTAAGAATTTCATCAGATTCTCTTACATCTCAAGATGGAAAACAAAGAAATGTCTCTACAATGGAAATTGACATTTCAAAAAACTAAATTAAGTTATTTTATTTTAATTGCAATTGGAATATTTTTTGTCGGTATTTTTGTTGGTTTTAGTGGATATTCATGTGGTGTTGAACATATGTTAATAATTAATGAAATTTCATTGTATGAAAAATCATTAGATCCAAATTTTTGTGAAGAGATTATTGAAAAAATTGATTTATTTAATGATACTTGTGAACCTGAGATTGAAATTTTAGATTGTGGATGAAGAAAAAACATCTTCTAAGTATGTGATTCCAAAATAAACTAACATTATGCTAAGCCCAACCATCAATATTTTATAATTTTTATTTGAAATAATTTTTCTACTTTTAGATGCCAAATATGAAACTGTCCCTAACCAAACAAAGTCCATCCAAATATGTAAAACAAACAAAATAAAAATTCCAGCAAATGCCCAAATAAGCATTGCATCTGATATTAATTTGAATCCAATTGTAAGCCACCACATTATAAAAAATGGATTTAATGCACTAAGTGCAATTCCAACTATGATGGGGTCTCTTTTTGATTCTGAAAAAAACGATTTATCTTTTTTAAATATTGTTTTAATTTGAAGAAATGCAAATACAAAAAGTGCTATTGCTCCAAAAATTGAAATTAAGTCTCTAAAATTATTTCCAATGGTAAAATTTTCTAAAGAAAATACTCCTATCCCTAACAATATTACTAATGGCAACTCTACAACTGTATGTCCAATTGCCATTTTGAGTCCTGTTTTAGTTCCTCCACGTAATCCGTATGATACATTTGCTGCAAATAATGGACCTGGAGCCATTACTCCCGAAGCAGAAATTACTATAACTGTTAATGCAAATTGAAATATTTGTTCCATAATTAATTAATGATTTTGGTTATGAAATAAACTTGATTGAAATAATTTACATGTACATTGAATCTTTGAGATTCCCTGCTTCCACTTGAGTTGCCTTCATGATTAGTTCAGCTTTCTCTGCTTCACTTTGTAATGCTGAAATATTGCATGATGCCCCTGGAATTAATTTAGACATTGCATTACAAAGATCTGCACTTGATTTGAAATCAGGTCCACTACCGCTAGTGTGAAAAATAATCACTATTACATCCTGTCCTGTCATGATTCCTTCATTTAATAAAATTCCAGGTATGCCTGGAATAGTTCCATGTTCTAGTACCTTTAATCCTGCATCTTTGATTTTTTTTCTTGCAGAGTCAGTGTTTCCAACACCTATCATTTCTCCATCCCCATCTTTTGATTTTATTGCAACACTGCTTAGAATTAATCCTATTTTGTGTTTAGTTGCCCACTTTAACATTGTTTTAGCTGCAATTCTATGAAATGATTGATCTAGCGTAAGATATGACAGAAATACTCCGACTTTCAAATCATTATTCACAAAAATCCTTGTAGGATAACTTGGCATTCCATTTTTAACAATGCTAATGGGAGGGAAAAAATCCGAATCAATTACTGCAGCTACATCAAAATTTGATGTGTGAATCATCGATTCAGAAGCAATTGCACTGCTAAACCCAACTGATGGAAATCCATCGATTAGATATCCTCCTTCTAAATTCACTGGTTTAATTTCTCTGATTCTTATTCTAGGTAGCAATGAATTATTTTTACATCTACTGAATAATAGCTTTTATCTAATTTCTAATCTATTTTTAATTTTGAAAGTAAACCTGCATAAATAAATGGCAATATCGTGGTAACTTCTGCATGAAGTGTTGCTTGTTTAGCTTTCTGTGTGACTTTACCCCATGATATTGCTTCTCTTACTAGAGCACCACTCAAACTTCCATCAAATTCTTGTGCCGTGGTGATGTAAAATGCATAATCCAATCCTTCTCTGTACTGATTCCACCATAATGTGTGATGTTTTGAAATTCCCCCACCAATCATAAAAGCTCCTGATTTTTCTGCTTTGAAAATTAATCCTGATAATAAATTAGCATCACCAGTCATGTTTAGTTTAAAATCACTGTGTTTTTGCGAGAATAACCAAATCTGACTTCCTACCGCACCATCCATTATTCCTGGAACTATTACATTGACATTGTTTTTGTATGCCCAAAAAAGAAATGAATCTTCTCCTAGATGCTTTCCAATCATCTTGCATATTTCTGCAGTTGTCATCTCTTTAACTCCATTTTGATATTCTTCTTCTAAAAATGACTGCATCTTTTCTTCAATTAATGGACCGTAACTATCCATGGGAACAAGTATATTCCCTAATCTGTGAATGTTTTGATCAGCTAATTCCATATCATCCATTGTAAAGGATCCTTCTTTGTACTTTGAAAAATGTCTTGCAATGTCATGGTCTAGCGCACCACATGTAGTAATTACAACATCAAACCACTTGTTTTTAATCATATTTTTTATAATTCCACGTAGCCCTGTAGATACCACTGCACCAACAAATGATACAAATTTGAGGCATTCTTTATCAGAAATCATTTCTGATAAAATTTCCAATCCGTCAGATAGATTTACTGACTCAAACCCTCCTGATTGAGACAATTCATCAAAAATTTTTTCAATTGATGTGTTAGCATCAATTTCTATATCCTTGACAGGACGACCTGGTTCTATCATAAATTTTCATCGTGGATGTCATGTATAAAATTCTGCCTTAATCTCAATAATTTTTTTAAGTACTAAGAAAACTTTAAACCCGCCTAATAACACCAAATTTCGAATGGTAGACCGAATTAAAGTTGGGTTGGTAGGGATTGGAAATTGTTTTTCTGGTTTGATTCAAGGAATTGAATACTATAGACAAAATCCTTCTCAACAAGTTATTGGAATTATTCATGAAAAATTAGCTGGTTATGGAATTCATGACATTGATTTTGTTTGTGGATTTGATGTTGGCGAAAATAAAGTCGGTAAGCCGCTAATGGAAGCAATCTATGAATATCCAAACATGGTTGATTGGGTTCCTAAAGAAACAATGCCAAAAACTGATGCCAAAGTCTATGAAAGCCCTGTGTTAGATGGGGTAGGGCTGTGGGTTGAAAATAGAGTCAAGCCTATTCAAAGTACTAAAACAACAGAAGAAATCGCTGAAGAAGTTAAAAAAGTTCTAAAAGATACTGGTGCTGAAATTCTTGTATCTTATTTACCTGTAGGCTCTGATAAAGTTACAGAGTTTTGGGCTCAAATTTGTCTTGATACTAATACTGCATTTGTAAACTGTATTCCTTCCTTTATTGCATCTGATGAAAAATGGGCAAAGAAATTTGAAGAAAAAAATATTCCTTGTATAGGTGATGATATTAAAGGACAAGTAGGAGCTACAATTGTTCATAGAACCTTAGCAAAATTATGTAACGATAGAGGTACAAAAATTGAAAAAACTTACCAAATCAACGTTGGTGGTAATACTGACTTTCTAAATATGAAAGAACAAGATAGATTGGTTTCAAAGAAAATTTCTAAAACGGAAAGTGTTCAAAGTCAACTTGATGAGAGACTTGATGATGATCAAATCTATGTCGGCCCTTCTGATTTTATTCCATTTTTAGGAAATACAAAACTCATGTTCATGAGAATAGAAGGTCGTCAATGGGCAAACATTCCATATAACATGGAAGTTCGTTTGGAGGTTGACGATAAAGCAAACTCTGCTGGCATTGTAATTGATGCTGTACGATTAGCAAAAATTGCCCTTGATAGGGGAGTGGGCGGTCCAATAAAACCAGCTAGTGCTTATTTGATGAAACATCCAATAGAGCAAACATCTGATGTTGCTGCAAAAATTGCTTGCGAAAAATTTGTTGCTGGCGAATAATTACTGAAACTTTTTTGCGTCACTAAATCTAGTTTTTCTACTTTTCTCGTACTTTACTAAATTGAATTCTTTAGTAATGCCACATTCACCTTGAATTTTAGACATTTTTGTTGTTACTATTTTGTTATTTTCCTTCAAATCTATGATGATACTATTGCCTCCAAATCTTTGATTTTCTACATTTGCTGCTAGAATTGGAATTCGATTCTCAAGTGCTCTGACCTGTACATACATTTGCCATGGAGTGATGCCTCTCCTAACAATTCTGCTTGGTGAGAATAGGACTTGGGCTCCTTTTTTTACAAGTGTGTTTGCAACATTTGGAAAAACCATGTCATAACAAATTATCACTCCAAATTTACAGGCTGTGTTGAAGATTTTAGCCTCATTTCCAGGCTTGATAATCTCTCGTTCATAGTCAAAAGGATGTATTTTCTCTTGCTTCCCAATAATTTCTCCCTCAGGCCCAATAATTGGCGAAACAATAGTTTTTGTGTTTTTTACAGACTCATAAAATGCCCCTGGAATGATAGTCATGGAATAATCTTTTGCAATTTTTTTAAAATCTGAAAATTCATCATCCAACGAAACGATCTCATTTTGTTTTAGCCATTGTTCTGGTAGGCACACAATATCTGTCTCTTTTTGTCCTAAATTTTTTAAAATCTTGGAGATTCTCAAAATCCCTTCCTTGTTTGTTTTGCATGATGATGTTTGAACTATTCCTAGTTTTACCATGAATTTACAACACCTGAATAGTAATTATAGGTAGGCTCCTTTTACGATCTTTTTTATTCATTAATAATTTTAACATCAACCGTTACGAAAAATTTGATACTAAAACAAGAAAAATTATGCAATTCTGTCAACTAAACTTGTTAATCATCGATTATCCTACCTATTGAGAAAACAATTCTATTGGTTCATGTTAAAAAAGTAGAGATCTTTGGATTCAAGTCATTTGGTTTTAAGAATACCACTGTTCAGTTTGAACCCGGACTTGTATCGATCTCTGGTCCTAACGGTTCTGGTAAAAGTAACATTCTAGATGCCATTATTTTTGCAATGGGTGAAAATAAACCCAAAGTTATGAGAGTTGACAAACTTAGATCATTAATTCATGATATTGAAGGAAATAGGCGGGGACCTAAAATGGCAAGATCTAGTGTTCACTTTGATAATTCTGATAGAAAAATTCCAGTTGATTCGGACATTGTAGAAATTACAAGAGAGATGGATGAAAATGGAGAGAATAACTACTATCTGAATAAAAAGAAAACAAACCGAAGCCATATTTTAGATCTACTTGACATGGCAAATGCTGGATTGGGACAACTAAACGCCGTTCAACAGGGAACCGTAACAAGAATTTCTGAATTTACTTCTGAAGAAAAAAGAAAAACTATTGAAGATTTGATTGGGCTATCTTACTTTGATGAAAAAAAGACAGAAGCTGTAAAACAACTAGATGAAGCAGATAGAAGATTAGAAATCGCACTTGCTAAAATGGGCGAAATTAAAAAACGAATTGATGAGCTAGAAGAAGAAAGAAATCAAAAATTGAGGCATGATATCTTAGAACGTGAACTAAATAGGTACAAAGCAATCTCTGCTGCTAATAAAATGAGGATCATTTCCGGTCAAAAATCCCTCAAAGAAGATAATTTGAAGACCATTACGGCTGAAATCGCCCAATTAGATACCGAACGTGATGCTATTAGAACAGAAATATCTGCTTTAGAATCTGAAAAATCTAAATTAATGGCAGAAGCAAATGATTACACTCAAGCAAAAGCCTCCCTTGATGCAGAAATTAGTTCTGCTATGGAACAATATGAGATAGATAATTCTGCAATTTCAGCTTCAAAGAAACGAATTGAGCAAATCGATTTTAGAATTCCTGAAATAAAATCTGAATTAGAAGATGTCAATGCAGCAAGAACAGACATTGAAACACAAATTCAAAAAATCAAAGAATCGATTGAAGAAACTAACCAAAAGAAAAGTAAAATCAATTCTGATTTAGAAATTGTAGATGCACAAAGAAATAAAATTTTAACTGAACAATCAGAAGCAGCTGCTAAAAGATCTGAAGTTGATAATAAAATCAAAATACTTGTTTCACAATTAAATGAAGCAAAATTAAAACTCTCAAAAGTTCAACATGAAAAAGATGAGTCTATAATTAAAATAAAAACAAACACTACAAAATTTAATGAATTAGAACAAGATATTGAAAAACTAACTGGTTACAAAACTCAGTTAGAGAATATGGTGAAAAATCATGATGCATCAATTACTGAAATAAAATCTAGGATTTTAAAGTTACAAGAAAGAAAATCCAAAATTAACAATGACATGGATGAATTGGGATTGATACTGGAAAAATCTAGTACTGCTGCAACTCAATATGAATCAAAAATAAATACTGTGAAAGGTTTCATGCATGAGGATTACACTGTTGCTAAATTAAAAGAAGATGCAGAAAAACTTGGCATAGAAGGATTAGTTTATGAAATGATATCTTGGGATAAACAATACGAACGTTCTGTTCTTGCTGTAAGTTCTGATTGGATTAAAGCGATTGTTGTAAAAGATTTTGCAACATTACTTACTATAGCAGAAGTCGCAAGAAGCAAAAAACTTCCTAAACTAAAGATCATTCCATTAGATGCTATTCCAAAGTTTAAACTAACATTGCCAAAAGAAAAAGGTGTTCTGGGAATTCTGGCAGATTATGTGGAATGCAATCCTGCATATTTGGCACTCAAGACGTTCCTATTTGGGAACATTGTGCTAACTGAGACGCGTGAATCTGCATATAATGTATCGAATTTAGGCTACAAATCTGTGACTCTTGATGGTGAATTTTTTGAAGCCAAAGGCGGTACTGTCGTCATTGATATTAATTCAAAGATTTCAAAACTCACAAAATTAATCTCAATGAGTAGCGATATTGATGGACTATTTCAATCGATTAGTTTGATAAAAAAATACCTTCAAAAGAAAAAACACACATTAAAAAAACTTGAAGATTCCATCCAATCTTATGCAGATCGACTATCTATTTCTGAAAATTCACTTACATCCACAAATGAAAATTACTCTAATTTGAAATCAAGAATAACATCCGCAATAAATATGAAAGAACAACTTGCAAAAAGAATCTCTTCCTTAACCGAAAGAAACTCTTCTATAGAATCTGAAATATCCACAAATGAATCTCATATAGAATCCCTAAATCAAAGAATTTCTATAGTTGAGGAAAATTATGCTAGTGGAGAACAAGAACGTATTGCTAGCGAATTGTCTAGAATCAATAATAAGAAAGCAGAGATTGAAAAACTCTACACTACAATAATGAATGAATATAGAGACAAATCATCACAATTAACTACATTACAAACACAAGATAACCGAGAACAATCTCAATCCAATAGACTCCATGATGAGGAAAACTCATTGAATCTTGAACGCCAAGAATTAGAAACTAAGATCAGCGAATTAGAAATTCAAAAGGAATCCAAAACTGAAATTCTTGTAAAGCTAAGAGAAAAAGAACAAGAACTAATATCCACATCTGGTTCTTCCATAGGACAACTCAAAGAATTTGATGATAAACTCAAAGTTTTATCTGAAAAGGACAGAGAACTTACTAAGCAAATCAATACCCTAGAGCGTCAATCTGATTCTCTAAATCGTGATTTACATGATCTTAATGAAAATGAATCTAAATTGCAACAAATTCTTTCCACATTTGGATTCACAAAAGACATGGAGACATTTGATGTTGACTCTATCGTACAAGGATTAACTGCTGAATTGAACTCCCTTAACGCATTAAATGCAAAAGCACCAGAAACCTACCTTGAGGTTTCATATGGATACCGTTCCATGTCTACTCGAAAGAATTCTCTTGAAGAAGAAAGAAACTCCATTGTTAAATTTATTGAAGATATTGAAAAAGACAAGCGTCAAACATTCTTAGATGCATTTGATAAAGTCGATAAAGAAATTAGATTAATTTTTAACAAAATGACTGGCGGTAATGCATGGTTAGAATTACAAAACGAAGATGATATATTTAATTCTGGAATTTCTTATCTAATTCAATTCCCAAACAAACCAAAAAGAGAATCTACATCTATCAGTGGCGGTGAAAAAACATTAGCTGCAATCGTATTTGTTCTTGCATTACAAAAACTAAAACCATCACCATTCTATCTCTTTGATGAAGTTGATGCTCATCTTGACGCACCCAACTCTGAAAGATTGGCAAATATTTTAGAAGAACGTTCCAAAGAGAGTCAATTCATTATGGTGTCTCTAAAAGATTCAGTGGTACAACGTGCAAAACTAATCTATGGAGTTTTTCCAAAAAATGGGGTTTCAAATGTTGTCACATACAAAGATAAACGCATGCCTTCTGTTCGAACTTCCTAATCTAATTCTGCATAACATGCACAAAAATGTCCGTCGGCAATTCTTTCTAATTTTGGTTCCACTTTACATTTGTCCATAAGATAAGGGCATCTTGATCTAAACCTGCATCCTTGATACACATCAATTTCAATTGGTTCGTTAATTCTAATTTTTTTTTCTTTGTGAAGATTAGATGGATCAGGTTCTGAAATTGCGTCAATTAATGCCTGTGTATAAGGATGCCTTGGTTTCAATAACACGTTGTTGATTGGTCCTATCTCTACAATTTTTCCAAGATACAAAATGGCAATTCTTTGTCCAAAATATCTTGCAGTTGCCAAATCATGCGTGATGTAGATAAATGATATCTGATATTTTTTCTGTAAATCGTGCATTAATTCAAGCATCTCTGCTCTTATTGACATATCAAGCATTGAGACAGGCTCATCGGCAATGATTATTTTTGGTTTTACTGATAGAGCCCTTGCTAAAACTACTCTCTGTCTTTGCCCTCCTGATAACATATGCGGATATTTTTTGATAATCTCATCTGAAGGTTCTAATTTTACTTCCTGCAATACCTCTCTTACTCTTTGCAACCTTTCATCTTTATTTCCTAAATTGTGAATTTCAAGCGGTTCTGCTATGATATCCCCAATTTTCATTCTAGGATTAATAGAATCATAAGGATCTTGATGTATCATTTGACAATTCATTCTAATTTTTTTAAGATTTTTTTCATCATTATCTATCTCTTGATTCTCAAAAATTATTTTACCAGAATCTGGTTGAATTGATTTTAAAATTAATTTGGCAATGGTTGATTTGCCTGAACCTGACTCTCCGGCCAAAACAAACACTTCTCCTTTATAAAGTGAAAATGTAATGTCATCTACTGCCTTGACAGTAGTAGTTTTTGAACCAAAAATTCCTTTCTTGATAAAATATTTTTTTAAATGCTCTACTTTGAGTAATTCACTCATCAATAATTAATGAATGACGAACTATATCAAGAAATATGATTTATGCGTAAAATTTAGGATAAAGCATTTATGTAAAAGGATAACGAATTTAATACTTGAGTGACACCATTCAAAAAAATCTAAATTACAAAAAATATGTAATAGATTCTAGATTACAATATTTTAAACCTCATTCAACAAAAATTGAGAAGACTTTTGCTGAAGACATATCTTCAAGTTTGGATGGCACTCCTAAATTCATTAATCCAAAATACTTTTACGACAAAAAAGGATCTGAATTATTTGAAAAGATATGTACCCTGCCTGAATATTATCCTACACGTACGGAAATCTCCATACTCAAAAACTTGCAAGATGAATTACCTGACTTTCTTGATCACAATTTCCGTTTAGTTGAATTAGGTAGTGGTTCGTCGACTAAAACCCGTTTGCTTTTGGATATTTTTACTAATTTTCAGAAAAAAATTGAATATTTCCCTATTGATATTTCTGAAATACTTACAGAAAGCTCTGAATTGTTATTGCAAGATTATGATAATTTACACATCACAGGTATTATCGATACATACGAGGGAGGTTTAGAATTTCTTAAAACATACGATGACAAGAAAAATCTGATAATTTTCTTAGGTTCAAGCTTTGGCAACTTTACGCCAAAAGATGGTTATCAATTTTTACAGAAAATTAATTCCACAATGAAACCTGGTGATCTATTTTTGATTGGACTGGATTTGGTAAAAGATAAAGATCTTTTAGAATCTGCTTATGATGATTCACAAGGAATCACGGCTGAATTCAATCTCAATGTTTTATCCCGAATCAATGATGAACTTGATGCTGATTTTGATTTGAATAAATTTGCCCACCGTGCAATTTACAACGACAAAGATCAAAGAATAGAAATGTATCTTCAGTCTTTAGTCAATCAATCAGTTATTATATCAAAATCTAATTTAACCTTGAATTTACAAAAGAACGAACTAATTCATACTGAATATTCACACAAATACCGTATATCTCAAATTCATGATTTTCTAACTAAAACAGGATTTAAAATTAAACATACTTGGTTAGATGATAATAATCATTTTTCATTAACTCTGGTCTCAAAAAATTAAATGTCTTCTACACATCTAAAGCCTGAAAAAAGCCATCTCTCGTCTAATCTGAAAAAATTTCTGTAACTTGCTCTAATTGACATTTGTGGTGTTGCAAATGAACCTCCTCTCAAAACTTTTTGATTTGTAAACCATTTGTCATTATATTCATCAAAACCTGATTTGAATCCTGGATATCCCATAAACTCTGATGATGTCCATTCCCAAACATCGCCTATCATTTGGTTGCATCCTGTTGGACTTGCTCCGTTTGGATAAGCACCGATCTCTGAACACCCCCAATTATATGACTCAAGTAAGTTGCATCTATCATCTGTTGGTTGATCATTTCCCCAAGGATAGATTGTTTTTTCTTGTTTTTCCTCATTCCAACAAGCAGCTTTTTCCCATTCTGCTTCTGTTGGAAGTCTTTTACCTGCCCACTTGCAAAAAGCATCTGCTTCGTAATAGCTTACATGACAAACTGGTTCATTGGGGTTTATTTTTCTTATTCCTAGGAAATCTCTGACATGCCAATCCCCATCAATTTTTTCCCAGTACATTGGTGCCTTCCAATTGTTACTTTCGACTTTCTCCCATCCGTCTGATAACCAATACTTGTATGTCTCATACCCGCCATCCTCAATAAATTTTAGATATTCTTTATTCGTAATTGGAAAAATATCTATTTTAAAATCATCTAGGTATACTTTGTGTTCAGGTAATTCAATGTCATAGCAAAAATCTGCTCCATTGTAACCCATGGTGTATATCCCTCCTTTGATAAGAACAGATTTCTTTTCAATATGATTTGGTTTTGGAATTAAATTTTTAGTTACTGGTTTGTATTGTTCTGCAAGAAGATGCTGTAAATCATACACTAAAAGTTCTTGATGCTGACATTCATGATGAAAACCCATTACGATTAATCTAACTGCTTCCTTGGTAAGCGTTTGAGATTCAATAAATCGTTCCACTCTTTGATTAATTGTATTAAAGTACTGGAATATCTGATCAACTGTTGGTCTTGAAACAACCCCACGTAATCCTTTATCGTGGGGTTTTCCAAATTGTTGGTAATACGAATTTAGATATTCGGAAAATTCATTTGAATAAAATTCATAATTTTTATCTAATTTACTCATAATTGCTTCATAAATCCAACTTACATGGCCAATATGCCACTTTGGAGGACTCATAAACGATGCAGTCTGAACCACAAAATCATCTTTTTCTAAAGTCTTAACTAAATTCAAAGTTCTGATCCTTGTTTCTCTAAATAATTCCAGCAATGACTTTTCTTCTTTTAATTCTGGATTGTTAGTCATATTCACAATTAATTTTTTCCACTATTATATTTGATCCTGAATTCAACATTGAAAATCTAACCAGTCTTTTTATCATCTTGTTATTCATTACTCTCATGTCAAATGATTCATTAAATGAAAAATGTGAATTGTTATTACGCCAACCTGAAATCCGCTTTGCAGGATTTTTGGATATGATGGGAAATCTTATTGTTGGTTCATTTAGACCTGGAGTAGAACCTCTGAAAAATGAGAATGATCGAAAAAAAATGTTCATTGAAGCAGTTTTGAGAATTCGCACAAGACAGGAGTTTGATGAGAATCTAGGACCTGTTGTTTATGCTGCAGCAAGACGAACTAATATTGTAACATTTACTTTCTTGATGAATAACAAAGTACTATTTGTCTCAGCAGAACCTGATGTGGATATTGATAAAACTGCTAACAAAATAATGAATTTGTGCCCTTCGTCAGAGATTATCTAATACCCTCTGGCAAAAATTGGAACTGATACGCTTTGTTGCTGACAATAAATACATTTTTTGTCTGAATTTTCACTATCAAACGGAATCAATCTGATATCTGCTCCTGTCTCTTCCTTGATTTTTTCTTCACATTCTAATTTTCCACACCAAGGAGAATTGATGAATCCACCTTTTTCAATTTTTGATTTAAAATCTGAATAATCTGCAATCTCTATGGTGTTTTGCATCGACTGTATTTTGGCACTCTTGAACATTTCATCTTGAATTTCATCTAAAATTGATGGGATTTTTTCTATTTTAGAAAAATTTAGGCTTGATTTTTCTCGGGTATGGCGCTTTGCGATTACAATACTTTCTTTTTCAATATCTTTTGGACCAATCTCTATTCGTAATGGAACTCCTTTTAATTCCCAATCATTGAATTTGAAACCAGGAGATAATCCTTCTCTGTCATCAACATGAATTCTAATTTCTTGTAATTCTAAATTTGATTTGATCTCTTGAACTTTTTCAAAAACTTTTTCTTTACCTTCATCATTTTTGTATATTGGTACAATAACTACTTGTGTTGGTGCGACTTTTGGTGGTAAAACTAGACCTTTGTCATCTCCATGAACCATGATCATTGCTCCAATCAATCTCCATGAAACCCCCCAAGATGTTTGCCATGCAAAATGTTCTACATTATCCTTGTCTGCAAATTTTACTTCAAAGGGTTTTGAAAAATTCTGTCCTAGAAAATGAGATGTTCCCATTTGTAATGCCTTGCCGTCTGGCATAATTGATTCCATTGTAGTTGTATACACTGCACCTACAAATTTTTCTTTTTCACTTTTTTTACCCGTGATTACTGGAATGGCAAGTTCTTCCTCAACCGTATTTTTGTATATCTCTAGAATTTTCATTACCTCTTTTTCTGCCTCTTCTTGAGTTGTATGAACCGTATGCCCTTCTTGCCACAAAAATTCCGATGTTCTAAGAAATGGTTTTGTAGCTTTGATTTCTGCTCTAAGTGCTGTATTCCAAAAATTAATTTTTAATGGTAAATCTCTCCAACTTTGAATCCATTTTGAATACAATGTATATGCTAGTGTTTCAGAAGTTGGTCGTAGTGCTAATCTATCCCCTACTTCATTAGTACCAGAATGAGTTACCCAAAAAACTTCAGGATTAAAACCTGCAAAATGTTTTTGTTCTTTTCCAAGGAGCGACTCTGGAATTAAAATTGGAAGAAAACCGTTCCTAATACCATTTTTACTGAACTTTGAATCAAATGTACTTCGTAATGATTCCCATATGGAATACCCGTCAGGTCTTAGAACGATTAGTCCTTTAACAGGTGCATAATCTGCAAGTTTTGCCTTTAGCACAACTTGAGTGTACCATTCACTAAAATCCTCATTTTTTGTAACTGTAATTCCTACTTCCTCTTTACTCAAACTAAATTTCAAAAACTAATTTAACTAATGAGCCTTTCGTGACTAATTTTGTTTTAAAATTATTTTAATGGATCCCCTTTGCAGAGAACTTTTCCCATTACCCTACTTTGAAAATTTGGACAAACAAAACACTGGATAAAGTGAATGTCTTCTTTCAAAACTGGACATTCTACGAATTCTTGTTTCATTTTTTTGAGCATTTTTGGGCTTACACCTTTCAACTTTAACTTGCCTTTTTCATCCATCATTCCTGATGCTTTTAGTTCGTCTTTTACGTCGTCTGGAAGCTTTTGTCTTCCTTCTCTTTCTTTAATCTCCACTTCGTATTTGTGTTCCAATTCTGCCATATGCTATACAATAACACTCGGTGATTTATTACTAGCGTTTTTTGGATCCCAAAACAGTTTAAACTTTAATATAATTAGCATTTTTTTTGCAAATTAGATTTCAATTGCTAATAATTTTTGATGTTGAGGGAGTTTTATACGATGAAGAATACCTTCCAATCCTTGCAGAGAAACTCCATAAAGAAGATGAAATTTGGGAAATAACAAAACAAGGAATTCAAGGAAAAATTAACTGGGAAGATGGATTGAAAACTAGAGTAGCAGCTCTAAAGGGATTGGATGAAAAAATTTGTCAAGACGTAGCTGATTCTCTACCTATAATGACTGGAGCAAAAGAGGCATGTCGTGTTCTAAAGGCAGCTGGATGGAAACTAATGGCTGTTTCTGGAGGGTTTACTTTGATGATGGATAGATTAAAACAAGAATTAGGGTTGGATTATGTTTATTCAAATGAATTGATTTTCAAAGATGGAAAATTAGATGGCGTTAAAATTATTGTTGATTCTGATAAATCAAAATCCGCAAAAATCAAAATTGCTGAGTGGGGTGAAAAAAAAGAAGACATTGTTTGTGTTGTAGATGGGGCAAATGATGTCAAACTATTTGATATTTGTGGACTAGGCATTGCTTATAGAGCACAAGATATTGTAAAAGATTTGGCAACTACAACACTTGAGGAAAAAGATCTATCTAAGATACTGGATATTATTAATAGACACTACAAATTAGAGTTAGAAACTACAGCAGCCACATAAACAATTTTTTACTCCCATACTTGAGATAAGTAGTTTGCAAATCATCCCACTTCATTTGGATAAAGAAATTGATACATCTGATGATGTATCAGAAATAATTCTGAATCTCTCTGAAATAAGTGATGGTGATATTTTGGTCATAGCACAAAAAATTATCTCAAAACAAGAAGGAAGAATTGTTAATTTGGATACAGTATCCCCATCTTTGTTGGCCAGTGGAATTGGCTCTCAATATCAAAAAGATCCTAGGATAATTGAATTGATTTTATCTGAAACAAAACGTATTGTTCGAATGAAAAATGGAATAATCATTGTAAGAACAAATGATGATTTTATTTGTGCCAACGCTGGTGTTGATGAAAGTAATGTGAAGAATGGATTTGCCACGCTACTTCCACTTAATTCAGATGAATCTGCATATCGTATACGAAAGAAAATTTATGAAAAAACTAAAAAAAATGTTGGAGTGATAATTACTGATACATTTGGACGCCCATTTCGTATGGGTCAGACCAACTGTGCAATAGGAGTTTCCGGACTCCTACCAATCCTTGATTATGCTGGAATGAAAGATTCATTTGGAAAAATTATGCGTGTTTCGGCAATTGCTGTAGCTGATGAAATTTCTTCTGCAGCAGAATTGGTTATGGGTAAAGTTTCAAAATGCCCTATTGCTATTGTTCGTGGTTACTCTTTTAACGAATCTGACAATTCATCTAAAGAATTGATACGACCAGAAAATGAAGATCTCTTTAGATGAACTTACTTTTTTCAATAGGATTATAATCTAAAGAAGAAAATTTCATGTGAAAATGCCAATTAAAGCTGAACTGCACTGTCATAACTCTTTTTCAAATTTCCATGTAGGTGATGATGAGCCTCCCTATGATTGTAATATTTCTATAAGAGAACAACTTGAAAGATCCTATAATTTAGGATTAGATGCAATTTTTGTTACAAATCATAACACGCTTGATGGATATCATCAATTATTAGAATACAAAAACGATCACCAGAAATTCAAAAACATTGATGTTTTCCCTGCAGAAGAAATCACAACAAATACTGGCGCACATGTACTTGCTTATGGAATACATGAAGCTATTTCTCCTGGACTCTCTCTTGATGAAATAATAGACGAGGTGAGAAAACAGGGAGGTGTTTCATCTGCTCCTCATCCGTTTAGCCTCCTTGATGCTTTAAGAAATGATGCAAAAAAATGTGACATGGTTGAAGTTTTCAATAGTAATAATGTTGATGTTCTCTCAAATGCCAAGGCCACAGAATTTGCATTGGATAATAAAATGATTCAAGTAGCAGGAAGTGATTCTCATGTACTATCCACCTTAGGCAGATGTGTGAATGTAATTGATTCAGAAAATAATCTAGATGATATTTTATATTCCATGAAGCGAGGAAAAATCGAAATTTCTCAGACTGGGTATGCTTTACAAAATGAGACACTTGATCATCTCAAATACAAAATAAATAATTCTAAAGAATATCTTGTAGATTATATCTCTGAACATTACCCAAATGCTAAATGGCTTTTGACATTGATGTTGAGAATCTACGATTCAAATCAAAACAGTCATGTCTGGTCTTTGTTTTATAAAATTGCAATTTATTTAATGAAAAGAATTTCCAAAAAAATAAACTTTCAAAATCATGATCCTAGTTTTATGAAAGACAGAAATTTAGCTACTATGTTCAAAATGGCTTTATAATTTCAAGTAGGACAAGCTAAACTCGAATAGCTTTTAATATGACAAAACGGCCTTCTTGAATTAGATACTATGTCTGAATCAGCTGAAAAAAAATTAGATGCAACAGGATTATTTTGTCCTGAACCTGTCTTTAGAACAAAAATTGAAATCGAACGGATGCAAGTTGGTGAAACACTTACTGTGTCTGCCGATGATCCAGCTGCTGAAGATGATATTTCTAGATGGGTTACAAGAAATGGTCATGAATTACTTGATATGTCTAAAAATGGCGAAGTGATTACATTCAAAATTAAAAAGGTGAGATAGTCAACATTATGACTACTGTTGCTGATACTGATGTTTTAAATCGAGTTGGAAACACTCCTTTAGTCAAATTAGATTCTTTATCGCATAATTCCACTGAATTCTTTGCAAAATTGGAAGGTCACAATCCATTTGGTTCTGTTAAAGATAGAGCTGCATACTGGATGATTAAAGATGGTGAAGAAAGAGGAATTTTAACTAAAGGTAAAAGTATCATAATTGAACCAACTTCTGGAAACACCGGAATTGCCTTAACTGGAATTGCCAATGTATTAGGATACAAAGTTGAGATAGTAATTCCAGAAAAAGCTAGTAATGAAACTAAAGAAATCATTAGAAATCTTGGCGCAAAAGTTTTTGAAACCAGCGATGATTTATGTCCAAAAGTTGGTGCAGGAACTGATCAGAGTATAGCCTTAGCTACATCCATTGCATCTTCAAGACCTGACACATATTATTCTCCAAACCAATATGCCAATGAGGCAAATTTTAAGGGGCATTATGTTGGTACTGGTCCTGAAATATGGAAACAAACAGAAGGTAAGGTCACTCACTTTTTTACTGGAGTTGGTACTGGAGGAACCATAACTGGAATTGGAACTTTTCTAAAAGAAAAAAATCCTAATATCAAAATAATTGGATGTCAACCACAACAAAATCATCTCATTCAAGGTTGGAGAAATTTTGAAGAATCTGCAAAACCTGATCTATTTTTAAAAAGAGAATCTGTTGTTGATGATTGGATTTCTGTAGATAATTCAGAAGCATTTTCAGTGGTTAAGGAAGTTTTTGAAAAAGACAGACTTCTGATCAGCCCTTCATCTGCAGCAGTATATGCCTGCATGAAAAAGTATTTCATAGATGGAGATGCATGTGTAGTGGGAATTTTTGCTGATGATGGAAGGAAATTCAAAAGTGTTTATGATACACAAAATATCATGACTGAAGACGAATTTGAAAATGCTCTAAAAGAAGCAAAACACATGTCTGAGTTAGCCTATTAGTTTTGATTCTCAATTAATTTTTTAAGATTTTTTTCATAAAATTCTCTAAAAAATGTATTCATATCCATTTCATGATGAAGACATTTGTTACTTTGCTCTTTGATCTGATTTCTAATTTCTTTACTCCATTGACTTTGTTGTTTGTCTTTAGAATTTATTACAGATGGAGTTTCTTTGATTTTCTCCATTATTTCTATTAATGATAATCCTAGTTGACGAAATTTACTTGTGCGTAATAAGAAAATTTGTGATTCTTCTTTATTTACTAAATTCATTAATGTGTATACTTGATTATAGTATTCCATTCCTTTTTCATTATATTTTTTGAAATCTTGAATTCTTTTTTCCCAGTATTCTTTGGATGTTTTTTCTTCTACTCTATAACTAAACTGAATTTCACCTAACTCCATTCCTAATTTGGCAAGTTTTTCACTGTATTTTCTAGCCTCGTTTTTTAACTCATTTGGATCTTGGCTCACAATTTCTAATTTTTCTTCCAACAATAAAGAGTTTAGATCTGTGATTTTTTCCAAAAATTCAATGATTTTTCCCCAAGTTCATTAATGCATTTTTCACATAATGAATCCCATTCGTCTATTCCAATCTTTTCAAAATAATCTAATGACCACCTGTAAGTCGGAATTTTTCTATATTGAAATTGTTGTATTGTATAGATTTCTTTTTCTTTAAAATTCATCGAACATTTTTTGCATTGCGCATTCTTCATTCTTTCTTATCTGAACTTTCAGTAAGATACTTGTCTAAATCAATTGCAGCCATGCATCCGTATCCTGCTGCAGTAATTGCCTGTCTGTAATTTCTATCATGAACATCTCCGGCTGCAAAAACACCTTCTACATTTGTATGGGTTTTATTTTTAAGAACTATGTATCCTTCATCATCTAAGTCAATTTGACTTTTGAATAATTTTGTGTTTGGTTCATGACCAATTGCTACAAACAATCCTCCTACATCGAGAGTTGATTCTTCATTAGTTTTTAGATTTTTTAAAACTGCTTTTTGCATTTTTTGATCTCCTTTAATATCTACTACTGCTGAATCCCAGTGAAATTTTATTTTTTCATTATTGAATGCTCTTTCTTGCATCACTTTACTTGCTCTTAATTCATCTCTTCTATGAACAAGGTGAACCGTAGTTGCAAACTTTGTAAGAAAAGTAGCTTCTTCAATTGCAGAATCTCCTCCGCCAACTACAACTAGTTCTTGATTTCTAAAAAATGGACCATCACATGTGGCACAATAAGATACTCCTTTCCCTGCAAAGGTTTTCTCGCCTTCTAAACCGATTTTTCGAGGATTTGCGCCCGTGGCAATAATTATTGCACGTCCTTCATACTCTTCTGAAGCTGTTAACACTTTGAATGGCTTGTGTCTGAAATCAACATCTACTGCCTCATCATCTACAATCGTTGTTCCCATTCTTTGAGACTGTTTTCGCATTTCAATCATTAAATCAGGACCCATGATCCCCTGCTCAAATCCCGGGTAATTTTCAACTTCAGTTGTATTTACTAACTGTCCTCCTGGAAGTATTCCTGACAAAATTAAAGTATCATATCCTGCTCTTGAACAATAAATTCCTGCGGTGTATCCTGCTGGTCCTGCGCCAATTATTACTACATCAAATTTTGTTTTCTTTTTATCTGGCATTTTTGGATTATCGTCATTAGTTTCTAGAACTACTGCTCCACTGTCTGCTGCCATCATGATGATAAATCTCTTAAATTCAATAATTTAAGTGAATATCTTTTTAATTACTTGTCTTTCATTCTCAATAGTATCTGATCACAGACTCTTCGCATTTGTGAATCTGATCCTAGACTAGAAATTCTTACAATATCTGTTGTCGTAATTATTCCTATTATTTTTTCATCCTCTAATACTGGAAGTTTATGAATTGTTTTTTGTTTCATCATTTCAGATGCTTCCCAAATTGTTTCTTCTTGATCAATTGTTATTAACGGGGATGACATAACCTCTGAAATTTCAGTAAATAATGGCCTTCCTTCGGCAGCCACTTTTGTAACAAAGTCTCTTTCTGTAACAATCCCTACTGGTTTTAAGTCATCAGTGACAACTACACACCCTACATTGGATTTGTGCATTTTTTCTGCCGCCTCTTGAATTGATGTTGATTTATCTACAGTAAGTACATTTTTACTCATAACTTGATTCACAAATGTACTATCCATGAATACAATCTGGGAATCAATTATTTGAGATAAATTCTAAATTATCACTAGTGAAAATCAATTAAGATAATCATTGTAGCCTTTAAAGTTAAAACTTGATTAATTAATGCATGGCAATTAAAACTAAAAAAATTCTGGTTCCACTTGATGGTTCAAAAAACTGTTTGAGAGGATTGGACATGGCTATCCATATAGCAAGGCAATCTCATGGTGTAATTATTGGATTAGCAGTAAAATCAGTGCCTGGAATATATGCCCTTCATCCTCTTGGTTTTCTTGATTTCAACTCTATGAAAGAAATCAAAAAAATAATAGAGCAAGCAAAAGTCAAGGCTGCGAAAAAAGGTATTCAACTTACAGGCAAAGTAATCGCTGGAGATCCTGGATATGATATTGCTAGATTTGCAAACAATTCTAAAAACGGAATAGATATGATAGTTATTGGCGCTAGAGGACGAGGCTCTGCAAAAGAATTTTTCTTGGGAAGTGTATCAAACTATGTTTTACATAAATCTAAAAAACCGGTATTAATTGTAAAATGAATAGTTCCTCAAAAAATTCTTTTAAAAAAATTCTGGTTCCGCTTGATGGTTCAAAATATTCTATTAAAGCATTAAAACGCGCATGTGATTTTGTAAATTCCTTTGATTCCAAACTAGTTTTGATTTATGTTGTAGAAAAGTCATTATCCATTAATTTGCTTGATAGAAAAGAATATCTTGAAATTCTGAGAAAATTTGGAAAAAAAACCCTTGATCATGCAAATGATATTTTATTGAAAAAAGGAATTCATGCTAAATCTATCTTAAAAGAAGGAAATATCGCACATGAAATAGACAAAGTTGCAAAAAATGAAAAATGTGATTTAATTATAGTTGGAAATAAAGGATTGAGCTCTGTAAGTCGATTCTTCTTGGGAAGTGTATCAAATAAACTGGCACAATCATCTTCAGTTTCTGTTTTGATTGTAAAGTGATCTTATTCTGCTAATGATCTTACGATATCTGATTTTGTGATTATTCCTACAAGTCTTGAGTTTTTTACAACTGGTAACCCGCTAATATTGTGTTTCATCATTAACGTGACTGCTTTTTTTACATCCTCATCTGCTTCGACGGTAATTGGATTAGATGACATAATGTCTGTTGCATGAAATGGAAACAAGTAACTCATTTGATTAGCGTGAGATTCTGCTAATCCTTTTTTAAATTTGTAATCTTGCACTTCTTTAGGATCGGCTGAATCTGCTATCCACTGAGGAATCTTTGCAGGCACAAAATCCCTAAAAGTTATGATTCCAACAGGTTTATGATTTCTTTTAATAATCACCCTTGAGATCCCATATTTTAGCAGTAAATTCTCAACTAATAGAACTGGATCACTGGGTTCTGCTGTAATTAATTTTGTTTGCATTAATTTTGAGACTTTGTTTGATTGAACTTTTTTTGTAATGAAAACTCTCACAAGGTCTGTCTCAGTTACAATCCCCTCAAGAGTTTTATCTTTATTCAAAATTATCACGAGGCTAATCCTGTGTTTTTTCATCATTTTTGCACATTCTTGTACTGAATTGTCTCTCGTTAGTGTATACAATCTTTTTTGGATGAAATTTTTTGCTTTTACAGATTTAATGGGAACTGTTCCTAACTCATAAATTTTTTTTGCAATGTCTTTTTCTGTAATGACTCCAATCGGGATCTTTTTTTCTACAATGACAACTCGTTTAACTTTATTTTTTAATAAAATCTCACGTGTTTTTAAAAGTGATGTGTTAGGACCAACTGTAATTGGCAATGTAATTAATTCTGATATTTTTAAATTCTTAAAATCCACAAAAATTCTATATTAATGTCTGATAAATATATCATTAGTAATTTCAGTGTTGAAAATCATGTTTGGTAATTGTTGTGTTGCTTTTTAATTCAAATTTTGTATAATTTTGTTATGGGAGACAAAATACCTTTGTATGTTATAGGTTTGTCAAAGGATGAGCCTTCTAGTGAATACCTAATGTCCAAAATTGGCGCTGTGTTGGAAAAAACACAAAAAACAATCCCAAATATTATAGAGGCAAAAATTTCAGTAGAGTCGCAAAACACCGAAGGAACAAGAACTAATTACGATGTAACTGCTAACATTAATACTTCAAAACATCATCTGATTTTTACAGAATCTGGATGGGATATTTTTAAAATCTCTGATGAATTGTGTAGGAAAATTGAACGAGAGCTTTTCAAAGATGATAATAAACGTCAACGAGAGAGTATTCGTAAAAAAGGTGAATTTTAAAATTGTTTCAAAACATTCTAGTGCCTTTTGATTTATCAAGTCAATCTACACGTGCTTTCAAAGTAGCTTTGGATATTGCAAAAAAATATGGTTCTAAAATTACAACTCTGACTTGCCTTGAGGGTGATTCTTGGCATCACAAATATTATGATTCTAGAGCAGATGCTGAACTTATAAAAAAACAAAACAAAGCTTCTAAAAAATACATTGAGCAATTGGAATCTCTTGCTAGAAAAAACAGTGTTTCTATGAAATCCAACATTATAAAATCTAAATCCGTTGTAAATGATATTGTGATTTTTGCAAAATCTAGAAAACATGACCTTATAGTAATGGGTTCTCATGGAAGAACTGGTTTTGATAAAATGTTATTGGGAAGTGTTGCAAACGGTGTTTCCCAAAAAACTAAATGCCCTGTTCTTATTGTAAAATAAGTAAAATGTGGTATCTTTGATTTCAATTATCGGTAGCGGTCAAGTAGGATCCTCTATTGCATTTCTGTGCATGTCAAATGAAATTGATAATGTATTGTTGGTTAATAGAACCGAAGAAAAAGCAATTGGTGAGGCATTGGATATATCAAATTCAATTCCTTCCAGTTCAAAATTTTCTATTCGTGGTACATCTGATTATTCAAAATTGGTCGGCTCTGATATTGTAGTTGTTACTGCTAGTGTTGTTGGCTATCAAAAAGATAGAACAGAAAATATAAGATCTCAGGTAAACATGATTAAAGAAATTGCAAAAAATGTTAAAGAGTTCTGTCCTTCTGCAATTGTTCTTATTGTTTCAAATCCTTTGGATGTTTTAACATATTATTTTCAAATCGAATCATGTTTTTCTCGATTTCGTGTTATTGGTATTGCATCTAGTCTTGATTCAAGTCGATTTAGATATTTTATTTCAGAAAAATTTTCTGTTCCTCAATCCTCAGTTAGTAACGCATTGGTTCTTGGTGAACATGGTGATACAATGGTGCCTATTTTTTCTAAAGCTAAAGTCAGTGGTCGTAATCTCCTAGAACAAATAGATGAAACTGAAAGATCTTCTATTACTGGCAAGGTGAGAAATTATTGGAAACTATTAAGAAATTACAAGAGCAGATCTCAATTTGGAATAGCTAAAAATACCTATGATGTCATATCTGCAATAATTCATAAAAATGAATTAAAAATCCCTGCATCTATCGTCTTAGAAGGGGAGTATGGAGTAAATAATGTCTCAATGGGGATTCCAGTAAAAATTAATCATACCGGAGTTGTTGAAATAGAAAAGATTGCACTTGATAATTCTGAATCAGAACTATTAGCACTTTCTGCTAAAAAAATTCAGGATGATATTAAATCTGTCAAAATCTAGTTTTGAAATTTTTTTAGGATGTTTTGATGTTTTGCACAAAACTGTTTATTTTCTATTTGGGAGTACAAAAGATCTTTTTGCCAATGTGCATTAAATAATCTGCAATGATTTTGATTACAAAATGCCTCTCCTGTTTCATGATAGAAAATTGCTTGTAGCAGATATCCCTCAACAATTTCAGATAAGCGTGAATCGTGATATTCTAGAAATTCTCCTGCGTACTTTTTCTTTATTTCATCAATTTTATCATTGGAAAAATTAGTCATTAATTCTAAATAGTATTTTTTTGGTTTTGCAGGAGCTTCTATTATCCCAGTTGTTGAAATTATGGCTGGATTTGACCCGATTAAAGCTCTTGCATGATATCTGAAATCATTCTCGTCAAATGTACATGTTAATTTGTTTGTTAAAATAATATGCAAAGTCTCAAAATTCATTTCATTGATAGGAATTTGCCCCAAAACATTTTTTTGTAATTCGTATCCATCATACAGTGTCATCTCTTCTAAATTCGACATGTCTTTATTTTGAATTTCAATAAGCATGTCATTTTTTGCTGGCATATGTGGTGTAAATGGTTTTTTTAAATCAAAAATTCTTGTTTGAGCTATTTTTTCATACATTTTTTCATCCCCTGAATCAAAGAAATTTTTCCTAGTTTCAATGGTTATGGGAAAAGTTTCCTTAAGGAATTTTTTGAGCGATTCTAGTTTAATTTCTGGAACGGTAGGCTCATCATATAATATAATTTTTGAAATTTGCACAGCAAAATTATGATATTATTGCTTATCTTTTTAACGTTAGAATTTTTTAAAGGATTAGTGATATTTCCTAGATGTAATCTGATCTCTTTTAGGTGCTTACCACAAGTAAAAACTTATTCTAAAATTTTTGATTTGATTTCTAACAAAATAGAATTTTCAGTATATTCTGATTGAATATTTGCACCCATTTCAAAAAACACTGTATTGTAATAAGTTTCAAAAAATAAAGACCATTTTTCCCCCATATCATGATACATGACTAATCTTATTGTATCTCTTTCTTGATACTCTTTAAGAGTGAAACCTGATGATTTTGCTCTGTTTTTTAAAATAGATATCCATTCAATAACATTATATTTTCCTCGCATTGATAATGCGATTTCTTTTGAACCACTCTCTGCCGCATTTTTTGCAATTTGAGAAATTTTTTCATTATCTAAATTTTTAATGATTTCTTTTGATACTGATTTCAACATAACAACCCATCCTACTTCGGGTGCAAAAAGATCCCAGTTTAAATGAGAATCTAAAATACGATTAACATAAGTATTGAGACTAAGATGCTCTTCTCTTGAAACTTCCTTTAGTGATTCAAGGATTTTTTTGTTTATTCTGAAACTTGCATGTTCAGTTGGGAGTTTCTTTGGCATATTTTTCATAATTGTTTTTGAGAATATCATAAATTTTAATCTACATAAAAAACCGATTTTTTGTTACTTGTAAATATAGTATTGTGCAACAATGTGGCACAAGGTATACGCATTAATTATATTCATTAAATGTGTCTAGAATTTATGCTCATGTACAGTTTTGGACAAATTCAAAATTATGATTTCAAAAACATCAGATCCGACTCCCGATATTTAAAAAAACCTTTTCAGCAAACCAGGTGAAAAAAATGAATAGTAATGTACTATTAAATTCCAATTTTAAATTTGGATGTCCAAGATGTGGAAAAAAAGAAATTGTTACTGATTTAAATTCAGCAGAAATTTTTTGTGTATATTGTGGATTTGTAATTGATGAAAAACTTAAAAATTTTGGGTATGAATCATTTTTCACAGATTCTCAAAAAGATACACGTAGAACAGGAATGTCTAGAACTTTGTCTAGGAATGATTTTGGTCTTTCAACTGTGATTGGTTCTAAAA
Source organism: Nitrosopumilus sp. (assembly GCF_025698945.1). Taxonomy (NCBI): domain Archaea; kingdom Thermoproteati; phylum Nitrososphaerota; class Nitrososphaeria; order Nitrosopumilales; family Nitrosopumilaceae; genus Nitrosopumilus; species Candidatus Nitrosopumilus sp. The sequence continues at coordinate 225,188 of NZ_JAILWM010000001.1, forward strand.
ATAAAGATGTTCATGGAAACTCTCTCTCTTTTGTAATGTCTTCAACAATTAAACGGATACGAATTCAAGATAATAGAAGTCAATTATCAAAATATTCGGATACCAATTTCAAAGTCGCATTTGAATTTCTTGAACGAATTCAAGATAAACTAGGTGTATCTGATAGCGTTAAAGAAACTGCTGCATATATCTACAGAAAGGCAGTAGAACAAAAAATTACTGCAGGAAGACAAATCTACTCCGTAATTGCGGCATCTATGTATATTGCATGTAGAAACACAATGACTCTTCGAAATCTAAATGACGTTTCAAAAGCTGCAGATATAAAAAGAAAAAATCTCTCTCAAAGCTATCGTGCAATAGTAAAACAACTTGATTTGAAAATACCATTAGTAAATCAAACAAATTATGTCTCTAAAATTTCAAACACCCTCAAAATATCATCTAGTACAAAAAATCTTGCATTACAAATTCTCAAAAAAGCAGTTGAACTAGATATGATGGCAGGAAGAGATCCTGTTGGTATGGCAGCTGCTGCCGTATATTATTCTGGTGTGATAAGAGGGGATGGGGTTTCACAAATTCAAGTAGCTGATGCGTCGGGGATTACTTCTGTAACAGTTAGAAACCGATTTCATGAATTGAAGAAAGTCATTCAAATTCCAAAAAATAAGACAACTAAAAACACAATTACAAAGTGAAATCGATATGACAGAATTATCTAGTGTTGCATTTGTGTTAATAATGTGTGACTCTAAATTTGTGATTGATATTTTGAAAAAATGTGATGAAATAGATATTGTAACAGAAATTATTCATGTAGATGGGCCTTGGAAAATTTTACTAAAATTGGAATCATCACTAATGGATAAGATTAGAGATGTTGTCAGATGGAAACTAAGAAAGATGGAAGGAATTGAATCCACATTAACATTAGTTCAACACATGACATAAATGGATGAGAAAAACTATGACGAAAAACTATGAGAAATTCAATAATGTGATAAAGGAGTCATACATACATTGAGAACTTGTGTTGTATGCGGTAAAAAATTTGAACATTGGTGTGATGATGTCTGTTCCACAGAGTGTTTTAATGAATTAGGTGATTGAAAATGAAAGATTTAGTTTGTGGGAGGGAGATAGGGAATAAAGGAGAAATCACTATACACAATGGAAAACTGTATCAAGTTTGCAGTGTGGGGTGTAGATGGGCTTTTGAAATGAATCCAGAACAATTTCTGAAAAAAGATAAAAAACTTGAAAAATAAATCCGTAAAATCTTTTCTGATTATCTTTCTAACGTTGGAATTTTTTAAAGATTTATGCCGATTTTGATATATAAATGACTGATAATTTCACAAAAAATCTCTACAACAGTGGATTTTGGTATTGCAAATATTTTATAAAAAATATTCTTGAATTGAACATAAAACATCAGAAGCACTTTTCAATGACTAGTTATGGATTCCATATAGTATGAAATATCTCGTAATCCTTTTGGCTTTAATTGGCATTATGGGGAATTCTGATTCTTTTGCAGTACCCCCAATAGAGAGAGTGCCTTTACAGAATCTTGTAATTCAGGGCGCAGATGACTCTATGCCCATAAAATCAAATCACCAATATACAATCCGAACTGATTACCAATCAAATTTTCCTAATACTGAATATGTAATACTGTATCAGATAACTAATGAAAAAAACCAAGTTGTGTTGCTAAGTTGGCTTGAAGGATTCCAACAAAAATTAACTGATCAACCTGGCTCTTTTGTGTGTGGGGATAAAATATGCTACAATGAATGGACTTATTCTGAGCCATATGTTTGCGGAGATAAGATATGTGAAGGAAAATTTTATGCACAAAAGTTTGTGGAAACCTCTTGGCTTCCTACAGAACCTGGAAAATATAGGATAACAGCTTTTGCTTGGGAGAGTGTAGATAATCCAACTGCGTTATCACCTCCAATATCTACTGAAGTCTTTGTTCAAGATTAGAAAATGAAGACTAGGAATCTTGCTATTTTAATTGCAGTGATTGGAATTATTGTGGCATTAATCATTGGAGTAAACTATGAATCAAGTAATGATCCTGCGTTTCCATCAGACTATCCACTAATTTCTCAAAATGACATGTTTTGTTGGACACAGTGGTACATGCAAAGTACAGTAATTGATGAAAAGAAATTAATTTCATCCATAAGATCTGCAATCTCAATGTTTGGTTCTGATTTTGATATTCCAAATAGAGAAATTACAATATCTCACAATGAGGAGGAAACTATAATCTCAATTGGCGGTTCATGGACAAAAGATAAAGCCAATCATGAAAAACTAACAGCGGTAATTAAAAATCATATTGGTGATTCTGAATTAATCCGAGACGACATTGTTTTGTGTACTTGAAAATGAAACTAGAATATAGAATAATAGTGTCTGTTGGAGTTTTAGCATGCATATCTGTGGGACTGATTTTCATTGAGCCAAATACAATTCCACATTGGGAATCATTGCTTGACATAAAACAATTCCATGACATTGGATGTGACAAAGAATGCCAATTAAAATGGGAAGCAGATGGATTTTCTTGTGCTGAAACTACAAAAAATGAATATGTTTGTAGACCCCCTAGAGGGATTTTTTATCCTGACAGAGAAGTACAGATGCGTACTGCATTTCCCTCAGAATATGGTGAGTTTTTGTATTTTCCAGATGGTCTTACGACTGATGATGGACGACTCTTTGATATTGACAAAGTTGATTTGATCCATTCTGACACTAAGCAAATTAGAATAAAATTTGCAAATCATAACATGAATCCACCAGAACCTCAGTTTGAATACTTTGCAAATCTTGTTCCGGGTCAAACATTTGTGTCTCATTGTACCGGAACTGATAGAAAAATGGCTCATGTAGTAGAATATCTTGATACATTTGAAATGGAAGGAAGAACATACATTGAATTCTGGGGAAGTCATGTTAAGATGCCTGACGCATTGCTTCCATGTGAAGTTCCTGATATCATAGAACACTCCATTTCATATGACTTGAGTTTGGGGATAAATTTTGAGAGGAATTAGAAAATGAAAACTATCTTCCCTGGAATAATATCTGCAATTGTTGTTTTCTTTTTGATTCAAACTGTCATGCCATTTCCTTACGGGTTGATTTTGGGCATTGTGCTTGCTGTCGCAATTTTATGGTATACAAAAAAACATGCTTCTAGAGATAAAGACTCTCTTTTGAATTACAGACGGATAGATCCAATTAATGAATATGAAAAAGAACAAAACGATGAGGCCCTGAGAATATTAGAAAAAAAGTACATTGAAGAAAAAATCACCAAAGAAGAATATCTGAAAAGGAAAAAAGAATTTGAAGACTTGGAATACAATCCAAGAAGATGCAAGTTCTGTGGTTCTGAAGAGTTTGAGTTTATTCCCAAAGAACAAACTGGAGATACAAACGAATCTCACTCTGAATATGGATATTATGAATGCAAGAAATGTGGAAAAAAAGAAAATGAAAACTAGACTCTTGATAATAATATTGGTAATCGTTGCATTTGTTCTTATTTCATTTGCAATGCCAAATCTATCCAAAGTTTATGGTAGTTGTGAAATGACTAAAAATGGAACATTACAATTTGCCATAGGTTATCAATGGGCTAACGGCCTTCTTTACATTGATAATGCTGAATGTACTTGGAAGTTATTTGGTGTAATTCCTATAGCAAAACTATTTTCTTAAGAGTAATAAATGCGAAGTACTTATGAATGAAAAAATGTGGTGTTAATTAAATGACAAAAATTGACTGTGCACAAAATACTGAACTTGCAAAAGAATTGATAAAATTCCTTTGGGAAAAAAATTGCCATGTAAAACAAGAAAACGAATTGTTGATTGTAGATGAAAAAATACCCAAATCTTTACTGGAGACATTTCTTGAAGATACGAGTAGAACTAGACATAAAATCACCCTTACTGAACCTGACTCTTTTCTGATTTCTATTCCTGTTAGTATGGAGGAAATCGGATTGGAAACATGTGAATTTTGTGGATATACCAGTCATCATGACCTGGTTCAAGTTCATAGAAGAACACATCAGGCATTATAGAAAATGAAAACTAGGATTTTGAAAAAACCATCCTTATCTACATGTTTGATCATCTTTGGCTCTGGGTTGTTATTCACTTTCTCTGTTGTTTTTCAATTAATTGATGTTCGTTTGATACCTTACAATGATGTCATCCCTATGATTATTTTGTATGGAGGGTGGTTACTGTTAGGAGTAGGTATTGCAAAAAGATTCTATCGTCGAATGATGCTCAAAAATATTTGGAAATAAAATGAATTTTATGATATTAGTAGGATCAATAATGACAAGATTCACGTAAGTCATGTCAGAACAGGGTTCTGTCAGAAATGACTCTTTGTCAAGGCGTGACTTTTTGAAACTTTTTGGTGTAGAAACATATGTGATTCTAAACCTAATGTGTTTTGGACTAGTCTAAAATCTACTATCTACAAGTGATTTCATTCTACTCTGACATGATTTTTTTAAACTATTATCTAATCCATTGCAAAATTCTTCTGCCTTTTGGTCTGATACAAATCTTGTAAGTGACTCTATTGCGCCAATTACGCATTGCTCTTGATATTTTAGAGGAGTTGAATTGCACATTAAAAGTGCCTTATCTACAGCATCAAAACTATCTTTTGTCAAATGTGCAGCTACTCCCTTGTAACATATTGCAATGTATCTGGTATCTTCAATTCCAGAACACAGCGAGTATGTCTCTTGCAAGTTATAGTCTGTCTGAATCAGAAAATAATTTGCCTGATATCTGTGGCATAGTGTTGCAGCCTCTTTGTTTTCTGTGCCGTTAATTTGGTTGCATGGATAGTAAATATCTGATTTCTTAAAATCTCCACCTTTCTTTTTGGCATATTCTGCCATGTTTTGCATAAACAAGCCTCCGTTACACATGTAAATTTCGCTCCAGTCATCAAACTCATTGCATCTCTCAAGTGCCTTTGTGGTGTTGTAGTTGTAAATTTTAACAAGACTATGCCCCATTCCGTGTATGCATTCTTTTTTTGCCTCATCACCTAATGCGCTACTTACAATCTCACATGATTCTTTAATGCCCACTGATTCTATTGATTTCCCATCAAGCATGTTTTCAATCTGAATGGTATTCTCAAGCAGGCCATGCATGATTCCTGCGGCACATCTGTGATCAGAGAGTTCAGCTGCTTTTTGAAGATCTCTGTTTACGTACCCAAAAAGAAATTCCCCTACATGATGTGCTGATGGATGGCAGTAAAAATCTGATTCAACATACAAGTCTATCAACTCATCCAGCGTCAAAAATACTGTTTCTGTTGAATTGTTTTTTGATAATTCATACAATTTGTCAATAGTGCATTCATCATCATCGTAACATGTTTCAAATATGGAATCCGCATATGACACAGGTTTTGCTTGTATTTGATTAATCGATGATGATCCAATAATGCATATTACAATTATGACAATTACACTCACTATTGCTAAATTTAACTTGGTCTTCATATTCGTGCTATTTCTGATTCTAATCTTCTTTTGTTTGAACGAGTTGAATGCCTGACTCGAGTATTACAGCAAGGACATCGCAAGAATCTTTTTTTGAAATAATAATCACAAATTTTGCAGTAACATCCTCCTGTATGATATGCAACATGTCTAGTAGTTGATTCTGATTTTGTGCATCTGCCTTTGCACAGTGTCATTTTGCATGTCCTCTTGATTTTTTGTTTTCTTTTCTTTTGGTAAACCAATACGTTAGAATTCTCTCTAAGATTATTCCTCCAGCAATAATGCCCAGCGAAATAATGATTGCAAAAATTAATTGCTCTGTAGTATCACCGTTTACTCCTTCAAATGGCTGTGGATACACAGTCCTATCCAAAGAAACAGAACCTGTGTTAGTTGCGTCTGTATCTGCTGAAAAATCAAAATACTCTGTTCCAGAATGACTTGGTTCTGGTTGGGGTTCTGGCTCAGGTTCCGGTATTGGTTCCATTTGAGGTTCAGGTTCAACTATTGTGGATTCTCCTGTTCTTACTTCTAAATTGACTTCTGGATTTGATTCTGGTGGTATGTCTTTTGTAAATTGTTCTTCACTTGTGCTTGATTCAATTCCTGGTGTATGTGGCTGTCCTTCATAGTTTGCATTGTTTGGTTTTAATGTAATCCATGATACAAATCCTGCCAACCCAATTGCTGCAAATTTTGAGAATTTCTTTAGTGATTCAATTACAGAACTATTTGATTTTTCAGGTGTTATGAGAAATGTTTGGTTTGTAGAAACATAGTATTTCATTTCTTGACCCTTTGCAGATATTCCTGTTTTTGATACTTTGATCATTCCAGCTGTCTGCATTCTTTTGAGATGATGTATTGCCAATGCCAAAGACATGTTGCTTTCTTGTGCAATTTCATTTGCAGTCATCTCGTTGCCATCTGAGATCAGCTTTAATATTTTCCTGCTAGAGTCATTGCTGAATATTTCGCCGATAAGCTTTATCTTGTCATCATCAGTTGAAATGATTTCTATCTCATCGTCTTCACTATTCACAGTAAATACAGGTTTTATTATTTTATGAATTAAATGTTCGGTAAAATTGAAATTTAATCAAACGTTATAACCTTGATATTTTATAATTGGACAATGACTGTATCCTTAATACGAATCTTTTATTTACGTTGAGGAAAACCACAAAGAAATGAAAACCAAAACAGGCATTTCGTTTCTAGTTGCCATATCTTCTATTTTGTTGATTTTTGTATTTCCTCTACAGGGACTTTCTGCAGATTCTGTCTTTAGTTTTGTAAATGATCTTTCACGAACTCAAACCACTACTATCAAAGTTACAGGTCAGGGTTCTCTTGATATTCCGCCTGATGCTGTATTTGTAAGATTGGATGTGAGAAGCACTCCTTCTGAGGATCTTGCCAAAGTTTTAGATGATCAACAATATCTTGTAGCTGAACTGTTTGAATCCTTGGGTGAAACAGGAGAAAGCCTAGATGACTTTCAGGTGAGTAGGACCAATAATGGACGAATCTATGCACAACAACACAGAATGTCCGATCCTTCACAGTCAAGCTATTTGGTAGATTTTAGAACTCATCTAAAAGTTCCATATGATCAAACTCATTCAATATTCAAAGATCTTTCAAGTAATGGATTTGTTGTGGAAGGTGTAAGAATTGTACAAGAAAAAGATAATTCTGAAGCAATAGAGCCAACAAACTCTGCAACAATTAGCATTCCTCATGGAACTGCTATTCCATCATGTGAGGAATCAAACTCTTGCTATGTTCCTTATGAGATTGTAATATCCCCTGGTACTAAGGTTACATGGACAAATGACGATGATGCAGCTCATACTGTAACTAGTGGTTCTCCAGATGGTGGTCCTGATGGAATATTTGATAGTGCTTTGTTTATGGCAGGTGAATCCTTCTCTCATTCCTTTTTACACTCTGGAAGTTTTGAATATTTTTGTATGGTCCATCCTTGGATGCTAGGTAAAGTTACTGTCTCTGGAAACACTGGTGATGCAACTTCCTCATATGGATTGTTTGCAGAGTTTGATGTTTTTTCACAATCAGCTCCTGACACTTTTGATAATACCATTTCAGAATATGATGAATCTATGGCAACATTGAGATCTATCCTGGAAAAACATGGAGTTGATTCAAAGAGTCTAAATGATCGTCCAATTAGAATTGATGAGCGTTATAGTGGGTATGGTGATCCTTACTATTATGAAAGCAGAGATACTATAATGATTAGAACATCAATTGAGAATATAATTACCGTACTTGATGTTGCGATGAATCACAATATACGAATTCAAGAAATCACTCCTACATATCTTCCATCAACATTAGAGAACGCAAGAACAACACTTGCTAAACTTGCATTAGATGATGCCAAATCCACCATTATGGATTTAGTTGGACCTGATGGACTTGAAGTAAAAGGTGTCAAATCTATTGAGATAAACACTTCCCAGCAAATTAATCCTCAATACGAAGGAATTGTGATTAGTGGCGTTGGAGTCAATCTTGATAGAAATTATTATGATTTATCTCCTCTCTTCACTAAAGTTCAAGTAGAGTTTGAAGTTGGACGTTAACTGTTTCTTGACTCTGTTTTACTAAAAATGAAATCTATCTTTTTGATGATAACTCTGTTTGCATTAACTCCTTTGGTTATTCCTAATGTCTCAGCTATGTGTGCTGCAGAAATAAATTATGATAATGTATTAAAAGAATCTGAATTAGCATTTACAGGGACTGTTACACGTCTTGATAATTATGATGGACCACAAAAAGTCACATTCCTTATTCATGGTGTAGTTAAAGGAGAAGTTAATCTTCCAAAACATATTTTTGAAAATAATGGAATGATGTTTCTTGAAAATGATACTGTTACAAGTTCTTCTGTTGATGTAGATTATAAAATTGGAAAGACCTACAAAGTATACGTTATTGATGGTGAGACAAGTTCGTGTACTACAAAGATTACTGCTTCACCTGAAGGATACATGTGGGAACCAGGACCTGAGGATGGGAATTATTATTCAGAGAATTCAGTATATGTAGATCCTTGTGATGAGGGATATGGATTATCTGACGGCGTTTGTGTTACTTTTGAAGAAATGAATAAGGATCTTTCTTCCTGTGATCCAAATCCAAATCATGACTTTGGAAAATGCAAAAAGAATACAGAAGAACCAGACAATAAACTGCAAGACGTTTTGGATAATTGTACCTGCCAAGAATCTGGACAGGATTGCATAGAGCCTTTACTTAGATGGTGGAATACAACTCATTTTATTGATAACACTGACTGTGAATTTATAGACAGAGTTGAGGGTTCTCCAACATATGCCAAACCATTTAGTGATGATATTACAAAAATTCCTGAACCTGAACCAGAACAAAACCCTCTGGAATATGAGACCTGTGGTCCTGGAACAACGCTGCAAGATGGTGTATGTGTAGTAAACTCAGAAAATGAAAATGTTGAGACTGGAGTGAAATGGGGATCTGTTTATGAAAAATTACCTGCTCCGGATTTGGAACCTATACTCGATTATGATTATGAACTCATCTATTTGACAATTTTTGTAATTGTGGTAATTATTGGTGTGGCTGTAGGAAGTGTTATTTTTGTAATTAGGAGAAAGAGAAAATGAAAACCAAATACAGCATTCCAATTATCTGCATTGCTGTTTTTGTTGCATCTAGTATTATAATCACTGCATACACATATCCTGAATTATTTGGCTTGACGAAACCCTACTCTGAAATTGGCGAATATGATGGTATGATTTCAGAAATTGAATTAATGATTAGTGCACAATGCTCAAACAAAACCAAATTCAGTGATTATCCTTTTGCTAAAACATCAAACGGTTATTACTATATTGATAATGTGATATGTGAGCGAATCAATGTAGAACAAGGTGGATGTCTAGACCCGTTTAGCAAAGGATATCCTGATGAAACCTGTAAGAATCGTGTAACCTTTGATTATCCATATGGCGAAACAGGGCCAGAAATAAGTAAGGAATTCTGCAATCATGTAAACTATGAATCTCCAATTTTTACTAACACTGAAAAGAACAAGCGACTGTATGATGAATATCTTCACATATGCACAATTCGCGGCTTAATAGATGATACTCCGTTGCACGACATTTCACAAATAATGAATTATCAAGGAAAAAACTGTAATACGTACAGATTTGGCAGTGTTGATTGTTTTGCTAATTCATTTGACAAATGTGTTCCCGCAAAAATCGAGAATACTCATTTTACTGTGGAAGGTGATCCGATTACAATCATTGCAATGATACACACTGACTCTTGCTCAATTGATGTATTTCATGATTCAACACAAGACAAATTTGGAAAGCAAGAAATTACAAAGTATTCTTGTCCTGAAATTAAATTAGATGAGAATTATCTTCATCTAGTTTCATGCACAAGTGAATACGATGAATGGGAATATGGGTTTTCGATTAGAAAATGAAAACTAGACTTTTGATAATTATTGGTGAATAAATTGGAGATTTATTGGTATGTTCTGATTGGTGCAGGAATATTTCTGGGAATGTGGATTCTGCCAACCTTGCCAATATATGGAGAACCAGAACTTTGTGACATTGGTTTTGACTCCAAGTTCTTTGGTTATTGTTATACTAGAACCCCTTTCCATTTCTTATGTCTCTGTTGATTGGTATTTTTGTTCCAATTATGATTGAATGTCAAAAAAGGAAACTAGAAAATGAAAACTAAACCCTTTATAATTATTGTAATGATTATGGTCTCTTTGTTTAGTTATGTCCCACCTGTTGATGCCACCAATCTTACTGCAAACATAAACCCTCAAAGTTCTGAAATAAAGTTCACAATACAATACCAAACAACAGTTCACATTGAATACGAAAATGGTGGAAATCTAAAAGAACTATTAGACGACACAAACTGGACAATTCAAAAAACTCTCCTCTCCACACATCCTGACAGCATGAAACTTGCCAGTCAACTAAACCAAAAAATTTCCAACGATGGAACAAATGCCAAGATAACTGATTTGTCTGTGCAATACAACGCAATACTTTCAGGCAAAAATAACAATGCCTCAATTGACTATCAAATAATCTTAACTGGAATAATGTCTGATTTTATCATACGTTCTGATTCATCTAAATTAATACTTGATATGAATTGGAGAGGTCTGAGTACAGATGACTCTGTTTTGATTGATGGATATGACATCAATTTTCCAATGTCTGCAATTGCCGAAGAAGAACCTAAAGTCTACTCGTTAATGAAACAATATCCAGATGTGGTTGAACTGCTTTCACAACCACTAATTAATGCAGACGATATCATGCAAAAACCACTATTTGACTGGTATTTCTTATTTGATCCAACAGCCACACATCAAAATCCGTCAGGTGTTGCAACCACCCAATACTCCTTTACTAGATCTTATGAAACACAGGTGCCAAAAAATACCGAGTCAAAACCATTTTCGTCTGATTCTGATTATGTAATTAGGCTTGTACAACATGCCGATTCAGCAACCATACGCGTTGCAGGATTTGCAGCGTTGGATGTTTTAGATGGCCATGAAATTCTTGGAGTTACTCCAATGCCTCCTGACGGGTTTGCAGTGACTACAACTAGTGAAGTGCCTTTTGTTGTATCTTATGGACTGCCAATATTCTTTACAGTTGCAGCTGCAATCATTGGATACTTTTTGTTTAAAAAAGGAACTACATTTTTTTAGTAAAAAACACTGTGCATCTTCGGTAAACTGCTTCAAACCTTTATGGATTCAATGCAAAACATCAGAAGCACTTTTCAATGACAGAATGGGATTTCATATTGTATGAAGTATTTTTTGATTTTCATTATTTTGATTGGTTTTTTGATTCCTTCAATTACATTTGCACAATATCTGGGAGATGTTGAATTTTACCACCTTCCTTTGACCGTAGAGTCAAAACAATACTCTATTCTAGCTCAATCCAATACCAACCACTTCACTGATGTGGTATATGACAGCAAAGCACACTCTTTAATTTTTTTAACGTCCTTATCTGAGGATTTTATCGACACTTATACTATAACCATGAATGTACAGACATTTTCAGAAGTACTTGCCACAGATTATGCAAAAACTTCTGACTCTATGGTGGTGCTGGTAAATGGCGTGGATCAACCCTACAAAACCATTGAAGACAATGAAATTATTTCATGGATCTTTTATGCACCAATATCATCTGATGAAGTAGAATTACTTCCTTCTAGTCCTAGATTTGGTACTGGTACATACAAATTTGATAAAATTCCAAATGGATCTCCTAAAATTTATCCTCCATTAAAACAAGATCATGTTGGAATTGCTACTGAAAACATCCAATGCAAAGACGAATTGCTTTTACTCCAAAAATATGATGGTTCTCCTGCATGTGTAAAACCAGAGTCAATTAACATTCTTGTTCATAGAGGATGGGCTGATGAAAAATTCCGAACTCTGCCAATAATCGACTTTCAAAACCCAGATAGGATTTTTCGTGAGGTTGGGTATTTGGGATTGATGATGCTTCTTCCACACATAGAAGAAAACCAGACTGTAGCAATATCGCTTGAAGGTAAACCAAACATGATTTTACCGATTATTCAATACTATGAAATAGAAATTTTATCAGAAAAAACCAATACAAAAGAATCTTTTTCAAGCGTTTTTGGAAAAATTACCAAATCAAACCTCCAAAAATTCTTTGAGGAAAATCCAATGAATCTTTTTGTTAAACGTGGGGTACTAATGACATCATTAGGGGGATATCAAGACAATATTGGAACCTATGGACCATTCAACCAATTTCTTACCGATAACGAGTCTCAGATAATTGGGGATGCTTTGACTTATTATGAAAACAAGAGAACAAATGGAGAGGATGTACACTTTGATGATTTTGTCAAATGGCCAACCGGTAAACTCAACGAGTCATTTCTTCAAAAATCAAAACTGCTGGATATTGCCCGGATTGGAACTCCGTAAATCTTTGGGATTAGATGATCCAACAGCTGCATGTCTTTAGATTTATGTAAAAATATAGTTCAAACTATTCGTGATTTGGATTAAAGATTCGAAGTCCTTATGAGCATCATATGTAAAATTTGATTAATGCAAGTATATGTTCGCAAAGAAGTTCAAGCCTTTGAATATGTCTCTTTTACTGAATTTAAAAATGAAAGTGAATTAGACTTTTGCTGTGACAAACTAAGGAAATACGTATCAAGTGTAAGTGCTTGGAGCGGAAAAATTGGAAAATTCTGTATTGTGGAAAAAGATGTTCTGACCCCAATTGATTATTGTCCTTTTTGTGGTGAAAAAATAGAGTATGTATCTGTGGAGTAGAATGTGAAAATTGAATATGGAATTATTATAATAACTGGAATATCATTGATTGTTGTTGGAACACTTTACGTATTATGGAGATTAGAAACATGAAACTAGAATACGTAATAATTGCAGCAGTAGGAGTTTTGGCTTTTGTATCTCTTGGGTTGATTGCAAATGATCCAAATGACGTTGTCTCTTTTTCTGGTCTTGAAAAGATAAACCAAGATGCACAAGATGCAAAGGCATCAGAAAATCAAGATCTTCTTGACAAAAACAGATTAAAAATGAAAAAACATCTAGAAACAGTTACATCATCATCTCTTGGGGTGGATATAGACTCGATATATCTCAAAGAGGATTGGAATTTCCCATTTCGGGATTCATCTGAAGTAAAACACACTCTAGAAGAATACGAATCAACTCCTATCTGCAACATACTGCCAAACCTTTCTCTTCATCTCCAAAACATTCGCCAAACAGAACTTTTTCAAATGTATGGCGAAAAGTACCAGAACTATTTCATAGAACTTGACATTGCCGATGAGCGATACTATAATTCTACAGTTCATTATGGGTTTTCAGCCAAGTCTGGAAACAACCATGCATCAACTCACTTTCATGTGGATTCTTGCACTGGTCAGACATCTGACTATCTTTACCTTCGTTGTCATAACCCTGTGCTTGGAAACGGCACGGGAAGCAACTATCGCAACGAGGTCATTACCAGCCTTCAGAGCGATGAGTTTTGTAAAATTATTTTGGAGCCTTGGAAGGAAAAACTTGCAAAATACAATGAAAAAATCTCAAATGATGTTGACACCTATCTCGTAAAGATACAGCAACAAGACAGTAATAGTCCTGAGGATATGATTCCGATTACAAAGGATCTGCATCGATTAAACCAACTTGATAACATGGTGCGTCTTGCAATGGATGGCAATCATGATGGTGCAGAATTTTCTGAAAAAATGAAAAAATATGAACTACGGTATGGCTCTCTGCCTGATGAATTCTTGGAATTACTTGGAGAAATAGAAAATGAAAATTAGATTTTTGATAATAGTCGGAATTTCTATATCTGTAGGTGTGATTTTGTTGTCTAGCTTTTCGATACAAAAAGACGAACAAGCGTATGTTTTGTTTTGTAATCACTGGATATTTTCTGACCGCATCACCTGCGATGTGTTATGGAGCGAGTCAGACCGTAACACACCAGTAATGAAATACGACATCTCTGAAGAACCCTGGGAAAATCTTTTGTCTCATCCAAGAGAAGAATCCCTCAAAGAACTCCAAAAAATATTTGATGAGAACGGAAAGTTTTTCATGGATGTTAAAATCATTGGTTTGAAAGATTACTATGTTCTAGGCGAAAAACTGGCATTCACTGTTGTAGAAGCAGGTTATGGAATTCCGTGTACTCATCCAAAAATTATGGTTTCTAGAGATGGAGATGATAAACCTCATTGGGACTATAACTTTGTACATTCATGTCCTTTCTTCAAAGAAGGCCATCCGATTCTATCATACGTGAATGTTCCCCACAACAACAGAGTAATGCCTCCGATAACAGAGTCAGGACAATACACAATCACTGCATCATCTAGCTATGATTCGTTTACATCAAGACAATTTGCAGTATTGGAGTCTGATTTTGTTTATGATTATGATATATCTTACACTAAAAGTGGAAACAACACTGGATATACTTCATTGAACATTGATTTGAATAATGGCAACTATGTACTTGATCAAAATTCTAAACTAACCCGTGATGTATTATTTGATGAGGAATTAGAAGAATTAAAACAACTTGTTGATGAAAATGACTTGTTACGAGGACTCTCAAGTGTTTCTCACGATAGAGATCCTGCATGCAAAACCTGTATCAATTATGAGATGAGAATCTCTCTTGGTGATTATACGCATTTTGTACAGTGGCAAAATGATAAAGATCGTCTAAGAGAAAAACACATCTTTGTGATCGAAATGCTTGAAGAATTACTGGAAACCATGGGAGGTAGAAAATGAATACTAGATACAAAATAATTATAATTGCTGTAATAATTGTAGCTTCTATTCCTGGAATTATTATTTTTGGAGCTGTGCCTTTGATGATTGTAACAAATGCATATTCAGGTTTTATTATGTTTTCAACTTCTGATAAAGCATTTGAAGAAGATTTTGCAAAAATACCTGAAGTAAAGATCTTCATTGAAAAATATCCAAACTACACTACACACCATTCGGCAGATTTTCTGGGATGGAAAGTGATTTACTATGAAGCAATTGAAAATGAAAAAATTCTACATCTGTATGTCAAAAAGAGTGTTTTACATCACGGTGTTAAGATTAGTGCAGGATGTTCAAATCTTGGAAGCTATAGCTATGGATATGATATTTTAGATGAACAAGTTATGGATTATATAAAAAATGACCGGTGTGTGGGAAAATGAAAACTAGGCTCTTGATGTTAATTGTAGTTGTTATTGGATTGTCAACATTTGTTGTATTTTCAATAATACTTCATTATGTTCAACCTTCTAAAACAGATAAAATTGAAGTAGATTCGATATATGGATTTGCCATAGATGATGAATTTGGAAATGTAAGACATTATCCTATAGGTGAGTTAGATATTATGCCCTGTGAAGATTTTATCTCAATTTGGGATCCAGTATTCCTTGAACTAAATGAGGCAGACATGTTAAATGAAAAATTGTCTAGTTGTAGGGCCTCACTATTGGAAGTTATTCATGCAAATACAGTATGTTCACAATATTGGAGAGTAGAATTAATGGAAATGAATCAGGATCCAAAATATGATTTCCTAAATGATCCTATCTACCAAGAATGTTCAGAAGTATTGAATATGAAGAATCTATGTGAAGCAAATGGTGACACTTGGATTCGTGAGAAACTAGAGTGTGTAAAAGAAAATGAAAACTAGACTTTTGATAATTGGATTTGTTGTCCTGGCCGGTACAGTGTTTGGTACGTTATTCCTCTATAATGGTTTACCCCAAGACAAAACGATGAATGGAAATTCTATAGACAATGCAACTGTAAACAAGGATGATTTTGTCTTTTCATTGTATCACCAGATAGCCAAAGACAACAATACATCAAACTTCTTTTTCTCGCCATTTAGCATCTCGACTGCATTTTCTATGGTATATGAAGGTGCACGCGGAGACACTGCAACCCAGATAATGGATGCATTTGACTTTCCACAAGATGACAGAGAACGTTGGAATGGCATGTCAAATACTATGAAAAGACTAAACCATGAAAAAGGATTCTATGCCTTGAATGTTGCAAACGGCATATGGTTATCTGATGTACATGAAACAAAACCAGAATATGTTGATGTCGTGACAACCCACTATGACGGAACAGCAGAATCCGTCGACTTTGCTAGCAACGATGGTGTAGATAAGATAAACCAGTGGGCAAAAGAAAAGACAAGAGGCAAGATACAAAAAATACTAGAACATGGTTCTACTGATGATCTTACTTTGCTTGTCCTTACAAACTCAATATACTTTAACGGAGAGTGGGCCAACAAGTTTAGTCCAAGAAATACCAGCGAAGAACCATTCTGGACAGGCAATGGTAAATCAGTAAATTCACAGATGATGAAGATTCCAGCCGACGTGTTTAACTATGCAGAGACAGATACACTCCAGATTCTTGAGATGCCCTACCTTGGAAATGAAATATCCATGCTTGTGTTGCTTCCAAAAGACAAGAACGGACTGGATCCTCTTGAAGATTCTCTTAACTCAGACAAGCTAAACGATGTCAGAAACACAATGAAAAAGCAGCCTCTTACAGTTCACATCCCAAAGTTTGGATTTGAGAGCGATTATGACCTTATTCCTTTACTACAAAAACTTGGAGTACTTGATGCATTTGATGAGAAAAAAGCAAACTTTGCTGGAATGACAGACCAGCAGGCATTTTTGAGCAAGGCAAAACACAAGGCATTTGTTGATGTTCATGAAAAGGGAACAGAGGCGGCTGCAGTAACAGTAGCCATTGGTCAGTTGGAGAGCGGACCTCCTGAACCAAGACATGAATTCATTGCAGATCATCCTTTCATGTTTGTAATACAGGAAAAATCATCTAGAGAGATACTTTTCATTGGCCATGTAATGGATCCTACAAGTTAGAACATGAAAACTAGACTCTTGATAGTAATTGGATTGGGTCTTATGTCATTTTTAACATTTATTCCACATAATGCATATGCTTGCTCTTGTGATGGGTATCCTGATTATTTGCGACTTTTAATGGAATATGATACTGCATTTCAGGGAACTGTTACAAAAATAATACAAAATGATCACAATCAAGAAATCCATTTTGATGTTACTCTTCCACAAAAAAACATATCTCAAACCAATGAGTTTGTTCTTGAACAATCATTGTGGAACAGTTGTATTGTAAATTATAACGTTGGTGAAACCTATCAGGTCTTTGTTTATGGTGATTCAACAATCGGTAAAACAAACATGTGCAGCACAAAACAAATTACTGGATTTCATGAATATTCTCATGAAGATGAGAATGGTCAAATAGAACATTTCAGAGAAGATTATAACATTTTAACTCAATACAATCTTGGAACAATAATACTTCCCATAATAACTGCAATGATAATACCAAGCATTATTGTTTGGAGAAAGAGAAAATGAGAACTAGAATTAAAAACACAACTCATCAGAAGAATTAATCAATTATGAAATAATCCACATGTTTGATTGATGTTGTTCTTATATATCTCAAAAAGGATGAACAGGTATGAGTCCTGAACATGAGAAAATCACTGATGAACTCATCGAGAAATATTCCAAACTCTTAGATGATCTTGCTACTGATGATTGATTTCTAAATTCTCGTTTAGGGGTTTATTCAATTTTTGAATCCTTATACCGGCAATAATGTAAGTTCTCTACAATAACTTAAATTATTGAGTTAGGGTTAAACCATTAACTTTTTGTGCGTGTTTTGGAACTTAGTAGAATGATTTATCTTGTTTAGTTCTAAATTAAATTAAGATGAATTCACTTGCCACCAAATATTCAAACTGGCAGATTTACGGATTTTTTTCATTATTTATTAGCAATTCAATATGGACTTATTACGCACTAGTTATAGTAAAGGCAACTCCATTCCAAAATAACATTGTTGATTATTTGTATGAGACACTACCATTCCTTGGAATCTATGTTGGAATCCCACTGTTAGTTTCATTTTTGATTGGATATAGAATGTACAAAAAGACTATGTTGACAAAGAAAGATTATTCAGTTTTAATGATTATGGGGTTTGTAGTTAGCTTGTCAGCTGCTGTAATTGAAACTCTATTATAAAAATTGAAAACCAAATACAAAACATCAGAAGCACTTTTCAATGACGGAATAACTCATACTGTCATATAATGAAAGTTTTAGTGATTTTTGCAATAGCGTCTATAATCATGCTATCTGGACTCGTGCGACCTGTATCATCTCAAATGATGTGCGCAGGGGGTGATGAAGCGTTTCATTTTACTGTAAGTGACATAGTATTAATCGGAACCGTTACTGAAATCAATCCCTCTACTAATACAGAAAGATATGATTACATTACTTTTGATGTCAAATATCCATTGAAGGGATTAGGTAATGTAACGGATTTTACCGTGGCTACATATCAGGGTGGAAGTTATTCTTATGATTTTAAAATTAATTCAGAATATCTAGTACATGCAAACGAAAGAAAAGGAGTACAATATTTTACAGATCTTTGTAGTGCAAACCAGTTACTAAAAACTGAAAAAGACGTAGAAGATATGAAGGACAAACTGCTTGAAATAAACACACCTCCTCCATTAAAACAAAAACAATACGGTCTTGCCTTACATGCAATCAAATGCAAAGAAAATCTAGTTTTAATCCAAAAGTATGATGGAACACCAGCTTGTGTAACGGAATCGACCAAACAGAAACTGATTGAGAGAGGATGGACTTCAAAAGATAATTCGATATTAAAGATTGGTACTAGTACAAACTGTATGACACTTGAACAAAGTAAGGAAACTGCACCATTTTTCAAAATTCCAACTTATTTGCCTGAAGGATATGAAAATGTATGCTCACAGTCGGGAACACCCTCTGAGTCGTACATAGTGTATCATTATCAAGGAATTCCGTACTGGAATATACCTGAATTGATAAGTGATGGTGCAATTTTCATTTATCAGGTAGATGAAAAAAATATTGTACCGGCAGAAAAGTTGGAAACCCTTGGAACTGCAGAGCAACGAACCCAAGAAACTTATGATGATGTAATGAACAGAAATCCTTCACTATATCCACAACTGATCAGAATTAACGGAATACTAGCATATGCAGTTGACTCGTGTCCTGATTGTGGGATACAGACTGCAAACTTTACTGACGGAACATTTGTTCAAAAATCAACTTCTACAGAAACGAAAATCAAATTTATTGATGAAAATGGAGTTAATTACATGCTTAAAACGACCTTACCGTTAGACGAATTAATTTTGGTAGCAGAATCACTTCAGTGATGTTTTGGAGAAATAAAAGATGAAGTCTAGACTTATCATTGGGATAGTTATGATGATTTTAGGAACAACACTAATTCCATTTCTATCATTTTACTCGATCTTTGTTTCCATTCCAATAGTCATTACTGGAATCTGTATATTTGCATCTGGAAAAATCAAATTGTCACTAAGTAGAATTATCGTGGGAACTTCTTCTATTCTTGGTGTATATTATTTGGGGGTGTATTTGCTTCTTGTTTCAACACACGCCATAACTTAATTGTAATTTACAAAACATCAGAAGCATTTTTCAATGACTAGAATCAATTTTCATACATTATGAAATATCTTGTAATGTTTCTTGTGGTATGTTCTTTTTTTACGGCAAGTACTGCTTATGGGATATGGCTTCCACAATCACCTGAAGAACTGTTGGAAAAAAGTCAAGTAATCTTTGTTGGAACCATTATGTCTGTAGACAAGTTGGAACTCGAACAACCGGTACATGATGAGAATTTTCCATTGATTCTTGATGAATATACTGTATCTGTAGAAGAATCTATCAAAGACACACAAATTCCTGAAACCATTACTGTAAGACAACCAACAGTAAGCACTCCTGGTAGGCTTTTGCCGTATGAAGGATTTGAAGTGGGAGACAGGGTTTTGTTTTACATTGAATCATTTGATGGCATCAATACATATTCAAAAGAATCATTTCTGATTCCAGAACAGTGTAACACACGCTCTGTACTTGCAAAACCCCGCATGATTGGATCTGATTATACCGTGGTGCAAGACGGAATTGAAAAACAAGATAACTTTACTGCAAACTCTCCAATACA
This sequence comes from Nitrosopumilus sp., assembly GCF_025698945.1. Classification (NCBI taxonomy): domain Archaea; kingdom Thermoproteati; phylum Nitrososphaerota; class Nitrososphaeria; order Nitrosopumilales; family Nitrosopumilaceae; genus Nitrosopumilus; species Candidatus Nitrosopumilus sp. Next base: position 245,579 of record NZ_JAILWM010000001.1, read on the forward strand.
ATTTACAGCTAAAAGAGACATGGGTACATTGTTTGGTGCAAGCTTGGAGTATGATGTGTTTATCAGCAAACAAGTAGGAAAAACATACAACAACATTGTGTTGAATCAAACCATTACTGCAGACTCACAACCATGTGAATGGTTGTCTGTAGCTGAATGGGAGTTTACACCTGATGCTGGAAACTATCTTCTAAATGGCAGAGTCTTCAAAGTAATGTCGAATTTCTCTATTAGCAATCAGTTCTTTTCTGTACTGGCGGAATCTCCATTAAAGCAGTTCAAGTCAGGTGTTTCTTTTGATGAAACACAATGCAAAGACAACTTGGTTTTAATCCAAAAATATGATGGTTCTCCTGCATGTGTAACTCTGCAAACAAAAGAAAAATTGATTGAGAGAGGATGGATTAACATCAATATTTCAGAAAACAAAAACGATTCTGAAAATGATACCTTGACAACTCAAATAGTTATTGATCCCTCAAACCATTTTTATTTTTCAGGTGATGAGATAGTTATTCGTGGCAATGTCTGGGATTCTGAAAAAACAGATCTGCAAAAAATTCCTGTTCTGGTCCAAATTTATTTTGGTGATGAATTAGTTGACGCTGTACATGCACAATTATCTGATGATGGCATCTTTTCACACAGTGTAATGGCCTTAGGGCCACTATGGCAGCAAAGTGGCATTTACACAATCACTGCATCATATGATTCTGAAACTGTTGCTCAGAATAAATTTGGTTTCTCAGCATACTATCAGAATACCTCTGAGCGATATTTTGTAAATTCTGATACTGATGATTATGAAGAACTGTGCGGATACCCTGTAACCCATGAGATGAGGAGAGACATTGTTGAATCACTAAAACATGCAGATGATAGAATTCCTCTTGTGGAATTGAACCAAGGGGTTTTCACACATGTGGAACGTTCTTTGTACTTGACAGACATGCCTCGTTTACAATATTGGTATGACATAAAAGATGAAAGACAGATGTACTTTGAGATTGAAGCATGTGCATTTGATGACTCTTTTATTATACACTATGTATATCCTGGTCCAAACCATGAGGAATCACAAGACATTGTTATTGACGGAGTTTATCACAAGATACTTTCAGCACCTGGCTCTCCCTTAATTTACAAAGATTCTCTTCTTCCTGTACTAGACGTTGATAATTGCAAAAGAGTTGCAGATAATTATACAAAAAAAGAAAGACAGGACTTGTATACACGTGAAAATGCACACCCTGAAGCATCTTGGAACAACCAGATATTTCTTTTAATGGATTACTGTACTACTATTGGAAATTTTGAGATGACAACTGTTGATGGACAAATTAATTGGATTTTTACAGAAAAATGAAAACTAGCCTTTTGATAATTGCAGTTTTGATTTTGCTTGGACTCTTTGTGGCTTCATTTTTTATTGTATCTAGTGAAGGGATTTTTTTGCCACTTCGAATATTCATAGATGGCATGCTGTCTGATTATGATGACTCTGTACGAAAGGCAAATTATGATGCATCAGATGTATTGGATTGCAATGACGAAAAAAATCCCTACAATGAATACGAATGTTTCAGAGATGCATTCTCTAATTGCTATAATGCTATAGTCAATCCTGAAATCTATACAATAGAAGGAGATCCTATCTACACCACTTTGAAAATCACACCTGAATGTACAATTCAAGGAACAGCAGATACAAGCACTGACAGATTTGCCGTTCCTGAAATTATTACAACTGAATGTTTGTCTGTAGGAAGAGGGGGTTACACGTGGTCTGTTGGAGCCTGTGATGCCAAAAATCTGCCTGAGATGCAGTTTAATTTTGAGATGCAATTGTATCCACTACATATTCTAGAGTCAGAGTCTGCAAAAGAAATTGCAATTGAAAACATCAAAGAATCTATTTTGACTGATACATCTTACGAACAATGGAGGCAAACTATCCAAAAAGAAGTAGATGAAAAAAACTTGGGATATTTTTCTCAAATGATGATTACTGATTTGAAAGACGAGTTGGAACAAGACGAAATCCCATCGTTTAGTCTGATTACATTTGGGTATCGCGATTGGTGTATAATGCCAAGCATCTTGGTTTATCATCAAGACCATGAAGAGCCTATCTATGAACATCAAATAGTACACACATGTCCTGCTCCTGATGGCAATCCAAACCCATACATCAGCATACGAGATGAAAGTGATTTTGGAACGTTTCCTTTATGCCAATTTGAAGGACAATACACCATTTGGGGAAAATCTTTTGAATTTGGACCTAAAGCAATAGGATCGTTTTACTGTAACAGTTCAGAGAAATTCAGGGCGCCTGAAACTTTTGAAATAATAATTCCTCAAGGCTCATCTAATTTGGATGTTAAAAATAACTTTGTTCCTTCTGAATTAGAGATCAGGTATGGAGATTCTCTCAAAATAACCAACAAAGACAATTCAATACATGATGTAATTTTGTTTATCAATAAACATGACGACACTGCCGTTTTTGGAATTCGTGTCAATCCTGGTGAAAGTTTTGTGGAAACTGTCTATCGTTTTGGAACTTTTGAATTAATAAGCTGGGATGAAAACGAGAAAGAATATCCTTGGATGCATGGAGTTGTAAGTGTCACGGAGAAATAGAAAATGAAAATTCAACTTTTAATAATTATTGGAATGATTGGACTGGGCATTATCGCGATAAATACGACATATGCTCAGTGTGTCCCTGATCCTGAAAACACACGTGCTCCATGCTATGACAATCCTACCACATTAATCATTAAACCACATGAAGCTAAAATTGAAAATATCGACGGACAATTGTTTTATGCCATAGGCCCTTTTTCATTACAAAAAGAGTCTGAGGATAGAATTCGTTTGAATGACGTGACTTTTACCTATCCTTCATATCCAAATCCTCCAGTGCCTGGAGGACCTGTATCTATCACAGTAACATTTGATGATGGAACAAGATATCATATTTCTAAAGTCGGCACACCTTTACCATTTGTTGAATTTAGAGAACATCAAGACCAACAGGCAGGAGTTAGGCGTAATACAGATGGCACTTTTAATTTTCTGCTAAGTGCTGACAAACAATCCCTATCTCCACTAAAACAAATCAAATCAGGGGTTCCATTAGTTGATGTTCAATGCTCAGATGGAAAACATGCTGTTTACAAATACAATAGAATGAGAGTTGCATGCGTAACAGAAGAGACACAAAGTGAATTGTGGAATAGGGGATGGGCAACAATGAGATTTTACACAGAAGAAAATACTTCGGCACATGCATTATGCAACAACTTTGAAGGAAAATGGCATCCCGAAAATAGAGGATGTCGAAATATTTCTGATCATCAGTGTTCTTTGATGGGGGGAGAATTTGTTCATGATGTAAGTATTTATTCCGCTGGCATATATTCTCCCAAAATTGTTTCTATGTGTGTAACCATGGATGCTTACGATGATGAAGATTTTAGTTTTTATCGTCTTTTGATGTCAGGTGAATCTTTAGCTGTGAATGCATCAAATTCTGATTTTATAGAAATACCATACAAAATTGAAAATGGCAAATTAAAACAAATGAAACATGAAGATGTCTCTTCATTGATACTGGATATTGATTCAGAGTATGGTGGAAATCTGACTATGGTCATTCCATTTGGAATAATTGATAGAATTCCAGAGGATGCACATCTAAGCATAATGGTTTTAGTAAATGGTGAGGAGATAGATTATCAAATATCAGAGTATAGATCTGGCGCACGTTCTATCTATATTGAATTTACTCAAGCAAATCCACAAATTGAGATCATAGGTGCTTGGTGGTAATAATTCAAAAACTAAAACCAAATGTTCAAACCTATTGGGATTTGAACTCAAGCAAACATAAAATGAATCCATCACACATTAAATGATACATGACACTTGATTTGAAAATATTATCTACGGGAATAGGTTTGAATTTTGGGAAGTTCTTTTCTTATGATGAATTCACATATGCATTAAAAAATGAAGGATTTGACCAGAAATTTTACACTATTGGTAGAATGATTGGAACAGACCCTCAAGGAAGACGACTCAAACAAAATTTAGAAAAAAACAATCTAGAGCAATCATCTGATAAATATAATATGATTGGAAAATATTGCTTAGCTCATACCTATGGAGACATGCTGTTTGTAGGTCAAAATTTTACTCAAGACGGTGGTCTAGAAATGAAGATAATTCCAAATCTTACAAATGAAATGCTGTTTGTTATCAACACATTTTGGAATACTGTAAAGATTTCCAAAGAAAGTATTACAGAAGGAACGTTACTGGCTGCCATAACCGTTTCAGATAATGAAAAACACTTGTTGTCAAATAGTGAAAATTCTGAATATGACTTCGAAGACATGAAAATAGAAAAATACAATGATGAAGTAATTCTAAATCCTGCATTTCATAGAGGATTACATCCAAAAAACATACATGAATACATACAATCCCATCCAGAGGTTACCAAAAAAACAGAAGGTTGGGGGGAAATCAAAGTAAAATACTCTGATCAGCAATACACTATATCATTTGAATATGGAACTAACAACATTGATAAAATGATAGATATGATAAAACATCCAAATAGTTACTGTGTTGGCATAATTCAAAAATTCAAGAGCAAGTACTAAATTTATTGGTATTTGAACCATAAGATCATTCAATCTCAATTCAATAAATAATATTTAAAAAAGTGGTTTTGTCAAAACATAATATGGAATGGTATGATGTTTTTGTTGCAATATTATTTGTGATTGGAGTTACTGCATATCCTGGCTGGAATCTTGTACTACGCTTAGAATTGAATTTTGAAAATCGGATTAAAATTAAATCAAAACCATCTAAACAAAGTAAAATTAAATCAAAACCATCTAACCAAGTTAGCGAATTAGAAAAGATATTTGGAGTTTAATCCTGCATGTCTTTAGAATTCATATGTTAAAATAATGACAGGAATCAAACACTCAACAATTTCCTAAATACAGTTCAAATCTGTATGGGTTGGTACATGTGATAGAATATTTTATGAATAACCTGATATGCAAAATAGAATATGAAAACTAAACTATTGATAGTTATTGGCATTGCAGTACTAAGTGTAATTGTCTTGGGTGCTAATTTCATGTCTGATAATACACAACAACGCGAACAAAAACTAGATCAAAGTCATCTTGCAACAGATAGCAAAGGACATTGTGGAGAAAAGTATATTGAAGTTGGAAATGGTGACTGTGTCCTAAATCCTGAATTCATTAAACCAAACACGATCATAATTTATGATGTATATGAAAAGAATGGTTCAAGATTATCTCTTGCCCCTCATGATATGGTGATTGATTTGAGAGATGGCAACACTATAACATTTGTCAATGACGGACTCAACACTGTTAATATTTTTGATAACTCTCAAGGACTATGGAGTTTTGAGAACGTAGAACCTTCATCTGAGAGGGAATTGGTCATAAATGGTACTGGATTTTATAAAATCCTGGTCCAAAATTCCAGAGAGGGAGAGAGCGGTAGAATAGTTGCATTGTCTGATAAGACAAACTATCTTCCAGTTGAGACAAAGGCTAAAATGGCACAAACAATTGTTGGCAGTGATTTTAGAAAAAATGTTGGTTTGCTTGGTGTTGGAAGCGGTGGTGCAGAGCCTGGAATTACAATTGGCATTCATGAAAAATTCCAAGATGAACCTAATGCAGAACAATTCTATTATGAAAAATACAAGAACATGATTCCATTTGACGTTCCCATTTGGATTAAATTTCATGCTCCAATAGTAGCGCAAACTGGATGATTAGAAAATGAGAACTAGATACAAAATTTTGTTAATAATTCTGGTTATCTTGTCCTCTTGGTATGTTTTAACATCTCCTATATATCCACAAGAAAGACCTTGTGATGTGGGCTTTGAGGATACAATAGTGGGATATTGTGTACCGCGTATTTTCATGATCAATTATCCTTCAGACATAATAGAATGGTTATGAATGAAAACTAGACTTTTTGTTTTTTGTATTGTTACAGTGTTGATCTCTATTGCGACTTTGTTTTTTGTGACAAATGATCTTGGTGGCTATTCTTACATTCCAATTGATTGTAAAATTAAAGACATGTTTGGATATTTCTCAGATTCTCCTGAATCTTTGGTAGGTTGTTTTAGGGTAAGCCACCCTGCACAATTCCAATAGTTTACAAATATTGGTTTCTGATTGGAGGCTGAAATAACTAATATTGGAAAGTGCCATTTTAATTCCAAATAAATTATTTATTCAAATCTTGACAGACCCATGCATTGACTTGTGATGTGTTTTCTAATTATTCCCTTTGTTTAATTGAACCGTAGTTTTCCAAGGACCTGAAATTATTAGAAATGAAGGAAACTTGTCTATCTTTGCATATTCAAATTTAGTTCCCCTCATAGGTTTACGTGACATCGCAAAGTTTGGATCCTCTCTTGGAAATCGTTCTTGAATGAGAATCTCATTCAGTGTTATGGTCAGATGTTTAGAATCAGAAGGTAACTGTTTACTGCTAAACTCATACTTGTATTCAAATCCCTCCTGAGAACTAGAGCCTCCACCACCATGACTTGACAGTTCGAATAAAGTCCCAACATCATCTTCCAGCGTGACCACTACTGATGTAGAACCATTGTGAATGGACTGATGCTGCTTGAAATTGCTTTTAATGTATATGAAAAATCGAATCCCCGTATCAAAGATTTCAAGTGACGGTATAGTGACATCAACATTATTCAAAGTTTCTTGATATACAATAGGAATCACGCTTTGTAGTTTTTCAAGTTTAGGGCTGGCAAAGTAAGAACTGAGTACATCTGGATTTATCTCTACAAACGCTATTGCGGTATCTTTGGTGATTTGAGAATAATCTTCTGGTTCAACACAGGTAATCATGTACCCAAAGTTCTTTTCTGGTTTAGAATCCATAAACCGTAATCTGTCGTTTTTACATACAATAAGATTCTCAAGATTGTTTTTTTCAAAACATTCATTGTTAGACCCAGAATTAAGCGACATTAAACAAACTTTGGTTGCATGACGAGTACCTTCACATACCTTTTCTACACGGACTGGAATTAAACCTGAACTAAAACGATTGATGTTTTGTGCAACAAACATTCCTACCCTTATTGGCGGCAATATTGTTGGATTATCAGACAGATATGTTACATCCGAATCATTTGGTAGTTTAAAATCATCCTCCATTGCATAGCACACTGCACCTGAGCTTTTCGTTCCAGTTATTTTGACTGTATCGCCCTCACATATTCCCATCTTTTCCATTTCACTTTTTTCAATGCGCACTATGGTTGTATCAAAATCATCCACAGTAGGAGGCAACATTCTAAAAAGATTCATGTGATGTGATACTCTATTGACTTTCATAAATTCTTATTATTTACTATTGAAAAAGTAATTAAATTCAAACCTTGACAGATTTGAACTGAAGTCATTGTACGGTACCACAATTTATTGTGTATTTCATTTTTGGGTGCTGTAAAATCTATGGGGCATAATCTTTCTGTAAACTCTCGGGACATGGTTATTTTTTCATATTTTTTGACAGAACTTCATTTATAATTTCTGAGAATGAAACACTCTTTGCTTCTTTTGCGATTCTGTCTGCCTGAATCTTTCTTAATTTCTTAACAATCTCATCGTCAAGCATTACTGTTATTCTTTGTGCCATTAGAAACCCCTACTTATTTTTCTCGTATGGCTTGAGTCATTTTTAACTGCTTCTTCAATTCGCTTCTCAATATCCAAAATATGCTCATCCCTACATTTGTCGTGACAGAACTTTTCATCCCCATTAAACGATTTTCCACAACGATGACACTTTCCCAAATATTTTCCCTCAATTATAACTCAGTAAACATCATTTAAAAAAACATGAGTGTTATTGTTACACAAAACTGTCAACATCAAGAAAATTCCAATATTGGTAAGAGGTCATATAATATAATCAATAACCATAAGGTTATCTTATACCCTAATCTAACTTATACCCTAATCTAACTTATCCATCTGTTACTTTTAGAACTAAACCTAGTGTTTGTTTTGCCATAACTTGGATACCTGTGTGTTTTTTTCTGGTACGTGTTTTTCTGATATGTCTTTGTATGATAACTGGTCTTTGATGAATACTGGATGTGAAGCGAGTCGGCAATCTCTTTTCCTGACTTTATCTTCCAGTCCATCTCTATGTGGTGAGGTTTCTCAAAGATATCCTCAATTACAAATACTGCAATTGGCAGTGCAATCTTGTACATTGTATTGTGCTGGTTTTTTGAGAATATTCCAAGTCCTGTCTTGACTTCTGACCAGCAAAACTCACTTGGCCGTTGCACTCCACTAGTTGCATCTCCTACCTTGCATGCCAAATAGTCAAATACAAAACTAGGATTCTCTACTGAGCCATTTGATGGCGTAGATATTGCCCTTACTTCAGACTTTATCGAATCAGGAATCTTTACGCGAATACGAGAAAATCCCTTCTTAAATGAGACAACATCCAATGTTGAGTTGTGCAAGTTTTCTAGTGAGCAGTACGCCCACCCTCTCTGATCACAGAGTTCTTTGTAGTATACCTCCCCAAGTGCCCCTTTGAGAGCATTGGTAATTCTAGGTCGCATAAAATGGTGTAATTTTTTATCTATCTAAGAGATAGTTTGTTCTTTTTGAACAGCACAATTTAGGATTTTAATTCATATAGTTTTAATTTTCAAATCTTTCAAAATCCAACAATTTCGATACGAGTATTGTTGTTTACATCTATTCGTAGTACATTGTTTTCTATTTCATATGGAATCTCTATACCATCGATAAGAATTACCAAGGAATCTAATTTTATCTCAAATCTTTTTTCCAAATTAGGCAATGGATCACACATTATGACATAGCCATGCAAAGTCGGCACAGGTTTTAGTATTAATGAATGAGCTACATCATCAACTCTAAATTCGCCAATTGGAACTGTATAAAAAATTGAAAATTCTTCCTCGATAGAATAATGCGGTTTGCCGTCATTGGGTCCTGAAACTGCCCTTCTTCTATCTACAAAATTGACATCCTGTGGAATGTCGCATTGCTTTGATAGCCTGTTCTCTGGTATAGTTGCAGGTGAAATAGAAAAATATGCCACTATGACAATGACTGAGATAATTATAGGGATAAGATATGTTCTCATTTTCTACATGCCTCTTGAAACAGGAACAGCCCAATGTCTGCCAATTAGCTTCTTTGCAGTATCTCCAGTAACACAAACAGGCTTTCGTGTTTCAGGTTTAAGCAGTAATGTAAATTCTTCAGTACATTGAATATTGTGTTTGTCTATTCCTGATTTTGTCTGCTCGTAGGGAGTTGAAAGCTTTTTCACCTTGCTAATTGGTTGAGATATCCCATCAGACTTTACATAGATATTTTCAAACAATCCTTTGGTTTCAGATGTTTGATCATCATAACCTATGGTATAACCCCACACAGGATAGCAAACCCCTTGTTGGTCATATGTCAAAACAAGCACTCTCAAAAGAAATATTCCATAATGAAACTCTGAATACGTACGGGGATTTCCTGGCTCATCAGGGGTCTTAAAGTGCTCAAATGTTGCAGATGGGTAACTTTGAAGGAATTGTTGTACCACTGGATCTTTGTACAACATAGCTTTTACTGCAATTTCATCATTTACATCACACCATGTTGGAGAATTATGATCAGATACTATGTTCAAGTAAACATTTCCCACCTGCTTGTACAACATAGTCTTGTAGACATCTAATGTAAATAATGAATTGCGTTTGTCATTTATTCCAACAGTAATAACTGAGTTTTTCGGATTAATAGACAGAGATGAAATTGGGATGCCAAACTCATCATCATTCATTATTTTGTTTAAGATATTAAATGTCTTGTCTGCTTCTCGGAACTGGTCGGACATGACATGAACAGTACCAATCAGATCCTGAGTTCTGTGTTCTGCCAGAAATAATTGAAATTCCCCAGGTTGGTAAAACAAAAATGAAGAGATTCTTTCAGGAATGATTATACTGTGAAATCTATCAGTAGAACTCCATCCAATACCATCCTTGTGTTCCACATAATTTCCAGTTGAAACACTACGTTTGTCAGGAGTCGTATTGTGCCATTCCACAACAGTTCCAACATCAATGGTTACCACTGAAGGGTCTGTACAGGCTACAATACAGTCACCAGAAGAATCAGAGTATATCAGGACTGTCTTTTTTGGATAGGTTTTGTTTTCCTCTAGTGCTGGAAATGTAACTATATCTAAAAATGGTTGCTTGTCATAAAAAATTCCTAAAACATAGTTCCCTTCGGTGGGTGGGACGAATTGATATGAAACAGTTGTAGTTTCGCCATATTTGAGAAGGATGTGTTGTTTTTGATGATCCAATATTTTGTCATTTACGGTACGTGTAGTGAATGCTATTTCAAAACTTTCAATATCTTCTTCATTGTTTGTAATAACAGTTTCAAAGATTATTGGTTGTCCGACAATTCCAGCAGATACAACAGTATCGTTTGCATTTCTTGCAATTAATGGCTCAAATTCCAATGCATTTGCTGGAGAAATTACAGTCAATCCAAGTAATGAAACAAATCCAATGAGAATCAAATGTCTAGTTTTCATTTTAGTTCCTAACCATTAAAATTAAAAACAGTATTCCGACAAAACTAAAAAAGATTCCAATTCCAGATAAGACCGTAAAAATTATTTTCAGTTTGTGATCTTTTGTTTTCATCCAAGTCAGTATTGGAACAATACCTATAATCACAAACGTTACAATAAACGCAGGAACTGCATAAACATCCATATTTGTTCGACATAGTTCTGTGGGATGATCACTTGGAGTATCAGTATGACACATAAGATAATTTAGAGTACCCCAAACAAATACGAGAATGCAAGTAGCTAAAACAACAAGCAAAAACAAGAATCTACCATTCATTTCTTTTTCTCCAAAGAAAAAATACGGTTATTCCTACAATGGGAAAAGCAATTCCAAGTGGCAAGAAGATATTGCGTACAAGTTTTCCAAATTCACATTCTTCTACACTGTGCAGCCCTGGACCTCTACAATCATGTGATTGTGAAAAATTGATCTCTCGTGCATCAATAAAAACATGAGTGGAACCCATAGTTTCAAGAACTTTAACATCATCATTTCTGCCATCCAAAAACCATGAACCATCGCATGTGGTAGTTTGCAAATTGTTTCCATCTATTTTGCCATAAATCAGGTATTCTTTATCTTGGATAAAATTTACCCCACAAGCTGTGCTAACTTTTGCAGTAGATACTATAACAAAACCGTTTTTAATTAAAGGAAAAACATCGCCACCTTTCCAAACTCTATGAACATCAAAACCTGTTGCAATAGAGTCATCTGAAAAACTCCATGGGCTGTCTTTTGCTGTTCCTGAAAAGACAACATCTGCTCGATTAATTCTTTGTTCAACAGTCAATTCATCACAAAGGCAAGCAGACACATCAGATATCGAAAATATGATTGACATTGCTGAGAACACAAATGTAAATATCAAAAGTCTAGTTTTCATTTTCTCTACGTAACACTATGCATTTTAAGAATTAACTTGTTCTTTTTCAAGCATTTGTTCTACTTCATTTCTGTGGACAGCACAATACAGTCCAGATTCCTTACATTTGGGACATTTTAGATACTTGTAATAGTTAATCATGGAGTAAAATACAAAATCATCAATAAAAGGAATTTCTATTGATTCATACCAGCAAAAGTATGAGTTTCTCATTCTAGGAAATTAGATTTGTACCAAATTATAAATAATTCAAAACAACCAAATGCGTATCTTCATGCCACAGACAAAGCCCATTGTAAGTATTGAAAATGTTGTGGCCTCAGCTACAATTGATCAGGACTTAGATCTTGATGTTATTCAGAAAAAATTTCCTAAAGTAGAGTACAATCCTGAACAATTCCCTGGCGCCGTTTTTCGACTTACAAAGCCCAAGACTGCAACATTACTATTTAGGACTGGGAAGATGGTTTGTACTGGCTCAAAATCAGAAGACATGGCAAGAAAAGCAGTCAAAACAGTAGTAGAGCAGCTCAGAGAAGGAAAAATCAAAATAAAAAAAGAAGCAATAGTCACCATTCAAAATATTGTAGCATCAATTAATCTTGGAGGAAAGATTCACCTTGAAAAAGCAGCAAGAACAGTGCCGCGAAGCATGTATGAGCCTGAGCAGTTTCCAGGATTAATCCACAGGATGCTTGATCCAAAAGTAGTGATCCTGATTTTTGCATCAGGTAAACTAGTTTGCACTGGCGGAAAGACTGCACAAGAAGTATACCGTGCAGTAAACTCTTTGCATGTTTTGCTTGAGGAGAAAGGACTGATGCTGTATGACAGTTAATTTGGTTCAAATGCAAGAAAAGTCAATTAAATCATGAGCGTTCCTATTATCAAAAATCTAGTTTTCGTTTTATGATCTCCCCAAATACAGGAGTATCAAAATCACCAGGAGTTCTCATCCAATGTGTTTTTCCAAACATACCATGAAACTCACAAAATTTTTCTTCTCGTGTGTTAAACTTGCCAGAAAATATACAATTATCAATACATTCAGATTCAGTTGTTACTCCTTGTGAAGAGGAACCACGAAAATCACCATCATCATTATAGTTTCCAGATTTTGTAGTACATCCACCTTGTTCTAGTTGTGGAATGACATACCCACTTGGCAGCAAAATTACAAGAATTACGATCACAGAGATTACAAGCAAGACAAGTTTTTTGTATTTTTCTTGTTTTGGAACAAGTGATGGTTTAACATAGACTAGGGCAAAATACAAAAACAATACCATAATTCCAATTCTCATACTGTTAAAGAAAAAATATGACGACAAAGGATCAGGCAATGAAGAAGGAACTAACATATGATAAAAAATTCCCAAGGGTATAATTCCAAAATAAGATGTAATGATTCCTAAAATTACAAGAATTATTCTTTTTCTTAAATTCTCTAATAGTCTAGTTGCCATGTTGATTCATCACAATCCAAAAATTTCCTGAAATGTATCCTTTGGTTTTTTGAATATTTTTTTGGATTGTCTGCTTTTAATGAAAATCAGAGTTGAAAATCCGACAATAATAGGTGAAAACCCCAAGAATAAGAACAACATTGCAACATATTCTGTTACAAGAGACATAATCAAACAAACAATACGATGGTCATAAAGTGTTCTAATCTTTTGTAGACAATTAACCAATCAGCCCTTAAGAGGATTTGAGTTATCCCAATACCATTTTTGAGTATAATTGTCTGGTTTTTCAGGATGAGCTTTATTATAATGTCGAACTAATCGGATCTCTTCAGTAAATGTCATTTGACATTTATTGCATTTGAATGGTTTATCTTTCATTTTTTCTTACACAGTTTCAATGGGAAATTCTAAATAATTTTTGTAGTGTAATTGCATACAATCCGTACACAAATTTTGTACTCTTTAGCATGTATCGCATTACAAATACATGATTCATCACCATATTTTCTTTAATTTTCTTGTATTCTAGGGATTTCATCAGATGTTCTGAATCAATTTTTGATTTACCAAAAATAGCCAAAATCTGGTCCACCTCTTGTTTTGTAGTGGATAGTGGTTTATCCAGTGCAAATAATACATCATCGCATGCCCAGAAATTTGCCTTTACAGCATGAGAGAACGCAGACTTTGGACTAAAAGGAAATATCACAAAACTCATCATTAAAAGCAACATTGCATTAAATGATGCCTTTACCTTCTCAAGTGCAGGAACAGTTTTTGGAATTTCCTTTCTGATGTCTTTTCCATACAAAATAACTCCAGTATTTTTAATTCGCTGCAAGAACAAACCAAGGGACGCAATAGTTCGTGTTCCAAGTTCTACTTTGAGATTTTTTCTTATCTTAAATCCTTTCAAATCAAGTTGATCTTCTGCTACCACATAAAATGGCTGTCCAAACATCATTTTATTTTCAGTTTTGAATATCAAGTTCAATGCAAAATTGTCGGTCTTTTTGTATGATGTACATGTCTCAGATAATTTTAGATCATACTTTGCATCAAGTTCAAGTAAAAGTTTGTTTAGATACTCTGTTATTGAGCTACAAAGTGTTTTATTTTTGATAATAACAATACAATCAATATCAGATTTCCCACGTATCCATTCTCCAGTTGTTGCAGAACCAAACAATACAAACGAAACTAATTCATCAGGAAATTGCGTAGTCAATTCTGCAACTAGTTCTTCCATGAATTGTTTTAGTTTTTGATTGCGAATGGACAAAAGAAATCAAAAACTCATTACTTGTTCATACTCATAAATCATTGCAGAAGTATATCATCAGCATCCAAATTCCTGAGCCCAAGATTCATCAGAGAATTCACTTGTAGAACAGTATTGTATCAGTATCTCTGCATGTTCAGAATAGAGTAGTTCTGCGTTAAGTATTTTGTTTTGACACGTTACTTTGCCAAGCAATCTATTATAGACATCATATGGTTGCTTGTCGTCTTGATCCACTGTTACAGTACTTGCAACAGGACACATCTCTGCAGTAAACTTGCTGGCATCATGGAACCCTATCTGGTGTCTTTCAGGAGTGTTTACAAGAGACAGTCTTACCTCATATCCACCGCTAAGATATATTGTATCTCCATCTACAATTCGCAGAATTGTTTCTGTTAGACATAATTGAGTGCCTCTACACAGAGGTTCATCATCAGGGGGTAACTGGATTGTCTTTTCGTCTGATACTGTAAAATAAATCTGAATTGGAGGAGATAAAGCAGTTGGATTATCTACACTTTCCCAAACAAACATTGTTGCCACATATTGACCTGCTTTTTGTGGAATCCAGGATGCAGATGGACTAAAAGAAGATTCAGGATTTAAGATACCATCAATCCATGCCAAAGATACAGCAGCATCAGTATCATCCTGAATCATTACAAGATATGCAAATTTCTGTTCTCGGTCCTGACCATTTGCAATATCAGATGTTATCTGCATTTGTTCTCCAACTACAGGAGAATCAATTGAATTTCCAAATACATCTAAAATTCTGGGAGATGATGCAGGAGCCCTTTCAAGAGGAGGGCCAGTAGAACCCAGTAAGGTGGTTGCAGCCATAAAAATTCCTTTAGAGTCAAAAGATGATACAGGATCATATAATGCAGTCATGGTGTCTCCTTGTCTTCCATACAGAATGTTTGGTGCAGAGCGTTTATCGCTAAATGCAAATGTGCGCTCAAAAACCCCAGAATCTTTGTTTGTTTCATAAAGATCAATAGTAATTCCTTCTATGGAACTATCAGAAATGATTTTGACTTTAACAGTATCAATGCTATTTGGGAATTTATTTTGTTGAAAATCAGTTACAATAACTTTGGCAGAGCTTGTACCATTTTTTGTTTTGTAATTTGCTTGACTCCATTCTATCTTTTTGTTATCTAGTTTTGCAAGTGGGAATGGTGGCAATTCCACCAAGATTTCCAAATTATCATCGACCCCATATGGTTTTGGAAGGGTGTAATCATCGTATTGCACATAAATTGTATCATTAGGCAGTGCAAACAAACGATTCCCATTAGAATCACGTTGGGTGGAAATTGAAAAACCAGCTACAAAGGTTCCGGGATCATCAGTAATCTCTCTTGCATCAATTACCAGTCCGGCTTTATCAGAATCAGAAAATACTTGTATAGGAACCTTGTCTCGGGATTCAGGATTAAGATTCATATCAACATCATGTACTTTGATGTAGATATACTCCCTAGAGTCAATAAACAACCTATCAAAATCAACAGTGCCAATATTCCAATTGATTTTTGCAGTTTTCTTAACCTCATCACCATCTGCAAATTTTATGGAAAGTGTAAAATCATCATCTCTTCCACTCTCAAGAAACCCATTGTTAGGACCACTGCCAACAGTCTTAGGATCAGTGTCGGATTCCCCATCTCCGGTGACATCATGAGAAAAACCAGTAAGAGTTATCTCTCCAGTGAATAATCCGTTTCCAGCCTTTGCCAGTTTGTAGTTTTTGAGTTCGTGATTTGAAGTGTGTATTTTTACTAGGGTATTTTCAGAATCCACACCATGTTCTGTGACTCTGATGTTAATTTTATCAGTCCAAGTGTATGCATCTTTATCAAAATAGATAGAAGCATGCACGTCATATACAAAAAGACTTGAAGTGGCAAAAATTCCAAGTACAGTGATTATCAAAAAATTAACTTTCATTTTCTTCCTCTACATAACCATCAAAAGAAACAGGACCACACCCATGCATAAGAAAATCACACTGAGTCATAGTCTGAGTGCCATTCTCAAAAACCCCAAAGCAAAGAGAATGAAAAGTACAAGCATTAATCATATGTATTCGCTCAAAATCATAATCATCAGATGAAGGTAAATTTGATTCATTATAGTTTTCAGGCAGTACAACTACAGTACCAGATATCCAAGGACCAGGAGTTCCATGATAACTAAAGATTCCAGTATTGTTAAAGGTCACAGATGCTGATTTGTCAGGTTCCATAACTCCAGTCCACCACATGTTATTTTCATAATCACTAGATAATCCATGTGCCACATCATCTCGGTTAACCCATGTCACAGTATTGTTTTTCCCCAATACAACAGTAATTACCTCAGGATCTAGACTTTTATTTCCTTCAATAACTGCACCTCGTAGAATCATTACAGTTGGATCAGATTTACCATATTGAGCAGTCCAACTAAACTCTTGTTCCCACATACACTTGTCTGTGTTGTAGATGTGGGTGTAATTTCTTATCTCTTTAACATCTGTCCACATGTTTTGACCAGGAATACAGTATTCGTCAGAGTTTGGGAATTTGGTTAACTTTTGCCATTTGCAAAGATTATTGTTAATGTAATGTGTGTCATTGAAATATTCAAAACCAATTGCGTTTTTCATTTCAGAAGCATCATTACAATAATCTAAAACCATTTGAAGTTGTTCGGGACCTGGTTTGTATGGTTTATTATTTTGTAAAACATCTCCAGAATCAAAATACACACACTTGACGACTCTGTCAAAACCCTCATCATTTATCTCACAAAATTTCTCATCATCCAAAGTAAAAGAGTGACTTGAAAAATACCACATAGGGATTATTGAAACCAGTAAGATAGATGAAATTATGATTGTTTTGTTGGTTTTCATTTTCTATTCCACCAAGATCACATTGCATGAAGGATTCAAATCCATTATCTCATCTGAAATATCCGAACCAAGATGTTTTGTCCATCCTTTTTTTGTTATGCTTCCCACAACCATAAGTTCAACATCATGGCTTGATGCAAATTTCACAAAAGCCTTGGCAGGTGACAGACGCATGTCAAGTACGTGAACATCCAGTTTGACTTTGGCAGAACTTGCTTCTTTCTGTAGTTTTGGCAGTATCTCGTCAAATTGGTGCATGTCATATTCACGAGATACCAAGTCAACCATTAGTAATTCATCCATTCCAATACCGGCAGGATAACTTATCACCTTGACTAGCGAAAGCAGGGAATTGTTTTGTTTTGCAATGTTTAGTGCATTTTGAAATGCTCGATAAAACACATCATCTGGCCTATATGGAATCATGACATGTTTCATTTTCTATGCCTATCCCTTTGATACATCATCAGTATTGCAAATATTGGAAGTATCATGTGCCAGAAGATAAAACCACTATTATCTTTTAGATCATCATATACTGTAGGTTGATAAATTTCTCCAGTCCCAGACCAAGCGCCAATGCCATCACCTGAATCCCAGTTATGATTTGAAATATGGATACTAGTATCCGGAAGCCAGAACATAAAACAATTTGGCCCATCATTGTACAAAGTCATACAAGGGTTAGTTATTCCACCATGAAACAAAATGTAGAGAATAGTACTTGTTGCAATGATTAGTGATGTTTTGTATCTAGTTTTCATTTTTTAGTTTCCTTTTTTGTTATTTTAATAATAATCGAAATGCATATCCCTACCAATAATGACATAAGAAATGGAAAGGGTGTTTTGGGTGAATAACATTGGCCAAAGAATCTAGATTCAAAAGCAGGACTGCAATTTTCAGATCCTTCATAAATTGGCAAGCTTGGCACTATCCACATTCCCAGAAATATCCCTGCACCGATTAGAACATACCCATAAACTTCCAATTTACTCACCAATTATTATCAAAAGTCTAGTTTTCATTTTCTAATCTCCCATTCGCAATACTGTCTATCAAGATGGTGCGTCCCGTTATCAAAGTAATCAGGACCAAAATACCAGTTCTGTTCTGCAGGCTTTGCCTCAAAGCAATGATAAGTTAGTAATTCAAGCGAATCGGCCCACTTGCAGGTATTGCTATCAATGTAATTTGTTCCATTATGATAAGCTCGAAGTTCAGCAGATATAGCATTGTAACTTCCATCAGGATTCTGTGCCGGAATTTCACCGGACCTTAGTTTTTGTGCATAATCACATTTTTCAAAAATTCCTTGAACCTGTATCATGGAATCAATATCCAAAACTTGTTCTCCTGTATCAGGATGATTTCTATAGATGGGGTTTTGGATACCTGTATGATTGGACATATGTATCCATCCAACACCCGGAAACAGTTTGTATCCGAGAGCAAGCATGCTGTTTCTTTCCTCATTTGAAATGTCAAGGCTGTCAGAAACACTGTTGATTCCACCAATCTCAATGTGTTGCGTGTTTTTTTCAAACGGAATTCTCAAAAGAATTGGAGAAAGTTTCTCAAATTTTGTGGGCTTGCCATCAACTGTTACAGAGTAAACAAATGGTGCATCTGAAGGAAGATACAACAATCCACTAGGCATGACAATTTGAAGATAACCTCCCTCAGATTCACCCAGCAAAAGAGTCAAGGAATTTGATTGTTCATCATACAGAACATCATTAACTGTACCACCGGAAACTTGATACTGGCTTCCATGAGTAGCACCAGCCGTGGTTTTTATTTTGTAATCAGATGAAGGGACAGAATCAAAAATATCTGAATCCCCACTTGCCGTGATCCAATTTCTCTCAATCAGTTTTTGTTTTGTTTTTTCAGACACACATGCAACAGAGCCATCATGTTTCTGTATCAAAAACAAGTTTTCTTTACATTGAATCTCATCAATTGGAACTCCTGACTTGAATTGATTTAGTGGAGATAAGGTAACATGGATTCGATTTTTTTCTAGTTCCATACATTTTTCTCCATAATAAGGCATGCACCATTCCATAAACTCGTCAAATGTTTTTTCTTTGATTTCTAGAGGAAGAATAATTGAGTGTTCAAGAGATTGATTTGGATCATGTTCTGCAAATGCAATGCCAATAAATCCAACTAAAACAAGTAATACAATATACTTCATACAGTATGAAATCCTAGTCTGTCATTGAAAAGTGCTTCTGAGGTTTTGTATCCAACTCATGAATATTTTTTATAAAATATTTGCAATGAAGAAAACACTGTTGTAGAGATTTTTTGTGAAATTGTTAGTTGTTTATATATCAAAACATCATTACCTAAAATATGAATCAAGAAATAAAACTTGGGCATTGGTAAGCAGTATCCAAAAAGATAAAAAATCAATTGATCTCAAAATGATTACTCCACAAATATCATCACTTGTAGATGAATGGTAATCATAGATGAAAAATAGGCATACAAAAGAACAGTAAAACTTATGAATTTATGAAAATTGTTCATTTTGTGTTGGGATTTTTTGCTTTATTCATAGTTGCAATTATGATCGGTTCAGTTTCAAACGCCTATGCAATCACTGATTTTACACCCCTTCAAAATATCAGTAACAATTCTCATGATTCTATTGCACCTTTTGTGGTAACTGACGGAAAAAATATCTTCATTACGTGGTCTGAATTCACATCTGCACATAAAAGTTCAGATATCCTTATTTCAAAAAGTACTGACGGCGGGGTTACATTCAGCACCCCAAAAAATATCAGTAACAATTCTGGTGCCTCTACTACTCCCTTTGCCATAGTGGATGGAGCAAATATTTTCATCGCCTGGACATACAGATATCAAGATGACAGTCATTCTGAAATCTACTTTTCAAAAAGTACAGATGGGGGCAATACGTTTAGCACTCCACAAAAAATAAGTAATGACTCATCTTTTTCATCTTTGCCTTTTTTGACTATTGATGGAAAAAATATTTTTGTCACGTGGTTTGATATTACATATTCTAACAACAGATCATACAAAAACATGGAAGTATCATTTTCAAAAAGTATTGACGGAGGAGATACATTCAGTGAGCCAAAAAATATTAGCAATAATGAGGGATTTTCCTCATTCCCCTCAATTGCAAGTGATGGCACAAATCTCTTTGTTGCATGGCAAGATAATACGTCCCTGAGCAACACAGACATACTTGTCTCAAAAAGCACTGATGGCGGTGCAACATTTAGCACTCCATTAAACATCAGCAACAGCGATGATGGCTCAGTTGGAGCTCATGTTGCTACTGATGGCACAAACATTTTTGTCACGTGGTTTGAATTTCACAATGGAAGTGGTGATGTGTTTTTTGCAAAAAGCACTGATGGCGGTGCAACATTTAGCACTCCCCAAAACATTAGCAATAACAAAGAAAACTCTGTTACACCATTTATGATTACGAACGGTACAACCATCTATATTACTTGGACTGATTCAACATCAAAAGACAGCTGGATAGTCTTGTCTAACAGCACTGATGGCGGTGCAACATTTAGCACTACACAAAAAATAAGTAATGATAATGGATTTTCAGATGGACAATCATTTACTACTGATGGCACAAATCTCTTTGTCACATGGGAGTATCGTCAGTTGTTAACATCCCCCTTGGATGTTTTTTTCTCAAAATCAAACCAGAATCAAATAGAGACACATGAAGAATCACCAGAAAATCCACTCCTTGATGAATTCTCGCAAATTTCTGATGCAGAACAAATCCCAGACTCGTATACAGAGATTCCAAACTACACAATAGGCACAGTAGAATGGGTTGACTCCACACCTCGTCTTGGAGGCTATGGTGTTGTAAAGATAACAGATCCTGACATGAACATCAATCCAGACAGAGTCGACATATTCACAGCAAAGGCATGGTCAAAAACAGATCTCACTGGAATCAATTTAGACATGATTGAAAGTGGACAAAATACTGGTGTTTTCTATATTGATATTGAATTCACCTCTGAAAAATCTGGCATACAAATGCTCAAAACCATTCCAGGAGATGTGGTGACAGTATCCTATCTTGATTCAACAACACCTGGAGGCAAAGAAATTGAATTGATTGATAGCATGGATATCACTTTAGATTATGTTTCACCACATAAACAGCTAAAATTAGGAATTTCTATTGATGAAATGCAATGCAAAGAAAATCTTGTTCTAATTCAGAGACATGATGGTTCTCCTGCATGTGTCACTGAATCAACCAAACAGAAACTAATTGAGAGAGGATGGACTGGCTTAACTCTGACAACAAAAGAATCTTTATTGAAACGTTACAGTAACCTGCCAGAAGTAATGGCATTTTATGAAACATATTCAGACGCAGAAGCTTCAGTAAAGAATGATCATGTATCTTATTTTGCAGGAAACGAAGATGATTTTCGCATTAGGATGGATTTGGAATTTAACAAAAACTTTAAGGTAGAAAATATGGAGCTTCATTGCTATGTGAAAAGAGTCCATCAAAATGATGTACCTCAATCATTCATTCTAAAATATTTGAAAGACTATACGTGTGATGAGAATGGTTCACAGAGAACTGGAAATATTCAGATTAGAGGAGACATGGCTGATCAAATCTGTTCTGTTATCGATTATGAATGTCCTTCATATTTCATTGGAAACATGCAAGAAGATGGCTCTATAATTGCGTTAATCACCTCTTGGGATGCAGATACAGAAACAGAAAAACAATTTGTGTTTATTATTAAAAATGACACTCTGAGTTACGATGTAACGACAAATGAAAACTAGCAATATTTTACTTGTAATTTCTGTTTTTGTAGTTGGTTTTATTCTAATATCCATAAACTATTCTGCAATATCTGACTTTTACACATATTCTGTTCCACTAAACAAAGCCAAAATAGTTCCAAACTTTCCTATACAACCAAATGAGTTCCAAGAGACACATGATGAAAAAGATTCCACATGTTATACCACTCCGTCAATGAACCAGTATTGCTACAAAAAACCAAAGATACATGACCCACAAAACAGAGACCACCTGAGTTCATTTATCACTGGAAATAACGGGATTAACGGCGAGCTTCACTTTGATAGAGTAGGTCTTGAAGGAGGAATATTTACAATAAAGAACATGAAACTCATTGATGAAAATACCGCACTGTTTACGTTTGCAGACAAGGACTATCGCATAGGAAACAAGGACAGAACAACATATGAGATTACTAAAGACTTTGAATTTGATACAATTGTTGAAAAATACGATTCATTTATCACGCATTGCGGAAACTTTGATGGCACTGGTGCAACCATAGTGCAATATCTTGGAACTACGACAATTGATGATGTGGATTACTTTTTGACCTGGCATGCTGTAATAGAGCCAGAAGACAGATTCCAGTGTGAGTATCCGGAGATCATTCGGTACAGCTTGAATCATGATTTTGGAGAGTTATAGAAAATGAAAACTAAATACGTGATCACAATTATTGGAATAATATTTGCGGGTGTATTTACAATCATTACTCCTATCGTTTATGCTCAATGTATCTACAATGATGACTGGCCTGATGCTCCGTGTTTTGATACGGGCCCTGTAAGTCATTTGGACTTCAATAAAGCATGGGCTCCGTATTATGATCACAAAGGTTCGGAATGGATGGAAACAAAAAGAATTGAACTCCATCAAGTCTTAGAACAAGGAACTATCGAAGAATGGGTTGAGAAATTAGAAAATCACAATGTTTACCAATATTATTTATCCAGAAATGAAATTCAAAGCAGTCTTCCATATGATAGTTTTTTTGTAAAATATGATCCTACTTTCATTCCTCCTGAATATATCTCAAATGAAACTCTGATCATTTTATTTACACTAATTCTAACTTTAATTACAATTGTAAGTTTCATTATGTGGAGAAAAAGAAAATGAAAAGTAGAGTTCAAATCTGTCGTGATTTGAATCATGAATAGTCTATCTTCGTCGTTTGCGTTTTAAATAATCAGATATTATCTTGCTTGCCAATTCATCAGGCAGGATATCTTTCTTGTTTGACTCACTTGCCAATTTTTTGGCATTTGTTTTGGATAACTTGAATGATATGTTTTGTTTTACGCGCATAGATTTTGCACACTTTAACAGTTTAGGGTGTGATGATTTTGGGGCTTGTGATAGTGCTACAAGATACTTTTTTCGTAGCGATGAATCTAAAGTAGATATTCTTTGCACTATATTTTCTGCCTTTGATACATTCGGCACAATGAAATACAGTCTTGTCATTTCATCTCTGGAAATAAGTGATGGGACTAACAATTTCAGTCTGTCTGGAACTCCTGCAAATCCGAGATACTTGTTCAATGTTGATGGTGACATGCCCATTGATTTGGCAGCTGCTGATTTTCCAATCTGTTCAGTTAGAAATTTGCAGGCATCGGCAATCTCTTTGTGATTCATGTCGTTTCGGTGTATGTTTTCAACCACTGATGCTGCCTTTGCATTTTCCAGATCATACTCTGTTTTTTTAGTAAGCAGGTGAACTGGGATCTTTTTTGCGCCCAGCCTTTTCATGGCAGCTAATCTTCTCTGACCTGACATTAGCAGGTATGTGTTCTTGCCTTGCTTTTGTACTAATGGTGGATTTAACAGTCCTTCAGTTCTAATTGATTTGGCAAGCTCTGAAATTCCTTCCCTATCTAATTTTCTTGCCTGTGCTTCTTTCCATACTTTAATTTGTTTAACCGGTATTTCTTTTAGTCTGTATGAAATGGTTGGTTTGTATCTTGCCACCGTATACTCATACTGATATCTTTCTTAAGTAAGATTGGGTTTATTCTAAATTATTTTGATGTTAATTATTTAAACTAAATATGATTCTGAACTTGTTTCTTTGATTCTAAACATTATACTCTAAAATATCTAAATTTATTATGCAAAACATAGATCTTATTGTATGAGTTTAATTCATTAATGATTATTTTTTTAAATTCACCGTATGGCATGTAGAGGATTGTGTATACGATACAAATCAAAATCAAATTCCGGAAATAGTCATTATGCATTGGGTCATAAACGATGCTCTATATGTGATATTTTTGTTAGTTGGGATGGAACCCATTGCCCATGTTGCAATATGGGTCTTCGAACCAGACCAAAAAATGCCAATGCACGAAATCAATTATTGCTGATAAAGCAATATAGAAAAAACAATGCTTGAAATGTAATTTTGAGTTAGAACGAGTTCAAATCCATATGGATTAGACACAAAACATCAGAAGCACTTTTCAATGATAGAATAAAATTTCATACAGTATGAAGTGTTTAGCTATTTTTTTTGGTCTTGTTGGTGTGATGGTATTTTCACCCGTATTTGGATCATCTGAGACTCCGGAAGAATTTATCTATGTTCTACAAGGAGCACAAAATGAAAGCTGCAAGTTCAATGATACATGCTTTAACCCCTCAACACTTGTAGTTTCGCCCAACACCAAAGTTACATGGGTTGCTCAGGAATCCGGACATAAGATATCTAGTGGCATTCGTACACAAACTGATGTTGGAATAAATACTGATTTTGATGGAGAATTTCAAAGTAATTATCTTAATGCAAATGATACGTTTTCACATGTTTTTACAAAATCTGGAAAATATTCTTTTCATAGCTGGATATTTGGCCATGCAAGTGGGCAAGTTATAGTTACAAAATCAAATGACTCTCCAGTTTATTCTGCTGAAAAATGTGATTTGCTTCACGACTTGAAAATTTATGAAAATCTTTTACATAATGACGTTGTTGTAAGGACGTTTCTTTCCAAATATCCAAACGCGGTATCTTTTGTAAATGGAATTGATGAATCCAGTCCACTAAAAGCACCTATTGTTTACGAAGATGGAACAGGTGACAAAAAAGTATTTCTTGTCGTATATGTCCGAGAAGAAGGTGTCCTGTCAACTGACTGCTTTTCGCCTGTAATTTACACATACAAGTATTACAAAGACAACAAACCTGCGAGTCTACAATACTATTACAATGAAAAACAACTCATGGTTGATTTTCTAAATAATCACATCATACACAGTCCATTAAAACAGCATACATTCGGAATCCCATTTGATGAAATACAGTGCAAAGAAAATCTTGTTCTAATTCAGAGACATGATGGTTCTCCTGCATGTGTAAAACCAGAGTCAATTAACATTCTTGTTCATAGAGGATGGGCTGATGGGTATTTCTAAAGATTTAGACTTACAAGCATTGTAATTTTATACCTAGTTTTCATTATCTGTCCCATTCATCATACATTACTATGTCTTCAAAATATTCTATTACAGTAAAATCCTTTTTCAAAAATGTATGACCAATTTCTATCTGAAATGTATAGTTGCCAAGAGTAGAAATTACCACGGGATTAATTTCATTAGATATTGTATATTGGAATAGTTTCGGTGTTGTAGGTTCTGTAACAACACATCCTGAGTGATATGTCTTCTTCCATATTGTGGAATTGTCTTTAAAATCAACTATTCGTGCATCCCATGAATCACACATATGATAACCCATCTTCTCAATCGTTATGAACATTGGTTCGTCAACTACCATACGTGAGTGCAGTCCTCTAATTTTGAATGTTGGTGCAATGTTTTCCCAAATCCAATCTTCATAGGATGATAGATGTGCCCACTCTGGAATTGAGAACGCACAACTCATACTTCGCCATTTAGCGAACTGTATTGAAGTTGGTATTATTTGGTCTTCTGATAATGGCTTTGATTTTGCATCAGTTGAATCGTTGTACTTTTCTTGCTCTTTTACAAACTCATTCATGGAATTGTCGAAAGTCCATGCACAGTGTTCCTCATCAGATAGTAAACTAATGTCTGTAGTTTGTACTGTTTGGTTACGGATTTTATTTTCTTTTATGTCAGATAGTATGGATTCTCGGATATCTCTCCATTCTTTAAGCTGTTTTAAATCCTGATTATACTCATACTGATTAATGCCATACACAATGCCAAAGATTCCTGCAACAGATAATCCAATAACAATTATCAATAGTCTAGTTTTCATTTTCTTTTCCACCAATAGATAATTCCAAGAATGAAGGACACACTAATACCACCAACAAGTAATGTCAAAATTATTACTTCTAAATTATTTCCAGACATTGTAACATATGGATCATGTGCTACAGGAGGTTGGCAAAGTGCTTGACCATTTCTACACCTTTCATCTAATTGATTAGTGGAGAGTGAGGATTCGCGTGGTGGCATTATTACCCAAGTATTTTCAGGTAATGGAATTATTTCAGGAGTATATTTCATGTATATCCTTAAAGATTCATCAAATATTTTGATTTCAGATCCATCAATCCAATCAAAAGAAATCTGGACTTTCATAATCGGAGGCAAAGAATCACTCATACTAATTGATGGGTGAATTTGCAAGGTATTTGGAATTGCATGATCTTGATAAAAACCCCAATCATCTACAAATTCTTTTGCAGATTCCATTGCATAGTTTTCCCAATCTAGGTGAATTCCTAACTTTCTAACATCATTTTCATTTAAATCCAAATCATAAACCGCCCTGCAAAAAATATTGCCTAGGGTTGCACTTCCATCATACCTTGGACTCCATAGAGTGTGACAGATTTCTAGCAGTTCATCAGGAGTGCATGATTCATCAGCATGTCCTACTTGTTTATCACAACTAGCATCTACATTAAGGAAAACAAATGGAACTAATGCAAGTGCAATAATTATCAATAGTCTAGTTTTCATATCAATCAAAATACTTCCTGTACAATGCTCTAACAGACGGTGGTTTTACAATTAACAGTATTCCAATTATTGTAAATGAAAACCCAACTATTGGGACATATATTATTGAAAAAATCACATCCATAGTTTGCACGGTTGGGATTGTTGTAAACATAAACAACAACATCAATCCCTGAAATGCGCTTGGAACTCCAAAGTATAGAAGATATCCTGCAACAATTAGCACAAGATAGGGCTTGCTAGGTCTTTTCTTTCGTTTAAGAATCAAATGTGCAATTAACAAAGATATGCCAACTATTCCAAGCATCATTGGAACAAACATGAAAATTGAATTCCATTCAAAAATTGACTGCCAATAGCTTTGGTATTGCGGTTGATCCATCTTATTTTTCTCCGCAATATCCAGTACAGGTTTCTAGTATTTCCCACATGCAAGTATCGTTGTTAAAAATATGAGTACCGTTTCTAATTCTATGTTCGTTGTTTTCTACGTGTTGCCAAGGTATGCAAAGACTGTCAGAATTTGGATAGTTTTCTAATAGTTGCCACTCACATGTGTTATTGTCAATGAAATGTGTCTGATTTGTATAAGAGAGATAAATATCAAGCACGCCAAGACCGATTGAATCGTTAAAACAATAATTATAGATTTTTTGAAGTTTTGAAGGTATAGTAGAATAACTACCCGAATCAATTCCTTTTAAATCAAGAATTTGTTTTGACAGATCTTCGGTATAGGAATAATATTGATACACATTCCAATGCGAGTGATCATCTTTAGTTTGATCAATCCACGCATGAAAGGTATTATTCAACATGGATTCAATCATTTCCTGTTTTTTTGTCTCCATCCACTCTTCTCCCTTGTATTCATAGAACTGAATTGATGTCTCAGGTCTGCATGGGACATGACGATTTTGTTCTTTGTCAAAACAAGGTGCAACGTCTGCAAATTGGATTTGAAGTAGAATAAGAAATAAACCAATAGAAATAATTGTAATGATTCCAATTATTGCTAAAATACTAGTCTTCATCTTCTTTTTCTCCAAAACAAAAGTAATCCAACCGTCAATCCGGATCCAACTAAAATTCCTACAAGTATTACAATCATGTTAAATTCAGGATCAACTTCCCATCCTCCTGTGGGGATTTTCTTTAAAGCTAATTGATATCGCTCGTCATCGATGTAGGGATCATGAATGGTGGAACTTTCATTTATCATGAACTCGTCAAATTGCCATCTATATTCACCTGTATTTGGAGCTCGTCCAGAAAAAAAGTAATATTCATACACATTTCTATTCTGAATCGACTCATCTACCCATTCTTGTAGAGTGTTTTCATTGATTGCGTTGTTTAGTTCTGTACGCTTTTGTTCCATGAATTCAGTCCCTTTGTAAGAATAGTATTGACTCCATTTGTTTATCTCTTCTTGATCATATCTTCCATTTCCTATAGAATCAAGACATGGTGCATCAAGCCAATCTTCGTTTTCAAAACAAGATGCAAATGAATTTGAAATTGGGGTTAACAATCCTGCAAACATGAGGATTATCAATAGTCTAGTTCTCATTTTCTATCGAACTATTTTCCCGTCAGCAACTTGAAATTCCAAATAGACTGTATAGTGTGGAATGTCATTCTGTTTTGCTGTAAATGTGTAAATGCCATCCTGACTCCATGAAGAATCTACAACAACACTAGTTCGAAACTCTCCCTCAACAGGGGCAAATGCTGTCCATGTGGATACATCATTGCCATCAGTAGTTATAACAAAAGTAATTTCTGAATCTACCCTGTCAGTCTTTCCTACAAACTCCAAGGAATAATCATCAAGATGGTTCATTGTGTAAAGCTCAATTCCGGAAATCTTTATCATCTCTGCATTCTCATCAATGGAAAATCGCTTTCCATCAAGAGTTCTGCATTCTAGTATTGGCCAGTTTGAGACATCGGTGAAATGGGAAGCCTCTTGGCACTCATAAAATGACTGGACATTTGGAGCAATACAATCTACAAAGACATTGGCGTTTCCAAATCTTGCAGAACCAAGATCCCCCTCAATTGGGTTATACAGGGAGACTGAGACGCCAGAATACCCGTCTACTGTAACTCTTTCAATGTGTTCCAAGTCTAAATCAAATCCGCGAGTGGGATAGTAGCCGCCATTAACCAGAATATGGGTTTTTTCAGAACATGTCTCTTTTATGGTACCAGATGTATGGCCATCAATTTTCCAAGATCCATGATTGGCATGAGGAAACGCCCATCCACGAGATACCAGTTCGCGTAAAGTATCAGGGGATACACATGCAGTCTTTGAGTTGTCTACTTTGTATGCTGTAAACATTCCAAAATTACAATCTCTTGCCAATGAGACATTTTCTACAATTACGTAATCATCAAGATTTGCAACGATTCCTCCATGTGAAGAGGATTCTTGAGCAAATGCAGTACCTGCAAAAATAGGAATCAACAATAATGCATACAGTAAACGGTTCATCTTTTGATTAATGAATTTCTGCAGAGTTGATAAGTAATTCTAATGAATTACAATGTAGAGTTTAACGATACCTTTACCGTGTAAGTCTTTAATTTTCAATTTTTTCATTCTTATGAATTGTCTTGTAATGTCTTTGCAAAAACCCTTCTCCCTGCAACATCTTGCCACAAATCTCACATTTTACCCTGTTTCGCATGTTCATACTATCATAATTCATAATTTAATTGTGGTTTAGTGCAATGTGTGCTCGCAGTCTTGTGATGAGAATCTTTTGGCTGCATTCTGGACAGTTTACTGAAAACATGCCGAACTCTTCTTCTGAAATTAGGTATTGATTAACATTACTATTCATTACTATAGATTACTATACATCACTCTCTTTTATGTATTACTTTAGATCATTTTTGATTACTTCCAAATTTGGGAGGCTAACGATAAAACAAATGGAGAAAAAGTGAAAAAATGAAAGAAAAATTTAGTGTCTCAATCGATGAGGACTTGTTGAAATGGGTGGATTCTCAGATTAAATCAAAAGTATTTGCAAGCAGATCTCATGGAATAGAATATGCTCTAAATGAGTTAAAGAAGAAAAAAGACTAATGGCAAATTCCCTTGATTTTATTACAAATTATTGTTATGGATTGGATTAATTGTAGCAATTTATCTTTGTTTTCCTCGTAAAGTATTTCCGAATTTGTATTCTCAATAATTGTGGGATATCGTCCAATTTCTTGATGTGGAAAAGTCAATAAACCATATTCATACCATTCAAATGCCGTATCAATCATTTTCATTTTTATCATGAAATCTGTTGCATCCTTCGATAACGAATTTGGTCCAGTTCCATAAAAATAAGGCTTAACTTCAAGCATAAATTTTTCTAAGATTAATTTTGCATTTTTTTGATCATTATTTTTTATTGCATTGAGATAATCTATTATAAATAATGGAAGTTTTGATTTTAATTTTACAGGTATTTTCTTTTTTAACAAATTAGCAAGAAATTCAGGTGAACCCAAATAATTATGTAAAACTGAAAGATATTTTTTTGTACTTGTATTATTTTTAATTCTAATTCCATTTAAAATATTTTGTTCATTTTTATTCAATTTTATTCCTAGTGAACTTTTCCAAAAAAGAATTTTATAATCATGGGATTGTTCTACTTTTTTAAAAGTTGTTTGCAAAGTAGTAAAATGTTCAATTGTTGATTCTAATACTCTTATTATGTTTTCATCCTTTTCATCATTTTTTTGATTTTCCAATATTGTGATGGCCTCTTTTAGAATTTCAAAATATTGTAAATGCCCTAATTTGTGTACTTCAGTTACAAGATTAAATTTCAAAAGATATGCTTTGAGGTATTTTTCTAATGCTTGTTGGATTGAATACGCTGCAAATCCATAATCTTCTATTTTGAATAAATACATAGAACGGTCTAAATCATATTCTGCCTTTTGCATAAAATCCCGAAAATCAATCATATTAATCTCCTATGTTGGAATGACAATTGGCACATCTCCTAGCATTTTTTTTAACAAATGCTCCACAATACGGACATCTACGTCGATCCTGTGAAATGGCATATAGGCCAGCTGCTCCAAGAATTAATGCTAATGCTGCCCATGACATATTGAATGATCATTTGAGTTTGTAATAGCAATTACGGGAAAATAATAAATGAAATTTATGCATTTGAAAATGTAAATTTTTCAAAAATATTCTAATTATTTTAATTTATTTAGAAAATGATCAGTCAGACCCTCAAAATCTAGAGTTTCTTTTTCATTATCAAGGAAATTTCGAATTGAAGACCAAGTTTCTTCTGAAAATTCATCAGTAGCTATAATTCCTGATAGCAGAACAGTATTGATTACTGTAGTAAAATTAACGTCTTCCCCTCGTCCAGCAATGAGCCCACCTTGAATTTTTCTTAATTGTTGTTCGATCTCCTTATTCAATGTAACTGTGATTCTATTCATCTTAAATTCAAAGAATCTTAGAATCTTTTCTATATAAGCATTCTTAAAAATGTAAATCTATCATTTTGCATTATTGACACTACTAATTCATTCGTTAATTACGGGAATAATCGTAATGATTTTGGTATTAGGAATTTCAATTTTTACTTTAAACACATCTTTTCAAAATGATAGTATAACTTGGATAACCTTAGTTCTTTCCTTAGGTTCAGGAATTATAATTACATTAATTGTAAATGATAAAGCAAAACTAGCACATCAAGAAGTTATTACATCCCAACAAACAATTACTGATTTATTAGAAAAATTGGAAGAGACTGATAAGAAACATCAAAAAGTTTTGAAATTGCTTCAAGATAGTACAGAAAGCAATGAACAAAGAGCTAAAGATGCAATTCTGATCAATTTAATATACATTAAAAATATGTTAGAAAAAATTTTCAAACATATTGATAAGAATAATATACAAAAAAAAGATTTTAAATTGATCACAGATGTCTTAAAACATCTGGAATCCTCAATTGATTTGACAATGCAATCACTTAATGTGGTTGGAGTACAAATTAATGAAAATAAGAAAAGTCAAATTAACTCATCGTTAGAAACTTTAAGAAAAATCATTATTGCATCATTAGTAATCACTGATGAAAATTGGAAAAAAACTGGAGAGTTATTGCATAAAAGTTTTAAAAACTTTGAACATATAGTAGATGATATGAATAATTAAATATAATATGTAATTTTATTTTTCATGTAATCTTCAACTAATTTGACATCCTTCACCCAAACTCTTGCGCCCATTGGATGAACATATTTTTTTGGTTTTTCAAAAACTTCTGCTACCTCTATTTCCCATGCATAAGAAGAAAAATCTGGAGATAAAAAAGAAACATCAGATTTATGCAAATCTTTTGTTTTCTTGAGTTCTTTGATTGATAAAGGCCCTTTTGAATTTTCAATAATTATTTTACCAAGTAAGTGTCCTTTAGATAATAACCCAATCTCTGTACCAATTTTTTCGGAGGGAGGTTTTCTTGAACGTAACTCCCATTTTTTTTGATTGTTTATTATCATATTTGCATATGGTTCATTAATAATTAATCCGTCCATTAAGTTATCCACCCATATTTTTTTCTCAATCTTTGAAGAGCTTTTTGTCGCATTTCTAATATCTTATTGTCAATGATATTTAGATATTCCATGCTTGTTTTACCAAGAATTTCTGAATCATTATTATTCTTTAGATAATTTTGAATTCCTACATACATATCAAGAGAAAATTTTTCAAGTATGGGGTATTTTTTAGCTAAATTTTCAAATCTCTCTTTCTCAATATTGTTTTTAATTTCATCATGTTGAATGATGTTTTTCCAAAATTCTAAACAATTAATCAAAATTCTAAAAGTTGTCATTCTACTTTCTTTTAATGTTGATGAGCTTATTTTAAATGGATTGTATAAATATCGAGAGTTTATATTTTCATCTAAATCTATTGCATAAAGAGATAGTATTCTAACAAAACATGCCATACATATTCCACACATTTTTGAAATACCTTGAGATGTGGAACAAGACCAAGTATGTTCGATCAATGTTTTTGTTTTTGACATCAATATAACTTCAGATTTTGTTTTGTTAATGAAAGGTGTTTGAACTTTGATCTTAGCATTTGTTATTTTTTTAAAAATCTCTGTCCATTTCTGAATCATATCTGGATTGGCTGTTCTAGTTGGAGAAACAGTTGATGCAACAGGATAATTAATCATTAAAGGTCCATTTTCAGGTATTATAACTTTAGTAATTCCATGTTCTGCTGCAATGCAAAGTAAATTTGTTAGAAAAGTTACACCGCGTATATGTAAAAGAGGAATATCTGCAGTACTTTCTAAATCAAGATTACTGAAAGAAATTTTATGATTTTTAGGAATACATTTTTGATATACTTCTCGGGCTACGTGATACATACGATGACTTGTATGTGTATGGTGTAATAATCCTCTAGAGTTTCTAAATTCATCAATTAATGGTAATGAGCCACTATCTAATCCACCAGAAAATAAACTTACAAAATCAAAATTAAAATCACCAAATATCATTGGTCTTTTATGTTTCGAAATTTCTGAAAATTCAAATTGTATTTGTCTGTCTGTTAACCATTCAAAAAATTCCTCAAAGATTTGTTTATTCTCATTAAATTTTTTAAAATTTTCAACCGGAACCAAAATCTTTGTAGGTTTGGTTTTTTGTTTAGATTCACCTTTATGTGCACCCACAATAATTCTTTGCATATCCGAAAAATCTTCATAAATGGGAAAATTACGTCCCTCTAAACCATATGTGTTTTTAGGTCTACTGATAGTCAATTTTTCTTTAATTCTTTTTCAATTTCTTCAAGTAAATCCTTTCCAAACTCCTCTCCACTATTATTTTCTTCATCTCCAAGAAATTCAGCAGATAGTTCTGAAAAAGACTTGTTTTTAATTTTGTTAACAGCTTTGCGTGCTAATTTTTCTGCTCTTTTTTCAGCTTCAAGTAATAAGTTATCTCTGATTTCTCTAACCTCTGGTTTTTCTATTTTTTTATAAAGTTCTTCAATTGTTATTTTATCATCATGATAAAATGCATTTTTATAAAGTTCAAAAAAATAGTCTTGTAATTCTTTAGATAACAAATTATTTTCTCCTTTTAGATAATGTTTCTGAAAGAGCAGAACGGATTGAGTCTCTACCAGCTAACGTGATCTGTTTACTGATATTTTTGGGAAGTTTTGAAATTGCTTCTCCTGAAATTCTAGTCCCTGATGCAGTGGGAGTTTTTTTAGATTCTTTGTATGCTATAATTCCAGCAACAAGAACTCCTGCAAGATAACTAGAACCACCACTTTTTCTTACAGCTTTTGTAATGTGTCCAGAGGCTTTTTTATAATCATCTTTATCAATTTCTTTTTTTACATTATTTCGTAATTTCCAAGAACGTATGTTACTTCCACGTTTAGCTAATTTTCTATTTGGTTGAGTTCCCACAAAATTACAAATTACAATAATTTAAAAAGTGTATCGTAAACTCATAAAATATGATATGATCGCATTTCTTAACTGATTTTAATCTATCTCAGAAAAATACACTTTCAATTGAAAATTGGTGCAAAAATTTAAGATGATGACTTGAACTTAGAGTTTGTTATGTGTTAGATATTTTAATCGCATATCATGTTACGCGATTTGTTGTTAACTCCAATTAGAAATAATTCAATAAGGTCCTAATTATTCGTAGTGATATATGTCATTATTGATCATAAGAGAAGTATTACAAAAATCAAATATGGCATTTGAGAAAATCTCACAAAATCCTAACTATTTCAGATTATCTATTATTTTGTTTATTGTTGCATGTTTTTCATCATTTTTTGCAGAAATATCTGAATTATTCTTTCAAACATCTCATGGTTTTAGAGGTACACCAAATCTAGCTTTCCATGTGGTGAATTTTGGTGGAATTGTATTGAATAATTTTCTGATAATTCTATTTGTTTTTTTCATTGGGCGAAAATTAGGTGGTAGTACTAGTTTTAGGCAAATATTCACAAGTATGTCGTTTTGTTTGATTCCTGTTATTATAGGGACAATGATCTTGGCATTAAGCACTTTTTTCTACTTTTTTAGCATTCCATCATATGACACATTATCTCCATCATATGCATCAACTTTCATGTTATCCCCACCAATGTTAAGTAATTTTATCATCATTCCGTTTTTTGTCTGGTCATTGATATTGTATTTCAAATCCATAAAAATTACAAATAATTTCACAAATTTCAAGACAATTCTTACTTTGGGTTTGGCGTTTCTTTTAATGTATTTGGAATCAATGTTTTATGATTTGACCACAAGTATTCCATTACAATTTCTGTATCATTAGATTTGATTTTCATTTCAAAACATACTCTGACACTACAAAATTGATAATTTTTTTACATTTTCTTTGAAATTAAATTATTTTCAATGTTTTTCAAATTTTTATAATCTCACAATTTTTTTCCATTTGAATTGATTTTTCATATCCATCTCAAAAAATCAAACAAAATCACAATTCATGCCTGAGACAATTGGACAAAAGTCCACAAAAGTTTGATTTTTGTCCAATTGTTTGTCTATTTTTGTGGATTTTCACGCCTGAAAAAAACCACAAAATGGACAAATCCACAATTTCCCTATATTATGGGTGGTTGTGTCTGTTTGTTTGTGATTATTTTTGTGAAATTATTGTTTTATAGATTAAATTAGTTTAATGTAATTGATAACGCGCGCGTCTAGACGAAATTGTGTATCTTCTTTGTAGTTTATTGTAATGTAGTAATTATTGTTATAATTTTTCTTTTTCTTGTAATTGCTTGATGTAGTTAGGATCTGAGAACTTTTTTGCTTGTTCCTCAAATAGTTTGACAACTGAACTCTCCCAATCCTTATCTCTGGTTTTCAGGTTATTTTGCAGTGTTTGTATTGTATTTTCAAGCTCTTCAATTTTTTGTGTGTTCTCTTCTAGTTCTGAGATTTTCTTGTTTTGCTTGTCTATCTTTATCTGGTTTCTAAAGTCCTCTCCAATTGTTATCTTTGGTTCAAGCTCAATGTATTTCTCTAATCTGTCCTCATTGCTTAGTCGATAATATTGCTCCATGTATCCGCTGTGTCCGATTAATGCATGTGCATATTCGAGTCCATGTGTGTTTGATGCTTGCGTCTCAAAAAATGCCCTAAAGGAGTGCAAAGTTATCTTGTGTACTGTAGAATTGTCATATTTTGCATCAAGTTCTGTTTTTTTCCTCAAATTCCAGAAATTCAGGATTTCATTGTCAACTGACTTTCTAATGTCCTTGTTTGCACTAAATACAAGCTCATCTTGATTCATTTTTTTAATGATTGGTAATAGGTAATGCTCTGCCTCCTTTGAAATGTATGTCTGGCGTTCTGTATTCTTTTTGGTGAGTTTTGCAGGGATGGTAATGCATATTCTTTCTTGAGAAAAATCAAAATCGCGCTTTTTTAACCCCATTGTCTCACCAATTCGCATTCCAGAACTAATCAGTACAGTATACAGTGCCTTTCTCTTTGGTTTTGAATTGTCAATTAATTTTCTGATTTCTGTCAGAGTAAGAGCATGTCTCATGTTTTTTGGATCCTCTGGTAGTGTAATGT
The DNA here is from genome assembly GCF_025698945.1 of Nitrosopumilus sp. Lineage (NCBI taxonomy): Archaea > Thermoproteati > Nitrososphaerota > Nitrososphaeria > Nitrosopumilales > Nitrosopumilaceae > Nitrosopumilus > Candidatus Nitrosopumilus sp. The sequence continues at coordinate 282,401 of NZ_JAILWM010000001.1, forward strand.
CTCGTCTTAGATTGTAATGATTAATTCGTAACTGGTGATATGCAAAGTATTCTACTGCTGTCTGGTAGTATGCAACTGAAGTGCTTGCCTTTGAATCCTCGTGTTTCCAGTGAAGATACTTTTGAAACAAGTCAACCATTATTGATTCGTGTCTTGCCTCTGGCAGTTTCTTAATGTCCTCAATTACTTGCTCTGTAGAGTCCTTGCCAAACTTTGCAAATGCAAACTTGTCAAAGCTGAGCAGTGCTCCCTTGCAAAAATCAACTGTACTTGTAGACTTTGACTTGTTGAACTTGTTTGTGAGAAACTTGTCTCTGGATCTCAACACATCAAGATATCCCAACTCGTCAATCTTTTCTTGCTCAATCATTTGATGATATGGGGCGATCAAGGTATAAAAGAAATACTAACCCTTTAGAAAATTACTTGCTTATCTTTCTAACTCTTTGATTTTAGAAGCTGCAATCTCAGCTGCTCTTTTTCCAGAGTATAACATTGAACCAAATGTTGGTCCCATTCTTGCAAGACCATGTGTTTCTGTTACTGACATTCCTGCTGCAATTAATCCTGGGTATACCTCTCCTGTTTTGTGCACTACGTGTTCTTCTCCGTCATTTACAAACATTGGCTCCATTCCTTTCCATTTGGCCAATCCTCTATCCACTAATCTTTTTACTGCAACAGAATCATGACCTGAAGCATCAATGATAATTTTTGCTTCAAATGCAACTGGATCAACACATGTGATGTTTCGTGGCAATGCTGAAACTGGCATCCAATTAACAACAATCCCTGCTACTCTGCCATTTTTTAAAACTAAATCATCAAATTTTGTTAGTTGTAAAAATTTTACACCTGCATCACATGCTGCTGCAATTAATTTTGAAACTGCGTGTGGTCCTGGTGTCAAGTATAATCCATCTGCTACTTTTTTGTAAGGAACTCCCAACTCATCCCAAATTTTTTGAGCTGGTTCTCTAACTGTGACTGGATTCATCATATATCCTCCTAACCAATAACCTCCGCCAAGATAGTTGTTTTGCTCAATAACTAAAACTTTGTAACCCATGTTTGAAAGCTCTCTGCTTGCTGTCAAACCTGCTGGCCCTGCACCAATAATGATAACATCTGATTCTGCTCTATCAATTAACACATCATGAAATTCATTTGCAATTGCTCTTGTGATTTCAACTTCACGAACATCAGTAAATATTTTAGATGATTGTTCAGCAACTGTTGCTTCTTGCATGTCGATATTGTTTTTCTGAATAATTAATACTTTCCCACAAATTTTTCAAAAATTAGGTGATACTAATAATTTGATTGAGAATTCTTACTAACAATAGGAAAATTTAGTTCATTCCTGAAATTATTTCTCCTAAAACATCCCAATATCATAAATTTATAACCAAACAAAACCAATTTCAAATGTATTAACCGTGTCTGAATTAAAACAATCATCTCCTGAATCTGTAAAACCTAAAATTAATTGGGCAAGAATAGAAGAGGCAGATAACTTTGCTAAAACAGTAAAACTCTTCCGTCAAGGCAAATATGACGAAGATAGCTTTAGGCGTTTTAGACTCCAAAATGGGGCATATGGAACCAGAATGACTGGTGACTATGCTATGGTTAGAATAAAACTCCCAGCTGGTGAAATTTATCCTCAACAACTTGAAAAGATATCTCAATTAAGTGAACAGTATTCTATTGGCAGTGCTCATTTCTCAACTAGAGAAAATATCCAACTTCATTGGGTTATTCTTGAAGATGTTTCAGAAATTATGCGTGGTCTAGCTGACGTTGGATTGACATCCCGTGAAGCATGTGGTAATTCTGTTCGAAATGTAATGTGTAGTCCATTATCTGGTGTTTGCCAAGATGAAGAATTTGATGCAACCCCCTATGCACTAGCTACTGCAAAATTCTTTTTAAGAAATCCAATGGCCCAAAATCTCCCAAGAAAATTCAAATTCAATTTTACATGTTGTGAAAAACATGGAATGGTAAGAATGGTTGATGTTGGGTTAATTCCACAAACAAGACAACTTGATGGCTCTACTCAAAGAGGATTCAAAGTATTTCTTGGTGGTGGATTGGGAAACAGATCTTTTGTTGGTCATCAATTAGAAGAATTTACTCCAGAAGAAGACTTGCTCTATACTTCAATTGCTGTGATGAGAATATTTGATAGATTAGGGGATAGGAAGAATCTTGCCAGAAATAGAATGCGTTATCTAGTAAATGATATGGGATGGGAGAAATTCCAGAACCTTGTTCTTAAAGAACGTGCAATTGTTCGTGCAACACAGTCTATTGTAACACAACTAGATCTTGATCAAACCAAAGATGAAATTAAACGACCAATCCGAATCACTGATGAAAGTGGAAGTTCATTACCTGATGGTTATGCACGATGGCTAAAAACAACTACCGTGAAGCAAAAACAATCAGATTATCGTACAGTGTTTATCACTTTAGAAGCTGGTGATATTACATCAAATCAACTTCATGTGTTGGCAGATATTGTCAAGAACTTTTCCTCAGAAGGAAAAGCACGCGCAGGCTTTGTTCAAAATCTAGCATTACGCTATGTTCATGAAGATGATTTGCCAAGTTTGTACTCTAAACTTCTAGAGGTGGGATTGGCAAAGTCAGGATCATTAACAATGACTGCCCCTATTGGCTGTTCTGGAACCACCTCTTGTAACCTTGCATTGACAAACTCACATAGACTAGCCAAAGAAATCCAACGAAAATTCCTTGAACTAAAACTAGATGAAGATGAAGATTTGACAGATTCTTCAATTAAGATTAGTGGATGTCCAAATTCCTGTGGGCAACATGGAATTGCTACAATAGGATTCTTTGGTGGCGGGGCTCGTGTCGGAAAAGACATGTATCCAAATTATCAAATGTCTTTGGGTGGACGTTCTGATGGTGAAACAATGTTGGGTCTAACATGTTTGAGAGTTCCTGCAAAAAGAGTGATTCCTGTAATTCTAAAAATAATAGAAATATTCAAACAAAATAAAAAATCTGGTGATACTCTAAAATCCTGGGTTCACCGTGTTGTAAATAATAGTGAAGATTCAGAGATTAAATCCATCAATGATATCAAAAAAGTTTTGGAAACTATGGTCGTTCCTCCAACAAAAGAAGAAGATCCAGATTTTTATCTTGATTATGGCAGCGATACAAGTTATCATACCAAAACTGGTAAGGGTGAATGTGCTGCTTGACAAAATCTGGTAAAATAACAACTGATGTAGAAACTCTACGATCAGAAGTTCGAGACAAAAGTGTTAGAGTGATTGATGTTCGAAGAGAAGATGATTACAAACAAGATCATATTCCAACTGCAGTTAACTTGCCCTTGGCAACTTTGTTATCTGATGATAGTCCAGAAAAAGTTTTGAAGCTTGTAAATTCCATGGGAATTGATAATGAAACCCCTGTTGTAGTTTATGATGATACTTTTGGTGCTCTTGCATCAAGAGTTGCTTGGACACTAGAATACATTGGACATTCGGATGTTACTTTACTTGAAACTACTTATGGTAATTGGAAATCCATGGGGTTAGAATCTGATTCTCAAATCCCTGAAATTCAAAATAAAGAACACTCTCTAAATTTGCAACCTGAAATCTTGGCCACCTCTGATTACTTGGAGAGTGCAAAATCAAGAGATGATGTGATACTAATTGACAATAGAGAAAGATTGAACTATCTCGAGCAACATATCCCTGGAGCAATCAGCCTTCCATATAGAACTCTGGCCTCAAATGATAAAATTTTACGCTCAAAAGAGGACATGAAACGCCTACTAGATAATAGGGGCATTACTGGAAATTCTGAAATAATTACCTACTGTGGAAGCGTGGGCACCCTCTCTGGATTGGCATACTATGCACTAAAATCTGCTGATTTGCCAAATGCAAAATTATATGTACGCTCCTTTAAGGAATGGAAAAACCTCAACAAGCCTACTGAAAAACAGGCTGATGCAAACTATTGGGATTTATCTGCAGAATAATTAAGAGATCTCGTTTCTGAGTTTCTTTGTAATTGTAACTTCGACATTATCAAACAATACCAACATCTTATCTTTATTTTCAATAAGATAGTCTTGACCTCTGTCCTTTAATCTAATCTTCCATAATCTAATCTCTCTGTGTTCATCAAAGAAATTCTCAATCATTTGTTCTCCTGATTTACTTGGATCAATAAATTCATCAAAAATCTCAATTGTTTTATCTACATCTTCTTCTTCTATTGCTTCTCTAACTGATTGAATTGCTTGACTCAATTCTTTCAAATTCTTTACTGGTTTAGGTAATCTCTTCTTTGTAATTCCGAATAATCCTTTCTTTTCTTTTCCCATTTTTTCTGCAATGTTGGGTGCAAGATCATAAATTGGTATTTTACTTAGGCCATCACGTTTTTCATTTTGTATGATCAAACCTTTTTCTAATAATTTTCTTAATGCGCTTTCTGCATCTGCTTTATCAAGAAATGTTGTCCAGACAATTGCACCTAATGTATGGTATCCTTGTCTTATTGATTCCAAAACTACGACTTCTTGAATTCTCTTAAAGCCTTCTTCGATTCTGACATTTGCAAAGTCTTTATCTCTAATTGATTTTCTTGCATTTTTTACATCGATTTCTATCGAACGCTTTAATGCCTCAAGTGATTCTGGTACTTGATTAAGTAAAGAAAGAAAACATGCTTTGTTATACCATGCCATTCCGTAAGTTGGATCTGACTCTATAGCTTTTTCAACTGAATCAAGTGCTTTTGAATAATTTTTTTGTTCATAATGTACTAATCCTTTGAGATTCCAAGCTTCTGGATTTGTGACATCTATATCTAAAATTCTGTCATAAATTTTTAGAGCCTCTCCATGATCATCTATATGGAATCTGGCATATCCTAATTTCATCAAAGTTTCAACATTATTTGGATCAATTCTTAGTGCTTGTTCAAAAACTACAATTGCATCTTCTAATTTTTCATCTGCCATCAAATTGATGCCTTTTTTGAATAATTTTTTACGATTATAATCCGAATCAACTATGCTTGTTTCTTCAAATTCTTCTTTTTTTGAGATTGATTCTTCGGGATCCTTTGATTTTTTACTGAAAGGCTTTTTCACTAGCTCAAAATGCAATTTTATCTAGATAAATACTATCCCCAACGAGCCTACTGGTTCCCTTGCGTAAATCAATGATAGTCTTCAGCGATCTAAATACAGAAATACTTGGAATATACACAAACGTTTGTGTCATCTCAGTCACGATTAGAAATTCAAGGACAGGCACCATTTAAGCAATCAGGTGTTTATGAAGTTCAAATTGCAATTACAGATAGTAAACCATCTGATGAATCTGTAAGAACTAAACAATTTCAATCATTATGGAGAGGAAATTTTCATCTTAGAGTAAAGGATGGGATTTTTACTGAAACAATTGGCTCTCCTGAAAACCCTCTTCCCTCATCAATTGAATCATTAGATAAAATTTGGATTGTTGTAACTGATCTTTTCTCTTCATTACATTCTGTTTTCGATGTCTCTTTAGGAAAACCAAAAAGAACACCAAAACCTGAAACTGATTCAGAAACTGATTCTGAATCTATTACTGAAACTCCAACAAAACGTTCAACTAAATCTCGTTCTAGTTATGATGATTATCAAGGTTCATCTGGATTGCAAGGAAACAAAGGACCTGATGGTCCACGTGGTCCTCCCGGTGACAAAGGACCTATGGGTCCACCCGGCCCTCAAGGTCCTCCAGGTGGTAAAGGACCTGATGGTCCTCAAGGACCAACTGGTGACAAAGGACCAACTGGTGACAAAGGACCAACTGGTGACAAAGGACTTTCAGGAGAAAAAGGAATTACAGGAGAAAAAGGAATTACTGGTGATAAAGGAGATAAAGGTGACAAAGGACCAACTGGTCCTCCAGGAGATAAAGGTGACAAAGGTTCTACTGGTCCAATTGGTGACAAAGGACCCACAGGATTAAAGGGTCCAATAGGTCCACCCGGAGAAAAAGGACCAACTGGAAGTTCGGGTGACAAAGGTTCAACTGGACTTAGAGGTCCTCCGGGAGAAAAAGGAGATAAAGGTGCACAAGGACCAACTGGCGATAAAGGATTAACCGGACCAACTGGTCCACCCGGAGAAAAAGGCCCAACAGGACTTAGTGGTGTTCAAGGAGAAAAAGGAATTCAAGGTCCTCCTGGTCCCGTTGGCGAAAAAGGTCCAGTAGGTCCACCCGGAGAAAAAGGTCCAATAGGTCCACCTGGTCCACATGGCGATAAAGGATTAACCGGTCCAACTGGTCCTTTGGGTGACAAAGGTCCAATAGGTCCACCTGGTCCAATTGGAGAAAAAGGAAGTAAAGGTCCTGAAGGTCCTGTTGGCGAAAAAGGCCCACAAGGCCCACAAGGTCCAGCTGGGTCTAAGGGATTAACAGGAGTTCCAGGTCCACAAGGAGAAAAAGGAGAAAAAGGTCCAACCGGTCCAATTGGCGAAAAAGGTCAAACTGGTTCTACAGGTCCTCCCGGTGACAAAGGTCCACAAGGCCCACAAGGCCCACAAGGTGAACGTGGTACAACTGGTCCTGCAGGAGAAAAAGGCCCACAAGGCCCACAAGGAATTCAAGGCCCACAAGGAGAAAGAGGTCCTACCGGTCCAATTGGATCTGTTGGAGAACAAGGTCCACCCGGAGGACAAGGTCCAGTAGGTCCACCCGGTCCTAGAGGTCCACCCGGTCCACCCGGAGAAAAAGGTCCATCTGGAGGAATGTCTTCAGAACAAAAAGCAATCTTCAAAGATTTGTTAGAAATTTTAACTAACAAAAATATCATATCTACTGAAGAACAAATAAAATTGATGAGCTATCTTTACTAATTTTTTCTAATTTAAAATTTTAAAAAATATTTTCTAGTTTTCACTAGTTGCATATTTGAAAAAGAGAAAACAATTCGCCGTCTAGATGACGATTGTTAATTTGTTGACGATCTTATCGTCTTTTCTTTGCTGCAGTTTTTCTCTTAGGAGCGGCTTTGCGTTTTGCTGCCTTTCTCTTAGGAGCTGCTTTCTTTGCTGCAGTTTTTCTCTTAGGAGCTGCTTTGCGTTTTGCTGCCTTTCTCTTAGGAGCTGCTTTCTTTGCTGCAGTTTTTCTCTTAGGAGCGGCTTTGCGTTTTGCTGCCTTTCTCTTAGGAGCTGCTTTCTTTGCTGATTTTCGTTTAGTTGCAGCTTTTCTTTTTGTAGCCATTACTCCAACGACATTTTCATAGTTTTTCAGTGGTTAGACTAAAGAAAATTACACAAATTGATAACAATTAATGAAGTAAATTATTTCGCAAAATATTTTTCTGATCGATTATTTTTTTTAATAAACACTTTCTGCAGAAGGTCTTTTGCCCTGCAACCAACTTGATTTGCCACAAATAGTACATCTGTACTTTCGTCTACGCTTGTATGTTGCCATGTTTGGTAGAAAAATTAGTTCTTGTTTTGTTTTTGTAATGCAAAACTTACACCATCGTTGCTCCGTTTCATGTTCCATGATTTTCTTTTTTTAGACTCCGCGTCTCTTTATTATTGTCAAAACATCCTCATCAAGTAAAACATGATTCAATCCTACTCTCTGACCGCCAAATTTTACGCTTTTACCCCAAACCAAACCATATCGAAACTCTCTTTTCATTCTACGATGTAGTTTATTGCAAATATCTTCAACAGTATCTCCTTCTCTTGCAATTAATGGTTCTTTGAAATCCGTTTCTCCTCCTTTTGGTCTCATGTAAATTCTAATGAATTTTAATTTCTCATAGATCTTTTCTTTTAGTAATTCTATATTGATATCTGAATTTGCTGAAACCTCAACTACGTCTGATTTTATTTTTTTCTTTAGTTCTTTTAGGAATTTTTCATCAACTAAATCAATTTTGTTTAAAACTGTAAGTGCTTTTGAATAACTGATATTTCCTGCAATGTGATCTGCAAGTTGTTCTGATGTGACATCTTCTCTAATTACAACTCTGGCACTAACCAATCCATACAGATGTAAAATATCTTTAAGATGCTTTTCAGTAATTTTCGTTAATTTTACTTGTTGTGCAACTGCAATTCCTCCCATTGATGCTTTCTCTATTGTAATGTTTGGTGGTAATTGGTTTAATCTGATTCCTATGTTTCCTAATTCATTTACTAGCACATCTTCATGATATGGCTGAAATACATCTAAAATCAAAAGAACAAGATCTGCCGTTCTTGCAACTGACAAAATCCTTTTTCCTAGACCTTTTCCAGTTGATGCTCCTTTGATAATTCCAGGCAAATCTAAGACTTGAATTTTGGCTCCTCTGTATTCCATCATTCCTGGAACTACGGTTAATGTGGTAAATTGAAAAGCTCCAACAGCAGAATTTGCTCCTGTCATTTTGTTTAGAAGAGTGGATTTTCCTACACTTGGTAATCCGATAAAAACAACTGTTGCATCCCCACTTCTTCTAACATCAAATCCGTCTTGTTTGGCACCTGATTTTTTAGCAATCTCTGATTCTTGCTCTCTTTTTAATTTTGCAATCTTTGCTTTTAGTAACCCTATATGATGCTCTGTAGCTTTATTGATTTGCGTTTTTGCCATTTCATCTTGAATGGCCTTGATTTTTTCAGGAATTCCCACTAGACTTCAACTCTTGATGTATTTCTTTCAAATAAAATCGTACTATTTCTCTTTATTCTGTTGTTTGGTATGGGTAAAAATAATGAACTCATGATTTTCTTATCGTTTTTTAACAGTATCTTGTAGATAATTCATGTGAAAAAATTATTTATTTTGCCTGTTATTGGATTTGCTATCATTGTTTATTTTTTAATGACCGTTGTTGTATTGCCTGATCTTTTTCTATCAAATGAGATGCTAGTTCCTCAACCTTTCTTTGAGGCAAAATTATCTGATTCTGAAATTAGTTTGAGTGATTCTTTTCGTTTAGAGGTTGAATCTGAAAATAGGGGTGAATACGGAGACATTCACATTGTATCTGTTGCATTTCCTGATCTTAAAGAAATTGGAGATGTTGTCGATATTGTACGATATGATTTCACTCAATCTCCAAATTATATTGTAGTTGATGAAGAAATTGGTGCAAATTATAGTGGTGGATTGGAATCTACTACTGCAAAATATCCTTCAATTGAGGCAATGAGTAGACCCATTCATCCAGGAGATCTATACTTTATTGACATTGAAGTTACTCCCAAACACTCTGGGATTTTTAGAATTTATGTAAAATCCGTAGATATTCCACACACTAGTGATTTATCTCATTATCCCAAATCTGGATTCTTGGATCATCAAAATGAATATGTTCGGGTATATGCGGTAAATGTTAATCCTTGATATTTTGTGAGTGATAATTGAAATAATGACTACTTCCCAATCTGAACCCTCAAAGAAATTTGTTAAGATTCAATCTGAAAAAATTTTTCTGATTGGGAGTATTTTGACCAGTTTTGGAATTCTACTTGTTACTGTTGGTGGAAGTTGGGATATTACTAATCATTTGCTTAGCAAACCTGAGACATTTTTCTCTCCGCCTCATGCACTCATGTATTGTGGTGTGGCAATTTCCCTAATTGGTACTGTGGTATCCTTTATTGGATGGAAAAACTTACAAAAATTCTCTGATTCTTACTTTTTTCCATTAAAGATAAAGTTAATTGGAATTTCTTTATTGGTCGGAGCTGGCCCTTTTGATTTTATTTGGCACTCTAATTTTGGATTGGATGGGTTGCTTAGTCCTCCACACCTTACTTTGATCATGGGAATGTTTCTTTGTAGCATTGGTGGGATGATTGGAATTGCACGCCATTTGAAAATCAATAATTACAAAAATTCTTTGAGCTTGTTTCTAATTGTTCTTGGAGTTATTCCCGTATGGCTTTCATGCTCTGGAATTATTTCATCTCTCTCTTTGCCTTTCTCAAACACTGATTACTTTCAACTAAACCCTGAGCCCCACGTTGCATTTGTTGTGGCAACTCTGGCATATCCAATGTTAATTTCAATGTCTATGTTTCTAGTATATCGACTATCACATGAGAAATTTGGAATGATGAGTATTCTTGGAGGATTGTTTTTACTAATTTATAGCACTACTGCAATAGTTCCAAATTTTGCAATCTTTGATTCAATCCAATTCTATTCACTTAATCTAATCCCATTTGTAATATCTGATGTGATTTTATTATTTTACAAATCTAGAAAATCAATGATTTTTGTAGGAGGACTACTGGGGTCTGTATTTTACATGGTTTACTATCCTTACGTGATGTATACATTCAATGAAGTATTACTTGGAAGACTAGTATCTCCAAGTTTGATCTATTTTGTTTATTTTGAATTAATTGATGATGTGATGATGATTACTCTGATCCCTTCAGTAATTATGGGCATTTTGGCTGTTTTTCTATCTAAGAAATTCTCTAGAGGCATTTTGATGAATGATTAATTTGATTGAATTTTTTCGTAGCAAATATTATCCTGAATAAAAAACAAAAATCATGAAAAAGAAAACTTTTGCAGTAGATATTGATGGAACAATAACTGAAAATGGTGGTGGTAGAATTCATCTTGAGGCTTTGGAGGCTTTAAGGAGACTAACTAACATGGGCCATAATGTTATCTTTGTAACAGGCCGTTCATCCGTTGAAGGTTTCTTACTTTCTGTATTTGGAGGAACTACAAAAATGGCAGTTGGTGAAAACGGTGGATGTATTACACTTGATTCAAATGAACATATTTTGTTAGGGGATATCAAGGAATGTCAAAACGCTCTCAAAATTATTCAAAACAATATTTCTAATGTAAAAGAAAAAGCTGTTTTTCCTAGAATGACTGAGGTTGTATTACAGAGAACCTTTGATTTGGATCTTGCAAGAAAAATTCTTACTGAAAACAATATTGATGTAGAACTATCTGATAGCCAATATGCTTATCATATCAATTCATCAGGCATTGACAAGGGAAGAGGATTTTCTGAAATTATGAAAAAACTTTCAATTTTACGAGATGATGTGATTGCAATAGGTGATAGTGCTACCGATGTTCCCTTGTTTAAGGTGGCCAAAACTAGTATTGCATTGGGTAATGCATCTGATCTAGTAAAATCTGAGGCTACAATGGTTACTGATGCAAAAGCAGGCGATGGAGTTCTTGAAGCACTAGATAAATTAGCACCCAGATTCTCTGAGATGTAAGATGACATTCAAATCTATTATTGATGAAATTGAAAATAATCTCAAGAAGATTCTCTTAGAACTTGATATTTCTGATGTTAAATTTACAGTCGAACCTGCAAAACCTGGATTTGGTGATGTCAGCTCAAATGTATCCTTTCTCTTATCAAAACAACTCAAAAAAAGCCCAAAAGATATTGCTCAAATGCTATCTGAAAAATACCAAAAATGCATTTCAACTCTTGTTTTAAAATCTGAATCTCATCCATCTGGCTATCTTAATTTTTCAGCTGATTGGGACAAGCTCAATCAACTAATTCTATCTGAATCAAACCTTCCTGAATTTGGTGATGTTGATATTGGAAAAAATTCTACTATTGTAGTAGAGCATACTAGTGTTAATCCTAACAAAGCACTTCACATAGGGCACATTAGAAATATCATAATTGGAGATGTTTTGTCTCGAATTTTAGAAAAGGCAAACTACAAAGTCAATATCTTAAACTATATTGATGACTCGGGTTTGCAAGTAGCTGATATCATTGTCGGGTTTAATCATTTTGGGTTTTCCCAAGATCCTCCTAATGGTAAGAAGTTTGATCATTATTGCGGTGATGATGTCTATGTTAAGACTACAGAAAAATATGAGCAAGATCCTAGTCTTGAAGAGATTCGAAAAAATGTTCTAAAGGAGCTTGAAGATGGAACGTCTGATACTGCAAAATTTGCTGATAAAATTACCCGAAGAGTTTTAGCAGGACAGCTTGAAACCTGTTGGAACTTGTCTGTATTCTATGATTGTCTAAATTTTGAATCTCAAATAATTCGCTCTGGATTGTGGAGTAAAATATTTGAAAAACTCAAAGAGATGAATCTAATAGAATTTGAAAAAGATGGAAAAAATGCTGGTTGCTGGGTAATAAGAGGTGAGGATAAAGAAGAAGATAAGGTAATAGTCAGGAGTAATGGCACTGCCACATACATTGCAAAAGATATTCCATATGCTGCATGGAAATTAGGCCTCTTAGATGATCCATTCAACTATGAAAAATATGACAAAGTTCAGCCCTCACGGGAATTATGGCAAACTACACTAAATCACAATAATCCTATTTCTAAAAATTTTACTGGTGAGAAGGTAGTTACTGTAATTGATTCACGTCAGGAGAGATTACAAAAAATCATCACTAATCTAATGGGTAAATTCAAATCCGTTTCTGATGCATATATTCATCTTGGGTATGAATCAGTTACACTGAGTTCTGAAACTGCCAAAATCCTTGGATTAGATACAGATGGAAAACAGGCACAAATGTCTGGCAGAAAAGGACTCTATGTCAATGCTGATTCTGTTTATGATATCTTGAAGCAAAAAACAATCGATGAGACAAAAAAGAGGCATCCTGAAATGAGTGACTCAGAAATTGAAGAAATTGCCCACAATGTTTCAGTTGGTACACTTCGTTATGAGATGATAAAGCAAGACCTTGATAAAATCATAACATTTGATTTGACAAAATCTCTTAGTTTGGAGGGTGATACTGCACCATACATTCAGTATACTCATGCAAGGGCTTCAAGAATAATTGAAAGGTCAGGGCGTATTCCATCAATCGATGTTGATTTTTCATTACTAAAAGATGATTCTGAACTAGAATTAATCAAAACAATTGGGCTTTTTGATATTCAAGTCAGAGATGCTGCAAATAATTTTTCCCCCAAAGTTATTGCAAGATACTGCCATGATCTAGCTGTTGCATTTAATTCATTTTATGAGAAAGTCAAAGTATTGGAATTGGGTGATGAAAATCTGGAAAATTCCAGACTCTACCTTGTTTCATCATTTAAGATTACTGTTGAGAAAGCATTGGGTCTATTGGGTATCGTTGCACCAAATAGAATGTAGGTTATTTTAAAAAATGATAAAAAAGAAAAAATAATTCACACTAGAATTTCTGTGTGAATGAGGTTGTCCATAATTGGACTATATTTTTATTCAATTCAGCAAAGGCATCAATGTTGGTACTTAATGCTTTGATGTTTTGTACAGTAGTATCAATTGCTGTTTTTGCTAGCTGATTGTTAACAGTGCTTGCTTGAACAATTTGCTTGTTAATGTCTATGATTGCAGTTCTTGCAGCTTCTGGGATATCAGATGTGATACCTGCTTTTTTTGCAAATTCTTGCTGCACAGAGACTGAAGCATTGATTGTTTTCTCAACTGTCTTCATACATTCATCTTGCAATTGCGTAACTGCTTGGAAATACTGTGGAGTGATTTTTGAAATATTCTCAAAGTATTTTTGCACATTTTGCTTGTACATTGAATATACGTTGTTTGTTTGAGTTTGTGTGCTCATAACCTCATATTACAACCCCGCTATATATACTATTGGTAATAATTACCAATCAAAACCTATGAATGCCAATATTTGACATAACTATAAATGCCTGATTAAAATTGCAACTTCGTAATGAATATCGATAAATCAGCACATTGGAAAACTGAAAAATCTCAGAAGAAACTAGAAAAAATTGGTCTGGCACTTGGGATTACATTATTTGTTGCAAGCTGCTGTTCGTACTTTATTATTGATGCATTTGACTAAAAATAGAAAAAACCCGAAAATAGCCTCTATTTTAGAGAGAAATAGTTAGCCGAATATCTGCCAAAGCCTACCTCCGGCTAACATATGTTGGCGTGCAAACCAATTACTGATAAAAGAATAGTTTTAAGCCAATAAACCTTGCTTCTGGTGAGTAGATAATATCTGTCTAATACACCGGTATATATCACAGAGAAACAATATAGAGTATGTTAAAACAAATAATTGAAAAACTGAAATTTGGTGCTTGTAAAACCAAAAACGCTAGTAAGGAAACTTCACATGTTGAATCTGAGAAAAAGAAATCAGAGGATATAGAAAAATAAATGACATATCATTGTAAACACTGCAATTTTACTTGGGATTCATCTCAAGGAGATATTCAAAAATTACTTCTCCATGAAAAAACTCATCAAAAGAAGGCCTCTGATTAAATGTTAACTTGTAACAAGTGCTATAACGGACATCATGATCAATGTATGGGAAAAGCTGGGATGTATGATTGCGGCTGTGAATGTTTTAAAAAATGAAATATCAATGTGCTAAATGTGATTTCCATTGGATTGGAACTTCATATACTTTTGATGAGGTACGTAAACATGAAGCAACACATAAGAAAAAAAATGTGCAAAAACGCACTTCTAAAAAATGATTAATTGAGATGGATTCTTTTTATGAATAAGACAAAATGTGATAGATGTGGTTCTCTTTTAGGGACTGAAAGTAGGAAAACCAAGCAGCGCTTTTGCGGTAATTGTAAAAAGAAATTTCAATTATATCGAGATAAATAGATAATTTTTTGCTGTCTCTAATTACTTCACTCATAATTTATTTTTAGATAAATAGTAGTTTGCCCTAATATCGTGTATGGAAAAATTTGAACAATTATTGAATATGTTGATGGATTTTAATTCTGATATTAGATTTGCTGCTATTTGTGATAAGAATGGTGAAATTTTATGGAATAGTAAACGTAATAATGTTAAACCACTAGTTCCGATGGCTGATACTAAAAAAACACTTCAAAGAGCTATCAATGCATGGGAGGAACGTTCCAAAATTAAAAACATGGTTGGTGAAGGGCTGTATGTGATAGCAGCTTATGAAAAGATTAAGCGAATCACTATTCCTCTTGATAATAGACATATTTTGTTTTTAAGTGTAGATAATTCTCCTGACAAATCTTCTAACAAAAAGAGTTATGGTCATTTGGTAGAAATGGGAAAAATCATGTCTATTGTTGATTTTGTAAAATCCCAACAATAATTTTAGAACATGTTAGCCATACATGGATTTGTCTGTAGTTTCAGCACCTAAATTATTGGCTGATGCAAATCCACTAAAATTTGAACGTAATATTTTTTGAACATGACTTGATACACGTGAAACATCATCCCATGTATTATGAAATGTTACTCTATCTAGAACCTGCTCATCTACATGTGAGAAAATTGCTAAACCGACAACATTATCATTTTCTTTTATCCATTGATGTCCAACCCCTGCAATTGTACATATCTCACTAATCTCCATTACAGCTTTTGAAAATGACGGGTTCTTAATTACAAGTAACTTTGAATCATTTGGTGGGAATCTCATGTTTACATTCAGATGAATTCTGTCTTGTCTGTTGACATTTTTGCTTACGATAACATTTGTCCCTAAATGAAATTGCCATTCGATTAAATTACTTTTTTCTCTTACCTTATCTGTTTGATCTTCATATTTGACATTTGTAATTTTTATAAATTCTTCAACTAGTTTTTTCATTTCTTCTGATGTTTTTGCCATGAGTGAAATAATTACATGTTCAATATATGCCTGTTAGTAAAAAAAGAAATTAATGGCTGTGTCCACAACCGCAGGAATCATGACCGCCATGTCCTTCTGATTCCTTTCCTGCACATCTGGAACATTTGTCTGAACCCATTGGGGAAAAGAAACTAATTCCACATGACACACATTTCATATTTGACATGCTCTATCTGAAAAATAGTTATATTTATTGAATACGCATTTAGGCTCTACAAAATTATTCTGATGGTCTTGCTTTTCCAATATCGCCTGCTTCGTCGTTTTTCTTAAAGACACGATATTCTCCTATTGTGGCGTTGCATTTTTCACAAGTATACTGTCCTCTCTCAATTAGGATCAAATTATCTGCAACTTCTTCATTTGTATTTTCTTCCAAATGGATTTTTGGTGGGTTGTCAAATTCAGTTTCACACATGTTACAGTAATGCTTGAACATCTTCTTAGTCTCTAATTTTCCAATTGGTGCCAAGAATAATTTTCCCACTCCAAGATCTGCTTTCTTTGCCTGCTCTTCAGTCAAATCAGCTATTACGTATCCTCCAGATCCTTGCAGTTTGAATTCTGTCATTTTCACTATGATGTGATTTTTGGGATTAAAATACTATCTGGACACAAATTGTATGTTCTGATTTTTGTAATGAATATGTAGCCTGTTCTCCTTGATTCTTATGTAGGCAAATATCGTATCATGCATGTCAGAAGATAGAAAAATGTATCCTATGAAGTGCTCCGATTGTGGTGCAGCATCAGAGGTGCCTTTTGAACCAAAACCAGACAGACCAGTATACTGCAAAGAATGTCTACCAAAACATAGAACCAGAAGCTTTTAGGCTAGTTTTGTTTAATTAATTTTGAACTCAATTATCTCTCAGGTATTCTAAAAACCTCTTTTCTTTTTCATTTTCCTAAATTCTACGACTACGCTGGGTTACTCAGTTTAAATTATACGTAATACCTAATGCAATATGTTAAACAATACAAGAGATACAATTTTCATTGGTAAGAAACCACTAATGACTTATGTCACTTCTGCTATTATTCAATTAGCAACACTTCCATTAGTTACAGTCAAAGCTAGGGGATTGATCATCGCACATGCTGTTGATGTGGTACAGATAGTTCTCCAAAAAACCAACCCTGCATTTGTTGTAGGTGATGTAAAAATTGGTTCAGAATCATTAGAGTCACAAGATGGCAGAACTAGAAATGTCTCCACGATAGAAATCTCTATTAAAAGGAAGACTGCATGAGGGCAATTATATGGTAACTGTTAATGCAAAATCCAGTTGTCTGCGTTGTGGAAAAAATTCATTATTAACTGATGAAGTAACCGGTGAGCAATTTTGCTCAAAATGCGGTTATGTGATTAATGAAAAATCTCAAGAATCTGGACCTGAATGGAGATCATTTCAAAAAGATGGTGGTTCAGATCCTGCAAGAACTGGAGCTCCATCATCACTTACAATTCATGACATGGGATTATCTACTGTTATCAATCCATTAAACAAAGATGCCTCTGGAAAACCACTTTCCACTTCAATGAAAAGTACTATTGAAAGATTACGAACATGGGATAGCAGAAGTCAAGTTCATGAACCAATCGATAGAAATCTCAGACAAGCTCTAAGTGAATTAAACAGACTTAAAGATAAAATTGCAATATCTGCAAATGTTTTAGAGAAAGCAGCTTACATTTACAGAAAAGCTTTAGAGAAAAAATTAGTTAGAGGAAGATCAATTTCTGCAATGATAGCTGCATCCCTTTATGCTGCATGTCGCGATACTGAAACACCTAGAACACTAAAAGATGTTGCAGATGCAGCAAATGTAAAGAGAAAAGATATCGCACGATGTTATCGATTGCTTCACCATGAATTGGAACTAAAGATGCCTGTTGTAGATTCAATTCAATGTATAGCAAGAATTTCAAGCAAACTGGAAATTACTGAAAAAACAAAACGTTATGCAGTAAAAGTTCTCAAAGAGGCTCAAGAGCGTAAAGAATCTGCTGGAAAAGATCCAATGGGGCTTGCAGCTTCTGCATTGTATTTGTCATGTGTTCATAATGGGGTATCTGTAACTCAAAGAGATATTGCAGAAGCAGCTGGTGTAACTGAAGTTACAATCAGAAATCGATACAAGGGACTAAAGGCAGAGCATTCTCCAAAAGATGAATAAGAACAGTAGATTCTTATCTTAAAATTTTTGGTACAAATTATGGATAAAATTAAACAGAATTCTCCAGTGTTATTTTACTTTAACAGTTCTAAAAAATGGCTAGTAAAAATCTCAAAAAAAGAGTCCCTTCATACACACATTGGTGTTCTCAAACATGCTGATGCTATTGGAAAAGAATATGGTTCTAGACTAACAACAAACAAGGACAAGTATGTCTATCTTCTAAAACCAACCACATATGATTATGTTATGAAAATTCAACATGGCACCCAGATTGTTTACCCTAAAGATCTTGGTTACATTGTCGCAAGAGCTGGAATTGAAAGCGGTCAAAAGATTTTAGAGATTGGAACAGGAAGTGGCTCTTTAACTTCTTTTATTGCCAGTATTGTAAAACCTAGAGGACATGTCTACACATTTGATGTTGATGAAAATTTTATGAAAATTGCTGAAAAAAATATCAAAAAGGCAGGTGTTTCAAAGTATGTAACCCAGACAAATCTGGATATTAAAACAGCCAAAAAAATGCCTTTGGAGGATATGGATGCTGCCTTGATTGATCTAGGTGATCCTTGGACTGTAATTCCACAAGTTCGTAAAATGCTCAAAGGAAGTGGTGCTGTTTTTGCAATTTGCCCAACTATGAATCAATTGGAAAAATTAACAATGTCTCTAGTTGAAAATGAGTTTACTGACATAGAATCCACTGAACACATTATACGTACTATTGATGCTAGGGAAGGAAAAACCAGACATTCTTTTCAAGGAATTGGACACACCACTTACTTGTGTTATGCTAGAAAGGCATTTTTTGAAAGAGGATCAAAGACCTCAAAAACACTAGAATCAAAAAAATCTACGGCTAGCAAAACCAAGAAAAAAACTGTCAAAAAATCATCTTAATTAGTCTGGAAAACATCAAAACAAGATTTATTCCTGTATTTTTTAGGGTATATTGATGAGGAAAAATCTTACCGTTCCCATTGTTCGAAAGTTCATCCCCTCAAGAAAACTAAAATCCAGAAAAGGCGATAATGGGATTGTTCTGGTTGTTGGCGGAAGCTACATCTATCATGGTGCTCCGATTCTATCTTCAATTGCGGCATTAAGATCTGGAAGTGATTTGGTTTATACTTGTGTTCCAAAGATTAACGTAACTCCTACACGAGCCATCTCTCCAAATCTTATTGTAATCCCACTAGTTGATCAAAAATTAACAAAGGGTGCAGTAAACAAACTACTTGGTGCTATTCCTCATAATTTACATTCTGCTACAATTGGAATGGGCCTTGCAGTACAAGAAAAAAATTCATTGCTACTTCTTGTCAAATCCCTTTTAGACCGTGATGTTAGATTGTCCCTTGATGCCAGTGCTTTAATTCCTGAAGTCTTACCATTGCTCGCAAACAAAAATGTGGTAGTTACTCCACATGCTGGTGAATTTAAGAGATTATTTGGTCAACCACCATCAAACTCAAAAAATGAACGAATCAAAATAGTAGAAAAATTTGCAAAAGAATTTGGAATCACTGTTTTACTAAAAGGACCTACTGATGTAATCTCAAATGGCTCTATGACTTATCTTTATGAAAAGAAGATACCTGCAATGACTGTAGGAGGTACTGGTGATGTCTTATCTGGATTGGTTGCCGGAATTCTTTCACGAAATAGAAATCCATTGGAATCTGCAGCAGCAGCTACTTTCATTAATGGATTGGCTGGAAAAGCAGTTCAAAAGAAAATTGGCCTTCATATGACATCCATGGATTTATTGGATTTTATTCCAACTGTAATGAAGCCTTTTGATAAACTTGTGTGAATAAAATGAATGCACTAAAGCACGTCGATTCTCATATGGATAATTTAATATCTGATCTTCAGACTCTGATAAGACAACCAAGCGTTTCAGCAAAAAATGAAGGAATTGAGGAATGTGCATCTCTAGTACAAAAAATTCTAAAAAAATCTGGAATTCCATCTGAAATTCTACGACTAAAAAAAGGAATTGCACCAATAGTTTATGGTGAAATCAAATCAAAAAGTAATCCCAAAAAAACTCTAATGTTTTACAATCACTATGATGTTCAGCCTGCTGAACCCTTTGAATTATGGAATGATCCTCCATTCAGTGGAGTAAAGAAAGGAAACAAGATCTTTGGACGTGGTGCAACTGATGATAAAGGTGAATTAATTACAAGAATCAAAGCAGTTGAGGCTTGTCTTAAAACAACTGGGGATGTTCCTTGCAATATTAAATTTGTAATCGAGGGAGAAGAAGAAACTGGCAGTGCCCACATTGAAGATTATTTGAAAAAATACAAAAAGAAATTTTCATGTGATGGTGTTATCTGGGAATTTGGTTATGTTGATTCAAAAAATCGACCAATCATTGGATTGGGAATGAAAGGATTACTATTTGTGGAATTATCTGTCAAAGAGTCAAAAATTGATGCACATTCAAGTTTAGCTGTGTTGATTAAAAATCCTGCTTGGAGATTAATTGAAGCAGTAAAGTCTTTGCGTGATTCAAATGGAAAAATTCTCATTAAAGATTGGTATGAAGAAGTCACGCCGTTTTCAAAAAAAGATTTAGAGATTATAAACAAAGAACCATTTGATGAATCTGTTTTTAAAAAAGAATTTGGAATTACATCATTTGTTGGAGGCAAGAAAGGACTTGATGCCAAAAAAGCACTAGTTGGTGGTGCAACTTGTAATATTGCGGGATTTGTTTCTGGTTATACTGGTGATGGGGCCAAAACTGTTCTACCTGGCAGTGCTTTAGTTAAGATTGATTTTAGATTGGTTCCTAAAATGGAGCCAAAAAAACAGATAATGCGATTAAAAAAACATCTCAAGGAAAATGGATTTGATGATGTTACTATCAAAATATTTCACGGTGAGGCAGCTGCAAGAACTGATTCGTCAGAACCATTTGTTAATCAAGTAAAAATGGCAGCCGACAAGACTTTTGGTAAATCCATAATTAATGTCTCTAATGCTGGAACTGGTCCTATGTATCCATTTGTTGATCTTCTAAAAGCTCCATGCATATCAATTGGAAGTACCTACATGTTTTCAAGAATTCATTCACCAAATGAGTTTGCTAGAGTTGATTTGTTAAAAAAGACTACAAAATGTATTTGCTTGATTATGGAAAACTTTGGAAAATCCTAATGAAGACATCTAGGCATTTTTTTGATGATTTGTGCAAGTGATATTCTTCCTGGACCTACTATCATAATTACAAGAACTGATGCAAGTAGAATCAAATCAATTTCAAACCCTTTATCTCCTGTGAGACTCTGAGCGCCTTTGACATGAAATATTGCACCTAGCATAATGATGGATAGTAATGCTGCTGATAACCTACTAAGCACTCCTGCAATTAATAAAATTCCGGGAACTAGTTCTGCTAATGCTATGGGTATTTGCATTTCTGCTGGAATTCCTAGACTTCCCAAAAAGTTTGCAAATCCGGGATTAAATTTTCCAATTCCGTGAACAATAAAGATTACACCGATAGCAGATCTTAAACCCATAAAGACAACATCATTTAGGATCTTTGGTTTAATTTCTGCCAGTGTCATAGGCTTACATCTACTTTTCCGTATAACTATTTTGCTCATTAATTACGCGTGAAATGTAGAAAGCCCTTTATTATGCTGCAAAATTATTTGAGTTATGTCAATGTACATGCCAGGAGCAACTGCTGTTGGAATTACTTTTGATGGTGGTGTAGTTTTTGCCAGCGAGAAGAGGATCGCATTTGGAAACTTTCTTGTAAGCAAGTCCACAAAGAAAACATTTCCAATCACTCCTAAGGTTGGAGCAACGTGTGCTGGTCTTGTAGCTGACATGCAGATTCTTACATTGCAAATAGCAGCCCTTGCAAAAATTAGAAAAATGGAATTAAAGCGAGACGTTCCTCCAAACACTGTTGCTAAAATGATGTCAAATATGATGTATGAAAGAAGATATTTTCCATTGTTGACTCAGGTAATAGTTGGTGGAGTTGTTGATAAACCAATAATGTACACTCTGGATCCTTTGGGTTCTGTTCTTCCCGATGAATATGCTGCAGTAGGTACTGGTGCTGAAATGGCATTAGGTGTTTTAGATCCACAATTCAAACCAGACATGACTAAAGACGAAGCAGTTGATTTGGCAAAACGTGCAGTTCGTTCTGCAGCACTAAGAGACTCTGCAAGTGGTGATGGTTTAGACATTCTTGTTATCACCAACGAAGGAACTGAAGAGTTTACAGAAGAAATCAAATAATTAAAAATTATCTCTAATCGTAGATTGTTTTACCTGTTTCCCAAAATTTATCGGAAATATAATGTAAATTTTTAATCACTTCACCTTTTTCCATGGATTCCAACTCTGTGCTAGAAACTAGAGCTTTTCCAACTGCTAAAAATTTATGTTGTGACTCTTCTACTATGCATACTAATTTGTCCTTTTCAAAGTCTGTGAATGTTTTAATTCCCGGTCTCATAACATTTGCACCTTTACACATGAATTTAACAGCACCCATATCCACTGTAACATTTGGAAATCTTTCTAGCATTTTTGTCTCTGATAGAAATGGAAGATAGTCATCATTTACTTTTAGTATCTTCATTCCATTTCCAGTAATTATTTGGGCTTCATCTGAAATCTGATGAACTTTGAGATTTTTTATTTTTGGGAATTCCATTCCCCATCTCTCAGAAATTGTTTTTAAGAGTGAAGATGTTTCGCTCTTTGAAATTAAATTAGATTTCAAGTTCGTGCAATCTCTTGTCTTATTTCAAGCAAATCCCTTAGAATGGAGCTAGCAGTTTCCATGCCACCTGCACCCTTTCCGATAATGGTTTGTGTTCCTGAATGCTCTGATGTAAATGCAATTGCATTAAGTGTGCCATTCACACAAAGTGGATCATCTCTTGAAACTTCCTTGGGGGCTACAATTAGATCCTTATCACATGATGCAATTAATTTCACTGCACAATTGTTCTTTTCAGCCTTTTTGATATCTTCTTTTGTAATCTTTCTAATTCCTGTGCAATTAATATCTGGCATAGTTACTTTCATTCCCATAATCCAATTTGCAAGAATTACAAGTTTTGCTGCTGCATCTAATCCGTCTAAATCCAATGACTCGTCAGCTTCGACATACCCTTTATTTTTTGCATCTTTTAGGGCTTCATCAAACGACATTCCTGTTGCCATATTTGATAAAATGTAATTTGTAGTGCCATTGAGAATTCCTGCAAATGATGTTATTCTTTCACCCCTGAGACTTTTTTTAGCATAGTCTAGGATTGGGGTTCCTCCACCCACGGTTCCGCTAAACTTGAACATGACCTGATTGTATGTGGCAAGCTCCAATAGCGAAGGAAATGCTAGTGCTAGAGGTCCTTTGTTGACAGAAATTACATGCATTCCTTTCTTCATTGCTGTAGTGATGTGTGTCATTCCTGGCTCTGCATCTTTGTAGTTGCTGGCTGTAGTTTCAATTAAGACATCAGCTTCTACATTTTTTAGCATATCAATTCCTGACATGTTATTTTTTGAATTTGCGTAATTTTTTACAGTTCCATATTTTTTCTTCACTTCTACTAGTTTGTTAAATTCTAATCCTGATTGATCTACTGCACTGCCTTTACTATCAAATACTCCTACAACTCTTGGCTTTAGTCCGTACTTTGCATACAAATCCTCTGCCCTGGAATCAAATAATTTCACTAAACTTTGGCCTACTACACCAAATCCGCATAATATTATTCTCAAATCTTTTCAATCCTTTCTGGTGTGTTGTTTTGATTCATTTTAATTCTCTTTTGATTTTCTTATCATTAATTGTGTTTTATTAATAATTTTTGAATCATCTTTAACAAAATACAATCCTTGAATTTTGTGACTATGGTCATTCATCAGTATCTTTTTCATGTTTTAACGAAAGTGAATTAATACAATATCTCTGATTTGTGGGCTTTGGTCCATCATCAAATACATGTCCTAGATGTGCTCCACATTTGTTACAATTGACTTCTGTTCTGACCATACCGTATGATGTATCTGAAATGTACTCTATCTTTTCATCTGATATTGGTTTCCAAAAACTTGGCCAACCCGAGCCTGAATCAAATTTTGCATCCGATGAGAACAATTCTTCTCCGCAACAAACGCATTTGAAAGCACCTTCAAGCTTTGTGTTGTTGTATTTTCCTGAAAATGGTGGTTCTGTTCCATGATTAATACAAATCTCATATTGCTCTGGAGAAAGCTTTTCCTTCCATTCTTCTGGTGATTTTTTTATTTTTTCTGTCATGGTATACTTTGTATCTTTTGATATTAGAATATTATTCTATTTTTTCATCTTTTTTCTTTTCTCTTCTGTTCTTTTTTCAGATTCAAATCTTTCTAAATCATATTCTTTCATATCGACAAATTTCATAATTTTACTCAATACAGGATGAACTTTGTTAATTTGATTAAACATTTGTTGTGCAACACGTCTATAATCTACATGTCCTTGAGGAACTGTTCTTAACTCAATTAAATGACATGCCTCTCTTAGATTAAACTTCATAAAATATGGATAGTTGTATGCAAAATTTACTACATATTGTGATTGTTCTGGAAATTTTATTCTTATTTTTTCAAATGTATTTTTTGTTTTATTCATACATTCTTTGAAATCTTTGTCAATTCCTAAAACCCTGATTTCATTTGGAATATTATAACCATGATCAGTAGTGAGTAACTGTCTTTCCAGTGTTAATGCTCTATGTCTGTGAAAGTCTCTAAACATTCCAAAATTATTGCATAAATCAAATGTGTAATAGATATTCTCAAAAGCCCTTGATGGCCTATGCCGTCTATTTGTTCTAAGTTTTGCAAATTCATTAATGATGTTGATTTTTTCCTGTCTTGGTATTTTTTTTACTTGTTTGAAAATATCTTGGTATGATGTACTGGGGGATTGTTCATAAATTATACTAGTAATAATTTTATCAATTGCAGATTTTTCTGATTCATAATCGACTAGTTTTGTAAATGTTCCTTTTGTTGGATTTGTCTTGATGTGCTTTGATGCAATAACTTTTGATTTCTTTTTAACATCTTTTAGATATTTTTGAAATGCTTTTCCATATTTGTCATCTGCCCTTCTAACAAAAGACTTGATGGTTGTATCTAGCTCTTTTTTGATTTTTGAGGCTAAATCTTGCTCTTCTTTTAGCTCTGATGAGCCTAATACTGTTAGCAGATACTCAAACGCTCTACCATTTCCAGTTATCCCTACATTAGTTAATGTTGAAGCTGGAAGTAATCCTCTTAAGATGTCTAGTGCTTTAGCTTTAGTCGAACCTCTGTAAATCATATTTGCAGATTTTATGTCTGCATCAAGTTTTAATTTTGAAAATGATTTTTCTTTTCCGTCTGATGAGTCTTTAAAACTATATTTTTCAATTGGATATTTTTCCCTTACATAATTTATCATTGGTTCTATGTTTTCTGAATACACATCAAATGAAAAATTACAAGTCTCTTCATACATGTCAGCAAATCGTGATTTAGAAATTTCTGGGTCTCGATAAAATCTGTATTTTCCATTCTCTTTTTTATTCCATGCAACATAACGCGATGATTTTTCTAAATAAGACAATCCAATTCTTCTGTCTTCTATTTTTTTTACAGCGATATTTGATAGTCCTTCAATTGCTATTTGTGCTTCTCCTAACTCTGCAACAGAATCATCTCCGTACTCTAAGAGAACTCTGTTGTAAAATTCCTCTCCTCTATTTTTGTTTTTTAAAAATTCATCAAGAAATACCCGTCTCATGCTTTTGTCGGTTCTACTGTATCTTGACATGAGTGCACCGCGATCAACTTGTCGTGGGGTGATGATTGCAAATACATTATCATCTGTGTTTGAAAAATGATCTGATAGGATCTTTTTTTCTTTAATTGAAAACTCTGACAATACCAGTTTGATGGTTCTCAATTATTAATAGTCTATTTCTTTTTTCCAATTTGAATTAGATCGGGACCGTTGTCTTTGTTTTTTCCTTTGGCTTGCCATCTTAGCAATACCTCTTTGAATGCAATTGCATCTGCCTCATTTTCTGTATACATCAACGATGTAACCCAAAATCCTTTTTTTGCAGTTCTACCGCCAACAGAATTCATCCAAAAGTCATCTGGCAAATTCTCCATTAATTTACTGTCTGGCTCTTTTGTCACCTCAATCCAGCGATTTCCAACAAAATTCAAAATTTGTTCAAGCTCTTCTCTTTGTATCATGTGCCTAGTATTATGCCTCTAAATTTTAAAATTACTAAAAATCCACTCCTGAAAACTTTGTGAATTTAATCTTACTAAAACTAAAAACATTACTTACACTTTGTCGGTTATACAAATCCCTGAATTAGCACACATGACAAAAGACGATATCGAAATTATCGGTAAAAACGTCAAAGACATGTACGGAACATTCATGGGAAAGGTCATTGGAACAATAACAGACATCGACGGAAGTATACAATCTGTCGGAATTGATTGCGGTTCTCAGGGATTACAGCAAATCCAATATGAGCAACTTGTAGTTCAAGGTGATGTTGTTATTTTTATTCCAAAATGGAGACTAGACTCTCAAAGACTCATTAGAGAAAAACAACTAACTCTTCGTCGTCTAAAGGCATTGATTGACATTGTTTCAGAAAATGATGACATGAAAGCAGATGCAGAAATCATTCATGAAAAATACAAGTCTAAACTTGTATCATTAGATGAAACAGAAAAACAAATCAAAGCCAAACTTGAGGCAAGATTGACAGAGCTAGATGAACAAATGAAGTCTGCAAAAATGTTATTGTTTGATGCAAAAGTACAATTCAAGAGCAATGAAATCTCTGAGTCAACATTTGAGACTGTCAAGGCATGCACAACTGAGGTAATTGAGCATGTTACACACGAGACATCTGAAATCTCAAATGTAAAGAGTAGAATCGCTGACCTTGCGTTGGAAGTGCAAAACATAACTACTCCTTCACAGCCAAACATCCAAGAATCTGCCGTTTCATATCTGGAGACTTCTGAACAACAACAAGTAGTTCAGACAATACTTCCAGAAGCACCAACAGAACCTGTAGTTACATCTTCAGAATCAACTGAATCTGAGGCAAAACCTGCCCAACAGACTCCAACTGAAGCTGAAGTATCAATTGCATTCCCAGAACCACCCCAACAGGTGACAGCACAGACTTCAAATGATGATAACGACAATGATTGGTTAGCTAGAATGGAAGCACAATAATTTTTTTAATTTATTTTTTAATCTTTGACAAGAATTGATACTGTTCAGTATCTTAATCTCAGACTTTTAGAGTATTATGTTCAGTATCTTCAAGAATGTCTATGTCTTAAGTCTTACAGATAACTTGATTGTTTTGACTACCATCATACAATGAAATAATAGCATCGATGTTGCAGCCTGAAATGTAGGGATAATCTGTTCCTATGACTGGATGCATCAAATCATCAGGATCAGTAGAGTGTGCCAAACCCAAAGCGTGCCCCATCTCGTGTCTAATTATTGTGGCCAGATCTGAATCAGATAGTCTGTCAATACTATACACTGTAATGCTTGCCTTTAGTAATTGATTATTTGATTCATCTGCTATTGCTGTAGTGTACGCTGTATATCCGTCTGCATTTGCATCATTTGTCAGATGTATCAACACATCTCCAGATTTACTGTTAGTAGTACCAAACACAATGTCTGAAGGAATTGGGTATTTTGCATCTATCTGGATACTTTGAAGAGCTCCAGACCATCCCATATAGTATGTTGATGTTTTACCTTTTGGACCTTTATGCATTAACGCATCATCAATTTCCAATGTTTTTTGTGACATTAACGTGTCCTGAACTATCTTCAGTCGTTCTGGAGTGATCTCGGGGCTGTTTACAAGATTTATGTTCAGATTTCTGTCATTAATCTTCCATGCGATCCAAGTATCAATGGTATCTCCCCTAAGATTTTGTATTACAAACGATGATTTAATGTCAGATATCTCTACATTAGACTCTTCAAAATTAACATATCCAAACATGACTGAAACTGCTATGGCAGAAATGATTAGTGGATAAACTATCTTCTTATTATTACGTATATGTGGAAGTAATTTTTTATGTTTGTTTTTTACCATCAAAATGTTTTCTGATTGTTGTTTTTGGCTTATATTGATCAATTTAGATGTGGTTTCATTGAATGTTTGAGTTATAATTTTAGTAAATTTTTTTATTTCTTGTTCGCAAGTATCTGATTGGTTTTTGATTTTTAATTGATCATTTTTATCCCATGCTTCTTCTTTTAGAATTTCGTGTGTGTTGAATTTTCTGAGTCTTGTTGTGTTTTTTCCATTACTTTCGTAATTCTCTAATTCTTTTGATTGTTTTGCCATCATCCTTTTTCTAACTTTGGCGTGTTGTTCCTGTAGCATATCTAAGAATGATTCTTTTGTTTTTTCAAGGGTTTCAATTAGTATATCAGATACACATTCCATCTCCTTTTCTAGATCTTTTTGCTTTTGTATCATTTCCTCCAAATCGATATTGTCTGTTTTATGATTGTCTTTCAGCTCCGCCAAATTATTGTATTTGGTTTTATCAATATCTTTTTTTGTTTGGTGCAACTGGCCTGTTTCTTTGATGTGGTTGTTTTGTTTTTCAGGTGGTTCGTGAATGTGCTTTAGATTCAAAAAAAAATCATGGATATTCATGATGTGTACATACACTTCATAGTATTTACAATGGATCATTTCCCAAAATTGGGATTTACTATCTAGGTTTTGTCATATAGTGAGTCTAGTTTAGAATTAGTTGCAATAGTCGTTTCTTTTTAACTTAGTAAGAACATGGTAAAGTATGGACATTACCATATCAAATTCTAATATCATATTATTATATGATAATATGTCATTTGTTAATCTGTCCCTAGAGGTATTGTGACTTCTAGC
Source organism: Nitrosopumilus sp. (assembly GCF_025698945.1). NCBI lineage: Archaea > Thermoproteati > Nitrososphaerota > Nitrososphaeria > Nitrosopumilales > Nitrosopumilaceae > Nitrosopumilus > Candidatus Nitrosopumilus sp. The sequence continues at coordinate 311,269 of NZ_JAILWM010000001.1, forward strand.
AACACGGATAAGAAAAGCAAATATGCCTATTATTCTGTAAAACAGAAACGTATTGAAACTGCTACTCTTTTAGAACAAGATAGAATTGAAACTAAAGGATGTGTTTTGGGATTATAAAAATACGATTATTTCCAATTTTGATAGGTCTAGTAACATGCAGCATATTTGTTTTGTTTGCATATTATACAATACTGATAAATGTCAGTGAAGTAGATAAAGACAAAACAAGAATAACAGATCTTATAAAAACCGAGATTTCAATTCAGAATAGAGATCGGCATGTATTTGCAGATATGACTAATGCGTTTTACGCTGCTTCAGAACACATAACAGAAAAAGAATTTGAAACATTTGTTTCTTATATCATATCAGATATTACGGAATTAAGAAACATTGCGGTGATGCAAGACGAGCAGATAATTAACTCTTACCCAATAAAGAATATTTTATTGAATACTACAGATAATAGTTTTGATATGGTAATGGTTGATCAAAGACCTACAATTTTGATAAAACATACAGAAAGTGCAGATGATGTTACAGTTTTGTTGTTTATTGATCCTGATAGATTTATCTCATTTCCCGATATTTTGCATGATCCTTACAAGGTAGAGATACTTTTTAATGACAATACAATTTATTATCACACGTCATCAAATGATGACTTGTATTTTACTGATAATGAGTTTGAAAATACACTCACTATATATGAAAACATTAGTACATCAGAATACGATGACACACCCCAAATTATGACAATTAGAATTTGGGAGGGTGGTTTTGTCAATTATTTTCATGTGCCAGTAGGAATAGTATTGAGTGGAGTTGTGATGTCAGTGTTAACGTCTTTTTTGGCATATCAAAATACCCAAACCAAGACTAAACTGCAAGAAAAAAATAAAGAACTTTCTTACTACAACCATACATTGGAGGAAAATAAAAAACACATGAAACAACTCCAGTCTCGTTTGCTAGAATCTGATGAAAAACATCGTAATCTGTTTGAGTTGTCTCCATTAGGAATATTTGTACTAGATTTGAATGGATATTTCACTTCCTGTAACGGCAAGGCAGTAGAGATATTCGGATATGATAAAAATGACATGATTGGGAAACATTTTACTTTACTTGTGGCAGAACATGACATCGACAAACAGTCAAAATTATTTGCAAAAGTGTTATCAGATGGGATCATAATGGAGAAACCAGTTTTATGTAAAATGAAAAATGGAACTGAATTTCAAATGATAGTCAATGCTAGTGCCATGAAAGACAATAATGCAAAAATATCTGGCGTTATTGCAGTATTGTATTATTCGAATATGCATGAAGAACTTCAAACATCGCTTTTATCATCATAAAATTAAATTTTGTAATCCTGATTCTAATAAAACCTGCAAATTCAATCTGTTCTTTAACATTTAGAAAGATCCGAGTTCATACACTTTTTGATGTCTGAGAAATATGAGATTGGATTAGGCAATCACAATTCAGATATTCGAAAAAGCGCAAATTCTGATTTTGTTTCATTTTGGGCAGATCAGGCAAAGAATCTCTCTTGGTTTTCCACTTGGAATTCTACTCTTGATTGGAATCCTCCATTTGCTAGATGGTTCTCTGGAGGCACGATTAATGCCTCCTATAATGCTCTTGATATTCATCAGAAAAACAGGGCTTCAAAACCTGCCATATTATGGGAGGGTGAAGATGGCGAATCCCGAATTATAACATACCGTGAAATGTTTATTGAGGTTCAGAAATTCTCAAATGTTCTAAAATCACTTGGAGTCAAAAAAGGAGATAGAATCACCATTTATCTTCCAATGGTTCCAGAATTGCCAATTGCAATGCTTGCTTGTGCAAGAATTGGTGCAATCCATACGGTGGTCTTTTCAGGATTTAGTGCATCATCAATTAAAGACAGAATTGAGGATTCTCATTCCAAAGTAATCATCACTGCTGATGGTGGATACAGAAGAGGAAAAATTTTAAAGCTCAAAGAAGTAATTGATGAGGCAATTCAGGACTTTGATTTTGTTGAACATGTTGTAGTTCTAGAGCGAACAAAAAATGATATTACAATGAATTCTAAAGATAAGCTTTGGGATAAATTAATGAGTAATGCCTCTGAAGTTTGTGATGCTGAAAAATTAGACAGCACCCATCCTCTTTACATTCTGTATACTTCTGGAACTACTGGGAAACCAAAAGGGGTATTGCATGGAACAGGAGGATATCTTACTCATTTGTATTCTACATTCAAGTGGGCTTTTGACATAAAAGATTCTGATGTGTTTTTCTGTACAGCGGATATTGGATGGGTTACAGGACATAGCTATGTTGTCTATGCTCCGCTACTTCATGGTGCAACAGAGATTATGTATGAAGGTGCGCCTGACTATCCTGATCCATCAAGGATGTGGGAAATATTGCAAAAATACAAAGCTACAATTTTTTACACAACTCCAACTGCACTTAGAATGTTTATGAAGTTTGGAGATGATATTCCAAACTCTTTTGATTTATCATCACTTCGATTACTTGGAACAGTTGGTGAGCCAATTAATCCTGAAGTTTGGAAATGGTATTTCAAAACAATTGGGAAAGAAAAATGTCCAATTATTGATACATGGTGGCAAACTGAAACAGGAGGTATGTTAATTTCTCCTCTTCCTGGCCTGGAGACAATTCCGCTAAAGCCTGGCTCTGGAACTCTGCCTATCCCAGGTGTGGATATTGCAGTAGTTGATGAAAACGGAGAAGACGTTCCGGCAAACACAAAGGGATATCTTGTAATTAGAAATCCCTGGCCTGGAATGCTTTTGACCCTTTGGGGCGATGATGAGAAATATCAAAAAGTCTACTGGTCAAAATATGAAAATTGCTACTATCCAGGCGACTATGCACTAAAAGATGAAGATGGATATCTTTGGCTGCTTGGACGAGCAGATGATGTCCTAAAAGTTGCAGGACACAGAATAGGAACAGCAGAACTAGAAAGTTGCATTGTATCTCATGGTGATGTGGCAGAAGCTGCAGTTTGTGGAATTCCTGATGATGTAAAAGGTGAAGTAATAATTGCATTTGCAGTTCTCAAAGAAGGATTGACAAGCTCAGTTGAGCTTGAAAAGGAATTATCTGAAAAGATACGTAACGATATTGGTGCAATTGCAACTCCAAAACAAATCTACTTTGTTTCACGTCTTCCCAAAACACGTAGCGGAAAAATTATGCGAAGATTACTAAAGGCAATTGCAAACAATGAAAAAATTGGTGATATCAGTACACTTGAAGACGGGGCTGCAGTAAATGAGATTCAAATTGCATTTGATGAGATTAAAAAATCAATTGAAAAAAACACAAAATAGTTTATTTATTTTTTAATTCCTTTAGATCCACTGCAAGTAACATTTCAAACATTTTCTTTAATCCGTCATACTCTGACTTTGAACCCTTATCTAGATTATCGTATTCTTTTTCTTTAATTTCATCTAATCTGTTATTTGCATCATGAAAAAATTCCTCATATTCTTGAATTTTTTTTTCAGTCATCTCAGACAAATTAAAAATCACAGTATTACTGCCGATCAAATTATCATTTTCATCATAAAGGCTAGTTGCTTGCAGCAAGCCCGGAAAAGTTGTACCGTCTTGTCTTTTGAAGGTGATTTTTCTATCTGTGACTTTGCCTGTATCAAACCAAGTTTTAAGAGAATCATTCATCTCTGACCATGATTCTTTTGGAACATGCTCAAATATTGGCCTGCCTAATATCTCTGATTTTGCATATCCTAGGTTTGCCGCATATGTGGAATTGCAATCAAGAATTACTCCAATTGAGTTTACTCTCCTCCACATTATTGGAGCATCTTTGAGCGTCTTTCTTGCTTCTGTTTGAGGCATTTTATAAAATTGGAATGACTAGTAATTAAACTCAAATAATTTTAAAACCACTTATCCAAGTTCTGGCTTTTTTTCTCTAGTGCTTTTTTTAGTCTGTTAAGGGTTGATGCAACCCTGTCTTCAGAGAAACTCCTCTCTTTTACCAAATAGTTTGTAATTGCATCATAGTCGATTTTATCAAAAATAATTTCATCAACATCTGCAACATCTGGATTCAAAAATATCTGTCTGATTGCATCATAGTCAATCTCTTGTAGTTGCTCTTGAATTTGTGGAATATCTTCTAATCTTGAATACTGCTTTATCATCTTTAGTGCTGTCTTTGGACCAATTCTTTCAAAACCATTTGGATTAAAGTCTGTTCCAATCAAAATTCCAACATCAATTAATTCTTCTCGTGTTAGACCTAATTCATCTAGTGTTTTTTGTGTCTCTATAATTTCTGGCAAAATATCGATGTATGTGTTTCTATTTGGAATCTTTCTTCTTCCACTGTTTGTAAAATTTCTCACCAGTCTTTTTGCACCACATAAAATAGAATCAAAGTCCTGACTTGCAGATGCATATGCTTGTCCTGTGTTTGTTAGATGTGCAGCTGTTGCTTCTCCTTCTGATGGTGCTTCAATATACGGGATTCCAAAATAAGATAGCAATTCTTTTGATTCTTTGACCATTCCATCTTTCATGCTGGTTGTTTGCTGTGCATATTTTCTTGCATCCTCAATATTTCCTTCTGCAATTGCTTTTTCGTATTTTATAGTGGCATCTCGCTTAATCTGCTTTCTGCGTTCAATCTCTGCGGTTTTTAGAGATGGTGGCTTGCCATCAAACACATAGACTGGCTTTATCCCCAAAGACAAAAAGTTCACATTCCTGTAAAGCAATCCGCTCAAATGACTGGTGATTCTTCCTTCTGAATCTGATAATTGTAATCCGTCTGGACCTCTAATGCTTGCTAGAAACTGGTAAATTGCATTGTATGCATCAATTGCAATTACTTTGTTTGAGAATGCCTCAAGTGTGGTCTTTTCTCTTACAACTAAGTCTTTTAGGTTTAATCCCATTGAAGTTCATTGGATTTTTGTTCTATTTTGTGTTTATCCTTTTGAATAGATCGATTTTCCTAAAATCGTTTTTAATATGTGAGGAAATATTTTCAAAATATTGTGGCAAAGATGAACATCTCTTCCCAGTTGGAAGAAAAAATTTTTGATTTAAAGACAGATTCTGATGGAATGATTGCCAAGATTGTTTCCTATTTTCCTCTTTCTGAGAGTGAAAGAAAAGAAATCCTTTCATCTTTGGGATCTGATTCTTTTGTTAATTTCTCGTCTATCTTTTTAGACACTGTCTCTGAAGAAGAATGGAACAAAACTAAAGAGCAGATCATAAAAAAATTCCATGATGAACTATTTGATATTGATAACATCTAGTAAACTATTTTCTAATTTGCTTTATTATGGAGAAAATCTCAGAATAGATGCCGGGATAGCCAAGTGGTACGGCGGCCGTCTCGAAAACGGCTACGCGCAAGCGTGCAGGGGTTCGAATCCCTTTCCCGGCGCGCTTAACATCATAAAATATGATCTAAAATCTTGAACTAAAATGTATAATTATTTTTAAAGACTCATCTTTCATTGATTCCTGTCTTATCTCCTAACAAATTCTTACTAAATGATAGTCCTGATTGTTCAAAACCAAGACCTTTGTAGAACTTGTGAGAATCTTTTCTCTGATTGCCTGATTCTAAACGTATTCTATAACAGTTCTTCTTTCCTATCTCAATACATTTTGCAATTAATTTTTTACCTACGCCTGAAAACCTGTGCTTCTTTTTTACAACCAGTTCTGGAATATACATCTCAAACTTTGCATGATTTAATCTCCTAAGAAATATGATACTTACCAGTCCTACAATCTCTGAATCTATCTCTGCAATTAGGATGAGTTTTGACGGATCTAAAAAATAATCCTTAATCTTGTTCTTGAATACTGTGATTTCTTTATTGTCAATTGGTTCTGGTCTCCCTAACTCGTAGAGAAGTTCTAAAATTGAAGGAATGTCTTTTTCAGTTGCTTTTCTAATATTCAATCTCATATATTATTGTCTTTGAAATTTTTAAACTGCACCATTGATTCTATAATTGAATCAAACATAATTCTATCCATTTAGAACATCTGTACGTGTCTATAATTCCTTTAAATGGCTATTTTTTGACCTGTTTTTAATGAGAAAAATAACTACATCGACACTTCTAATGACTTCGATACTTTTCTCAACTATGTCGTTTGCTTTTGCTGACTCTGTTCAGGAAAAATTCGAGTTTGCTTTTTCCCTTGAGGAAACATTGGGTCACTTTTGGGCACGAGCAAAATCTTGATGATAAAAATGCTGAACTTGCATTGATTTATGATGGTGTGGATGTTGATTATGCTGGTGAATGCAAAGATTTACCAATTCGTGCTGGCCAATAATTGATTAACTTTTTTGCTCATCTTTGATGTTTTGTTTTAATTCTTCGTAGGATTCCAAATATTCTTTTTTCATAAGGTTCTCAGGCTTTGTCTTGTTATTTTTATTAATTTGTTGAGTCTGTTTGTTTTGTTTTTTTGTCATGGTTGCCTTACACACTTCTATCTAATATAGAGCACATATTCTATATGGCATGCTATCTAAATTTGTTCATTTAACACAAAATATGAATTTCTAAAAATATCATTTACATCATTCCTACAAATTTCTAAATTAACTCGAATCAACAATTGCATTCAAAATGTTTAAAATTGCATTCAAATCAGGGCAATCATGACTGATAAAACTAGTTCAAAAATTGAACAATCCGGCATTTCAAATGCTGAATTAATTGCACATTTTAGAGAAAAATGTAAGATTTGTGGTCATCATAGAATCATGCATGATGAAGCAGGAAAATGTGAAGGTGTAATGAATAAACCATGTACTAGTGGATGCGATTCATTTGAATCTGAATGAGGAATTAAAAATTTTTACAATCTTTATTAGATGATTTTTTCCATAATATTTGTGGATTCAGAAAAAAAAGAAGAAAAGATCTATCCATTAGGATATGAACCTAAAGTAATTCCTGAAACAACTGATCCAAATGTTCGAAATCAATTACTTGATTTTATTTTACAGTCAGGACCATCTGAAGTTGTAGACACTGATTTGTTTGCAGTAATGGCAAAGAGACGTTCTACTAGAAAATTTTTAGATAAACCTGTGGAGACTACAAAGATTGATAAGATAATTGCAGCAGCTGATACTGCTCCTACGGCAGGAAACTTTCAAGGGTTTGAAATTTTTTATGTCAAAAGTCCTGAGAAGAAAAAACTTCTAGTTGAAGCATGCAATAAACAACCATATGTTGATGCACCTGTTGTTTTAGTTTTTTGCAAAAATCCGTCTAGAGTTAAATTTGATTTTCCTGATTATGTTTTAAAAAAATTTGCAATACAAGATGCAACCCTTGCTGCAGGTTATTCTCAATTAGCAGCCCAAGCATTAGGATTAAGCTCAATCTGGATTGGAATGTTTGATGAACAGAAGGTAATGGATATTTTAGGAACAGACCTTGTCCCATCATCTGTTTTGTGTATTGGTTATCCAAAGCAAACAAAATTCCCCAAGCCAAGAAGAAATCTCAAAGACTTGGTACATGTTTCTTGGTAAGCTTTACCTAAAATTATTGATCTTTAAATAATAAAGAATATTTGCTAAATTTATGACGGATGCATATGTTATGCTAAATTGCGAGCTTGGTGCAGAAGCAGAAATCATTGAAAAACTCAAAGAACTTGAACAAGTCAAAGATGTCTTTGAAACTATTGGAACTCATGATATGTTGGTAAAATTACAGGCTGAAAACTTTGAAAAGATTAGGGAGATTATCTCCTGGAATATTCAAAAACTCGACAAAGTACGATCAACTGCAACCCTCATAAAAAAAGATAATTAAGATTAATTCCAAATTATTCCTATGGTTGATGAACAAAATGAGATTGAAAAACTCATTGACAATATGATTTCTAGTGGTGATGAACTTGTTGCTAATCTTAAAACTGTCTTACCTAATTCATTAGCTGAATCTATGGTGATGTTTCATGAATCAAATGTTACAAATCTTAAGAAAATAAAGGCATTTTTGAATAAATAATTACAAAGGACTCATTCCTATCAATGATACTATATCTTTTTTAATCATTATCTGCAATTTGGTCCATGACTAGATCTAGAACTATTACATTTACCGTAAATAAAAAAACAGGGGATGCTTTTGATGCAATACTGAATGTTCCTCCAAAAATGATGCCTGATGCAAAAATTAACGAAGATGGATGGTGGTTTTTTACTGGACCTCACGGAAAATCTCAATTAAAATTTAATGAAGACAAATCACGTGGCATTTTAGATCATCAATATATTGACGAAGAATCCTCATGGGATGTTCCTATGAGAGTTATTTCAAGTGGAGATTCTTCTGAAGTAACACTTACTCTGACAAAACCTGATAATTTGACTGACGAGCAATTTGATCAAAGAATGACTGAGCTAAGTGAATTGATGAATAACATGAAAAAAATCATTGAAAATGATTTTTAATTTTTTGCTCTAAAACTATTAGAAGTATGCCTAACGATTTTTAAAATCAAAATTATTTTTGGTTATGTTATTAGAAAATGATATTATGCCTTTTCATATATTATAACATAAACAATACTATTATCCCTCAAAAAACGTCATATTTTCTTCAAATCTGGGTATAACTAGAGTTCAAATCATTCTTCAAGCTTAAATGTAAATTTTACAATAATATACTAGAAAAAAAATGCCATATGAAGAAGTATATTTTCAAAGATTAGAGGAAGAAAATTCTGAGGAAGATAAACAAGCCAATCAGAATGTTTCTTCAAAAAAATCTGAGGATTAGATGATAGATTATTTTCTATCTCTTCCTTTTATGATACTTGAAAAATATCTAAAATTATTGTATTTCTAAAATCAAAAAACAGAAATAATTCTAATCTTTTTCAGGCTTGTCTGATTTTTCATTTTGAGATCCTCCTGGACCTACCATGTCTTCAGGTTTTACTTTGTTATCCCAGTCTCCTTTGACTCCTTTTACTAGTGATATAATTCCTGAACCAATAAAACCAATAACTAATGCAAAAAATAATGTTTGATCCATTATCTTAAATGAACAGTTAATCTCAACAGGTGGTTTGTCATCAAAATACTCATAGCATGTTCCAAATTCACTTGATTCCAAAGTTGCAGCTTGATAATTATGTCCTTGAGAACCTAGAATAATAAACCCAACAAAAATTAACGCAATTCCAATAATGGTAAATCGCATATCGCTCATATTTTGAATCTTAATTTATCATATTTACACTTTAATCCAAAATTTCACTAGTGTTATTTTTCTAGTGATTCTTTTAGATTTTCAAGTGATGCGACGTAAAATGAGCTCAGATATTCAACAAATTCTGTAAACTGTTTTTTTGTCATTTTTTTGCTATTCAGATATGATTGCCAAGTGAGCTCAATGAGATTTTTTGATTTTGTTTTAATTGAGATGGTGGCAACATATGCTCTTAGTGGCAATCCTTCGGTTGCTATGTATGTGAAATATTCTCCATCTTTCCATGCCACAACATGCTCTTCAATTTTATTTCCATCTGAAAAAGTAATTAATCTGACTGCACCTACTCCTTTTCTCTTCTTTGAAAGATAGATTGTTTTTTTTACATCTATAAGCCATGTTGGTAATCCAACCAGGTTACTCACTTTTCTCCAAACTTTATCTCTTGATGCCTTAATTTTGATTGTTTTTTTAACCACATCTGTATGAAATGATTTTTTTTCTATTTTTTTCATATATCTCCATTCTCATGAGACTGATTTTAAATTTTTTTGTACAACCATTTTTAATCCCCTGCAAGTAATGTTATCAAATGGTCTTTGGATGGGGTAAAAAGAAAAAAGAAGAATCACGGGAGGAATTCATTCAAAATAAAGAGATAAAATTATCTGACGTGCGCAAAGTAGTGACTGATCTTCTTGAACTAAGAACTTCTCAAACAATTTCTGAAATTAAAAATTTGAGAAACAGTACTGCTCCCCTAATTAATGAATTAATCAAAATTGGCAATCATTTAGAAAAAGATGATCTTAATGTGGATGATATCGATAAACATCTTGCAATTATTGTAGTTCGTGGAAAAAAACAAGTAATAGATATGATAAAAAAAGGTGTAACCCCATTACCTAAAGTTTCATCAATTGATGATGCCGTACAATTAAATGATTTATTGAATCACATTCTAAAAAAAATCGGTGATGTTCTAGGAAGACAAACTAGAGTTATCCATATCTTTGCAAAAAAATATGCTTCCCAACTAAAAGAAAATCTTGAAATAATGAATTCTAATCATGCAGAAATTCGTAAAATCCTCCAAAATTTTGATTCTACAAAAAAGTCATCTGAATATATCATTAATACTATGGATGAAATTACTTCTCTTAAACAAACAAAAATTGAGAAAATCCAAAAAATTTCTGATACAAATAATAACATAGAATCATTACAAGAACAATCCATTTCGTTGTTAAATTCAATACAAGAAATAAAATCCTCAGAAAGTTATCAAAACTATATAAAATTAAAACAAGACTTGGATGAATTTGAATCTGAAAAATCCCGAATAAAAAATGATATTGACGCTCAATTTACCAAAATTTCTAGACCTCTGAGTAGATACGAATATGCCTCCTCGCTAGAAAAAGATCAAAAAATCATCTTAACAAAACTAGTCAATAATCCCTTTGATGTTCTGAATCATACATACAAAGATTCTGTCATCCTTATTTTAGAAAATATTAGAAAAGCAATCACTTCTGATTCTATTTCTGTTAAAGATGTAGACAAGACCATGACTAATCTTACTGAAACCGAGATAGCATTAGATTCCTTTGTCAATAGAGTATCGGACTATCAAGAAAAACATGATAAAATGCTAAAGGATTTGAAATCTCTAAAGCCGGCAAAATTGGATTCGCTAGAATCTGAATTAACTAAAACGTCATCATTCCAAGAGGATTACCTTCAAAAGTCTAAAACATTACAAAGTGAAATTGATGAAATTGACTCAAAGATTCCAAAACTTTTCAAGGAAATAGAATCAAAACTACGGGAGTACTCTAATACAAAATATACCTTATTAACATCTTAAAATTAATTTATTTTGTAGATAAGGTGGTTCTGTGATTTTTAAAACAAAAAAATTTGATCGTAAAGTATCACTTCAAAAAGATGTTCTAGACAGCATATTGTCTTACTGTCAAATGAAACATCCCAATGAAGGCATCTTGATTCTTAAAGGAAAATCAAAAAATGGTGAAATTAAGATTGATGGACTTGTAATCCCTCCTTTTAATTATTCAGGACCTACATTTGCAGGATTTCCACAATCATTCTTGCCCTTTGATTTGAGCTATGTTGGTAGTGTTCATTCTCATCCTAGTGGCTCAGCTGAGCCATCTGTCACTGATCTTCATAATTTTTTTGGATTGATATCCATAATTGTAAAATCCCCCTATGATGAACAATCTATTTTTGCGTGGGATAGTAGTGGTAATGCTGTCCCACTATCAATTCAATAAACTAATTATTTCTAGGGTAAAAATGAAAAAAGCTGACAAAACTTTATAACCTTTTTTTGGGCTACTTTCATTGAATTGTTTAGTTATAAATCGTATTTGATATTCTTATTTGCCTCACTTGCCATAAGTATTGGCTTGCAAATGGTTCTTCCATTCCCATATGGATTGGGTGCAGCACTTGCAATTTTCATTGCATTTCCATTGTTGCTCCGAAGACGATACATGAGTCGTATGAGGGGATATGGGGGTGAATCTGGAACTGGTGGTGGTGGATTCTTTGGAATGGGTTCATCAGGTGGCTCGTCTGGGGTTAGATACGTCTGTCTTGTTTGTAATAACAAACACAAAGGCGGTACTTGTCCTCGTTGTGGTTCAAAGATGCAAAGAGCAGATTTTTAGTTGATACGAAATGGCATTAGAAGAATTAAGAAAAAAAGTACTTTATCAAAATTCAATTGAGATCTGGATTGGTATTAGTAAAGAAAAAAACATAGACTGGGTTGATACTGAAAATTATAAAAAATTCATTGCTTTTCTTTTAAAAAATAACTTAAACATGAAAAAAATGAATATTTGCTTTGATGAGTCCGATAAAGCGACTGAAGGTGGACACAGCAAAAAAGTATTTGCTAACAAATTGGCTGCAATAAATGATGAATATTCATCATGCTATTCCATAAAATTAAACGACAACGCCATAGAATTAATTCGTAAATTTGAACTCTAGTATTTTTACCTCTTTAATTTAGGGTTAACAATTGCATCTAGGGCATTTCCAATAAAAACAAAAGCTAATCCTGTTATTGCAATCATTACACCTGGTGGCATTATCCACCACCATAATCCTCTTGCAGCTGCACCAAACGTATTTGCATCATGTAGAATTTGACCCCATGTTGGAAATGATGGATCTCCTAACCCTAGAAAACTCAGACCTGCTTCTGTGGTAATTGCAGCAGGAACTGATATTGCAATGCTGGCAAATGCGTATGGTAGTAATTGAGGTAAAATATGTTTGAATATTATTTTTGATTTACTCTGACCCATCATTGTTGCTGCATCCACATACCCTCGTGTTTTGATTTGAAGAGACATGCTTCTTGCAACTTTGGCAATTCCTACCCACCCAAAAATCATCAAAAATCCTACCATTAGAAAAATACTGTTGCTGATTGTTACTGAAAGAATGATGAGAAATGGCAATGCTGGCAATGCATAGATCACATCATTGAATCTCATCATGACCTCATCTGTTTTTTTACCTTTATACCCTGCATAAACCCCATAGAGCAATCCTGCAATCACTGATGCAATTGATACTACTAAACCAATAAACAATGCAAGAGGAGTCCCCCAGAGGAGTCCTACGGCTAAATCTCGTCTTAACTCGTCTGTTCCCATAACCCCAAATGCTTTTCCACCTATGATGAGTTTTGATTCTTTAATTTGATTATCAGTGGATATTCCATAGAGATTAATCATAAAGACATAATCGCCCTTTAGTGGGGAATTACTTTGAGTTTGGGAAAAAATAATGTCTTCTGCAGACAATCTAGATAAATTATGATTGAAATATTCTGACTGTAATGATAGTTTTTTCTTTATAGATTCATCTGTAGAAAAAATCCTTTCACTGTGGATAGTTTTTGAATTTGAATAAGGAAGTGAAATTGAGGTGATATCTAACTTTATTCCATCTGGTCTTATAACTGAGATTTGTAGTAATGGAGTACCCGAATACTCTGCAGTATATTCATAGATGAAATCATTTGGAAAGTCATCATAGATGTAATTAAATCCAAATTGGTGTGATTCAAGATTAATTTCTCCCTCTGAAATTTTTTGAATAATTGGCGTGTCAATAATTTTGTGCTCTGGAATTTTTTCAGCTAGGAATACATTGACCCAAACTGGTATTGCCACTTTGGGATATGAAATCCAATTTCCTGGATTGTTCCACTCTTGAAACGTCTCAATTGGTATGATGATCATTGCAAGAATTGAAATTACAATTAATATAGACAGAATTAAAATTCCAACAATTCCTAGACTACTTTTAAAAAATTCCCTTTTGATTTCTTCAGGTGTTATCCCACTCATTGACCTGTCCTCACTCTAGGATCAAAGTAACCATAAAGTAAATCTGCAATGAAGATGCTCACTAGGAAAAATACTGTGAGAATGTATGTGGCACCAATAATTACTGGTAAATCCATCACTGTAATTGCCTCAAAATAGAGTCTGCCCATACCTGGCCAATCAAATACTGCTTCTGTAATGATTGCTCCTCCGAGTGATCCTGATAAGCTCAAAGCCAAAATTGTTACAATTGGTGGTGCTGCATTTTTTAGAGCATGTGTATAGATAATCTTTTTTTGATTAATGCCAATCGTTTTTTTTGCAATGATAAAATCTTCTTGCATAATTCCTACCATGAAATTCCTTACAAGATACGCCCATGATCCAAAACCAATCATTACAATTGTAATTAACGGTAATGCCATATGGTATAGTAAAGCTACCAGATATTCTGGGTCTGATGATGGAATGTCAGGTGTGGCTCTTGCTGGAAATATCTGATACATAAATGAGAAGAGAAAAATCATCAACATCCCAATCCACCATACCGGAAAACTGGAACTAATTATTGCAAAACTAGATGTAATTCTATCCACTACGGATCCAACCTTACTACTTGAAAATGCTCCGAGAAAAATTCCTATTATTGAAATTATAATTGTTGCAGTTGTGAAAAGTAAAACTGTTCTAGGGAGTTTTTCAAACAATATGTCTTTTACATTTGATGAACCGGAATCACTTGTAAGAAAAGTCGCATGTCCAAAATCTAGTAATAATATTTTGTACATTGTTATTCCTATTCTTTGAGGAGAATACCATGGCTCATCTAATCCTAGAATCTTGATTCTTTGATCAATTTGACTCTGAATGAATTCTTCGAATTCTCCAACTGATGAGAAGCTCTCGGCAACAGCGGGATTTTCTGCCATTTCAGCCCTTACCTGAAATACTATTCCTTGTTTCAAAATGGTGTCCATATTTGATCCAACTAGAAGTATGGTGATCAGCAGTGTTATCATTAAAACTCCAAACATAGTTGCCATTCTAGTGGCAACATATCTCTTCAAGCCCAATAGAGACAAGTAAGAAAAATAGTTTATAATTTTTTGATATGGTTTGTGCTCAAAAATCAAGAATTTCTGAACAGTCTGTTTCCCACAGTTTAATTACAGCAGGCTTTCACCCAAGTCAGAAATATGTCATACGATAGAGAACGAGAAATGTTTACTGCAACCTGTGGTGACTGTGGAAATGAATGTCAAATACCATTCAAACCAAAAGACGACAGACCTGTATATTGCAGAGAATGTTTCCAAAATCACAAACCAGCCCCACGAAGTGGCGGCTCTAGATTTGGTGGAAGATCTGGCGGAAGATCAAACTATGGAGACAACAGACGTTCCAGATTTGGATCACGAGATGATAGACCAAGAGAGATGTTTGATGCAACCTGTGGTGACTGTGGAAATGAATGTCAAATACCATTCAAACCAAGAGAAGACAGACCTGTATATTGCAGAGAATGCTTCCAAAATCACAGACAAAATTAGAATTTGTTTTGAGTCAATTCAAAACTTTTTCATTTTATTAAAAATTCATTATTTTATTATTATGATTAAAGATGACGAGAGTGAAACGAATTCCAGGCTCCACTGTTGGCAGAAAAGCAAATCTCTCGTCAAATATTATAGGTGATAATATAATTTAAATATTTTATGAAAATATGAGTTATTTTTAAAAATTAAACTGTTTTAACAAAGTTTATCTTTTAAAATATGTGAGTAAAAAACCCCCATTTGATCCAGACAAACTTGTTCTAACAAAATCTGAAATTTTAGAATTTTGTGATAGAGTTTTAAAAAAATGGAACAAAAATCCTACTAAAAATGCAAATAATATCCTTGCAATGAATGCAGTAAAGACTAGTATTTTGTGGACAGATGATGATTCTCTAAAAGCAATCTGGGGTGAAATTCTTTCATGGACCTTTGACTTACTATATGAGAATGCAATGGCTCAAGATGGAGAAGAATGGGCAAATATTAGAAAAAAATTAAAGAGTAAAAAATGATAAACTTTTGATAAAATAATGAGTGCAAATACCATTAGAAAGGCAAAAAAACTTGTAGAAAGTGGCGGAGTTGTAAAAATTGACGATGATCTATTTCAGATAAAATCTTCTTCGGATCCTACAAAATCCTATTTTGTGACTTCTGATACGTGTGAATGCCCTGGATTCAAAAATTTTTACAAGTTTCATCATGGAAAGGGACTTAAAGCAAACTGTTCTCATTTAGAGGCCATTAGAATTTTCAAAAAAGAAAACCAGTGAGATTATCTTATTATTTTTGAATCAATTTTTCCTACAAATACTTTATTTTCTGTAAGAATAATTGGACGCATTATCAATCCTGGATATTTTACCATTAATTGAATGATCTGACTGTCTGTTTTTTTATTGTTCTCCAAGTTTAGTTCCTTGTACATTTTGTCTCTTTTTCTAATCATCTCTGAAGGTTTTTTTCCAGTCATTTTGATTATTTTTGTTAGTTCTGTCACTGTAAATGGATCTTTGAAAAAATCTCTTTTTTCAACATCTGCCTTCATTCGCTCCATTTCTGAAATGGATTTTTTGCATGTAATGCAGCTTGTTTTGTGATATGCAATTATTTTTGATTTTTTTCCTTCCTTCTTTTTACTCAATATCATCCATTTGATGCAGTTGTATATACATCAAATTTTATCCCTTTGAATGGTTGATTAATTTTTGACTTTAAAATAAGTAAGATTGATCCTGTGTATCTCTATATTGGTGAATTACACATTAGTGATATCTTGAGTGATTCAAAAATTCCTAACATTGTTGATTTGGAAGAAAAAATTTCTGATTTATTAAAAAAAGAAGGATTGACTGACTCTCCATACTCTGATCTACTATCTTTTAGTTTAAACAAATTCAAAAAACAAAATTTGGATGAACAATACTATGGCTTTCATAATGTAAGTCATGAGTTAATTGTTACCTACAACACACTACTTGCATCCAGGGGAGAAGAATTCAAGTCTATTATTTTAAAAGATGATTTTAAACATCTTTTTGCTGCTGCATTATTTCATGATTATGAGCCAGATAAAAAACAGGATAAACCCCATGAAATTCTAGCCTCTAATTTTGTTACTACGGATAATTCTTTACTCCACTTATTTGAAAAATGTGGAATTGATCCTAACCTTGTTGCTGTCCTGATTTTAAAAACTACATACCCATGGGAATCCCAAAAAAGTGATATTATGAAAATCATCTCAAAACATTTTTCCGAATCTATTTTTGCCAATGATCCAAATAAACAAAAACATTATCTGTACTTGGGTTGGTTCTTATCTGTTACAGACAGAATAGGAGCATACGCTTATGGTGAATTTTTAGATTCCCTTGGGTTAGCTAAAAAAAATGCTCATTCAATGGGATGGAATCCTGAATATTTAGTGAAACATGCAGTTGCATATTTTGAACAATTGATATCCGATGAGAAAGAAATGACAGACAAAGTTCTTCGCTCATTACCAAAAGAAATGCGTGATAGATTTGTAAATAACGTATTGTCTTTTTCTAAACTTCGAGAAAAAGAGATACAAGTAAGGGCTAATGTTGTTTATGATAAAATACCATTAATTCCACATTTTGAAAAAGAAAAAGATTTTGATTCTGAATTCCAAAAAAGACTATTTGAAATATATGATGAAATTCCTGACACTTTGCAATTTAACAAAAAAACATTTTTTGAATCTCTTAAAGACTCTAAAACCATTTTGGTTACATTGCGATATGGTTCTGAATCTGGTATGATTGTTGGATTTGCAAAGGGAGGCCCACTTGAGAATTATTCTCTAATCAGGGACATCTCTGATGAGAATTTTGGAAAATCTAACACTGTGTTTTTGGAACCTCTGGCCCTTGAGATGGGTTATTGGGGTCATGGCGGTGGACCTAGTATGAGAAAGATGTTTAATGAAATTGCGAAGAATCAGGGGTATTCCTATTTGACCAGCTTACAATTACGTGATGTCATACAAAATAGAATAGACAGACATGAAAACATTGAATTTGTTCAGAAATTAAACCCAGAAAGATTGGATTACTATCGTGTTACCCTGTAATACGTACAAAATGAGTAATTTTTCAGAATTTACTCAAAATTTTACTAAATAAGCCAGTTCATATAGTGAATAAATTAACCAATATTGGTCATATTTTTGGTCTTAGAAACAATCAATGCCGATTCTGTATGTCGCAGATGTGGAAAAAAAGGAATGCTCACAGACAATGACACTGGAGAGCGATTTTGTGGTCAATGTGGATATGTAATTACTGAAACACTCCAGGATTCTGGACCTGAATGGAGATCATTTTCTAAAGAAGGAGGGGCTGATCCTACAAGAACTGGAGCTCCCACATCTTTGGCAATGCATGATAGAGGACTTGCTACAATAATTAATCCCATCAATCGTGATTCTTCTGGTAAACCTCTTACTTCTACAATGAAGAGTACTATTGAGAGGTTAAGAACTTGGGATAGTAGAAGTAAAGTAAATGCTTCTGCTGATAAAAATTTACGACAAGCCCTTAATGAGTTGGCTAGATTAAAAGACAAACTTTCATTATCTGATTCTGTAATTGAAAAAGCCGCTTACATCTACAGAAAAGCATTGGAGAAAGGTCTTGTTAAGGGACGTTCAATTTCTGCATTAATAGCATCTGCCCTTTATGCTGCATGTCGAGATACTGAAACACCTCGAACCCTAAAAGATGTTGCAGAAGCAGGTAACATAAAGAAAAAAGACATTGCAAGATGCTACAGATTATTACATAAAGAATTAGAATTAAAAATGCCCGTAGTTGATCCTACTCAATGTGTTTCAAGAATTGCAAGCAAGCTTGGAATTTCTGAGAAGACAAAACGATATGGGATTAAAGTTCTCAAAGAAGCACAAGAACATAAAGAGTCTGCTGGAAAGGATCCAATGGGATTAGCTGCTGCTGCACTATACTTGTCATGTGTAAAGAATTGTGAAGACCGAACTCAACGTGATATTGCTGAAGCTGCAAATGTTACTGAAGTTACTATTAGAAATAGATACAAAGGTCTTAGACTAGATCAGGATATGGAGATATAGGTAGAGAATAATTATACAAAAATGACTCAAACTAAACCCTTAATCTCAATTGTCAATGTTGTTGCTTCTGCCACAATAGACCAAAAACTGGATCTTGTAGATATCACAAAAAAATTCCCTGATGTTGAATACAATCCAGAACAATTCCCAGGAGCTGTCTTTAGACTACGAACTCCAAAGACTGCAACTTTGCTTTTTAGCACTGGAAAAATGGTATGCACAGGAGCAAAATCACACGAATTGGCCGAATCTGCTGTAAATAAGGTGGTAGGGATTCTTAGAAAAGGCAAGATCAAAATAAAAAATGAACCTGTTGTTACAATTCAAAATATTGTTTCTTCAATTAATTTAGGAGGGCGAGTCAATTTAGAGCAAGCTGCAAGAACCCTGCCTAGAAGTATGTATGAACCAGAACAATTTCCAGGATTAATTCACAGAATGCTTGATCCTAAAACTGTAATTCTGATTTTTGCATCAGGAAAACTTGTTTGTGTTGGAGCAAAACTTGAAAAAGAGATACATCGCTCTGTTCACCAAATTCACAGTCTACTTGAAGAAAAGAACCTAATGGTCTATGATTAATTCTGTAATTCTTCTCCGTTGAAATCATTATTGTAATGTTGGTTTTTTAGAATCTTTAATACGTTCATTGGGGCCCTTTATTGTAATGATTCACAAAATTCGTTATTTTGAAACAAAGCAATTATCGCAAGGCGTTTATCTGCAAGATGTTGTAAATGATTTTCTTGCTGAAAAGGGTGATAACATCATAGCAGTTCATCCTGTAATGGATAATACGCTTATAGTTCATTACACCGAATAATCTTTTATTTTTTCTACTCTGACGTTGACTGTTGATAAATTATAATAGTTGATTTCTGAATCATTGTTTTTGAAAATTATGCCGTATTGATAAACAATCATTGTATTATACTGGTAATTATCATTGAATGTATGGCAAATTATTTGGGCGATAAGAACAAAAAACAAGTTCATGATTTACTTAATGAAACTGACAACTGTTTGATGGATGAGATAATGATGGTTCATAAGAGATATTTTATTCCAGATACCTCTTCCCAGGCAAATTCTGAAGGGTATCAAAGCTGTATCTACTGTATTGTGAACTCAAAAGAATAATTTTCCTCGATTTTGTCTAGTCGTCTTTGTTAATGGATACAGTACATGGCAAAAAATAGAAAATGCTGTTATGCACAGCAAATGGATTTTTTAAAATCTTCAGAATTTCTTTCAAAACTGCATTCTTTACACACTTGCCAACTTCGTTTTTTTAGGATTGAAAATGCTGATTCGTAGCATATTGAATACATTTTACCCCCGCAAGTTGGACATGGTAATGGAATATCTATTTTCATCAATTATTTTTATGTAATTTTGAATATAAGGCCCGCGTAGAAATTATCAATCGTTCATTGATTTATGGATTTGAATTTGTTTGATTGTCATCAGAAAAATTTTCAGCCTTTTCGTTTAGTTTGTTTTGATTAAATTCTTCTAGAACTTCTTTTGGAATGCTTATGATGCTTAGATATGCTGCTCTTGCTTCTTCATACGTTCCACCATTTTCAATAATTTGTTCTCTGATACTTTGTGCTTGCTCAAAACTATTTTTTGTAAAGTTTAGTTGGCTTACTATTAATTCACGTATCTCTGGGTTCACCCCGTTAATGTAATCCTCATATTGATATCCTGAATACACTCCAGGACCTGGATTGAACTCTTCAATTGCTTGATCTCGTAGTACATTTGAAATTTGGCGTTGCTGTTCAATGTAAACTTGGTCTGCAACTGGTTTTATTGCCTCTTTTTGTTCTAAAATTAACTCATACAGTAAACCGTGATAATATTTGAATAATGTTTGACCAATTGGGTCTTTTGCAAAATCACTTTCATCTGCACTTAGATATCTTATTGCTTGTTCGGTGTTTAATTTTTCTTGAAGTGATGATATTTGTGAAATCTCTCCTTTAACTTGAAACTGTGTACTTGTTAACCCTGTCATTCCATACCATGATGCTACTACATTGATACTGTAAATTCCAGGAGTCTTCTGTAAGTCTTTGAATTCTCCTCTAAAAACTCCCCATGGGTCTGTAAATGTTTTAGTGGTGTCTGAACCAGTTCTGATTAAAACTTCTGCGCCTTGAATTGGTTTGTAGGCATGATCAACGACTTTGCCTGTAATTACTAATGATTCTCCTGAATAGATGGCTGCTTTTTCTACGTTCATATCAATAATTAGTTCCCATAACTTTGCCTCCGAATTTGGAATAAATGATGATAGAATCATTATTGAGAATAAACCTACAATTACAACCTTGTTTTTGAGCACAACATATCTGCTAATTTTTGCTGTTAAGACAAGGTATGAATAAAATTTCGCTATTTTTCAATTTAATTTGAGTAATTTTCTTCTTTGCAAGGGATAACTCTACTCCCAGCTCATTCTTAAACCCCTAAAATTATCTTACCTTGAATCATGGATTTGGAAAAATTCCGAAATGATGTAAACAAGATGTGTGAAAATCTGTCACCAAATCTTAATCAAAAAGACATCCCAAAATTGAACTATGTTCGGAATCAACTAATTGACATGTATCAAAAAAACTTGGTAAAAATCAATCATTCTATATTGGAATTGATTTGTGCTTCTAATCTAATTTCTAGAGGATATGTCGTTGATGTTGAAAAAGAGATTTCCAAAATTCTTGTTTGTGATATATTTGCCAAAAAGGGTGGAGGAAACACAATAATTGAAATTGAAACTGGTTTTACCCCTCCTGAACACGCAATGGATACTTTGGATTATTATGCTGCAAGAATAATGAGCAAGATTGCAAGATATAGCCAACACTGCTCCAAGTTTTCATTAGCAACTCCTGCAGTGGGAATATTGCCTATCTCTAAGATTTTTTTGTTGCCCCCAAATGCAAGAAAGAAAGAAGATATTGATAAAATCAAGAAGTTATGTGATCGTTACTACAAGAATCCGCCAATAGAATATGATGATATACTTAATGCTCATCTTCATTCAATTTATCTGATAAACATAGACAAGGGATTTGCAAAAGAATTAGATCCACAGGGCTATGTTGATTTGACAGAAAATTTGCTTGATAGAAGTGAAATAAGCTATTGATTTGCCTCAAATATAGAAAAAACTCAAATTCCTCTATTGTTTATGTGAGATAAGATGATTTGTGCAGCTTGTGAGGGAAGAAAACATTACGAATGCATTGATTGCATGAATAATCATAAAGCACATCTTTGTTCATGTGATTGTCATGATGAAAATACACAACCACATCCAATAGGAAAATCCCACTAGTCTTTAATTTTTGAATTTTCTTTCAATCTCTTGTGCCATGGCCTCTAGTTGACTGGTATCTCCGAATTTTCTATATGTCAATTTTTCAAGAGTCTTAATTATGCTAATTGCTGCTCTGTATTGAGGAATTTCAGGCTCATTTAGCTCTCCATACATTCCTATTCCTTGAATGGAATTCTGTTTTGCAAATCCTAGTATCAAACCATTAAATCCTGTAATGATTGATTTTTGGGGAGTAGTCTCTACATCTAATCTTTCCATCTGTCTAGTTAATTCAATATCTGTTGTAGTGATGAATGTCTTTGGATTTTTATCTAAATATCTATTTGTATGAAAACCACCAAGGGTGTAAATGAATTTTGCAGAATATTTTTTTGCAACATCAATTACATCTTGACATAATTCATTTAATTCACTTGTGCTTTGCGGTTGACCTTTTCCTCCTCCAAATATAATTAAATCCTCAGTGAATTTGTATTCCCAACTTTCATTTGGAAGATCAATGTATCCGCCCCTGTCTACAACATATGTGGGAAATGGTGTTTTTGCAATTCTAAAAGTTCTAGTTTTCAGAGAATCATTGATAAAATTTACAACAATACTTCCTACATTTCCCATGTCTTGCATTGCAGCAATGATTATTGGTTTTTCAACATTTGGTTCTTCCTTTTGATCAAAATCCACGTCTTTTCTGATATCTTATGAATTTTAAACATATATCGCAGTTTGAATCTTTAAAATCTTAAAATTATTAAATAAACATGTTTTTTCTAAATATTTTATTTTGACAACTTTAATTTGTTTTTCAAATTATTTTGAAATTCAATTATTGTACTAGGATCTCTATTTTATAAAATTTAGAAGTAATTTGTCAAATCAGATTTGATCTAATGTAGGATTTTTTAGATTGAAGAAAATGATCCACAAACTCCAATTGAACGCAGTATTCTTGTTTATTGTTTTTTCATATTGTTAATTTTTGATAAAACGAGCCTGGCTTCAAGATTGAAATTTTTCCCAATAGGTGACAATTCTATCATATTTTAACTCTTGCAGATTTTTCTCTGATTATTTAATGATCGTCAAAAACATGAAGATTCATAAGGCAAAAAAACATTCTATCGACAAATTATGGAAACATCCATGGAAAATATTGGAACATTGGAATATGTTCTTGACAAATATTCCAAAATTTGGAGCTGGAAGATCACTGGTGAGCGTGCCGTCAGTATGATTTCTAGGCTGGTTCCTGAGGCATGGTATGGCGAAACTGCCAATGAGGTCATTGTTCCTGACAGCACTGAGAGTGTAAAGCAAATCAAACTAATTCTTGACCGTTATCCTCTTGAAATACTATCAAAATCTGCATGGCAGAGAAAAATTATCAAAACATTTGCTCCAAAACCCGCCCTGCCTCCAATCAAACACAAATTAAAAAAAGCAAAAACTGGGGAGCAATTTCGTGGTAAACTCCTAAACTTCCAAAAAGAAGGATTGGATTTTTTGCTCAAATCCTCCGGAAATGCTTTACTTGCAGATGAAATGGGTTTGGGAAAAACTGTACAAACATTATCTTATGTGGCAACTGAAAAACAAACTTTCCCTCTGCTTGTAGTTGCCCCCCTTGTTACTCTGAATAATTGGGAAAGAGAAATTCAGAAATTCCTAAAGAAGAAAAGCAAGAATGGCAGAATACTGGAATCTGAATCTCCTAGTGTAACTTTGATTAGAACTGGAAAATCAAAAGAACTTCCAAAGACTGACATTTACGTAATTAATTATGAATTGCTATTCAAAAGACAAAAAGACATTGCAAAACTTGGAATCAAAACAATTGTTTGTGATGAGGTCCACAACTTAAGATCAAAAACTACACAAAAGTACAAGTCTGTTAAGAAATTAGCTGCTCTTCCATCTGTTTTGTATAGGATTGGTCTTTCTGGAACTCCTATTTACAATCGAGGTTCTGAAATCTGGCCTATTATTGATATTATAAAGCCTGGACTGCTTGGAAGCTTTAAGGAATTTTGTGAATACTTTTGTTATGTTAATGAAAAAGGCAAAGCAATTGTTTTAGAAAATAAACGTGATTCGCTTAGAAATGAATTGCAAAAACATGTAATGCTGCGAAGGAAAAAATCTGATGTACTAAAAGAACTAAAAGACAAAGTTCGATACAAAGAGGTTATAGCATCTGATACTGATTACTATCTTGAAGAACTTGATAAAATCTGGAAAAAACTAGAGGAAGAACAAAAGGTAGCTGAGACTGAATTCTCAAAATCTGCTTCGTATCATAGGGCAATTCAAAGTGAAAGACAGATTGCAGGAATTGCAAAACTGCCACATGTAATTAATTTTGTAAAAAATATCATGGAAATTGAAGAAAGTGTGGTGGTGTTTTGCCATCACAAAGTAATCCACAAATTATTGCATGAGAGCCTCCAAGAATTTTCACCTGTCTCAATAATTGGTGGACAAACCGATAGTTTTAGACAGGATCAGATTGATAAATTCCAGAAAGGCGAGTCAAAACTCATGATAGCTGGACTTCGTGCAGGAAACGTCGGCATTAATTTGACTAGGGCAAAATATGTGATCTTTGCAGAACTTGACTGGAGTCCTGCAATTCACCGACAAGCAGAAGACCGTTTACATAGGATAGGGCAAAAGAATACTGTCTTTGCATACTATTTGATTGGAAATGGAACTCTAGATGATCATGTCGCAAACATTCTAGTCGATAAGAGTTATGAGATTGATGCTATCATGGATGAGACTGCTGATAACTATGAGAACAAGAACAAGGCCGAGTTGATCCTTGCTCAAATTCAAGACAAAATACGCTCAAAGTAATTAAATTTCTAATTTTCCTTTTAGTTTGGATAGTTTTTCTACCATGCTGTCCTTTTTTGGAATCTCTAAGTTTGAATTTTGAATTTCTCTAATTACTTCATCAATTAAACTCATTATCTCTACACTTGTTTTTGATTCCTCGAAATTTATTTTATCAAATCCTTCAGTTTCTGTCTTGTCTATTTCTTCGATTCCTTCTGGTAATATTTCAAAAACCTTCACTAGTTTTTCTTCTTGTCTTTGGGGTGACATTAAAACAAACTGGTTCTTCCTTAATTTTTCAAGATCTTCGGATATCTTCTCTTCATTTATGTTTAAGGTATCTGTAATTTCATTAATGCTGCATGATTTTATTTGAAGCAGTCTCAGGATTTTTGCCCAAATTGGAATATCATTACTCCAAAGAATCTCATTTGCTAGCTGAGTCATGGTAAAAGAGCCATCATCATTAAGTGAAATCATTTTTCTGTCTTTCAATGATGCTAATGCATCAAGGATTCTTCCCACTCCCAATCTCTTTAAATTTGAATTTTCTAGATTTTTTTCATTAAATGTTCCGTTTTCTTTTTTTGCCAAATGCAAAATTTCTAAATCAACAGTTCCTAGTTTTCTCATATCGTATTCTTGCCTCCAAGACTAATCATTCTTTGCACCTTTTGATTTCTTCGTGAATTTTCTCCAAAGATTTTCTTGTTTCTTTTAGGTTGGAGATGTTTGAAATTACCCATTTTTGGTATTCTTCTACTGAACTAAGGTTCGTTTCTGGATTTGTTAATTGCTTTGCTAAAAACCATGTTTCTCTGTATGCAAATATTATTTTTCCAATCAGTAATCCTTTGTTGTTATGAAAAATTTGTAAAAGCTCTTCAATCTCTTCTTTCCTGTCTTTGTTTTCATCTATGATTTTTTTAAACTCTGTATCTTTTAGATGATGAAATCTCTCAAAAACTTGATTGCTTGTATTTCTCATTTTACGAATCCTTTCCTCATAATTTTCTAAAAACTTGACTGCCCAATCTTTTGCAATTTTATTATTTGATAAATTGATGTTTTGTGTTTTGGTAATCTCGTTAATTGTTTGATTGATAATATCCAAATGCCATGCTACAAACTCGTTTAATTCATCGACATTGTCCATCTTTTTGCATATCCATGAAAAGAGTGAAACTGTCTGTTGGCTATTTGGAAAAACTATACTGATGCTAGGATGAATCATATTTTTTTCAGATGTTTTTTCAATAAAAACTTGATTCAGAATCTACTTCAAAAATATATGTGGATACTAATTATTTGACTTATGGTTCATTACGAACTTCCAAGATTGCCATATGGTTATGATGAACTTGAGCCCTTTATCGATAAAGAGACAATGCAAATTCATCACAAAAAACATCACCAGTCATATGTTGATGGTTTGAACAAATCACTTGAATCAATTGGCGGAGATGCTCATCCAAAGTATATCTCAGCTATACTCTCAGATCTGAATAGTGTTCCTGAATCTGCAAGAAGTACAATCAATTTTTTTGGTGGTGGTTTTGAAAATCATAGATTGTTTTGGGAGACAATGAATCCAAAAAATGATGGAGTTCCTGGTGGAAAATTAGAAGATGCCATAGATGTGTATTTTGATAGCTTTGATAATTTTAAAAAAATATTTTCAGAGAATGCTTTGTCTATTCAAGGAAGTGGATGGTGCTGGCTTGTTTTTAATCCAACATACAACAAAATTGAAATTATGACAACATCCAATCAAACTAGTCCTTGGACTGTACAAAAAACTCCTTTGCTAGGATTGGATGTTTGGGAGCATGCATACTATCTAAAATATCAAAATAGAAGACCAGAGTATGTTCAGAATTGGTGGAATGTTGTAAATTGGGATTATGTAGGTAATCGCTTTTCTGAGCTTGCATGAAATTGTCTAATTTGGATAAATTCTTTTAAATTAAAATTCATTTTTGCACCTCATGAACAAGACTCTAAGATATATTGCAATTCTTGCAATTCTTCCCTTGTTTACAGCAGGATTGACAACTGATTATTTTGCAGATGCCAACGCTCTCAAAAGTAAAGGTACTAGCACCTCTCAATATGGTTCAAGTACTGGTGTCTGTGGAGTGCAGCTGTGTTCTGAAATCCCTGGTGGTAAAGCCGCATGGATGGAACAACAAAAATCAACTCCTGTAACACCAGCTCCTGAAAAAGAAGCCATGGTGGAAAAAGAAGTCATGATGAAAGAAAAAGCCATGATGAAATCCACTATGGAAAAAGAAGCTGATGTTAACATGGGATCTGAACTTAGATTATCAAGAACAAATGTTCCTGCAACAATCCCTATGCATCATGGATACTATAATGGTGAAGATGTATTTTTCATCATCACTGATTCTAGTGATCCTACACATGCAGATATCATAACAAAGAATCAAGGCTGGCAAGTTGAACTTGCGCCTTTATTGAAAAATGCACCAAAATCTGCCCTTTCAAAAACATTCATGTTTACAAACGGCGTTGAAGGCGATGGCGTACACGGATACCAAAGTGAAGTTTTTACCAGTACTCCTGCACAAGCAGAAAAGTATAGTGCATTAACATCTCATGTACATGTTACATGGAATGAAGGTACCACACCAAGAGTACTTGATTCTGAAGAGATGATCATGGATGCTGCAGAATCTGAAGTAACACTGACTCCAGTTGATGTTGTATTGAATATGCCGCAAATTGTTTGGCCAGAAGGACAAATGATGGTTAAAGAAGACAAGACATTAACTGATGAAACACCATATGGTGGTGGACAAGTTCTTGATATCGACAAAGAAGAGATGACAGTAACTTTCATTGCTCATCGTGGATGGGGGCCTGATGGTAGAACAATCTATTACATTGTAACAGATGCTACTCCTAGCGGTCCAGCTGAGATGATGGGTGTTGTTAGTTCACCAACATCTGCAAAATTAATTGCAAACTCTGCAGCAGTAGATTTGTATCAATTCAAAAATGGTCTAAAGGGAACTGGTCCATTAGGATTCCAACCAGGAATTGCCACAGGTGCACCTGGCGATGCAAATTATTCTCCAATGTGGAGAATATTTGTAACAGGATGGACAAATCCCGATGAGGCACAATTGCTAGAAACAATTGATGATTTGAATGCATACAGAGAAGCAGGATTGATCGATATTGGTATTGCTCGTCCAATGGACAAAGATCACATTGTGAACTGTCCATTCATTGATCCATTCCAATAAGTTCCAATTCTTTTCTTTTTTATTCTTTACATCTGTTAATTTTATTGTGTTTTAACTTACAAATTTTCAGAGAATTTACTTACTACTTTATCTCTGATAATGAGTATAGTATGATATGAGCATCACAGGAATGTACATGCTAAACACTGGGGGATATGTTCCAGAAAAGATTACACAAGCACTTGACATGCTATACGTGGATAGAAAAAATGAGTTTCGTGAACTATCTCAAGTATTGCTAAATGAAAAAGCACTCAAAGCAATGCCTAACTGGAAACAATTTGTCATGAATTTTTGTCTTGATGTAGAGGAGGCATTTAAGACATGGTCTGGCAAGAGTCGACTTTTGCCCAGTTCTCCCCAAAAAGCACTAACTATCTTAAGACAATTAGGACATGACAAGACATCGATGAACCAACTGGCACATCTGTTAAACATGTCTTACAACTTGTCAGTTGAATTCAAAGAGATCTATAGGCGACTAAAATAACCTCTCTTTTTATTTTCACTTGGGATTTTTGTGACTCTGCATAAACTTTCATCTAGCAATACTTAACACTGAATACTCTTCTTAGTAATTATGATTGATGTAAAAGATTTGAGAGTGTGCACTGATTGCGGAACCGTGTATAATGATAAATTTTCTAGAGGGTTATGTCCAAATTGTCATACTAACAACTATGAGCAAATATCTGCTGATAGTGGTGTAGGAAATTTAGAACGATAAAATAGAATCAAAAAACTAAATAAATTTGAAATCTATTCTGTTTTGCATTTTTGTTGTTTTTCAAATCTAGGAAACTTTAGCTTGTAGCATATTCTGCAATACAGTTGATTTGACACACATATTAGGGCCTGCCCTAGTATATCATCTTTTAACTGACGAAATTGTTTTTTCTAAAACTTTGAATTAATTATGAAGCAATAACGCATCCTTGGGAATCAAGTAAATTCCCACACGTTTGGCATTCCCACTTTTCATCATTACTTGATTGTGTGTTTTTTACTGCATTGCAAACCCTACATCGAATAGACATTACTTTGTTTTTCTCCTCGATGTTTTTACTTTGATGAGATTGACGACATGTATCTTTTCATGATCACGAACTTTGTCAAAAGTGTATGAAGTTCCTTCCCATTTGAAATTGCATTCTTTACAACTGTATTTCATTTCACTGAATTTTCATCTTTCTTTTGATGTTCTTTGAATGAATCTACATCATCTATTTTTGCAGTTTTACAAGAACCGAATTTGAGTTTTTTAATTATTTTTTCGAACATACTTTTGATACTGTTCTTACTGATATATACCAGAGTAATTTTCTAACTTGTACCTATTTTTCTATATTTATTTTAATTAACTATAGATTAATGTGCATGGGTATATATTACAGATAAGACTCTATATAGTATGACAAATGAAACAAACCCAACAATAGTCGTCGCAAATGATGGCAAAAAAGAAGAACCAAAGAAAGAAGAGCAAAAGAAAGATGCTCCAAAATCAGACAAATAGAATAACATCCTATTACACCCTTTTCATGGGATGAAATAATTTTAAAAATTAAAATAAATAAAAACACAATTACAAACTCATCATTACTGTTGGAATTTTGATAATTACTTTTCAGACCACCAATAATGTTTCTCAGATATATTGTGGTGAAGGAACACGTGGAGAATTTTTTTAAGATAAGGATTAATTTTGAAATTCATTAAATGGATTCCTTTTTCCAGACGTTGCATGCAGGACATCTGTTTACTTCGTTTTCGTTGATTTGCTTCAAGAATACGTTGCCGCATTTTCCACAAGATCTTAGATTATTCATTTCAAGCATGATTCTATTACACGTTACTCACTTAAGAACTAGCGCAATTTGTCGATGTGGGTTAATTAGGATGAAGTGACTACTAGTATTATGAATACCGCCCCTTCATGGAGACAAAAAATCTGTATTGACTGCAAGAGAGTTAGATGTCAGAATGGATGCAATTGCGATTGTCATTGGGAACCATGATAATATAATGAACTATTTACTAAACTTGGTTCGAGATTATTTAATAATAGAAAAAAACAGTAGGAATATTTTTGGATAATATTTCAAACCTTTTCTTGCAAATATCTGCAAATATCGATTTACCTATAATTGCAATTGTGGTTAGTTCCATAACTGCATCTATGTTTGTCTCAATGGTTATAATTACCTGGAAGAGCATTCATGAAAATACAAAGGCCTCCTATGCCCAACTGCTAAGGGGATTTCATGAAGACTTGACCACCCGTCTTAACAAAAATTCTGTTCTCAAAACCACTGAGGACTGTAAACGATATGCCTATGATTATCTGAATACCCTCGATAAGATTGCGTTTTTAGACATTAATGGCAAAATTCCGCAGGGAATTGGGAAATATCTTAGTAGGTTTTTTGCATATGGTCTGAACATTATAGAGTGGCATGATGATATGATAGGGGAGAATTTTTTAGAATCTGCAAAAAATAACTGGCCAAACTATTTTCTATATTGTAAAAAATACGACATATCTAAAAATCCCGGAGATAAGCTTCCGCAAATTATGCTCGAGTATAACAAACTAAGTGATCGGGAATTGCAATGATTTGAGATAATTTCTTCTACTTTACATGCTGTAAATACTTCAAAGATCCAACGATCTCATCAATTATTGGCTCTATCTTTGTCGTGGATTTAGCAGAAACTAATACCACATAATTGCTCACTGGAATCGTAATAATCTTTATGCTCTTTCTTTTTGATATGATGTATTCTAGCTGCCCTAAAACACTATCAAGATCCTTTTTCATAAATAATTCTAATGCGTGTCCCATACAGATCTTGTATTGTTCTATTTCTGCAATTGGAATGATTCCCTTTTTGTAATTGCCTGCAATAAGATTGCCCATGTTATTTATAACTCCGACAAATCTGATTTCTGGAAAATTCAGAATATGCTTGCTTGTAGCTTCCCAATGCACTGTATTTTCAAATGTTAATTTTGACATCATATTGTTTGGTTGTTGTTTGTATTAAGGTTATAATGGACTGATTTGGAAAATTATGAAACTGATTTGACACAATTCATTGGTATTTGTATCTGTAAACATGGTAATTTTTCTCTTGATCATTTGAATAATGCTTCAAAGGATAATTCAATTCATCTGTCATGTCCAAGAAAAACTCTTGCATGTATGGGTCTAGTTTATTGTAAATGTCTTGACCAACTATGATCTGGTTTGGCTTTGCCAAATTTTGTATCTTTGCTGCTACATTCATTGCAGGTCCAAGCAAATCGACATATGCCTTTTGTTCATCCGCGCCATATCTGACTACCGTATTATTGCCAAAATCAATTCCAATCTTTATGCTAATCTCAGAGAGCGCCATTTTTTCAATTAGGATTGGGTTTATTCCTTGTTTTACTACCTTTATCATGGATTCTGCACAGGCCACTGTGTTATATGCAGCAGGAATCTGGTCTGTCTCGTTTTCTACAAAATATCCTATAACTGCATCACCTACAAATTTTAGAACATATCCATGAAACTTTTCAATCATATACGACATTTCTTGAGAAAATGAGCTTATTATTGTCGATAGTTTGTCAGGGGGCAATGTCATACTCATTTTAGTAGAACCGACAATATCCACATACAGTACTGCCATGTTTATTTGCCCAAACACATTTTTTCTCAGAAATTTTTCAGACGAATCAATCACTCTGGTGTATTGATATCCTTTTTCCAATGCATTGTTGATTCTGTCTTGCACATTTTTTATCAGCGTGTCTGAATCAATTGTTTTATCCGGATTTTTGCTCAAAAGCATGTCTATTATGTTGGGCGTTTTTTCTTTGCCTGATTTAAAACTCATTGATTTGTATTGTATTACTAGTATATACACCATAATTTTCATTTGTTTTTTCATGCTTACCTTTTCACAATTTTGATAAGTTTGATGCTCCTTATCTTTGGATACTGTTTTCCAAATTATTTGTAGAATAGATATCCTAAAGAGTACTAAACTATATTCAGATACTATGAACAAAGAAAAAGTTATGAAGAATTTTATAAAATGTACCTTTTGCGGCAAGTCTGATAATGTTGAATATTTGGGTGGACTTGATTGGTTTTGTAATAAGAGATGTCATTACAATTTCAGGCATCAAAAGATTGATCAAGAATGATCATAATATGACCATACTGACAAACTTGTCTACAAAACTAACAAGTATGTCAGCGTAGGTTAATACTCTATAAAATAAGATCATGTATTGTCTATATCATCTAAATTACATACAACAAAAATGAATTTTACATATGGCTTTCTTATTGCAATTGTTTCTGTGTTAGTTATGTCTAGTTTCAGTGAAAATACTTTTGCTCAAGAAGTCATAATCCCTTCCCCTTTTAGTTTAGGTGCAAACCATGGGGGTTCTATGATAAAAATGGAAACCGTTTCAGATGATGGTTCTACCTGGATATTAATTACATCTACAGAACCTGTGGAAAGAGAACACATGACAATCAATGTTAGATTCACTGATAAAAATGGACTAGAGATTTATGATGTAAACTATGATATTTTGGTGACTCAAAACGATCAAGTGATTTTAGATAAAACAATGATTAATCAAAAAATTGCAATTGGTGATCATCTTACAGAAGCATTACCCAGCAATGAGAATGTGAACATCAAGATTACACTGCAGGGAACTGGGGTAAACATCCCTTTGACTGGCCCTCATGGAGAATCCCTTGAGGTTAATGTGGTTCCTGAATTTGGGACGATAGCAATGATGATTTTAGTAGTTTCAATTGTAAGTATAGTGGCAATTAGTGCCAAAAGCAAACTATCTCTCAAACTTTAGACTTTTCATGCCTGTTAATTGAGATAGGTTATAAACAGTGATTCTGTTAAATAATTGGTTTCAATATTGGGAAAATCTGTCAATCCTAAAGTAATACAAATTCTAAAAACAAAATCTCTTGCAGCTACTTTTGATCCTAGTATGAAAACTCTTATGCGTATAGTAAAATTCATGATGGAACACCCCTCTGGCGGGAAAACACAGTTAGCCCTTGATACCAAACTAAACTATGCAAGACTTGCAAAACACATAGTATGGATGGAGAAAAAGGGCCTAGTTGAATCTACAATTGAAGAAAATAAGATCAACATTACTCTGACAAAAACTGGTAGAGATTTTGCAAAATTAATTTCAAAGATTATCTAGATCACACATTTACAAAAACGTCTACTATACTATCACATAGGTACATTAAACACACCATCATGTCAGCGTTGGTTAATACCGTAAATCTCATTTAACATACAATGACAAAAATAAAACAAATTCTAATACTTCCTGTATTAGCAGTATTGATTTCTATGATTGCTTTTTCTGCTCAAGACGCAGAAGCATTAGTTTCTACAGTCAATAGTGAAATATCCTGTGAAGCTCCAGCAGTAGGTGGAACATGGAACTCTGTTACTACAACATGTACAGTAGCAACTTTGGTAATTGGTCCAACTGATAAAGTAACAGTTGGAACTGGTGTTAATTTTGACATTGGAACCGTAACTAGCAGTGGTGTGATCCAAAATAACGGACAAATTAACATCGCAAGTGGCGGTGTAATTACAACTTCAGGCAAAGTTATCAATAATGGTGTTATTGATAGTGTAACTGGTACAATAACAAACAGTGGACTATTCTATAACTATGATGCCATAACCTCATCTGGAACAATCACTAATGGTCCAACAGGTGTGATTCAAAATTTCGGTCACATTGATAGTACTGGCGTGATTACCTCCTCTGGTACCATAAACGTGAAAGAAAGTGGTATCTTGAGTAGTAGTGGTGTATTTACCAACTCTATGTATGTGAC
Source organism: Nitrosopumilus sp. (assembly GCF_025698945.1). NCBI lineage: Archaea > Thermoproteati > Nitrososphaerota > Nitrososphaeria > Nitrosopumilales > Nitrosopumilaceae > Nitrosopumilus > Candidatus Nitrosopumilus sp. The sequence goes on from NZ_JAILWM010000001.1 coordinate 345,478, forward strand.
TAATGATGGTACAATCATGACAACTGGCACATTTACTAATAGCGGTCCTGTTATGAACAATGATACAATCCTAAATCAAGGCTTGTTTACCAACAGTAATACAATCACAAACTGGGGTCAGATAATCAATCTATGTGGTGGCTCTATCACAAATTCAGGAACAATAGAAGTACACACAATAATACAACTCTGCATAGCATAACCACTTTTTTATTTTTTTTAGATTAGATTTTATTCAAATTCTTTATCGTAAAGAGCAACTTTTTGGTCTCAGATATTTAGTATATGCAGTATCTTGGTTATTTTAGGATGTATTTTTGATTTGTTGAATTTCCTACATACTGGAATTCAAAAATAAAACACTGAATACAACTAAATTTGCAGTTCTTTTAGTGCCATTCTTGCAGCGATTCTAGCTGTTCTTGAAGCTATGGTAGCTTTTTGTGTTTCCTTTTCAGCAACTTTGGCAGCACGTATTGATGCTTCTATCTGAATATTGTATGTCTTTTGATGCTTGTTTACAAGTTGTGGATTTGTCATTTTCTTTGATGTAATCAATGCAGCATTGGCTGATTTTTGTGAAGCGATTGCAGCATATTTTGCATTTCTAGTATGGGTGATGGTTTTTGCTATTTCTTTTTTTACTGCTTCTAATCTGGATTTTGCTCTAGATTCAGCTAATTTAGCTCCCTTCATTGCTTTGCCTGTACTTGAAATTACACTTTGCATAATTTTGCTTAATTCTATAATATGTTCAGGATGGATATTTGATTTTTTTATTAGAAGTTTTTTTGATGTATTTCTAACCATTTTTGCATTATGAATGGCTCTTGCGGCATTTTCAATATGAGAATCTATATTCATATGTAGTTTCAAATCTTGAGAATGGAATTTATGCTTATAGGTTAACGTGAACTGTCTTAGTTACCCATTGTGTAATTACAAAATAATTTTTTTATTAATGGAGTTTTAAAAAACATGAATAATTAATTTCCAACTTTGATTAAAGGGAATTTTAAAAAAGTCTAAATTATTCATGTAAATCCATTGTTTGTATTGGATTTCATGCTAGAAGAAGAACTCATTGATCTGATGACTTTTTGTCTACAAAACCCTGACTCTGATGAGATTGCTGAAAAGCACAACAGAATTTCAGAAATCGGGAAAGAATTGTATGCTGATGGTGGAATTGATGCATTGGAAAATTTCTTTTTTGTATTAAAAAATCGCATAACAGAAGAAATAGAAAAAGATCCATCCCCAATGCGTTCACTATGGAATGGTCTCACTGATGAATGGCAGTACTAAAATTCTCTTGTGAGAATTTTATCCTCTACCAATTCTGAATATGGCTGTGCTGCATTTTGGGCATGTGCCTTTGATTGCAGGTTTACCATTTTTCATGGTGTATGGTTTTGCGCCACCGATTTCTCGTTTGTCTCGGCACTTAACACAATATCCTATTGTCATAACTGCAATAGGCTCAAACTTCTATTAGCGAGAACTTGTTGAACTTTTTTCACTAAGAGGCAAACCTCAGATCTTAATACGAACAATTTCAAGCTAAATTCTCTATATTGAATGTATTTTGGACAGTTTTAGGAACAAATTCTTAGTATTGTTAAATAAATTACATCTTTGATTATTGAATATCTTTTCAAAAACTAACTGACGTTGATTTTCAATGTTGTATACTCTGCTAATGCTTTGTGATTAATTGGAAAACCTTCCCAAACATAAATCTCAGCTGTAAACTCTCCTTCAGATTTTGGTGACCAAGAAAGAGATGGACTCAGTTTTTGATCTGGTGTTAGTTGTCCACTAATCCATCCCAACGAAACAACAAAACCTGTTTTATCTTTTATCTGAACAAGATAGACAAATGTCTGTGATTTGTCTTGATTGTTTGTAATATCAGCTGAGATCTGCATTTGGTGATTGACATTTACATTGTCAGAAATTTGCAATCCAAATGCATTCTCTAATCTTGGATTGTTAACACTTGATCTTTCTAATTCTGTTAACGCAAATGCTGGGGTAAAACTAATTGTAATTACTAATAGTGCTATTGCAAACCCGATGCCCTTACTTACCACGATATTTTGGACAAATTTTTTGTTAATAAAGCGTTTCTGCGTTGTTATTTTTGATTCTGAATCTAATTAGTTGTATAGTTTTCCAAATTATTGACAATTGTGCTTTTTTTGGAAATTTTTTTCCCTGGATTTAACAGGTTATCTGGATCAAAAAACCTCTTTAGATCCTTGAATATTTTGTAGTTTGCATCTCCGTATTGCTCACGCACAAACTCTGAGCGTGCCAAACCATCACCGTGTTCAGCAGTAATTGTACCGCCATTTTTGAGAATTTCATGAAAATACTCTTTGGCAATCTTCTTTATCATGCCGATCTTTTTTCTATCTGAAATCAATCTTACATGAATATTGCCATTGCCTGCATGTCCATAGGCAATTGATTTTGTATGGTACTTTTTATTGATTTTATTTAGGATCGAAAATAGTCTTGGAAGCTTTTCCAAAGGAACAGCTGCATCCTCAATTACATGTGGGATTCTGTTTTCTTTTTTGATAGTCTTTAGGCTATAGTATAATGATGAATCTCTGTACTTCCACCACTTTTGAATTTCAGATTTTTTTAGTAACGTTTGAACAATCTTTCCAGTATTGATTGTTTTTAATTTTCTTTCATTGTTTTTTATATTTTCATCATACTCTACAAATAGCAGGCATTTTGTTTTCTTGTTAAATTTGAAATTGATTTGATTCAGAGTTGGCTTGTCTACAAATTCTATTGCAGAGGGATTTGTTTTGTTAATCTCGATACAGTTCTCTGCTGCATTATTAACTGAATCATATTCAATGATGAACAAAATTCTTTTTTTAGGAAGTGGTTTTATTTTTAGTGTAGCTGAAATTATAATGCCTAGTGTTCCTTCAGAGCCAATGATTATTTTGTGAGTATCATTGATGGTTTTTATTTTATCTAGTCTGTATCCTGAAGAGTTTTTAGAAACTTTGGGAAATTTTTTCAGTTCAGTTCTTTTTATCTGATTTAAAATTTGATTTGAAATTTTTTTGTTTTTTGGCAGTGTGATTGTTTTTCCATTGCCGTTTACAAATTTTATTTCAGAAACATTATCAATTACACTTCCGTACTTTAGACTTCTACTTCCACTGGAATTATTGCCAAGCATTCCACCAACAGAACAAAAAGAACCAATTGATGGGTTTGGTGGAAAGAACATTTTTTTCTGATTCAGTATGATGTCAAGCTTGCCCTTAATCACGCCTGGCCCTACCTTGATGTGATTTTTTAAAACACTGTGGGAATCTAGATTTTTCAAATCAAGAATTATTCCATCATTTAGCGCACTTCCAACAAGCCCAGTTCCAGCACCTCTGACTGTTACAGATATCTTGAATTTTTTTGCAATTTTGACTGTATTGACAACATCATTTTCATTTTTTGCAATCACTATGATTTTTGGAATTATTTGGTAAGAGCTGGCATCAACTGAATAGAATCTTCTAAACTCTTTGCCATCTTGTACTTGTCCTTTGATTGATGACTGTAGTGCTTTGAGAATAGTTTTCTTCATGTGTTAAAATTAGATTTTGATTCTATAGTAATCCCATCTTTCAGGGTCAAACAAAGTTACAAATTCGGCTTGCTCTCTATCTATTCTTGCCCTAATTACATCCCTCAAGGCAAAACTTGTGAGGTACTTGTACTTCATGGAATGAGCTTGCATGATAAACAAATGGCGCATCTCACTTCCTCCCTTTAATCCCCAGTAGCCCATCTTTAATGCAAGGGGCTCTAGAAATATTGTATTTCCTAAACCGTAATTCTCGTCTCTTATCTCTTCACGAAGATTGTATGATTCAAGCGGTCCACCTTTGGAAAATCCTACCACTTCACCTTGTTTGTTATTTAGTCTCAGTGTGTTTAGAATTACCTCTGGATCTTTGACTGAGTTTTCAAAGTCTTTTTTTCTAAATTGCAATGGGGTTGGAAGCTCTAAAAATATATCATAAAGATCTTTTATGAAATCAGGATCATTTCTTGTTGCCATTTTTTCTATTGTGGGAACTAGCTTGAGATTATCATATGCATAATTTGCTTGAATTGTTATCTCCTGCTGGCGTATTCTCATAAATGATAACACAGTATCAAAAAAATTCTTTCTCATTTCTTTTGGAAGGACCTTGAGAATCTCTTTTGCCATATCTGTTTCTTTGTTTAACAATTCTTCAAAATATGCAACTGCACTTCGTACAATTAATGATGGCATCCAGGCAAGTGCATGTGCATTCATCTTTGCCATCTCCATTGCTTTTGAAAAATCACCTAGTGCATATCCGCTAATTCTATCCACAACTGATAGATACCATCCCATTTGCATTATATGCTCTTGGAACTGTTTGTTATTTCGTGTCAGCTCGCAATTTTCAAAACACTGTTTGATTTGCAACAATGCATTTTTCTTTAGTTCACCACTCCATGGATATGTTGTTCTCAAAATCAACACTTTGATAATTTCTAAATCAACTTTTGCAGATATTAGCAAATCTCTTAGCTTTTTATCCATTGAGATAAATCTCAAGACACTTTCTTCGTGTGGCTTGTCTACATTTTTTTGTGGATCAAAATCATGAAACAAAGCTGCAATGTATAGGTATTTTATATCTTCTAGAGTAAACTTTACTTTTTCTTGTGATGCAGCTAAAAGCGAAATGTATGTCACCTCTAATTCGTGATTGATGTTATGATATCCATAGTAATCAGTACCAAGTCCCTGGCTTTCAAACAAGTCAATTGTATAATCTAGCATTTCAACATAGCAATCATCTTCTAATCCGTTTTGTACCATCAAGTTGAGAATCTCATTTCTCATTGAAATCGTGGTTGCAAACTGCTGCAATACCAAAAAGACAGGATAATTGTTTTTAAAGATGATCTATTCTTGAGCAAAAATTCATTTGTTTTTCTTGGCTTTCTTAGAAAGATTCAATAGAATTACGAAGTGGGTATCACTTGAATGTCAGTCAATCCAGATTTGCTTGAAAAACTAATGAAATCAAATGAGATTTCACCTCTGAAATTCACACTATCCCTTAATGATAAGAAATACCCAATTACTGGTGTATCCATTACAAACTCTCCAACTCCTGTAAATGAGCCTACCACACGTGGAGGTGTCTACTTTTCAGACAAATTTGCCTACAAGATGAAGGGTGTGATAGAAGATCTCTCAGTTATTCCATTATTGACCAAAAAGATGCTTGGACCAAACACAGAGTTTGCAGATCTTAAAATTGAAACTAGCATTGACTCTTTGAATCTTGAAATTATTACAAATCTTACAAACAGTGTACAGACTCCAACATCAATTGAGCTAAGTATGATTATTGTAAAAATAGAATCAGTCTAGATTACTTTAAAGTATTTATCATATCTTTCTCTGCTCTCTTTGTCTGATAGTATCTCGTAAGCTTTGTTAATTTTAGCCATCTCTTCTTCAGAATCTGCTTTTGTTTTGTCTGGATGAGTTTTTTTTGCCAATTCTCTGAATTTACTTTTAATCTCATCTGGTGTTGCATCTGGTGTGACTCCTAGAATCTCATAGTAGTTTGGCAGCTCATCATTTAGTGCAGCTTCTCTGAATTTTTTATCCTCTGATGTGTTCTTTCTTTTCCCCAACTCCTCATAGTCATCTCCCCAGTCAGAATGATACTTTTCAAATGTCTTGTCTTTTTTTGATTCAAGATCGTCCTTGTCATATTTTGTCTTTTTTCTCAGTATGATGTCTCTAGCTAGAAACAAAAACACTGCAACTATTGCAATGATGAATCCTGAGAAGAGCATAATTTTTTCTTCATCAGTTACCTCTAATTCCATATCCAAAGTTTTTTGTGCATTGGCAGTTTGTGTAGTTGCAAAAATAATCATTACAAATATGAAGAGACTGAATTTTTTCATTGGTTTCTCCCTATGTTAATCTAAAATCTTCTTTGGTAGTATTTAGAACAACATGTGTTATGGTGTTCTCTACATTTGGAATTGCTGCTAGACTCTTGACAAAACTGCTCAGCTCATTTCGTTCCTTGAATTTTGCAATAACTATTGTATCTGTGGAACCAGTAATATCATAAACTCCGCAGACATTTTCAAACTTTGATATTTCATCTTCTATTCCCAGAATCTTGTCATTTTTTGCCATCACCTCAATTATTGCAGTCAATGTGTATCCCAACTTTTCATGGTCAATTATTGCAGTGTATCCTCGAATGATCTTCTCTTTTTCTAATTTTTTTATTCTAGATAGAACGGTAACTGTGGACATTCCTAGCTTTAGCGCCATTTGTCTTGCTGAGAGTCTTGCATCTACCATCAAATTTTTGAGTATCTTTTCATCTGTTTCATCTAAATTCATGAAATACCTATATTGAAAAATTTATTTAAATTTATGCTGATTGGCTGAATGTTTGTTTAGTTTTCATATGTAATTTTTGGTGTCATTTCAGATTTAATAGAAATGACTTTGGTTGTATTTTGTGGATGAAATAAAAGAACTGGTCTCAAAGGGCCAGAAGTCACTTGATGATGGAGATTTTAATGCAGCACTTGGTTATTTTGAGCAGGCATTGCTGCTAAATCAGGACGATCCTGACCTTTGGAACCACAAGGGTGTTGCATTGCGAAGTCTGGGAAGATATGAGGAATCAATGGAGTGCTTTAACAAGTCACTGGAAATTGATCCAAGGGATAAACATGCATCTTAATTCTATATTGTTTTTTAAAATCATTAATCAGGAATAATGAATTTGTTGTTAAAGTTGACCTCAAATGTATGACTTTTTGTGGCTTTTTCATGCGTAAAATAGAATTTTTTGGCTTATATGAGATCCGCATAATTCATTCTTAAACTAGCCCAAAAACTTCAGAGAAATCTAAACTAGAAATATCATAAAATTTCAAAAAGATTTTTCAAATCATCAGAAGATATCGGAATAGTGAGAGGTAAAAAGAGATATTTTTTATAACCTTCACTTAAGGTGTTTAATTCATCAAGACCTTGCTGAAGTGAATTAATTGAAAGAGAAGATACATTAGCATATTTTGCATTATCAGCTAAATCACCATAAGATATAATCAAAATATTTGAGTTTGTGGCCTTAAGTAATTTTTTTAGAAAATCAACAGAAATATTTTCACAGATGATAATATGTTCTAATTTATGACTTTGAGCCCCATTGTAAGTCAACTCATTATGATGGAAAGTAGCATTCGGGATTCCAGAAGCAGTCAAAACACCCCTACTTATATCACCCAAAGTTGCTCCAATTTGCAAATTTGTAATTTGTTTACCAAATAAGCTAGTCAACAAAGTCAAAAATCCTTTCTTGAGTTGAACATAACCATTTCTAATTTCAGCAGTCATTTTTTGTAATTGTTCGGATGGATAAACAGAAGGATCATCCCCTACCAAGTCAAAATATATCACTCGATGTTCGGCCAAAGTTGTTATGTTAAAGTAAGGAGTTATGCAATCAACGAATGAATTCCATTTACTGTTAATATTTTCAATAGAAAAAATTTCTCCCAAATTGTTTATATGATTATTATGGGAGTTTGCCATGTTAATAGCAATATTTAACATATGTTCATATTCTTCTATGAATTTTCTTTGTTCTTCAACAAAAACTCCACCTTTTGTTTCATTGATGGAAGATATTGTTCCTATTTTTTGAAATTGGAAATCATTTATTTTTTGCAAATAGCCCTGACTAGTTAGAAAAATTAACAAGTCCATTGTTGCAGAAAATAATTTGGGATTAGTAAGATTAATCGAATTAACATTAAATTTGAAAGTGGTTTTATCAACCGTCACATTATCTAAAATAGGCAAATTTTCAAGTTGATCACAAACATGATACAAAGTACTTAACAACAGATCATTTTCAGACCACAGTGAAGGAGAAGAGAGTTTTTTTCTGTCATAAACCCATTCGATTGATTTTTGAAGATTTGCTTGAGTAATTTTCTGCCCATTAAGAGTTAAATCAATCACAGGACCTTCTATATCATTAGTTATAATACAATCTCGTATCACATCATACAAATCAAAAAAACTAGTTTTAGATTTATAACATAAATAATTTTGAAAATTATTGTAATCTTCTCTTGAGGTTAATTCTTTACCATTCAAGATAATTTCAGTTACAAATTCCTTCATTTCATCAAACAAAGGGCGTTTTAGAAACAACAACTGTGAAAATAATGTACTACTTGGACTAGACTTGTCTTTAATCGTGGTTAAAAATTTTGGATCTGTAATAAAGATGAATAATGCATTACCTTGATTGATCAACATTTTCAAATTTGAAATAATTTCAAATGAATCATCTCCAACTTTATCAAGTTCATCTAGAATAAACAAGATTTTGAAATTCTCCTCTTGGAATTTTTCTAAAAGAGATTCTAATTCAGATTGCATTGTAGAAAAATCATAATCATGTAGATAGTAATATGATGCTAAATCAGATGAAGTCTTTTTGACAATTTTGGAATAATCAAATAAAAGCCAACCACCACCTAAAATGGATATTAATGGAAAAAGCCATGAGTAATCAGAGAGTAATCCCAAAAAGAAAAGTGAGCTAACTACAATAATAGATATTGCAGAAATTAGATTCACATGAATACGATAAGTTTTTTTACGAAAAATTTTTTCTTCAAATAATTTTTCATTTTTTACTTGTGAAGCTATTGCTTTATTATACAATTGAGATGTTTTTGATTTTAAATCACTACTAAAGTTTGAATCTTCTTTAGATATCTTATACAGTGATCTGATAAAGCTTCTCAGAATATTCTTTTTTTTCTCTTCTTCTAAATTGATAGATGTTGCTTTAATCAAAATGGGTTTTATTTTTGGATTCATAGTGACAGATTCATTAACTGCTTTGAAAACAGAACTGGTTTTACCTGCTCCTCTATGTCCACTAATTAGCATAGACCCCTCACTTCTACGAGAAATAAAATCAAGTAAAATTTGGTGTTCAGATTGTCTTGTTACATGATGGCCAAGTTCACTACCAATTTTTGGTTGATAATCCCAATGATTTTTCAATATAGTTTTTGGAGCATCTACAACATCAGATTTTATATTTTCACTAGACATAGATTACACCTAAAATTACTCATAAACTCATACAATTTAAGCATCAGGATAATGTGGAGACAAATCAGCTATAGATCAAAATTACAATTCATACAATATACTTGTCCATCGGCAGTTGTGTCCCTCATCTTTTTAGGATGATTGCAGTTAGGAATCAATTCTTTTCGAATAACTTCAAGATTTAAAATTATTGTTTTCTCTGAATGCAATAGTGCTTTTTCAACACCATAAGCATCATCAGAGTTTAGCCATTTATTTTGAAGCTCTTGGATTGTTTGTTTCTTTTGTCCAATCCACCAATCTATAATTTTGATTGCCTTTTGCACGGTCATAAATAAGAAAAATTTTCAATATATTTTTGAATTTGGTATTATCATATCCCCATACTAAAAATTATGATTTTTTCAGTTTGGATATTTGTTCATCAATATCTTTGATTTGAGCCTTGAGATCTTGTTCTTTTTGCTCATTTTCTGCAGCCATTTTATTAAATTCGGCAGCTTTTCTATTTACAAAATTTTGTATTGATAGAAGAATGCATTTCACTTCTTCCATTGCATTATTTATTCCATCATAATCTAAATGAATTTTTTTATCGCCATCATAAAGAAAAACCCCTTCTTTCGTAATATCATAATCTTCATGTGCCAAAGAATTTCTGAAATTTACATAGAGTTTATCAAATAACATATCTTTGTAGGATTGTTCATATTTTATCTCATTACAAATTTTTATGATTAGTGTTCCATATGTCGTTTTGTCATTAAATGAAATTTTTGAATCATCAAGTAACAATGACAAAAATACTTTAGATAGTTCCAAAGTTGAATTAACAATATTCATTGTATTCCAATACAAAAAAACCATTCGTTCATCAGAAGTAAGAATCTCTTGTTTTTCTGTAGATTGAGATATTTTAACATAAGAACCAGATATGATCTTATAACGTTTCAAAAACTCCTTTATCTTTAGAGATTTTTTTGTAAATCGTTCATCATTAAACTGAAAAATATCGTGTTCTTCAAGCGATTTAAGAAAGTCATCAGTAATTTGTTCAACTGTTTGAGACAAATTTTATCTCCATTTTTTCTTATCCCATTGGTCTTTATTTCTATGACATTTTAAACAAAGTATTCTTAGATTTGTAATACTGTTATCGGAAGGTATGCGATTGATATGATCCAAAGTCAAATTTTCAGTAGTTCGAATTCCTTCCTTATGACATTGTTCACAATATGCATTGAGGTATTTTAGAAGCGTTGTACGTGAAAATAATTTCTTTTTTGATTTCTTTTTTTGGTTCATTTCTTTTTGAACAATTCCTTAGAATGAAGTTCCAGCCAATTAATTTTGTCTTGAAATTTCTTATCATGAGAATACAACAAACTCCAAAATTTACTAGAATGGTTTCTAATTTTCAAATGACACAATTCATGAATTATCACATAATCAATAATTCGTGGAGGAGTTTTCAATAGAACTTCATTAAGTGTGATTATTCCTGTTTTTCCAGCACTTCCCCATCTCGATTTTAATTTCTTCACTACAACTTGTGATGGTTTGACGCCTATTTTTGAGGCTAATTTCCATGTTCTTCTCTCTAAATATTCAAGAGTCTTTGTTTTTGTTTTGACTCTCTTTCTATTTTTTTTATCTTGAAACTCTAATCTTTTTTTGAAGATCCATTCTTTCTTGTTTGTAACCATCTTTTTGATTTCAGAATTTGTTTTTGATAACGGAGTCTGTACTTGAACGCCTTTAGAATCCACAATAATTTGTGATGTTTTTCTTCTCTTGCTTTTAGAAATAGTATATGTTATACTGCTATTACCAAATCTAATTTTGTCTTTCATAAATCATTCTTTGCCAATGTGATTACTGTATCAGATAATTCATTAATTTTATCATCTTCAAATTTAGCACTACTTAGAACTTCATACAGTACTGCTCGTATGTTTTTCTCCACACTTGTTTTATTTTTCCAGCCTACAAGTTCTGTCTCGCTTTTTATTTTTGAGAAAATTTCTTTTGTTAGTTCTATGGAATCCTTTCTGTCTTTGTCTTTGTTTAGCTCACCATACAATGCAAATTCAAATGGAGTTGCCTCATAATCACCAAATACCTTCTTTCGCTCTTCTTCCTCAGATAGGGCCTTGTTGTAAATTTCCTCATATAATGCAGGATTTGTAAAATAGCCAGCATTCTTTCTTCTTCTCTCGGTTTCCTCATCAATAATTCTCTGTAATCGCTCACGCAAACTCTCATAGAAGGCAGGATTATTGGGAGTGAGCTCATCAATTACAGATATTGCCCTTGTTTTGATTAGTGCAGCCTTTGCTTTGTCGCTTTTTACATCCTTTTTGACAAATGCCATGAAATTCTCATATGATATCTCCATTAGGTTTACCAATCCAGTTACATGCAATGATCGAATATGATCATCAATTAACTGCTGAATCTTTTTGGCATATGGGCGTGTACTAGGCTTGACACCATCGTATCTGGTGCGTATTAGTTGCCTTGCCTCACTTGCAAACTTGAAATCAGCAAGATATGGGTCTGCTGTCTTATCAGGCATTACAGCATCAAGGGCCTTTGAGAACATTTTAAAATCATATTCGTATTTTTCTCTCAAGTCAACTGGTTCAAATTTTTCAATTATACTATCATAGTCTTTCTTGTCAATTCCTTCAAAGTATGCCATAACATCAAGATGTCGTTCATGTAGTTCATGTAACAAATCTTCTAGAGGGTCTAGTGCTCCTTCAATGTCTTGTTCTTCAAACATCTCAAGTGCTTTTTGTAGTTCTTTGGTGATTCCAGAATAGTCTATTATCAATCCATATGTCTTTGCTTCATCGTATGGACGATTAACTCTTGCAATTGCTTGAAGCAAGTTATGCTCTCGTATTCCCTTATCTAAATACAAGACTTGACATACTGGAACATCATATCCTACAAGTAACATGTCTACTACAATGAGAATCTTTGTTGGATCTTCTGAACTTTTGAATTTCTCAGACTCTGCTTCTCGTTGTTCTGGAGTAAGAAAATATTCATCCCAGCTCAAGTCATCTTTTCCTGTCTCACCAAGACTTGATGTCATAATTATTTTTGATACAGGTGCGTTTAGCTTGTCTAGTTCCCTCTTGTACAACACAGCTGCTTCTCTTGATGTTGCAACTATCATTGCCTTGTATCCATTTGGTTCAATGTGTGATGTATAGTGATTTACAATATCTAGTGAGATTCTCTTTATTCTTGAAGGTGCTTCTGCAATTTTGCCCTTTGTAACATATTGTTTTTTTAGTTTTTCTTGAAGTTCAGAAGTAATGGTAGGATCTTTTCCTATCACTCTATCAAAGACTTGCTCTATGGTATCGCCGCCTTCAACAAATAATTCTGGAAGTCTTCCTTCATATCGAATTGGTAGTGTTGCCCCATCTGCTTGTGATTCTCTAAACCCATACTTGTCAAGCATTGGTCCAAAGACTCGGTATGTACTTCTGTCATTCTTATCAATTGGCGTGCCTGAAAAGCCAAAGAATACAGCATTAGGCATGGCTACACGCATCTGTTCGGCATTTACCTTGAATTGAGAGCGATGAGCCTCATCTACAAGACAGATTACCTTCTCATCAGTATGAATTTCTGTTCCTGCTGAGAACTTGTCAATTATAGTCATGATAGTCTTGCCTCTAGGGTTTTGCAATAATTCTCCTAGATGTTTACCACTTTTTGCTCTGATAGGAGTTGGAAATCCGCAACTCTTGAATGTCTCATGAATTTGTTTGTCTAGTTGTTTTCTATCTGTAATAATCACAATAGGAGGATTTCCAAATTTATACATCAGTTGTGATGCAAACCAAAGCATTGAGAGGGATTTGCCAGAACCTTGAGTATGCCATATAACACCACCCTTGTCTTTAATTTCTTCAGACTCTTGTAGTCTTGAAATAGATTTTGTAACTGCTCGGAATTGCTGATGTTTAGCAATTTTCTTTATTTTTTGTCCATTAACTGTTTCATAAATTACAAAGTTTTGTAAGTGATTAAGTAAATTTTGTTTTGATAGTAATCCCGCAATAATTATTTCTTGTTCTCTTGTTCTACCATTGCACATCTCTTTGACATCTTCTTCAGTGAAGGGATAAGCTTCTGCCCATCTCGCATAATAGTTGATATGGGATTGTAATGTTCCAACTCTAGCTAATGTACCACATGTTGCAATCATACAATGGTTATAAAAGAATAATTTTTCGTATCCTTGTCCAGGATTTTGATAGTGTGTAAAGTTTTTCTCATAAGCTTGCTCTATGGGTCTTGGAATTGTTGGATCCTTGCATTCTATAATTACAAGAGGAATTCCATTTACAAAAATCATAACATCAGGAAATATTGGATTTTTAAATCCTTGAACTTTGAATTGATTTGTTACAACAAAGTCATTGTTATCCACATTTTCAAAATCAAAAACTTTTAGAATCTTTTGTTCAGGACCATCACCAAAGTTTTGTGTAACTACTACAGGTTCTAATCCTCCTGTTTGGGATAATCCAATTAGTTTTGCTCGAAGTTTTTCATTAGTATCAACTGGTGGCAAGTGATGTGGATATCTGTCTTCTTCTAGTTGAGAAATCGCATCACGAATTCCATCATCATCAACTTCAGGATTTAGTCGTTTTAGTGCCTCTTCTAGCCTATCATAGAGTATAACTTCACCATATTTTCTTCGTGATTTGTTGAGTTCTGCCTGAGTTTTGTACTCATAACCCATTGCTACTAGTTGTTCCAGTGCTGGAAGTTCAGACTCAGATGCCTCTTTACCTGCACCAATATCAAAGTTCATAAATTATGAGAAATTGGATGATTAAATAATATTTTGTGGATATGTAATGCTCTTATTTTTCTAAAAATTAGAATACTATAATAAAGTATGAAGTAATGAAAGATTTTTTTAATATGATATAAAAGGATAGGAATTGAGATATTATTACGATGTAACTACGGTTCCATCATCAAAAGAGAAAGCTACCAATGAATTAAAGGAGGAATGGGAGACTGAAGCTGAAAAACTTGCAAAAATCATTAAAAAGAAGATTCCAGATGTAAAGTATTTTTGGACACGAAGAGATACCTTAGGATTTGTCTTTACAGATTTTGAACCAAAAGATGAAAAAAAGATAATTGGTGCAGGGGCCACAGGTTTAAGGAAAAAAATACAAGAGGATTATGATTTTGTGTTATTAAGTGGAAATGTAACAGGTAAACATAGTGAAATTAAAAGTGAAGGAAAAAAAGGAATTAAAATCAATATAGAGTATTTTAACAACATATTCAAAAAAGCTGGCAATACCGAAAAAGTTGTAGAATTATTTTTATCAAAACCTGTTTTAGATGAATTCGAAGAAGATGCCATTAAAAAAATCATCCATGATGATCCTGAAAAACTAAAACAATACATGGATTTTGAATCAACTTTAGATACACTACGATTACATGGTGCTGATAAACCAGAAGAATTTTCAAAAATGATGCAAGAAATGTTGCAGTTTTCTAAAGAGCATGAAATTCAAAATTATAAAGATTTTCAAGAGATTTTAGAAAAAGCAGTAAGATTTTTTGAATTATATAAAATTAGTAATCCAGATGATTTTACTAATGTTGCAAATTCACTTATAGATATTTTAGAAAAATACGATATTGGTACTGTTAACACTGAAAAATTTCTTTCTGCAATGTTAAAACAAATTAAAACACAAAAAATCAGTAGTGTTGATGATCTTGAAAAACTCATAGAAATTACAAAAGCAACTGAAAGAAGTATAATAAATGGGCATACATATTTTGAAGAAATATTAGAAGAATTCAGAAAGAAAATTGACACTGATATAGCAGAGATTGAAATCAGAAATTTTGTTTTTAAACATATATGGTTATTAGATTTTCGATATTATGGATATAGAAAACTAAAAGAGGAGCATCTTGAAATTGGAAACACAGATTTAACTTTGTATGATGATCAATTAGGATTAAACACGATAATCATTAATGAATTCAAACGACCGGATGAACCAACTGTCACACAAAATGACAGGCCAAACAAAGATGCAGTGCTATCGAAAGTAGGGAGAGCAATATCTCAAACAATTCACTATATGGAAGAAATTAAAGATAAGAAAAACCATGTTGAAGGATATGTAATAATTGGGAGAAGAAAAGAGTCAAAAGATTATTTTTTGACAAAATTTAACGAATATCTACATGGGATTAAAATCAGAACATTTGATGATCTGTATGACGATGCCAAAGCCACCATTGAAACATTCAAACAATTTTCAAAAGTAGAAAAACCTGACTAAAAGACACAGATATAGAATTTTCACAATTTATTGACTTTATGAAAGAAGTAGGTCATATCTTTACTCTGATTTGACCTGTTAGGAGTTTCTGCATAAGTCTTTTCTTGAGGGATTCAAGACTAGTCTTTTTGCCTTCTAATTCATTAATTTTTGAATCAATATTGGAAAGAATGGAAGCAATTTTTTGCTGTTCTGATATTTCAGGATGAGGAAATAAAATTTCCAAAATTTTTTTTGTGGAAGTATGAATTACCCCTGTTCCTGCAGATGTTCTTTTAATTTGTTTTTTATAGAAACTGGAATTTAGAAATTGATTAAGATATTTTTTATTTATTTTTTCTTTTAACAACACTTTTGCTATACGTTGGTTGTGAAGAATTGTATAATCACTCTTTAGAATTATCGCATTACCTAGAATCACTCCATCTCGTGTAAGATCAGTCATCACAATTAACAAATCATTATTTTCTAAAATAAATCCTGATGGAATAGGACCCTCATAAAATGTAGTATTTCTGTCTTCAAAATATAATTTCTTATCCTTATGAAAATTTCCAGGGGTGATTACCACTTTATCGGAGCTAGTGACAAAATAATCACTTTTAAATGCAAAACCATTTTTGAGTTCAATTAAATCAGATAATGGAACAAAATACCATTCTTCAGGAATTTCAATCTCTTTTCCAAACAACCATTTCACTTTCTTGAATTTCTTGTGACCAATTCCTTTAGTCAGTAATGTCTGCATCAGACCTTTCTTAAGCTGCTTCGTATGTTCTATGGTTTTATCATATGATGAAATCAAATCATCGACATTACTTAATGTGGATGCAATTTTTTCTTGTTCAGGAATAGGAGGTAAGAATATCAAAAACTCTTTCCAGGATCCAACGTTTACAACTTGTTGAGCCCCACCTGCTTGGTACATTGTAACCTGTTTTGATATTAATTTTGAATTTGCTAGATACCCAAGAAATTCAGATACAAATTTTTTATTTTTCCTTGTGATAATTACAGATGCACAATTAATCCCATCATGTTCCTTTCTGACCACACTTGTTCTTCCAGGGTAGCCAACTCTCATGGTAACCAAGTCACCAAGCCAAATTCTAGTTGGCTCTAATAGACGGTTATTTTCTTCCGTGATAAAATCCACCCCATCCAATACAATCCCATTTTCTGTTACATGTTTACCTGTGATCATTGGAACTGTTCCATGATCATCAAAGTACGTTGAAGGATTTATGACTAAACCTACTGATACTTTTGTAAGTTCTTTAATTTTTTTTAATTCCCATTCTTCAGGAATTTCTTCATATTTTCCAAAAAGTGACTTTACTAGCTTGTATCCAGGTCTAGGTTTACGCACAAATTCCTTCAAATTTCCTTTGTATTAAGCCATTTTACGAATCAGGATCAAAAGAAACGCTATATGATACTCATATGATGAATTTCTTATTGTCTGATAAAGTATCACTAGAATTTCTTAAAGGTCATTTATGGAAGGCAGCTGATATTCTCAGAGGATCACTTGATGCTTCGGACTATAGACAACCAGTAATGACTTTATTATTTCTTAAAAGACTAAACGATAGATTTGAAGAAAATATTGAGGTGTTAATCAAGAAAGGAAAATCTGAAAAAGAAGCAAAAAAAGAGTTTCATCATGACTTCTACATCCCAGATGATGCCAGATGGGAGAATCTTTCTGGTGTTAGAAGCAAGGTGGGAGAAGCTATAGATAAAATTTGTAAATTAATTGAGGAAAAAAATCCAAAACTTGAAGGTGTTTTAACCAATACAAAATATGCAGATCCTAGAAAATATCCAGACAATGAACTTGCAGAACTAATTTCTCATTTTAATTCGCCAAGATTAAGAAATTCAGATTTAGAAAAAGAAGATATTTTTGGTGATGCATATGAATATCTCTTAGAAAAATTTGCAGATGCAACAAAGAAGAAAGGAGGAGAATTTTTTACACCAAGAGAAGTTGTGCAATTATTAGTAAACATTACACATCCAAAAGAAGGGATGAAGATTTGTGATCCTACATGTGGTTCTGGAGGTATGTTAATCATGTCAAGAAAAGAAGTTGAAAAACACAAAGGAAATCCCAGAGATTTAGTTTTAGATGGTCAAGAATCAAACTATGGAAACTTGGCAATGTGTAAAATGAACATGGTATTACACGGAATTGTTGATTTCAACATTACATATGGAGACACACTTGCAAATCCGCAATTAGTGAAAGGAGGAAAACTAATCACATATGATAGAGTACTAGCTAATTTCCCATTTTCAATGGATTGGGACAATAAAGGAGCTGAAAAAGATCCATATAACAGATTCAGATTCGGAGTTCCACCTGCAAAAGACAAAGCAGATTTTGCATTCATTCAACATATGTATGCTCAACTTAATGACAAAGGACAAGCTGCAATTATCTGCTCACAAGGAGTGCTGTTTAGAGGAAGTGTTGAACAAAAAATACGAGAAGGACTGATTGCAGAGGATGCCATTGAGGCAATTATTGCAATTCCAGAGAAACTCTTCTTTGGAACAGGCATTCCTGCCTGTGTTTTGGTATTAAACAAGAACAAACCAAAGGCAAGAAAAGACAAGATAATTTTCATTTATGGTGCCAAAGACTACAAAGAAGGAAAGAACAGAAACACACTACGTGAAGAAGATATTAAAAAAATTGTAAAGGCATTTGATGATTTCAAGGATATTGACAGATACTGCCATGTTGCAGATCTAGAGGAGCTCAAAGAAAACGAGTACAATCTCAATGTTCCAAGATATGTCGATATCTCTGAACCTGAAGAAGAGATTGATATTCAGGCAACAATAGACGAACTCAAGAAACTAGACAAGGAAAGAGACGAGCTTGAACTAAAAGTCAAACAAGATCTCAAGGCATTAGGATTCAAGATTTAGATTGAAAAAACCAAAACCCGGATACAAGTTTGTAGAAGGTCTTTTCGGAAAAAAAGAGGAAATTCCTGAAGATTGGGATTGGCAAAGAATTGGAGAAAATTCAATTCTTAAAGGTAGAATAGGATGGCAGGGGTTAACAACAGCTGAATATCGTGATGAAGGAGAGTTTTATCTTGTTACTGGAACTGATTTTAAAAATGGAAGAATAGATTGGGAAAATTGCGTATATATTGATAAGGAAAGATATGATCAAGACACAAATATTCAATTGAAAAAAGGAGACGTCTTAGTCACTAAAGATGGAACAATAGGGAAGATTGCATTCATAGATAAGATTCCTATCCCATCAACGTTAAACACAGGAGTATTTGTCATTCGTCCATTAAATAAAAAATACCATTCATTATTTTTATTTTACATTCTTTATTCAAACTATTTTACAATATTTTTGAATAGATTAAAAGGAGGATCCACAATTAACCATCTTTATCAAAAAGATTTTGTAAATTTTCATTTTCCAATACCTCCCATTAAAGAACAAGAAAAAATTACAAATATTTTATCAAATATTGATTCATTAATAGATATTCAGAAAAAAATCATAGGAGTTAATTTAAAATTCCCAAACTTACAAAATGAAAAAAGTTTAGAAATGATAAAAGTGGGATTAATGCAAAAACTCCTAACGGGCCAAATTAGAGTCAAAGTTTAGTTATTTCATTGAGAATTTTTTATTTGTAAACACGCAATAAAGATCACTTGGCACATTTATCATGATACCAATATTTTGAAAGATATTTTCTTGCATCTACTAACGGTTTTCCGTCCATCTTGATTGCTTTTCCACATTTAGAGCAATCAAAGAAATATTTCTCTGAAGCAATGGAATGATTGACGGTTTCTTCAACAGAATCTAACATGTTTTTTAGATTGTTGACAGGAGCCCATTGAAGACGGATGAGAATATCTTTTAGTCTGTAAAAAAAGGATTTTGGAACTAATTCCATATTGTTTAGTTCAGCATACTCTTTTAGGCATTGCTTGACAAAATCTGGACTGAATTCGTTTTTAATGATAATTTGTATTGCAGAGAAACCTTTGTAGAATAGACGAAAAACTGCAGCTTTGTCAGAATCAGTTCTTTTTTCCTCATTTTTAGGCTCAAATTCAGCCTTTATTTGGTTGATTTGTGATATATTGAATGTCTTGGCAGTACCATCAATGTCAAACTTTGTTTTAACAATGTCTCTATAGTTTATTCCGTTTTGTATATCTGAGTAGATTTTTTCTTTTGCTTCTTGTAATGTTTTGACAGCAAAAATAGAATCAACATCTTTTTTCTTTTTTGAGACAGTCTTGGTACTCATGATAAGGCAAACTTATCATATTGAAGTACTTAAGCTTTTGAAGTTTTTCTTGTTTTTCTTAACTAGTTCTTGAATATTCTTAAACCATCTTAAATCATCTTATTATTTCTTAAATTATGTTAATTGTGTAACACACAGACAAACAAAACCACGCCTGTATACAAATTACACCGAGTCAAGTTCTGGTTTCCAAGTTATACAAACAGTACTTACAATCTTGAGTCTCATATAAATTCCAGCAGAAGAACATACTTTGTCCAGATATCTCTTAATAGTTACTGGAGAAAGGTCAAGTATTTCAGCACATGAATTAATGATATCATTTTCAGGTATTTTGTTATCTTTGGATGAATTAATCTCTTGGGCCAATAATCGTTTAAATTGTGGTTCTTTAGTGCGATTAATTTGTAATTCAGAAAATTCATGGCTCTCACTTTCACACACACTGTCGACTGGTCTTGGATTTTTTAGATAATTACATCTTCGGCATAATAATTGCAAGTTTTCTGAATGGTTGTGATTATTGTTATTGTCATTATGATCAATTACTAATTGCCTTTCAACACCTGAAACACCACATCTCTTACAAAATTCACCGTCACGTTTTACAAGTAAGAAATATACTCGTTTTCTAGTTCTACCATTCATCCTACTCACACACAACACCTCCAGACCTTGTGCCACTCAGTTGAATTGAGTTGCTCTGATGTCAAATGATTCTCTAACTCAGAAAGATGTGTAAAGCAGAGCCACAATTCCTCATTAAAGAAAAAATATTGCTTTTTATGATCTTCGTCTTTGTAAACATATTTCATTTAAAACACCTCTCTCTAGGCTTTGACCTAAGACATACACCGCAGCACATACATCGATTTTGATTAGTTACAAAATAACAGGCACAAAATCTACAGAATTTTCGGCCTCCAGCATATTTTTTCTCACCATATGGCGGAATAACCATGTATTTGATGCATTGATTCTTACAAATTGCAACCATTTTTCTTCAATTTTATTGATATTGATTCATAATATCTAGGATCTCAAAACCATACTAGTATGAATAAACCAGTCCGTTTTCCAAGACATAGTGAAAAAGAAAGGACAGTATACAAAATAATTGATGAAAATGAAAGAATAAGATATAATGAATTACGACGCAAAGTTGTTGAAGATGGCCATATGGCCAAAAACTCATTTGAAAGATCCTTAAACAATTTGTTGCAACTAGAATTAGTAAAAAGAATTGAGATAAAAAAACAAAATGTATGCTATGTGACTTCAGAAGAATTCAACAATGAACAAATTGTTAAATGGATAACCAAACTTGTTGTAATGCACATCAGAGTACAGTTTAAAAAAATTAAAAAAAATTATACAAAAATGAATTATATGCAAAAAGCACAAGCAATATCACATTTAATGTCAGCAATGAATCCATTAGAATTTATTTTTTCACCAATAATGAATAAATTGAAATTCCTAAAACCAGATAAATCATTAGAAGAAGTTCAAAAAATAAAAAAAGAGATGATTGAAATCATAATTGATGACTCTGACTCAAAAAAACTACTCAAGACATTGTCTGAAATTGTAAATAACAATTCTATTCAAGACATAAACGAAATTAAAAAAATTCTAAAAGAAATTTAGTCACATATACAAAAAAACAAGATCAAACATTTGGAACCGTGTTATTGTTTTTCCATTCATGAAATGCTTTTAATTCTAGCAATTCTTTTGGTTCTCCAAATCTTGAATAAAATGGTGAATAATTTTTCAAACTCTTGATTGTCTTTACAAATTACTAATCTATTAACAAAATATCGTAAAATAATAAAATAAATTCTCGCAATTACACATCTTTGCTTAGTGTCTTTAGTGCAAAATTGCCACATTTTGGACATCGATGTTTTTTCAACAATTCACCATGAGTCTGCATTGACTTTTTAGAATACATGATGTTGTGTCCACAATCCACACATATGCCAGGTATGTTGCCCTTTGGAATCATATCTTACAAAATCTTAAATGACCTTAAGAATATTGATATTGTCAAAAGTATCTAGTCTTTACAAATCCAAAAATAAAATAATTCTATCATACCAAAATGTCCTTTTCAGGATCTAACTTGTACTGATTTGGAATGTCATGAATCTTAAGTGATTCTAAATATTGCAGCTGCTCTGAAATCTCTTCTGAATCACCAAATGAAATCAAAATTCTATCATTATGCTTTATCTCATATGAGGAAATCTCTGAATAATATTTTCCATTAATCAAAAATGTCATAGACTTTTCTGAATCAGCACAAAGCAACTCGCTAGCAAGATAACTCAAACCAATACACTCTGAAGTAAGATCCAATCCAATTGATGAGAACAGCATATCTAATGGAACACCAGTTGCATGCTTGTGAATCAGATATGGATTGTGATTCTCAAAGTGAATGTACTTGCTTTGCAGCTGAAAATCAGGCAGACCAAAGTTTAGCTGCACCCCGTCTACAAAGACTGCTATTGCTGCATGTGCATGATCACTGCCAAACTCTCCAACCCCGTACTGGCTGACCATCTTTTGTTCAGCAGTTAATGGCAAGGTATTATCTAAAATCTCTGAATCAATCTGATTTTGGTTCATAAAATAGTATGAAAAGAATCCTGCCGAAACCAGTACAAATGCCACCGCAGCTATTCCTAGGGTTTTGCTTTTTGATTTGACTGGCACATCATAGTATCCAAAATTACTCTCCTCTGCTCTTCCAGGCAAATTGCTATCCGAATTATCAGAAGGTAGGGTCTTCTCAGACAATAATACACATAGTCATTGCATCGTATAAATTTCCAGTGTCAAGACCTAATCTGGCTTTACAAATTCTCATCAGTTCTGCAATCCTCGCAGGGACAATGCCAATGACACTGAAGATTCTGGCGTCGTTTTAACTCCTTTTTCTTTTGTGCCATGAATGGAATCTAAAATATGCCAACTTAAGGATATTGGAATATAAAAAAAGGAAAAAATAGAATAT
Organism: Nitrosopumilus sp.; assembly: GCF_025698945.1. Taxonomy (NCBI): domain Archaea; kingdom Thermoproteati; phylum Nitrososphaerota; class Nitrososphaeria; order Nitrosopumilales; family Nitrosopumilaceae; genus Nitrosopumilus; species Candidatus Nitrosopumilus sp. The sequence goes on from NZ_JAILWM010000001.1 coordinate 368,383, forward strand.
CTAAAATTCTATTACAGAACCTGCCGAAATAGTGAATCTCTGGCTTTGTGGTTCTCCATGGACGTCATACCATGATACGTTCAGATTTACCTTGTTTCGTAGTGCTGACTCTACTGTAATGCTGCTTGCGTGTCGCAGTCTATCTTGAATTGGTTTTTCTTGTATTGTCTCTTCTATTGATTTTGTCATGTGTTATGATTAGAAGTGGAGATTTAGCCCCAGGAGTGAATATTAATTTTTGATCGCCAGATCAATTTTGACAAAACCTGAATGGCACAAATACAATTGAATCAAATTTGATCTAATGTTAACTCTAAACTTTTCATATGTTCATTAATGGTATTTCCACTCCAAAACACATTCATGAAATTTTGCTCAACTTGTGACACTAAACTAACTCAGAACTTTGAAGATCTTGGAGGTCCTGGAATTTGTCCCAAATGCAATCCAGAGATGGTTACTCCAAAAAGACCAACGTATGGCATGAACTATACTGGAAGAACAAAACCTTGCTCCAAAGGATGCGGAGCTGAAATCTACTGGGATGACCAGTTCAAATCAGACAGTGGAAAGTTTATCCCAATTGATTCGCGGACTGATGAGCCACACCAGTGCAATGGTCCGGAAGAGTCTGGCACATACTATCCAGACGAGATAAAGAAATTTGCAAAGAAAAAAGAGACTGTACAAAACAAGATTCCAATCCCTGAAGAAATACTATTTGATATCTCTAAAATTCCAAAATCGCTAGCTGAAGATGATTATATCCTTCGTGAAATAATTCAGGGGCACAAGGAGGAATCCCTGGCAATAGTCCACTATGAGAATATGGTCTCTGACGAGCCTGAAAAGATTCCAACTGAGACCCTAAGTGACGTGTTATCTGAGGATATCCTAAAGGGAATCAAAAAGTACGGCTTTACTGGACTTCTTTCATTTCAAGATGAATCAATTCGCTCAATCCTTGCTGGAAATAATTCTATAATTTCAGCTCCTACTGGTTCTGGAAAGACTGAAGCATTTAGTATCCCGATTTTGCAAAAAATATCCCAGGAAACAAAACCTGGTGTCTTTGCATTGCTTGTCTATCCACTTAATGCACTAATTGATGATCAGGTATCTAAAATCTCAAAACTCATTGATGCATGTGGACTGCAAAACAAAGTTGGTGTCTTTTCAATTCATGGGGGACAAAGCTCAGAATACAAAGATTTGATAGTTGAGGATGCTGCAAAAAAATCCCTAATCATTGCAACAAACTTTGATTTTATCAACTATCACTTGATTCTACAAGACAAGAAATGGAATGAGTTATTCAAAAATGCAAAAATAATTGTAATGGATGAGGCGCACTCTTACACCAGCTTTCATGGCTCTAATGTGTATCATGTGCTAAATAGAATGAAGCGATACATGGGAGATGTTCAGTTTGTTGGCTCTTCAGCTACACTTGACAACTCTAGAGAGTTTTTCTCAAACATGTTTGATTTGCCCCAAGAGTCATTTTCATACATCAAAAGTGATACGGGAAGAAAAAAGAACATGCACATGTTATTTGTAATGCCGCGAAAGTTTGGACAGAGAACTACAATGGAGATGTTAGCATCAATTTGTTACAAGAATAATTCAACACAACTAATCTTTAGCAACTCACACAATGATTCGGAATTTCTTGCATCAAATGTAGAGTCTGCAAATGAGGGAATACGAATTCAGATTCACAGGGGAGGTCTTGACCAAAACAATAGAAAACTCTACGAATCTCAGATGAAGGCAAGTGAACTTGATGCACTATCTTGTACCCCTACACTTGAGCTGGGAATTGATATTGGGCATGTAGATGTGGTGATTTCAGCCTTCAAAAACGAGTATGACTCCTTTGTGCAGAGAATTGGTAGGGCTGGCCGTATGGGCCAGAAATCATATGCCCTCTGTGTCTTTGATCCTGATGATGCAGCATGCCACTATTTTGCACGCCACATTGACCAGTATCTCTCACAAGACCATGTAATTCCAATTAACAAGAAAAATCCCATCATTTCAGAGAAGCACACTGAATCAATAGAGATTGAAGCAGAATCTTCCCAGACCTCTGAGAAATCTCAGTTCTTTGATTTTGCAAACAGTGTCAATCTTCGAGGAGCATCAGGTGAGATTGCAATTTATCTCAACTCTAAAAAAATTGGAACACGTAATGTGCCAGTTGGTTACTATCAATTACATCAAAATGCAATCTATCACTTTAACAAGCAAAACTATGAGGTAATCTCTTTGAGAAAATCTCAAAACGGTGCAAGAGCATATCTGAGAAGATCCTATGAGAATCAGAAAAGAACAATGCCAATAGTTAGAACTTCAATTCTGCAGACATCAGAGCGAAATGCAATACACAGAGAAATAGTTTCAGGTTCTAGGAAACTATCAATACGTTATGGAATAATTGAGCTTAGCAGAACCATTACTGGCTATCTCAAAGGAAACTATAATGACTCAGCAGATACATTCCAGACATTTAATGGAAACAATGTTTCGTCTTGGAGGAACTTTAACTGGAAGTCAAAGCACTCTTCAGTTAGTATTGTAATTCCTTCAGAGTTTTTGGCAAAGTCATATTCAGATTCAAAAAGCCAGATGTCCATAGACCCTAGAATTCACACCATTTCTCATGTGTTGATTAATGCTGCTAAAATTATCACAAAATCTGAATCAAGTGATATTGATGTATACTATGATAATGGCATTATCTATCTGTATGACAATTCTTCTGATGGTTTCAATGGTTGCAGCAAGATAATCTATGAGGAGTTTGAAAAGATTCTCAAGACCTGTCATTCCCTGCTATCTGATTGTGATTGTCCAACTGATCCTAAACAGAAAAAACTAGTCTCCCAAGGGGAAAGGTGGGGTGGATGCCCAAAATGTACATTTACAAATAATTATTGTCAGACAAAAAACAAGGAACTATCAAAAAAAGATGCAATGGATTTTTTTACAATTTTTTTGAAAAATTAATTCCCTAAGAAATTGATTCCATTTGTTATGGTATTGGGATGGAGATAATTCCTTTTTGAATTAAAAATTCTAGTCCCTGAACAAATGTCTCATTGCCAATATAGCCTTCTGCCCACCAACCTGCATTGTTTTTAATCCATGATGGAATTGATTGTAGTTCTGTTGTTTCTTTTTGAGTTTCAGGAATTACAATTATTTTATTTTCAATCAAGTACTCTATTCCTTGAATGAATGTGGAATCATCAATTTGTCCATCTGCCCACCATGCAGCAGTGTTGCGAATCCAATTTGGAATCACTGGCATGCTTTCTGGATTTTCCAATTCTATAATTTCAGATTCAGTAATGGTGTTTTTAAAATAAAATCCGTTTGGATACATATCGATGACATTTTTTACATCTCCTGTAGTTATTTTGCCCTTGTAGCTAATCAATTCAAAAGTTGGATGCATCAGAGATGTATTGATATTCACATGACCCAAACCAAGTGCATGTCCGAACTCATGGCGAAATATGGAACCAAACTCTTCGGTGGTAGCAAGATCAATTGGGCTTCTGCAAATTCCATAATAGATGTACTCTGAATCTCGATTAATCTCACAAGAATATGGTGTAAAATAATACATGTTGATTATTCCCACAGAATCGATTCTCTGAAAAGTTCCTAGTGTTAGTTTACTGTCCTCACCAACAGGTTTGTCTTTGAATTTTACGATAATGTTGCAATTGATATCGTCTTGATAGTCTACAATGTCAATATCCCATTTCCAGTTATCTGCTCTTGGGAGGGGAGATTGTTGTTTTAGCATGTTTACCCATTCAGTAATTCCTGCCCTGATTTCTTTGATGTAGAGTTCTTTTTTTATCTGCGATAGACTCGAGTCTTCTGGAAATGGCTCCAGGCATACCTGGGGCGCAGAAGCTGCATATGATGGAGTGAAGAAAACTGCAACACCGAGCAGTCCTGCAATAACTATTCCAAGAATCATTACAGATTTCATTATGATCAAAATGCTTGGTTCGTATAGTTATGTTTTGATCTATGGTATAGTTGATTGTTCATTAACTACTGGTGAATCTATATTATTAACGAAATATTATCAGTCACATTGGATGAGAGATTAGTCAGTATGCTTGCTCAAGCTTTTGAATACGCCGAAGATGGAAATTACGATAAAGCACTCAAGCTATATGATGATGTCTTAAAAGAAGATCCAAAAAATGTCTCAGCACTAATTGACAAGGGTGCAACACTGCAAAACATGGGACGAGTCAAACTTGCTATTCGCTCATATGACAAGGCCTTATCAGTAAAACCAAATCATCTGGATGCATTGCTAAACAAGGGGGCAGCATTACACTCTAATCAAAAGTACCAAGAGGCAATTGATTGCTATGATGCTGCATTGAAAATTGATAAAAAATGTGCAATGGCACTAGCTTACAAGGGATTATCCCTAGGTGAGATGGGGGAGTTGCAAAAAGCAATCACTCATTTCAAAAAGGCATTATCCATTGACAAGCACTATGACTTGGCACATATCTCAAAAGAGATTGCTCAGGAATTATTGAAATCCATAAACCAGAAAAAATCTAAAATACAGTAACATCGCCAGGTGCAGGCTCTCTTTTGTTTTGTTTCTCGTTTTCTTTGAAATAATCCTTGTGTGCCAAATTCTGGTGTTCACGCAGTTTCTCTATGTTTTCAAATCCTTTATGACACAAGTAACATTTTGGCTTGTTCTCATCAACTAGTGGTAAGACCATATCTGAAATTACCGCACGGATACTTATCTCTTGAGACTAGAAGGAATATATCATGATGAGTGATGCATAGTTCATGCTTGAACAACTAGTAGGAGAATCTCAAGCTTTAGATCGTGCATTATCTGGCGAAGAACTATCCTACAAAGATGGAATGGATCTGATGAATTATGATAATTTACATTTGCTTGCTGCAGTGGCTGACAATGCAAGAAAAAAACTAGTAGGCGATACTGTAACATTTGCAGCATCATACTACATGAACTACACAAATGTCTGCGCAGCTAGCTGCCAGATGTGCGCATTTTACAGAAAAGATGGCGCAGATGATGCATACACCCTAACTCCACAAGAAATTGAAGGACGAGTTGCAATTGCAAAACAGATGGGTGCAACCGAAGTCCACATTGTTGGAGGATTTCATCCAAAACTTCCGCTGGAGTATTATGAGGATATGATGAGGACAATAAAAAAGAGCCATCCACAATTAAACATCAAAGCACTTACTGCAGCTGAGATTTACTATTTATCAAAACTAACAAAAAATTCCACTAAAGAGATTTTATCTCGTCTCAAAGATGCAGGACTTGATTCAATGCCAGGAGGTGGAGCAGAACTGTTCCATCCTGATATTCGTGATAAGATTGTAAGAGGAAAATGCACAGGCCAGCAATGGCTTGATGTAATTGAAGAAGCACATACTATGGGAATTCAAAGTAATGTGACAATGCTTTATGGCCACATAGAAAAGCCAGAGCACATCATTGATCATCTCATAAAGATTCGAGACCTTCAAAAGAAAACAAATGGTTTTCTAACTTTGATTCCTTTGAAATTCAGTCTTGACAATACAGAGCTTGAAAAAGAACATCTGGTAAATAATGAATGCTCATCAGTATATGATTTGAGAATTATTGCACTATCAAGATTGATGCTTGCAAATGTACTAAATAACATCTCAGTTTACTGGGTTGCATATGGCAAGAAACTAGCTCAAGTTGCACTGTCAAATGGCGGCAGTGACTTGGTTGGAACTGCTTTTTCTGAGGAGATTTACCGAGCTGCAGGAAAACCAACTGCATCATCAGTTGAGGAATTGGCAACAATGGTAAAAGAGGTAGGTCGAGTGCCAGCTCAGAGAAATACTCATTTTGAAATATTACGAAAATTCTAACTCAAGTGCTTCTTTATAGAATCAAGCTTCTCTTCCATCTTGACATGCTTGTCACGTCTTGAATCAATTTTAATTATCACTTCAACTCTTGCAATCCCGAGATTGTGAACTGTCTCCATCATCTTTTTGGCAGCTGAATTTATCGTATCCATACTATCTGACTCTAGAATTGTTCCCATTGGGTTTATCTCGTATCTGAGATTATCCATTTTTTGAATAGATTCAATGGCTTTTGCAATGTAGAAACTAGCACTGGTAGTCTTTGTAGCTATTGGATAGATGCTAATCTCTGCTTGGATCATCAGATGTTTTTAGAATATTTAGATTAAAAGCTTTGATTCACTCTGCAGGTTTCTTCTCTTCTTTTTTAGCAGTGCCTTTTCTTCTTCTAGTACCAAAACTAATCAAAACTAGTAAAAACCCAACACCGATTAAAATTCCTGATAATGTGTTATAGTCCTGCGTCTCTTGTTGGGCAATCATCAAATCAATTATTTCTTCTTCGGTCATTCCAGATTGTCCTGCAGGCATGTTTGAGCTAACACTTACTGTAAGAACAATTCCTACAATAATCATTGCAAGCCCTCCACCTAGAATTTTTTTATCTACTAAAACCATTTTACTAATTATTTCTATTTCATCATATATTAGGTATTTTGCATTAGAATCCTTCTGGTGGTTTTTGCACAAAGACATTGCACACTAGTGCATCTGTTTTTGAATCTCTATACTGGACATTGCATGAAACAAATTTTCCTTTCAGTGCTCGCTCCAAGTCTTCTTTTGTAGTCTCACCATATTGTGGTTGTTGCGGATCATCAACTTTTCCAATGATTATCTTTTCTGTTTTACCGTAATCGTCTTGATTGTCTTTTCTTGTGTGGCTGACTAGCAGTTCAAATGCATTGTTTGTCAAAATTCCAATAACTGGACCGCCGATACCGTCTCCCATAATTTCTAAATTTTTTTTGTACTATAATTACTTGGTGGCAATGCTTAACTCAAAGTCTGGAACTAGATTCTTTTCTTTTGCCATCTCAAAGAGTTTTCTAATTGATTCTTCACCAGGATCTCCCATGTTAACAGTAACTTGATTCACATACATTTTGACAAATTTCTCAATCAACTCCCTTGGCTTTCCCCTAGAATACTGCATTGCATATTCTATTGCATCCTCAAAGTTCTCCAAGCCAAACTCTATTGAGGCCTGCAGATACTTGTCAAATTTACAGATAGTATCCATGCCCAGGTCTGTCCTCATCACATTGATTCCTAGCGGTACTGGAAGACCATTAGTTATTTTGTTCCACCATTCTCCAACATCTAGGATTTTGACATTGCCTTCTTGCTCATAAGACAGCTGGGTCTCATGAATTACAAGACCTACATCGACTTTACCTGTTTTTACAGCTTCTGGGATATCGCTGAAATTCATCTCGACATAATCAAACTTTCCAATCATTAATTGCAATAGCAAAAATGCAGATGTCATCTTTCCTGGAATTGCAATCTTGCATTTTTTTATCTCATCAATACTCATCATCTTTTTTGCAGTAACTATTGGACCATAACCTATTCCAAAGCTTCCACCACTTCTAAGAATAGTATATCCTGGAATGTATGCACATGCATGAACTGATACTGCAGTTACATCTAGCTGCGGATCAGTTGCTTTTCGATTTAATTTCTCAATGTCCTCAATCACGTGATTTACTGTAAAGTCTGGAGATGGAACTTTGCCTGTAAACATTCCATAAAACATGAATGCATCATCTGAATCAGGAGTATGACCTACAGAAATTTCCATATTTTTGCCTAAAATGGTCGTAATAAAAATCAAAACCCAAACTGAATAGTTTTTCTAATATATGTCTGAAATAATTTGTTGTTATGAATTCAATTGAGGCCTATGAGAAAGATATTTTCCTGCAATTAGATTTTCTAAAAAATTTTCAAAAACAAAAAACAATTTCAGATGCTCAACAAAAAAATATTCTATTTTCTGGTAGTGGGGACTCTTTGGTCTCTGCAATGTTGGCAGAATCATTCTCTCATGGAATGGTAAAGGCAATGGATCCACTGGATCTTTTCAAAAATAAACATCTGGCAAAATCAAAGCATGTCTATTTTGTATCCATTTCTGGAAATACCATTACCAACATCAGGGTGGCAAAGCTTGCAAAAAAATCCACAGCAATAACTGCCCAGCCTAAAAGCAGGCTTGCCAAAGTCTCAGATGAAATAATTCCCCTTGACTCCCCTAATAGTGGAGTCTTTACTGCTGGCAGTATATCATTTTTAGATAGTACACTAACATGTATTTCACTTGTAAAAAAAATCACAATTCCTAAAAACAATACAATGTTTTCTCAGGCAAAGTCTGATGCTGCAAAACTAAAAATCTCAAATAGACTATTCATTCTTGGCAACTATGAGACATTCCCACTTGCAATGTATTGTGCTGCAAAGTTTTATGAGATTCTAGGATATGATGCGCACTATTGCAGAATTGAGCAGTTCTCTCACATGGAGCTCTTCTCTGCAAACAAAGGTGACACTGTAATTATCTTTGAGGAAAAAAATCCTCACTCTAAACAACTCACAACAAGTCTGAAAAAAATCGGAATTAACGTAATTCATCCCAAGATTCCAAAAGATAAGATCTCCCAAACACTATACTGTATCTTCTTCTCTCAATTTCTAACATTGTTTGAGGCCAAAAGGAAAAAGAAGAATGACTGCCATTTTGTTACGTCAAAAAAGATTCGCAATGTTAGTAACCAAATGATCTATTGAAGATTTGCAAGGCTAAGGTTTAATAGCTGAATCCTAGGGTTTGCGAATATGGTAAAATTCAAGTCAACTGGTGAGGTTCTTAAGATCATTAAGAATAAGGATCAGATTAGAAACTTTGGTGTTATCGCTCACGTTGACCACGGAAAAACTACCATGAGTGACAGCCTTTTGGCAAACTCTGGAATCATTGCTCCATCAGCTGCAGGAAAAGCATTGGCAATGGACTTTGATAAAGAAGAGCAGCAAAGAGGAATTACAATTTATCAGGCAAACGTAACATTACACTTTACACAAAAAGACAAAGAATACGTCATTAACATGATCGATACACCTGGTCACGTAGATTTCAGTGGAAGAGTAATTCGTTCACTGAGGGCAATTGATGGTGCAGTAGTAGTTTGTGATGCAGTTGAGGGAATCATGACTCAAACTGAAACTGTAACTCGAATGGCATTGGAGGAGAGAGTGAAACCTGTTTTATTTATCAACAAAGTTGATAGACTCATCAAAGAACTCCGTTTAACTCCTGAAAAAATGCAGCAACAACTTGCCGAAGTTGTATCAAACTTTAATCAACTAATTGACACATACGCTGAACCTGAATACAAAGAGAAATGGAAAGTATCTATTCAGAATGCCAGCGTGACTTTTGGATCAGCCAAAGACAAATGGGCAATTAACTTGGATGTTATGAAAGACAAGGGAATTACATTCAAAGATGTAATTGATGCATATGTCAATGAAAAAGTAGATGACTTGGTAGCAAAAGCACCATTGGCTGATGCTGTTCTTGGAATGGTAGTCAAACATCATCCAGCACCTCATGAGGCAGTAAAGTATAGAATTCCACAAATTTGGAAAGGTGATTTGGAATCAGATGTTGGAAAGGCATTGCTTGCATGCAGTGATGATGGTCCCACAATTATGATGATAGTTAACATGGTTTTAGATCCTGCAGCTGGTCCTGTTGCAATTGGAAGACTATTTTCTGGAACTATCAAAGATGGTCAAACTATCAACATTATTGATTCAAAACGAGAAGGAAGAATTCAATCAGTTAATTTCTTTATGGGAAACCAAAGAGAGCAAGTTGGAGAACTTGGTGCAGGTAACATTCCTGCATTGTTGGGACTCACTGAAGCTCGAGCAGGAAACACATTATCTTCTGTTAAAGGAATTCCAATGTTTGAAGGTGTCAAATATGTTTCAGAACCTGTTGTACAAATTGCAATAGAGCCAAAACATCCTAAAGATTTGCCAAAACTTGTAGAAATTCTCAAACAACTAACCATTGAGGATCCAAACCTTATTGTAAAAATTGATGAGGAAAGTGGAGAGACTATTGTTGCTGGAATGGGTGTGTTGCACTTGGATGTTGCAACACACAGAATCCAAGATGCAAAATGTGAAATTGTTACTTCTGAACCATTAATCAATTACAGAGAAACTGTAAAGGGAGGATGTGAGCCAATCATGGCAAAATCTCCAAACAGACACAATAAGATTTTCATGAAAGTGGAGCCATTAGAGCCAAAAATTGCCAACATGTTGCGAACTGGTGAAATCAGTGACATGAAAGACAAGAAAGTAGTAGCCGATTTACTCAAAGAAGCTGGCTGGGATACTGATACAATTAAGAGAGTTATGAAATTTGATTCACGAGGAAATGTTTTGATTAATGGAACAAAAGGTGTTCAATTTGTTCAAGAATCAACTGATTCTATCAATTCTGGATTTGAAGAAGTAATGAAAGAAGGACCTCTGTGCAAAGAGCAGATGAGGGATTGCAAGTTTATCTTTACTCACTTTGTTCCACACGAGGATACAGCACACCGAGGACTATCCCAATTGGGTCCTGCAGCTCGTAGAGCATGTATGGGTGCATTACTCACAGCTGGAACTGCAGTATTGGAACCAACACTTGCAATTGAAGTTAGAGTTCCTACTGATTTAGTTGGAAATGTTGCAACTGTTCTTTCTGGTAAACGTGGTAAAGTGTTAGACATGCAGCAAAAAGGCGCATCAAGTATCATTGTTGGTGAAATTCCAGCCTCTGAGACATTTACTTTGTCTGAAGAGATGAGAGGACAAACTGCAGGACGTGCAACATGGAATACATCCTTTAAGGCATGGACTGAAGTTCCAAAATCCATGTTGGCAGCAGCAGTAGCTGACATTAGAAAAAGAAAAGGACTGTCTCCTGAACCACCAAGTGTTAACGAATTTATCGACAAAGAGTAAAAAGGCAAAGCCCTTCACTTGAACGTGGAAATAGACATAACTAAAGAAAAATCTTAAGTTTGTACAAATTATTCTAAAAACATGGTAAAATTAACTGATAAACAACATGAGCAACAACAAGAACGCAGATTAGCAAAATTAGAGAAAAGAGCAGATAATGATGATATTTTAGTAAAGAGACTAAAATCAAGAATTGAGAACTTGGAAAAAGAAGTCAAGAATCTAAAAAAGAAAAAATAAGAAAAACACTATTTCTTATTTTTAGTATACGGGATTGAAATACACTTACTACAAAGAAAAGCTGGATCGGTAAGAAGATTGATACTAGCTTGCAAATTATCTTTAGATTTACAACACATACAGAATTTTTCTTTTATCACTTTCTTTTTTTCCACGTTTCAATTTCCTCTTTATGCTATAAAGGCAAGTCCCTCTGTTTGTGAGAGAATTTAGACCGCATACTATCCAGACTTTGCAATTATTGTTTTTTAAAAATTCTTTAAGATCATTCTTAAGTAATTTAAACGCGTAATGAAATTTGGATGAAAATCAAAAACTTGTATTATGTGGATATTATAGAATAATGTCTACAATAGAAGAAAAATGTGAATTTTGTGGCTGTAGTGAAGGAAATACAATTTGTTATTATGATTGCGGATGTCATAAATCAAAAGATACCAAAATTCCTGACAGGGATTTGAAAATTACAGCAATCAAGGAAGAAAAATGTGAATTTTGTGGCTGTAGAGGCTCTAGTACAATTTGTTATTACAACTGTGGATGCCATAAACCAAAAGCTGAAAAAGTATTGCCAAAAAAATGACTCCTCTAGAATGCTTCCTTTTCTTGGTATTTCCTGATAATGCAGATGTTAAAATAATCCATTTAATCTAAAATTATGACTAGAAAATTAATGCAAAATAATAATGAAGAACCAGATAATCTTACAAATACTCTAAAGAAAAAACAAACCAAAGTTTTTGATGATGTTTCAAAAAATTATGAACAAACATTAGAAGTAGGAAAACATCTTGGAAAAGAATCATTTGATAAAATTAATGAGCTAGCCTCAAATGGCACTAATTATATAAAATCAAAACCTTACTGGAAAGCAATTAAAAACAATTCTCTAAAAATTAAAGAAAAAAGTTTTGATTCTGGAACTGCCATAAAGAAGAAGAGCCCAAAATTTTATAAAAAAATTAGTAATGCATTTTTCAGTTTCTTTGAAAAATTTGTAGGTAGAATAAAAATAGGAACACAATATGGTCTGGAAAATCTTGAAATTTTAGAAAGATTGGCAAAGCTAAACGAGCTTGGAATTTTAACTGATGAAGAGTTTTTAAAACAAAAGAAAAAGATCTTAGAGAGGATATAATTTGTCTAAAAACCTCACAATTACGATTTTAGCATTAGTGATTTCAATTTTGGTTGGAATTGTAATTGCATCAAATTATTCTTGGTTTACGCAAGAATGGTCAATTGGGTTTGGCATCATTATTGGTGGGCTAGTTGGAATTGGACTAGTGATTTATCTCAAAATTATCAGAAAATAATATTTCTTGAATCTTTTTATGATGATATAATTACAATAAAGTATGGAAATAAAATCAGAAAAATCAATTAAAGAATATCTTACAAAATTACCTGATGATACAATAATCAAATATTATCTTGATGTTGAATATAGCCCATTTCCGGTATTAATTATTGAAGAATATACTAGACGATTCAAAAGAAAGACCAAAAGTCAGATAATCAAAGATCTGAAATTTCAAGCACATCTTGCTAAAAAGAAAACCAAAGAAATAGGCCATATGGCAAAACGAAAAAAATTCATCGACGATGTAACAAAAGAAAAAACCGATGAAATAATCCACCAAGCAAAGAAAAAGGGTTATGTAATTAGTGAAAAATTAGCTAAAAAAAGTAATGCATTTGGTTCTGAATTAAAAAATAGAACAAAATCTGGAATAAAAAGTGGCATTAAAGTTAGCCAAAAATTAACAACTCCTACAAAAGCAAAACTAGGTTTACTTGAAAAATTAAATGAGCTACAAAAGGCAGGAATAATCACTAAAAAAGAATTCGAAGAAAAAAAGAAAAAGATACTCTCTACAATATAAAATTCCTGGGATTGATGTTTTTTCATCAACACCCATGAATTGTGTTAGGTAATTTCTCTGACAAAATTTGTATTTAACACAAATGGATGATTCCTTAGTGAATTCTTTATGTGAGTTTTTAATTTTTTGAGCATAAAGATATTCGAAGTGCTTATTTCTTAGCACCACGACTACACATTGTATTCAAATGGTCAAAAACTATTGGGAAAAAAAATTCAAAAAAGAGCTTGTCGAAGAAGAAGAGAAGCTAAAACAAGAGATTGCTCAGGCTGTTAGAAAAAAATTAGATGAGATTAACGATTCTGAATCTCAGTCATAACTGTAAAGACATTTGATTCCTAATTCTATTGGGTGAAATTTTTTACTGTGCTCAATTACGCGAAGTTTTATGGTTTTGATAGTTTGTTGTATATCTACAATTTGTAATCTAAATGAATTAAAACGATGGATGGCTTTGCGAGTCTTACGGAATTAGATTCTCCTGTATTGGGGGATTGGATTTTTTATTGAACATGAAAGATAATGTTTTATAGTTGACCTGTATTATATAGGTCGACCTAGTTAGAATGAGTCAATATGAGCCTCGTAAAAATCAGCATGAGCGTGAAAGAATACTTTTCCAGACAATAAAAGATAATCCGGAATTGCATCATAATTTACTCATAAAAAAAATTGTTCCAGAATTTATGGCCAAAACAACATTTGAGAAAACAAGAGATGCTTTGCTTCAAAAAGAAATAATTTTAGTAGAGAAAAAAGGAAACATGAAATTCTATCGTCTATCTGAAAATTATGAATTAAATTCTCAGCACCACATAGAACGAGATACTCATAACACTTTTCATGATTTGAAGATGAAAATTAAAAAAATTGACACTGATTTTTCACACAAGGATATTGATGAGAAAATTTCTTTTGCATCCAGGCTTTTGTATGATTTAATTCTGGTAGATAATGGGTTCACTGTTCTCGATTCTATCAAAAATCCTAATAAGACACTATATCGGGATGAGCATCTTACTATCCAACAATTAATCTTTCATGTTTTTGAAATAATTAGAAAAGACAAAGACTCTCAGATCTTATTTCCAGCCATTTTTAGTAATGTTGGGACAATCCTGCCAAAACCATCCTTTGAAACATAGTATATTATCTAGTTATTTATTCGGGGTTATTTTATAGTAATTATGGGATTGCTTTATACAAAATTTTACATGGATTTTGATGAAGAAGAATGGAAACAAATTTCAAATGATCCTATAGTATTTCAAACTCTAAAAGAAAATGTTTCGTTGGACATTGAAGACATCTCACATAAATCATACAAACTAATCTTCAAAGAAGGTGGGAAAATTAACATGTTTAGGGTCACTGGAAAATTCCGCCTTACTTGGAATGATGATGATGTGCTAAAGTAAACAAAATAATAATGGCAAAATCATTTTTAGGACATGTCCATAGAGGTGCAAATAAAAAAGATTTTAGATGATTATGAAAATTCATCCCCTGAACAGATCTTTGCTATTTTAACTGAAATCATTCCTAAATTTCGCAGTAATTTGACGTCAGAATATCTGCTGGAAAAAATTAAAAAAATTCAATCAATTAATGATCTGGTTGAAAAAAAGAAACAATGTAAAACCTTACTTCCTTATTTTGATTGGTATCTTCAAGGATTGTAAGCTCAGTCTGAATATTGTTTGATTTTAATTAATGCATTTTTGATTAAATCTAGTTGATTTTGTGATTTGCTCATATCACCTATTAGTTTCACAAAATACTCATGTCCAGTATCTTGGGCTTTGTGAATATCTGCCTCATAACAACAAAGTGCTTTTTCTAAAAATGGTACTTCTTCTTCTAATTGTCTAGCTGATTCTATGCTGTGTAGGTTCTCTTGAATTTTTTTAATGACCTCGTTGATTTTTGGAATAGTTTTCATTGCTTGAGAATTTAATACTGATGCAAACATTGCAGCAGCATCTTTTAACTCTGGACTGTTTCCTAGAGTTTTTAATCTATTTTTATAATGGTTTAATGATCTTAGGATAATTTCGTACCCTCCTTCCTCCTTGAGAAAAATTGCCCCCAGCCAAATCTTATTGCTCATTTCTAATGCTAGTTTGTGCTATTATTATAATTTAAATTCTAAACTTGCCACTAGTATAATTTCTACTTGCTGCTAATATATCAGAAAGTCATATTATGAATAATGAAATTAAAAAATGAATTTGGGATGAAGAGATTGTTGGCAAGTTGTCCTAATTGTAGTTTAACATCTCTTTACTGTGGAATGATTCCAACTGAGATCAAATCTTTATCTAACAAAGAAGTGTTGTTTTGCAAGAATTGCAAGTTTGTTATCCCTGTGGATGAATTCAAAAATGCACTATTATCTACTTAGGCATCAAAGTTTTCTTTAATTGCAGGCTCGTTTCGATTAATTAGGTATAATAGAATTCCAGCCAAGGTAACACCCATCCCGCTAAATCCAATAAATGTCCCCATATTTTTAATAAATCGTAAAAGATGATCTTTTTGTCCTAATTCTATAGAATAATACAAAATTAAGCCTGTGACAAACATGATAACGCCTACAGAAATAATTATCATGCCAATTTTCATGATTGAGGTTTTTCTTTCTAATTAATAAACAAAAAGAACAAAATTGTATTGTGTGACGAATACAGCAAACTCTTTTAATTATATTATTTCAGTAATCTGTATGAAGATGCTTTTTGGATTTTTAATACTTGGACTCTTACTTACAGTTACCATACTTCCTGATGCTTTTGCAGAAAATACATATTCAGTTAAAATCCCTACTGGTGCTGCAAGTCCTGATGCTCCATATTTTTGGCAAAGTGAAAAAGATGGTGCCACAAATGGGATAGTTGAAATCCTTGTTGGTGATACCATTAAATGGCAAAATGCCGATACTGCAGCTCATACTGTAACATCCGGAAGTGCAACTGATGGATCAAACGATATTTTTGATAGCGGGTTATTTCCACCAGGACAAACATTTTCTTACACTTTTGAAGAAATTGGAACTTATCCATATTTTTGTATAGTTCATCCATGGATGGAAGGTAGTATAATTGTCACCGCTGGATATTCAGTAATACCTGATGTTGGAAAACAAGTTGGTGATGGTAAAACATTATTTGATGTAGAATACAAGTTTAATCGATTACTGACGATCTCGGCAATCAATGTAGACCAGAAATCTCTAATGTTTAGTGTAGTTGGCAATCCAAAATCTGATAATCATAATTTAGAAATTAAATTAGACTCTGAATTAATTGATGGTCCCTTTGTTGTTTGGTTGGATGGTAATAAGATATCTGATTTTAGTTCAGTAAAAGATGGAAATTACAATATTTTATCAATTCCTTTATCTGCTGATTCTAAAACTTTGACAATTGTCGGTACTACTATAGTTCCGGAATTTGGATCATTAGTGATGATGATTTTGAGCATATCAATCATTTCAATTATTGCCATAAGTAAGAAATTTGGAATGAGAGTGAAATTTTAACAAATTATCTTATAATCCCAGAAATTTCTAAATTTGTTCAAAAGTTCAAATTTGAGCCTGTTTTTTTATTTTTTAAATTAAAATTTTACTTTTTTTAGATCTGAATCACCTAAAATTCATGTCTGTGTTAATTTTTTTTAAAAAGTTATTTTTACTATGTTCGTAGAGAATCATCAAAAGAAAGATGATCTAATTGATGCAATTGACATTAACTGAAACCATTGAAAAAATATCTTCATTAATTGACTCTGGAAATGGGGATGCGGGAAGACTGTATCATATTCTTGAATTTCTAAAAAATAATAAACCATTATATCATTCAGATCAGATTTATCTTGAAAAAAAACTAAATTCTTCATTCTCATTACAAGATGAAATCTATGAAGAGAATCCTAATCTTCCTAAAATTAAAAATTTAATTGATTCTGGGACCGGGGATGCGGGAAGATTACAACATATCTACGATATGCTTGCCAGCAACAAACCCCTGTACCATTCAGATCAAGTATACTTGGAATCCAAACTAAAACCTCATACTATTTCCCAAAATATTACATCACCAAAGAGTAAAGTCTCACAACAATCTGGCCCTCAAAAGATATCCTCTTCACAAGTTATTTCTAAACCTGTAACTTCAATCACTCGAGGTAGTATGCCTAAGGGTTGGTCAGCAAACGTCTCTGACGAGTTGATACAAATTTCATCGCAAATAAAAGATGAAGAAAGTAAAATAGAAAAACAAAAAATGGTTTCAAATGAAATAATTATTCAACGAACAAAGCTATCTGAATTAACGTCTCACCGAAAAGAATATGAACAAAAAATTATGCAAGAAAAAACATCACTTGAATCTGAGATAAAAAATGAAAGACTAAGAATTGAAACCCAAACTAGATTATCTAATGAAATTATTGCACAAAAAGAAGAACTTGAAAAAATAAAAAAAGAAAGAAACGAAATTATTAAAAAAATTGATTCAGAAAAATCAAAAATATCAAAAGAATTAAACTTGCAAAAAAAGCAACTAGCACAAGCTCAGTTAGAGCAAGAAAAAATAGAACAACAGGTGCAAAATGAACAAATTTTATTGGCAAAAATGGCTCTTGAACAAAAGAATAGGCTTGTTGAACAGGCAAAAATAGCACATGAAATTAAATTAAAACAGGCAGAACTAGAAAAAACAAAGCAAGATTATGATGAAATAGTCTCTCAGGTAACCCAAGAAAAAGCAAAATTTGCTGAATCTGAAAAACTCAAGAAATTGATAAAATCGCAAGAACTTGAATTGATCAAAGCAAAAGAAGAACGATTGAATCTCATCAACACTATTGCAAGAGAAAAAGATGCAATTGCAAAAAAAACTCTTGAAGAAAAAGAAAGACTTCGTTCCCAGTTAGATCTTAAAAAACAGCTTAAGAAAGAAGAAAAAACAATTGAATCTCTTAAAATAAAACGAGAAAAAATTGAAAATCAAATAAAAACAAAAAATAAAAAACTAAAAGAACAACAAGCAAAAATTAAAAAACAAATTATGATAAAAGATAAAAAACTAAAAACATTAGATAAGCAATCTGCTGATAAATTAAAAAAATCTAATACAAAATCTGTTTCTAAAAAAATATCTAAAAATTCTGCTCCAAAAAAGACTAAGAATATTACCAAGAAAAGTAAATAACTGCTATTGGATTTTCATCGTAATTTCTATTCCATTCCCTATTGGGGATGTAATTGTTATTAAATTGGGATTTTTTTTCAGATACTCTGAGAATTTCTTCATTTGCTCTCTGTATTTTTCTGGATATAGCATGTTATCTGTAATTATAATTCCATTCTTTGCTATTAATGGCAAAATTAAATCAAAATATTCAATAACATTTTCTTTATCGGCATCAATTAGAGCACAATCAAAAAATTCCCCATATTCTTTCTTTAAACTAAGTTCTGTTAAAATTTGAAGAGCCTCTCCATTCATTATTGAAATAGTATCTGCTATCCCTGCTTTTTCAAAATTTGTTTGAGCCCTTTTGATTTTATTTGGGTTTTTTTCAATTGTTATGATTTTGCCTGATTTTTCGGATATTGCTTCTGCACACCAAATAGTTGAATATCCTACTGACATTCCAACTTCAAGCATATTTTTTGCTTTTTTTAACCTTAAAATCATGTTAATCAACTCCCCTGTCTCTTTTGTTATTGCAAGCATTCGATCTTCTGGTGGCACATCAGCCTCTCTTGACTTTTCTTTTCTTGACTGCTCTGATAATTTGTCGAGAACTTGGGCAATGAGATTTTTCATTATATGATATTTATTTAAAATAATTTAACCCTGTCTAGAGCTATTCTACGTTTCAAAAATTTTTAATAGATTATATTTAGTAATTTTTGGCTTTAATAGCAGTCATGTCTGCAAAACAGAAAATTGATCTACTAAAAACAGTGCAACATATTCTCAATTTAGATCCTAAAATGCGATTTGCAGCAATAATTGATTCTAAAGGAAATATACGCGAAGCCATTATGAAGGCAGGAAAAACTAGTCTTAAAACTCAAAAAGAAGAAGAGCATTTCTGCAAACAAGTTGCACAACGACGTGCAATGCGAAAAGAATTTGACAAATCTCTTGGCAAGGTCAGATATGTTCATGTAGAACGTGAAAAAGTATCTCAAATGGTGATTTACACTAAAAGAAATATTGTATATTTTACAATGGAACCTGAGATGCCAATTAATACAAAAATTAGATTAATAACCAAAATCAAGAAAATTACTGCTGATATATAGATAATATTTAGATAATTTTTAATTTCTACAAATATGACATTTCACAAATATCTAGGCGACTCAAAAATGTTTGAATATGATAAACATTATAGAGAATGCCAACAACTAAACAAACCTTTCATCAAGGCAAAAATTGATCCTAGACATGGGAATTATTTTGTCCAAATCGACTTAATGACTTGTGATTATGATTTTTCTGAAAAGGAAATTGACACCATTCAAAAACTTGTAGATGCAGAATCTTTATTTTTAAAATCTAAATCTAATTCCATTATGCATGGATATCATATTGATAAAGAAATAGCTTGGTTTGATGGCATTTCTACTGAGAATGTTCATGAATTTTGTGAAAAATTGTATGACATTACACAAGAAAATCACCCTTGAAATCTAATTAAATTTTTTAGGATTTTATCAATTACTAATAATTCCTGCTTTCTCTCTTTAATTGTGGTTTCATTCCATTTTTTTGCAAACTCGGATTGCTGGTCTAACTTTTCCAATCCTTCGATATTCTTTACAAGGTGAATTTTGTACTCTTGAAGTAAGTCTAGGTGTTTGTTGTGATTTTTTTCACCTTGTGTTATCATTCCATTTGTCCTCATTCATGTCTGGAAACATATCTTTGATTCTTTTCTTATCTTTTTCCATAGCTTCAATTCTGCTCTCTAGATGACTTTTTATGGTAGAATTTAATTCGTTATCCATCTCACTTTGAATTTCTTGAATAACTTTGCATAGTGATCTATAGTATGTAATGTGGTTTTTTCGGGATTCTTCTGATTTGTCTTCATTTTTCTCATCCATTGTGATTCTTTAAATTTTTGAAAATAAGTACTTGTTCATAAATTGAAGATTTACACTAATATTGAAATGTGGTGTTGACAAAATATGAAAATTTTAGTCGATGAAAATTTAGATGGAATGGATGAAAGACTAAAAGAAAAAGGCTTTGAAGCATATAGTGTAAGAAAATTGCAACTAGAAGGCAAGAAATTAGGTTCAGATTATTCAATCATTAATTATGCTCGTGAGAATAACATGATCATCGTTACCAAGGATACTGAATTCCGTAAAGCAAGTCAAGAAAATGATTTCCCATTAATTCTCTTAGATGATGAAGAAATGCTTAAAGTGATTTTAGAAAAATTAAAAATTTTTTAATTCATGTTTTTTACATCATACTGAGAAATTCTCAGATTTCCAAGAACCTCATTTAAAAAATCATCTTCTGGCTGATGTGCAATAATGTTCATAATTGCATGCCAACAATCATTAATTTTTCGATTAATTTGAGAATACATTTTATCTTTTTTAAATGTAGGATAAAATGACAGCACTTTCATAATGCCATCTGTTGACTGAACCATGTGAATTAGATGTATTAGCCCTCTTAGTCTTTCATGAAATGAATATTTGTTTTCCTTGTTTATAATCTCAAAATTTACTATTTCTTCAAAAATTATTTCGATCTCTTTATGTAAATTTTTAAGTTGATTGTTAACAGATT
This sequence comes from Nitrosopumilus sp., assembly GCF_025698945.1. Lineage (NCBI taxonomy): Archaea > Thermoproteati > Nitrososphaerota > Nitrososphaeria > Nitrosopumilales > Nitrosopumilaceae > Nitrosopumilus > Candidatus Nitrosopumilus sp. Next base: position 389,327 of record NZ_JAILWM010000001.1, read on the forward strand.
CGTAAAGATTGATCAATTCATATTCAATATGAGATCTACTGTGGACTTTTTTTTCAACTTCCCCTGATTCAACCAGTGCACTAATTTCTCTATAAACTGTTTTTTCATTACCGACCTTTTTGATTACTCTTTTTGCAAGATCTGTTCCACGAATTTTTCCATTTTCATTGAGTATTCTAATTATCTCTGTTTTTATAATTTCTGAATTTTTATCCATTGTATTTCTAAGACCTTATTTCTGATATTTCTCTAGTACTGCTTTTTCTCCTATCTCATTAATCTCTCTTACTAACTGTTCCAAGTACTTTATTCCATTTTTAATTGGCTCTTTTTCCAAATTTTTATATTCTAATTTTTGTTTTAAAACTAGTTTCTCATTGTTGATAAAACTCAATAAACTAACGTTTGATCCCATGTTGAGTTTAATGAAAAAATCAACATATTCATCAACTGATTTTATTCCCATTAGAGTATCTACAACTTGCCAATATTTGTTTGAAACACAGTTAATCTAGGTTTATTTACGATTTTGAGGTAATTTTGTCATGGATAGTTGTGATAGAAGAGTTCGTGCTTATAAAAATGGGAAAACTTTTGATCAATGCCGGGACATTGCTGAATCAATGAATCCTGATTTTAAAAGACAGATTGATGAAAATGGCAAAGTCTTGTGGACTGAAATTCTGGAGCAAGTAGACCATGATGAATTAATTTACAAATTAACTTTGAAATTCTTACGTCGGGACGGGTATGATATAGGTAATCACAAAATACCGGAAGTTAAAAAATTTACTTAGTTGGGTCTATCTTACAACTTCCATCTGAGTTTTGTAATTTTTTTGCCATAATGTATGGAGTGAATAATAAAACTGGAATCGATATAGCAATGAATAATGTCTGCAATTGAGTTAATGCAATTGATAATGCTATGCCACTTGCCGTTCCAATAAAAATTGAGAGAAAAGTTCCTGCACAAGTAGGACATGCAATAAATAATCCTGTAGCTGCTCCTATTGTACTTACACCCCTGCCTTTTCTTGAAATTGTGTAGGCATTTACTGCAATTGCTGTATTCAAAGCGACCAAATACGATACAATTACTTGTAAGACTAAATTGATCGGAATTATTTGCAGCCCAACATGTTCAGTCAAATAGATTATTATTTTTGGCATATATCCTGGCCCATCGCAACATGGCGCTACAAACCCAGAAGGAATTTCTGCACCATAATGAATTGAAAAATTAACTTCTGGTTGGTACACTAATGTCCCAGATACAAGAGAGAAAAAAATTCCATATAGCATAAACGTTAAAACAAAAATTTTTCGTGCTCTCAGGTTCCATACGGTTAGTGCTATTGTAGTTGAAATGTCGTTTTTCCTTTTTTCTACTTTCTCCTTTTGATATCTGTATAATCCAAATCCAATTGCTCCAAAAGATACCATAAGTGTGATGTAAAATCCATAAGCAATTCTTTGAATAGAATCCATGGCACTAGGCGTAAAAACTTCTGGATCTTGATATCTTCCATATAAGAAAAACAAAATTACTATTGAGATAAATCCAATTACAATCAATTTTTTTCCTTTGTGATGACTTTCAGTCGTGTTTTTCATAACCTGATTTTTTACTATAGAAATTAAATTCTATCTAACTTAGTTTAGGAACAAAGATGTAGATAATTGCAATTATCTCTAATCTTCCAAATATCATTAAAAATCCAAGAACAATCTTTGTTGCAGGGTCTGTATCAAAATCAATCACACCGGCTGAAAGCCCACCGGTGGTGATAACTCCTACAGATTCAAAGAATGCATCCTGATATGAGACATTTTCTGAAGATGCAAGATGGAATCCTGTTATTCCTGCTATGGTTGGAAATAATGCAATAATAATCAAAGTGGCAATGACGTCTTTTTTTGCAATGCTTGACATCTCATCTCTTCTGATTTTACTGAAAAGATTTCTACAATCCCTCAAATGGAATAATCTAAATATTTTCAAACCTCCTGCAGTTGAAAATCCACAACCGCCGATGAGCATCAATATAATCAAAATTGTATGTGCAGCTCCATTTAGACCTGCTAAACTTTCTTGTTGTAGTCCTGCAGTTGTACTTGCAGATACTGAATAAAATGCACTTTGTAATGGATCTAATCCACTAACTCCGATAAATAAAGCCGTGGCACTTCCTAAAATTGCAAAATAAGTAAGAACTTCCTTACCAAGTTTTGGTGCAAGAAATTTTTTTCTTACAAATGCATAATGGAATGTAAATGGTAAAGCTCCTAAAATCATCGCACCCATTAAAATTATTGTTTCCTGCCAAAGCAAGTCATCAAGAATTTCTGAATGTGGCAAGAAACCTCCTGTTGCAAGAGTACTCATCGCCAATGAAAAATTATCAAGGATATTCCTTTCTCCAAAAAAGTATAGTAAAACTGCTACAATTACAATGTACACTGCAAAAATGATTGTAATTGTTGAGAAGAGCTCTTTCATGTGGAGGGTTCTGCCAGAAATAAATCCACGCATGGATTGTAATTTTGATTCTGGATAAAATGCCGTAATGACTAGATAAATGAAACTCATTCCTCCTACCAGTTGGGTGTAACTTCTATAGAATGTGAAACTCTGAGATAAGTCCTCGGGATTTTCATATAATGATATGCCTCCAGTTGTAAATCCTGCCGCACTTGAAAAAAATGCATTACCAAATACTTCGATACTTGATTCATCACCGGGTTGGACATACAGATACGGGACAGTCCCAAATAATGTTAGCAAAAATAGACTTGAAAATACCAAAATTGACGCTTGTTGAAGGTTAAGACTTGATTTCTCACCATACGAGTTTAGAAAAAAACCTGTTACAAGTAAAAGAACGGTTGTAAGATAAATTCCAGTTGCAGTGGTTGTGTCTTCTAAAATTGTTGAAACAATTGCTGGAACCAAAAGCAATACACCTGCAAATTGTAATACAAATCCCAAATTCCCTAAAACTGCTTTTACTGGGGGACTTAATAGACGAGGTGCAATTGCAGTAGCATCTCTAATTGCATTTGCAATTGCAGTTTGAAATATCATTCCAATAACTTCGTTTTTCTTTGATAATACTGGAAGTTTTCTAATATGTCCATCTCTCATTTTATGCAAAGCATCTTGAAGTGTTGCCTTTTGGTTAATTGTAATAAGAGGAGTACTCATAATGTCTTTTAGTGTAGTAGTTTCTGCGTAAACTGTAACGTCGCTAACCTTACTTAGAATATCTTCATCAGTAACAATCCCTACTGGCATTCTGTTTTCATCAGTTACAATAATGTCGTCTGTTTCATAATGTCTTAGCATTCTTGCAGCTTCTCTTGTTAGTGTTTTCTGACTTAGAATAAGGACATCTTTGTCCATATATTCAGTTACATATTTGCTTAGAACATATGATACTGCACGTTCTGGATTTGTTGACATTAAGCTACCCATAGTTGGGGATTTTAAATAATTTGGGGTTACGCATTAGTATTGATCGTTAAAAAATTCTTAACCTGAATAAAATCCTCTACTGATCTCAGGATTTTTGCTATCTTTATAAGGATTGAATGGAGATTATGCGTAATACAATGGAGATTAATCAAGCACAAGAACCAGATTATGAGTCAGTAAAAATAGATTATGTTGGATTTGTAGACCCATATGCTGTAGAGGGAATGGTGATTCTCAAGGCAGATAATGGAAAAGAATTCCATATGAGGGCTTTCTCTGGAGAAGTTGCAAGACATATCTCTAGTTTTTCAGAAACAGAGAGTGAACCTGTTCCATCCATATACAAAATGATAGAAGAGATTTGCGAAGAAAATGAACTAGTACTAGTTAAAGTCAAAATTTATGAAAGTGGGGAAGTTCTAAGAGCGAATCTCTATTTTACTGGAAAAAAAGACTTGGTTTTACGAAACTACCGTGCATCAGATGCTATGGCTTTGGGGGCATTTTACAATATTCCAATATTGGTACGAAAAAACCTTCTCAAAGAAAGTATGGAAGTTTGATATATTCTCATTTAGAATGGTTTTTGTCATAGTAAATTATTGAATATTTATGAGCAAACAAGAACAAATTATGGATAATCTGTTAAATGTTGATTTAGAAATAATTGACATTATACGAGAACTTCATCAAAAACAATGGGATTCGGATTCTTTGAAACAACAAGTAGGGGATTTGCTTAAAATTCGTGATGAAATGGTGGAACAATTAATGACATTTAATGACGATTCCCATCAGTGTGACTGTGGCCATGAACATGAATGATTATTCATAATTTTCAAAAAAATCCACTGGAAACATCTTCTCAATTTTGTTTACTTCTGACTGATATTTTTTAATCTTAAATTGAATTGATTCCAAATCTGATTTTTCACATTTACTCTCTTTTTCTTTTAACTCTTTAATTTTTTTTGATAATGTTTTGTGCATTATTGAATATTCAGGAAATTTTTCAGGTAAGTTATTCATTAGCTAGATTAAATATGCATAAAAATAATACTTGATATGAAAGTTCTGTTCTTTTCAATATTTTTAATTTTATCCGGTACTAATGCTGTTTTTGCGGAAAGCATTACTGCCAATGTTGTTTCTGAAGAAAAAATACATGTAGTTGATGAGCAAATAATGATTACTGCAGATATTACAAATAATCAGGATATTCCACAAATCTTTGCATATGTCACTCAGGTAACAAATGATGATGGTGTTGTAATTTCTCTTTCATGGTTGACTGGTTCGTTATCTCCAAAACAATCATTTTCACCTGCACAATCCTGGATACCTACTGAATCTGGCATTTACCACATACGGGTTTTTGTTTGGGAGAGCATTGATAATCCTGAAGCATTATCCCCTCCTTTATCTATGACAATTAATGTTCATGACAGAACATCTTAATTTTTCAAAACTGCTTCATAATTCGGCAAACTCATCAACAATCAGTTATAGCTTATTTTGATTAATCATCAGCAGTTTTGTTATCTATTTCATAGTATATTATTCTTGTATCAAGTAAATGCCAACCTTTTTGATGAGTTTTGATTTTATAATTTCATGGTTAATTTTGAAAAACTGTATTACAAAATTGCTTTACAGGTAATCAAAAGATGTCATGGGGCAATCAAAATCACTAAACATGGAAAAATTCTTGAAGTTTATGATCCAAAACGACATATTTGGAGCAAGGGACTTGCTGGTCTTATAATTAAAGAAGAATGCAAAAATGCCAATCTGAGAGAATGGGAATTTGCTAGTGTTAGGACTTACATCATAAAAGAATTATTGAGCAAATCTGATTCTTAATATTCGACTTTTCTAATAATATGGGGTTCTTTTAGCATAATGATGTCATCTTTTCTTGATGACAATTCTACTTGCCTCAAATTATTACTTGTAATGACTATTAGTGCCTCGCATCGTGAACACAAAATTGTTTTTCCACATGATCTTTCTTCCCTGATTAGTTCTTTTTCTAGCCTGTCATCTTTTTCACAGGTGGGACATAATCTAGGCTCCTTTGAAATACAAATAATTTCCTTAATGAAAATGGTTCTTCCCACAGAATTATTGTGACTTTAACACAAAAAAGAGTTTGTATCGCTAATTGGCATCCAGCAGTTTTTTCTCAAACATCAAACCGTTTTAATTATTTGAGAGAAAACGTTGAGTATTCAATATATTTCTCAATCTAGCCAATTAACATTGGGACTAGTTTCTTGAGAAAATATATTTTTGTTGATCTTAGATGCACTTTTTGATGATATCATTTACGGCTCTTGAATAACTATATGTAGAATTTTGTTTTTGCATTTTTTTTGCTTGAAATAATCTGATTTTTTTATCAAGCTCATCTTCGATCATTATTGTGACACGTCTGGTCATGTTATGTATTTCTTAAATTCTGTATTTATGGGATAGATGGTTTATTTTCTAGTGCCAAATATTTTTCTAAACTAATCACAGTAAAAATTACATAATCTTTGATATTTTTTTGCAATTATTGATACTAAATGTTAAATAGTAAAATTGTATATACTATATGATGTCGTTAGTTGTAAAATCTGGCGATTAGACTGCGCTACCCCGCAGAACAATAAAGGCAATCAAGCGTTTAACGTTTGACTATGAGAGGGAATCTCTCAAAGTTCTGCATTAAGGGGGTTAGCGCCTTTTTCATTATTTTACTCTATTGATTAATCATTGATTTTGGATTTCTAGAAATTTATGTTACAATTTCATCAAGACGATCTTCTTCCTGGGCTCTTTTAATTTCCATGGCAATTCTTCTTCCTATCCCAAATGTTTTGCCGTATTGATATTTTGTATATGGACTAGTGGTTGCTACAATTGGATTTCCAGGAACGCGCAATGACACATCATATACAATTAACTCCAAATCTTTTGTGATTACACTTTGTAGAGAGAATGGACCAATGATTCCTGGGGAATATTCTTTTTTAACTGCGGCCACAAATTTGTCGCCCATTTTGATTACTTTTTCTAGAAGTGATTCTCTAATACTTGCAGGCGTGTGTCCTACCTCGATATTTTGTAAATCCATGTTTATGTCTAATTGCTGTTTGGCTGGCAAGGCATTATAGTCATGAATATTTGTCTGAAGTCTTCTTTCAATTCCAATAAAATCAACTTGATCAGAAATTGGTGTATGGAAGAAATTAAAATTCATATAAGTTCCAATTGCCAGTTCTTCAATACTTGATTTTTCAAGATCCTTTCTTGCAATTATCCCTTGTTTGATTTTATCTTCTGATTTTTCTTTAAAATCTTTGTAAGATGAGACTGTGAAAAAGGCTCTTTCTAGAGGTCTATTTTTTTCCTGAACTTTAACAATACATGGCTTGTTGATTTGTTTTGGGTCTCTGAATAATTTTGGATACTTTATTCTGGCTTTTTCTAGTAGATAATATTGGCCTTTTTTTGCTGTTCTTTCTTCAGCTTGGAATAACTTTCTATTGCCAAAGATGGGAACTTTGAATGAATTCTCAATTGTTTTGTATCCAAGATAAACAGTAAGAGATCTGTGTGGAACTATGATTGTATTTGTATCGCGTATTTTTTTTTGATTTTGAGCTGATGCCATGTCTTTGAATTTATCTAAAATTATTATCTCATCAGCAATTCTTCTAAATCTTTGATATGGTCCCTCTCTGCCTTTTTGACAAAAAACCATTGTTTGAAAATCTTCATCCTTTGCTCCATCCATAACTTCTAATGCTGAATGACTTCCTAAAACTCCAATTTTCACATCCGTGTAGTTATTTACTATTTTCTTTATCTCAGAACTTTTAATCACACTATGACTAGATTGGAGGATCTAATATAGCTAATTTTCATTTAATCAGATCGTTCTAAATCATAAGATTTTTCATAAAAGAGATTTGATATTAGTTGTGCTATATAATTTTGAACTTCAGATGGCAGGAGTTATTTTACTTACAGCCATGGCAATTGGGGGAATTTCTTTGTGGCTCAAGAGAAGAAAAGAGCAGAATGGCTTGGAGGCTCTAGATAGAGAAGATTCTAAAAATATCTAGTGCTAAGCATGTTTGTTCATCTAATAGATAAAATACTGTAAACTATGTAAATTATCATGAAATTAGTTATTGGAATAACGGGCAGTACAGGTGTAATTTATGGAATTAGAATGTTGGAGACATTGAAAAAATTAAACGTTGAGACTCATTTGATTATGTCTGAATGGGCTATCAAATGTATTGCTATGGAAACTGAACATTCACTTGATTATGTAACATCACTTGCAACTACCATTTCAGATGAAAAAAATATGGCCTCTAGTGTATCTAGTGGAACTCACAGAATTGATGGCATGATTGTAGCACCATGCAGTATGAAGACACTATCTTCAATTGCAAACGGATATGATGATACATTAATTGCAAGAGCTGCAGGTGTAACAATAAAAGAATCTAGAAAGCTAATTTTAATGGTAAGGGAAACGCCTATGTCTGCAATTCATCTTGAAAACATGTTGAAATTATCCCGATTGGGAATTGTAATTTTACCACCCGTAACTGAATTTTATACAAAACCAAAAACTATTGATGATATTGTAAATCATGGAGTAGGAAAGTGCTTAGACCAATTCAACATAGAGCATAACTTATACCCTCGATGGGGTACTTTCTAAATCAAGTTTGCCAAAATTTTCATTAGAAAGAATAATTCGTGCTGATAGAGAAAAAGTGTTTGAAATATTTTCAAATTATGATAGTTACCAGAAAAGATTCTCAGAACATTATCCATCAATTCGAGTTAGGTCTGTGCGAAACAATGTGGCTGTAGTTGAAGAACACCTGAATTTTGATAATGAAGAATTTGTAATTATGGCCAAACATGTTTCTGAGAAACCAAAACTACATGAGATTTTTATAATAGGTGGTGATGCTAAGGGAAGTTACATTAAACAACAATTTGTACAACTTGGCGAAAAAACCAAAGTCGTAGTAGATGTGGATCTAAAAATAAAAGGAAAACAAAAGATAATGTCTCTATTTAGAAAAAATAATTTTGAAGAAAATTATTCTAAGATATTGGATGATTTTGTAAAAGCCGCTGAAAACTAGTCTGATTTTAATTCTTTATCTTTAAAGTCTTTGAGTTCTTTTTCACCCTCAATTTTACCCTTTTCAAACTCACCTTTTGCTTTGCCAAAGGTTTTTGCAAGTTCTGGGATCTTTTTTGCGCCAAAAATGAATACTACTGCAATGATTATGATGAAAATCCATTCTTGTCCTGCAATGAAATTGGCTAAACCCATTCCTAACATTATGTATCTAATTGATTAAATTTGGATTTAAATGTTCGACTTTTTGCGTTCTTTACGCTCGATGATGATCATGCCTGCAACATATAATGCAATCATAGGTCCTGCAATAAACCACATAGTTACACCACTCCCATCAGGAGTAATTACTGCTCCAAAAATAACAATGGCAACTATTGCATACCTGATATTTTTTCTCCAAAAATCTGAATCCACCATGCCAGAAACTGAAATTGCATACATTACAAGAGGAAGCTGAAATGAAAATCCAAATGCAAGCAAAAACTGTAAAACAAATGTAACAAAATCTATTACATTCAAAAATGTAACTAGTCCTGCAGATTCTCCGTATCTATACAAAAAATCCAAAATATATGGAATGACAAAATTATATGAAAATAGACATCCTGCAATAAACAGTCCTAGAGCTGGAATTGTAATGCTTCTACTGACATTGATCTCGTTTTCTTTTAATGCTGGTTTGATAAAGCCTACAAATTCTTTAATTATGATTGGCATCCCAACCACAATTCCGACCAATGCAGCAATGTATACTTGTGCAAAGAATGCCTGTCCTGGTGCTGTTTGAATTAATTGCACATCTTGTGGAACTAAATTTGTTTTCATGTGATTGGTGATTTGGGCTGCAATATTGTTAAGAGGTTCTGGAGTTGGATAATAGAGAGTTATTGAATTTAGCTCAATTGATTCAAGATGTAGTGAGAGGATTAATACTGTAATAATTCCGACTACTAAAACAATTCGTAAAATTCTTTTTCGTAATTCCTCAAGATGCTGATTGAATCCTTCCAATTCTGACATTGGGTATCTTTATGTTTTAAACTATATCAATCAAGTGGGAATTGGCAATAGTTTTGCTTCAGGAAGTCCAGCTTCTTTTAGCTGCTCTGCACTAATGCCCTCAAATTCCAAAGAAATAATGGCTTTGGTGTTAAATTTTTCTTCCATCTCCTTTGCTAAATCTGAAATATCTTTTGCAGAGTAGATCTCTTTAGAATCTTTAAGAAATATCCTGTCTCCTTTTTCCATCTCTTTACCATTGAATTTCCCTTGAAGAAAACTGGTAATGGAAGGGAGTTCCTTTCTATCTATGTTGTTATGAAAATAACAAATTCCTTTCACTGATTGATAATCATAGGCAGTGCCGTGTCTATACATGAAGACACCAATGAATTGGGCTGCATCATCGGGTTCTCTCACGCATTTTATTTCCCAATTAAGCAAGTTTTTCTCATCATAAGCATATCCTGCTAATTCTTCTGATGTAATCTTCCAATATCTCATTCTGCCTTTTGCCATTATTATCACCTAAGATAATCATCTATAAATTCCAATATCAATCAAATGGTTGAATTGTTAACCTGTTTTTATAGGAAATACAGTAAATTACAATATGGGTAATAGAATCACTGTTGTCTTGACTCCTACAAATGTTGAAAAACTTCGTGCAATTCAAGCAAAGATGATCAAGTCCTCTGAAAAATCAATTAGCTTCTCACATGTTCTGAATTTGGTTGTAAGTGAAGGGTTAAAGAAATTTAAATCATAAAAAACAAAACAATAATTTTCATGTGTTGTCCCTATTTTTAATACATGCAAAATGATCAAAATAATCCATTATTTCCAATTGAAATTAATGATTATCCAAAACTTTTTGATTATGTTGTAACTGCAACTGGGTTGGTATATTTTCAAACTTTGAAAAGAAACTACATTTTAGGCAAATCTATGTCCTTAGATGAATATAACAAACTTAGATTATTGCATGTCTATTATGCAGCAGGAAATAAAAATCCAAAAGAAATCCAACAATGGCAAGATATGTGTCTTCAACTTGAAGAGAAAGGAATCTTTGAGAAAAATATGTATCAATCAAAAGAAGATTTGAAAGAAAAATCATTGATTACTAAAAATCCAGATTATCAATCAGGTCTTTACAGAATCCATGTTGATTACATCAAAAATAAAATCAAATCAAAGTAACTGATTCTAGGCAGGAAATCAAACAACACATGTCCTTAGAATCAGATACCTGCAATTAATTAAAAAATAAGTATAAAAACACAAATTTATTCGGAAGATAGATTAACCTCACTTTTAATTTGCAAATTACTAATGCCTGCCTTTGAAGTTGATGTGGTGATTGAAAATAAACCTGGTATCAGTGATCCTGAAGGTCAAACCATACTTAATGATCTTGTTCTTAAAGGAACACACAAAACCGTTTCAAAAATTAAGACTGCCAAGATGCTCAAATTCACTGTAAAAGAAAAAGATAAAAAAACTGCTCAATCAAAAATTCAAGAAATTTGTGATGAACTCAGAATTTATAATCCGATGGTAAGCAAAGTAACTTTTAGTTGTCATGAAATTTAAAATTATTAAAAATTAAGTTTCTAATTTCCTTTTAATCCTATGGATTCTTTTAATTCAACACTGTGATCTTTTCCTTGAGTTGAATCACTAGTAGAACTTTCATCAGATATGTCCAACTCCTCATTAATTTCGGTCTCAGTTGTTTCAGGTTCAGAATTAAATTCTTTTTCAATAGTACCCCATCCCTTCTCTTCTAATTTCTCCGCAGTAGTGGCAGTCACACAAGCTGCATCACCTGACATTCTAATCATTAAGGTAAGTCCACTCTTACAAATCACATCTTCTGCAGAAACTCCATTTGACATTTGTTTTCTTGGAGAATCTATCCCCTCTGAAAAAACAACCGGTGGTAAAAGTCCAATAGAGAGAATTAATGGAATCAATGCAAAAATTACCATTCGCATGTTTTTGTGTGAAATTTACATGAATAAAACAATGACTGTTATGATTTATTTCATAAAAGATCGCAATCTATTCCTAATATCTAATTTTTACTCGATTCAGATTAAATATTGCTGAATGTAAATGCAATTGTGAAGGTTGGAGTTGTAGTTTTTCCTGGAAGTAACTGCGATCGTGATATGTATCATGTACTAACAGATGTCTTTCATCTTGATGCTCAATATTTCTGGCATGAAAAAGGCCTCCCAAAAAATATTGATGCTGTGATTTTGCCTGGTGGTTTCTCCTATGGGGACAGATTACGTGCTGGAGTAATTGCCGCTCATAGTCCTGTGATTAAGGATGTACAAAAGATGGCTGAAAAAGGAATTCCGATTTTAGGTGTTTGTAACGGATTTCAAATCCTAGTTGAAGCAGGATTACTTCCAGGTGTTTTACTAAAAAACGAGTCTCTGAACTTTATGTGTGAGTGGACAAATTTGATAGTTGAAAATAACAAGACTCCATTCACAAATCAGTTTAAACTTCATGAGAAAATCCCAATACCAATCGCAAATGGTGAGGGTCGATATTATGTAGATGATGACACTCTAAAAGAAATCAAAAAGAAAAATCAGATTGTATTTAGATATGAAGAAGTTGTTAATGGCTCCACAAATAAAATTGCAGGTGTATGTAATGAAGATGGAAATGTTGTTGGTATGATGCCCCATCCAGAACGTGCCACAGAATCTGAAATTAATCCAATTGATAACAAACCTTCCTCTAGAATTTTTGAATCGTTAATGGTAGAAATGGGTGTTAGAAATTGAGTTTAGAATCTCAAGAACTTGAAGAACTTAAATCCAAGATTGGAAGAAATCCTACCTCCACCGAACTACAAATTGTAGCTGCAGAATGGTCTGAGCACTGTTCTTACAAATCATCAAAAAAACACCTCAAAATGTTACCTATGAAGGGACCATTGGTAATTACTGAAAAAGGATATGATTCCGGTGTTTTGGATGTTGGTGGTGGATATGTTGTAACTGCTCATATTGAAAGTCACAACCATCCATCTGCAGTTGAGCCGTATGGTGGTGCTGCCACTGGAGTCGGTGGTGTGATTCGAGATATTTTATCTGCAGGAACTAGACCTATTGCAATTTTTGATGGATTGCGGTTTGGAAATATTGAAAAAGATCAACAAGCAAGATGGTTATTCAAAAATGCAGTAACAGGAATTGCAGACTATGGCAATTGTTTAGGTATCCCTACCATTGGAGGAGAAGTGGAGTTTGACGAATGTTATGAAAACTATGCTCTAGTTGATGTAGCCTCAATTGGCTTTGGGAAGAAAGAGAATCTCATAAAAAATCACTCTAAGAAAGGAGATTTGGTGGTCTTGTTGGGTGGTTCCACTGGAAGAGATGGAATAGGTGGTTCTCAATTTGCTTCTGATTCATTAGAGTCTGAAGACCGTTCTGCAGTTCAAATTCCAGATCCATTCATTGAAAAATTAATCATTGAAGCAATTCTTGAGGCAAGAAATCAAAAACTGATTCATGCAATGAAGGATCTTGGCGGGGGTGGATTGTCTTGTGCTATTTCTGAGACTGCTGATGCACTAGAAATAGGAATTGAGATGGATGTTGGAAAAGTTCACACAAGAGAATCTGATATGCATCCTGACGAAATAATGGTATCTGAATCTCAAGAGAGAATGTTAATTGTTACTAGTAAAACTAAACTAAAAAAACTACAAGACATTTGCAAGAAATACCATATTGGGTGCTCTGTAATTGGTCGTGTTACATCTGATAACAAAATGCATGTAAAAAAAGGAAACAAGACATTTGCAAATCTTCCAACTGATGTTGTTGCAAATGCAACATTGCTTGATTTACCTTCAAAAAAACCAGTTTATCTTAATTCCATTGAAAATGAAAAGAAACTCAAACCTATTTCTGATTATTCTAAAATGATGATGAAGTTTTTAGCATCCCCCAACATTGCTAGTAAGATTTGGATTTATTCTCAGTATGATCATGAAGTTGGTATAAGGACCGTTGTAAAACCTGGAAGAGATGCAGCAGTATTAAGATTAGATAATGGAAAATTTTTATCTGCAAAAATTGATGGAAATCCTAAACACTGTTTTATTAATCCACGCGAAGGTGCGATTGGTTGTTTTGAAGAGGCATGTCGAAATGTTGTTTGTACAGGAGCAAAACCAATTGGAATGCTAGATCACCTTCAATTTGGGAACCCAAAAGATCCTGAAATATTTTGGACATTTTTAGAATCCCTAAAAGGCTTGACTGATTTTGCAAAATTCTTCAAGATTCCATGCGTTGGCGGTAAAGTTAGTCTTTACAACGAAACCCCGAAGGGACCAATAAAACCAACTCCTGTAATTGGTGTGTTGGGATTAATTGAAAAAAAACCGTTAATCACTCAAAAAATCTCAGATGGTGATATCCTTGTAATTGTTGGTCGCACCAAAGATGAAATGGGTGGTTCAGAATATTTTGAATATGTTCACAAATTTGTTGGCGGTAAATGCCCTGTTGTAAATTTTGATGAATCAAAGAAGAACATGGAATCTGTATTGGAAATTATTGAGAATCAACTTGTAAAATCTGCTCATGATTGCTCAAAAGGTGGATTGGCTGTAGCCATATCGGAGTTATGTATGACAAATAATGTAGGTTGTAAAACTTTACTTGAAAAAATTCCAAGTGATAAATTATCTGTTGACAGAATTTTGTTTTCTGAGAGCCATTCCAGATATTTGCTAGTAGTAGAAAAGAAAAATCTAAAAGAATTAGAAAAAATCCTTCAAAAACACAAGACTGTTTTTGCAAATATTGGCAAATTTGGAGGAACTAAAATTGAATTTATACATGATACAAAACCCATAGTAGATCTAAGAGTTGATAAAGCGCAAAAAACTTGGTTAAATTCGTTAAGGGATTTGGTTCTTCATGGTTAAGGAAAATTGTGGTGTAGTTGGAATTTTTAGTCTTAGTGGAACCAATGTCGTTCCAATGGCAATTGATGCACTAAGAGCACTTCAACATAGGGGACAAGAAGCTTGGGGCATTGCCATTCCAAATAAAACTCCCCTAAAGCGATTAGGTCTTGTTTCATCTGCCTCATCCGAATTCAAAGCAATCTCTGAGGAATATGCGTCTCCTGCAGTAATTGGGCATGTAAGATATTCAACAATGGGCCGTAGTTCACTTGAGAATGCACAGCCTCTAAAGGTAAAAGATCTTTGTATTGCACACAATGGAACAATTGCTAATGTTCAAGAATTATCCAATCTAGTTGGAGGCTGCTCTTTTACTCCACAAAACGCAAGTGATACTTTAGTTGCGGCTCAAAGACTTGTTTCATTAATTTCTGAAAACGGCCAGATGGGAAAAGCATTATCGATTTTAAAAAATGAGATGGTTGGCTCTTATTGTTTTACATTTATCTCTGATGATAATTCTGTTTACGCCGCACGTGATCCAAAAGGATTCCGTCCAATGGTTTTAGGTCACAAAGAATCTGATAATACATACATAGTTGCATCTGAATCATCTGCAGTTTCTGCAGTTGGTGCTAAATTACAGCGCAATGTTAACCCTGGAGAGTTGATCAAACTAAGTCAAAAAGGATTAGAGACTGAAATGTTCTCTAATGACACAAAACGAGCACATTGTTCATTTGAGTTTACTTACTTTGCTCACCCATCAAGTAACATGGAGGGCACAAACATCTATGTTGCAAGAAAAAACATTGGCAGATTCTTAGCAAAGAAATTTCCAATAAAAGATGCAGATTTGGTAATCCCTGTTCCTGATTCCGCTAGGCCTGCAGCATTGGGATATGCCCAAGAACTAGGTGTCTCTTTTGATGAGGGATTACTAAAAGATAGATACAGCAAGAAAGGCCCACTGCGCAGTTTTATTGAACCTCACCAATCAGATAGAATTGAAATTAACAGATGGATAATTCCAATTAGAGAAATAATTGATGGCAAACATGTTGTAGTGATTGATGATAGTCTTGTAAGGGGAACTAGCTCAAAGGCAATCATTAAGGCACTTCGCAGGGCAGGTGCTAGAAAAATTAGTATGGTGATTACATATCCTCCTATAAAATTCCCGTGCTATGCTGGAATAGACTTTCCTTCTCAAGAAGAACTTGCAACATTTTCAAATGGTAAGGAAATGAATCAAGATGAGATCACTGAAATGGTAAGACAAAGTATTGGTGCTGACTTTTTAGGATACAATGATGCTGAAAATCTAGCCGCAGCTGTGGGGATTCCAAAGGACTCAATGTGTTTTACATGTTCTACTGGAAACTATGAATCATTAGGAATTACCCCTGAATTTAGAAGTAGAGAAGAGATGAAGGGTGAATAAATGGAAACCTCATATGTTCTTGTAAAAAGTGAGATGGCTCATGAGATGGAGGTTATGAAGGAATTACTTCAATTGGATCTTGTCAAAGAAGCAAAGGGAACCTTTGGTGTTTATGATATTTTTGTTAAAATTGAAGCAAACACTTCTGAGGAAATTGAGAATGTAATTACAAAACACATCAGAAAAATCCCTCATGTTCTTTCAACTACTACTCTCTCAGTAATCCCTGAACAAGATGGTAAATAATTAAAAACTGCATCAGACCAAATTAGGGTTTTTTTATATATGCAATGCAAAACTTGAACAATATGAGGGCAATTTGGAATGGGGTGGTCATTGCTGAAAGTAATGATACAATTGTAGTTGAAGGAAATCATTATTTTCCATTTGAATCAATAAAAAAAGAGTATTTCCAGAAGACAGACATGACCTCCTTTTGTGGATGGAAAGGAATGGCTAATTATTATTCAGTTTCTGTTAATGGGAAGACCAACAAAGATTGTGCTTGGTATTACGCTGAACCAAATGATGCCGCCTCGAAAATTAAGGGAATGGTGGCATTTTGGAATGGTGTTGAGGTTAAAGAATAAGTTATTTTTTAAATAAAATCCAGAGCCTACTGCCAACAAAGATTCCTACTGCAGCAATTATCAAAGCTGGCACAATTAAGAATCCTTCATCCATGAATCGTTATATGTTTTATAAAATTAATAGTTTCAAAAAAAGTTCTTAAATTAAAACAGATGATATATTCCGTGAAGCAATACAGTATTCTAATTGGCATTGGTATTGCGGCTATTGGTATAATGGCAGCTATTTTTGGTTCTGATATTTTGAAATTATCTATCTCGACTCAGGAATATGACATATTTGTTGATCCAATTTTAGATAAACAAAATTTGTTTGTAATGGGAAGAGTTACAATACAAAATACAGGATCACAACCCCTAACTAATGTTCGTGTTAATTTTGGTTCAGGCGATACACTAGATCTTGGAACAATCAAAGCTGGGCAAAAAATTATAGTCTCACCTCCTCCTGAAAACCCTATGGAATATGTAATGATATCTGCTGATAATGATATTTTTGTAAACAAGGCATACCGAGAGATGCCAAAGATGGTCGGCATGATGGGCTCATGACCTTTTTGCTAGCAGTTAAATTCCGTGGCTTTCTAGTCTGAATGCTTGAAGTTTCTTACAAGTGGTAAAGTAAAGGATCTTTATGATGTAGATGAAACTACTCTAGTCTTCAAATTCTCTGATAGGGTATCAGCTTATGATGTTAAATTCAGACAGAATATCCCAAAAAAAGGGGAGGTTCTTTGCAAATTTGCCGAATTTTGGTTCAATGAATTACCTGTTCCAAACCATTTCGTGAAAAGAAAATCAGATACTGAAATCATTGTCAAAAAAATGAAAATGCTTCCAATGGAATGCGTGGTTAGAGGTTATTTTTATGGAAGCCTGGTAAATCGCTGGAAAAACGGCCAAGTCACACTTCCTGATGGGACAGATACTACACTTGCAGCAAAACTTCTAGAGCCTATTTTTGATCCTACCACAAAATCTGAGCACGACATTCCAGTAAATAAGACAAAAGCATTGGCAATGAATTTGGTCTCTAAGGAGCAGTTTAACTGGCTTGAAAAAACATCTATTGACATTTACAAAAAGATGGCAGAAATTGCTGATAATGCAGGATTTATTCTGGCTGACTTGAAATTAGAATTCGGATTACTTGATGGAAAAATTACTTTGGGTGACTCTATTGGGCCTGATGAGTATCGACTATGGCCAAAAGATTCCTTCCAGGTTGGTAAAATTCAAGAGGCATATGACAAACAGCTTTTACGTGACTGGCTAACTGCAAACGGATATCAAAAACAATTTGAAGATGATCGTGAGCAAGGAAAAGAACCTGTTGCTCCAGACATTCCTGAGGATGTAATTAAGAAAATGACTGAGCGCTATGTTATAGCATATGAAAAACTTACAGGTAATACTCTTTAGTGGATAAATTATACATTGATCATGCAAACATCTGAAGATAAAAAAGAACTTGAGACACTTTTAAACATTGTAATCAATCAAATCCCTTCATACTCTAACATGGTAAACTCAGCAAACTGGGATGTTGATATTCATGACTGCATTTTTGGAATGGTATATCATTCATTTGTTGCAAAATCAACTGATTACATGAATAACAAACTTACTGATAACAATCTTCCGCGAAATGCTGAATCCACATTTGAGATGATGAATTTAATTTCTGAGGTCTTCAATGAAAGACTGGCTGACATTAGACAAGCCATTGTTTCTGCATCTAATCTATAATCTGTTCCTGACCATTATTTTTCAACTCGAATTGCATATTTGATTTTTCCAAAAAATATCTCCTGATAGGTATTTTGACAACATAAATTTTCAAAGCTGGCATTTTTTGATATTTTCTAATATTTTTCAAACCACTACAAGAATTATTCAACCCAAACTAAATTGATTGTAGTGCTATCAATAATACTGATTGCATTACAATAAATCTTGTAATGATAACAATACATTTGACATCGCTACAAGAATTATCAGAGTATACAAAAATTGATGCGATTAGACAAAAAAATATGATACAAGTAACTTTTAGATCAGATGTAGAGGTAGATTCAGTATGTCTACACTATTAGAAAAGCAAATCAAGGTAAATCGAATTGTTACAACAAGTATTGAACATGCACGAGCAATAGAAGACCCTGCACGCGCAAAAATTGTGGAAATTTTGTATCACCAAGCATTGTCTGCTGACCAAATTTCAACTGCTCTAAAAAAGAGCGGATTTAAAAAAGCGCTAACAACAGTCAGACACCACCTGGAAATTCTAAAAGAATCTGGATTGATAGAGATTGCAAAAATTGAAGAATCTCGTGGTGCTATCACAAAATATTATAGCACATCAACAAAACTACTGGACTTTGAAACTCCTGAAAACTTTGACTCGACGTATTCAAAAATCATTGACAATACATCTGTCAAAATTGAAAAGATTCTCAAAGGCCTTGCTCCAAAAACCTCCAAGACTAAAGGCAAACAATCCCAAGAATATTCTCAATATCTAGTTATGGAGATAATGAATAGGGCGATGACAAACGTATTGGAAAATTCAAGCAAAAAGTAATCGGTAAAACCTAAGTATTTCTTAAATTGATATTTGACATGGTACGTGTTTTCTATTCTCAAAAAACAGAGGATCTTATCCAAAAGATGACACTGATTAATTGGAGATCACATGTACAAAATGATCTAACACAAGAACATCAGAACATGTCAGATAATTGGAAAATGTGTGCGATTGGCGAGAGAATTCGTATTGAAGGTCGTGATCTTGAATCAATAAAAGATCTGTCGCCTGAGGCGATCAGACTAGGATACGAGTTTTCAGTTGCTATGCAAGAAAAAGATAACGAAAAAGCATTAGAAATCATTACAATGATAGAAAAACTGCCAACTATATGGCGTGATGAAAATTGATTGATCAAAAAGTTGTAAAACTGTTTTCAGAAAAAAATTTAGTGTTTATTGCAACAATAATGCAAGATGGTTCACCACAAGTATCTCCGGTATGGGCAAACTTTGAAAACGAATACATTTTGATTAATACTGCAGAAGGTAGAATCAAACACAAAAACATTTTACGTGATCCTCGTGTTGCAGTTTCTGTTGTATCAAAAGATAATCCTCTTGATATGACAACAATTCGTGGAATTGTTGAACAAATAATTCCTGATTATGATTACAAGCATGCAGACAAACTTACACTACAATACATGGGATTAGATCATTATCCATTCAAACGAGATGGTGAAAAAAGAATTATTTTAAAAATAAAACCAAACAAAATTTTTGTTTTGCCTGAATTAAAAATGAATGAATAAAATGTTTCTAAACTCGAGTTTAGAAACATTTGAAAAATAAAATAAATGAGTTAAGAAAAAAGTTAGCAGGACAGCTTAACGTCGACGTTTAGCTGCCTTTCTCTTTGGAGCGGCTCTGCGTTTAGCTGCCTTTCTCTTTGGAGCTGCTTTTTTAGCTGCAGTTCTTCTCTTTGGAGCGGCTCTGCGTTTAGCTGCCTTTCTCTTTGGAGCTGCTTTTTTAGCTGCAGTTCTTCTCTTTGGAGCGGCTCTTCGCTTTGCTCCACCACTTCGAGTTGCTGCTGCTTTTCGTGCTGCTGCTTTTCTCTTTCGAGATGCAGCTGCTTTTGCTGCTTCAGCTGCTTTTTTAGCTGCATTTCTCTTTCGAGTACGTGCTGCTTTTTTAGCTGCTTCTGCGCGTTTGGCTTTAGATATTGCCATAATATTTTTCAAAAGTTATTAGTGTTATATGGTAAAAGTCACACATTACTACGTAATCTATAGTAAAATTTGACACATTTTTTTCATTTTAGAAAATTGCGATCAACAATTTGTTATACAAACAACAGCTGTATCAACTGTTGATTGTTCTTTTTGTGGTCTGATAATTATTTTGTATTTTTTTTCTTCATCAAATGGAATATCAAACTGTGTTGTCTTTTCTACTGGTTTGTTTGGCTCTAACCATTCTAACAACAAGTCTTTTGAAGAAAACTCTCCATAAACTGCTTCGTGTTTTTGATCTTTTTCATCAACTAGGTAAAATTGTCCTCCTGATAGCAGTGTTTTTTCATCTCCGTTGTTTTTTGCAGTGATTCCGATCTTAACAAATGTATTTTCTGGTGAGACTTCTTTGTTTCCTTCATTTGTTCCCTCAAATGTAATGATATATTCCACTGGACCTACTGTTATTGGTTGTCCAGATACTGTTTCAATAAAATTAGTCTGATATTGTGTGTACATGTACATTGCAGCACCCATTGATGCAATAATTGCACCAATAACAATAACAACTCCAAGTCCTGCCATGAAAAACCTGACTTTTTTTGGTATATAGTTGAAACGAAAGTAGAGGAATTTGAATAAAATCATATCATAAAGCGTTTATGACTTTTATCAGAATTATGGTTGTTTATTGGCAGATCGCTAAAAATAGTTCAAAAATCCCTACCTAGTCATGTTTACTAGTAATCAATCTGAATTTGTAATCTTTTTAGAACATATTGTAGTTATTTACAAAAATTTCCTAGTATAATTAGATCAAACTTGGGGTTGTTTATTGGTCTCGTTATTTAATCTTGTTTTTATGGGATTTTATGTTTGTAATATTTTCATATTACGCACAGTTACTCTTTTATTTCTCATGTTTGGGACTTGTACCATGAACAAAACTGTTCTATTCGGAGCAACAATCACAGCAACTTTTGCAGTATTGATGTTTGCTACCCCTTTGGCATCAGCTATTACTGGTTTAACTGGTGGTAGTTTGGATGTTACCGGTACAACCATTGATTCTGTAACTTTTGATGTGTCTCCAAACACACTTGGTGATGAATTTGGTGGCTATGGAGTTTTAACAGATGGAACTCTTGTAGTAGTTACCTCACATCAGGGAGTGTATGACAGTGAAG
The DNA here is from genome assembly GCF_025698945.1 of Nitrosopumilus sp. Classification (NCBI taxonomy): domain Archaea; kingdom Thermoproteati; phylum Nitrososphaerota; class Nitrososphaeria; order Nitrosopumilales; family Nitrosopumilaceae; genus Nitrosopumilus; species Candidatus Nitrosopumilus sp. Next base: position 410,907 of record NZ_JAILWM010000001.1, read on the forward strand.
GCCAAACATATCCTAACAAACATGTAACTTTTGACGTATGTAATTATGGATTAGTTACTGCCGGATTTTGTGGACCTGAGTGGCATACTCACATGGTAGATTTACAAGCAGATACTACTGGAACATGTAATGCTAACGTAAATGTTGGATTACCTGGATTAGAGGTTGCAAATCTTTCATGGGAAGAAGCTACATCTCAATTAACTGTTGGAGCACAATCAATTACTGTGGAGAATGTTCCTTCTAGCCAAAACCTAATCAGTTCAATTTCAGGCCAATCTGAAACTTGGATTACTGGGGCAATTGCTGGTGCATTAGTTGAATTTGATTTACGTGGTGCAGCAGATGGTAATGGAAACTTACATGTTTGCGTTGAAAACATCGCAGCAACAATTCCATAATTCTATCTTTTTCTTTTATTTTTTCACTAATTTAGAGGGGTTTAGCTTTTACGCATGACAATAAAAGATCATACTAGTCTAGCTGGGAGAGCTTGGTGGATTGATGGTTGCATTTCATATATAGGCACAAGTGTTACACCCCCCCTCAAAACGCCTGTTTTTGAAAATTTCATAGTGTGCCTAAATACACTAAAATTCATGGGGGGTTTAACGCCTAGGCATAATTTTACAAAATTGCTCATTTTAGAAAGTTTTCTAAAATTGATGATATCCAGTTGGAAATTTGTACAAACAAGTCCGATGAAAAAATTCTAAACGAATCAAAAGCATTGTTTGTTGATTCAAAGGATTGGTTAATTGTCGATTCATTGATCTGTAATATCCAACTATGCATACATTTCTTATTCAAAATTATGATTTTACATCCTGCATGTGCATTTGGACACACATTTTTCTAGAATAAGGGGGGTATTTTCACCCCAAACATGTCATGATTTTGGTATTTTTCTCATTTGTTGGTAATTTGACCTGTTTATGGTCTTTTAATAAGAGGTCTATGACATCTGTGTTTTTTGCTCTTTCAACTCATTATGAACAGTTTTTGCAATGAAATGTACTGCCAATACCAAACCAATCACTTTGAACATGTTATTCATCTGGTTTGACCTCCTTGGCATCATAGGTATCAAGAATCTCGTCTATCATTTTGATGATGCTCAATTTTGAATCATCTCCCATTTTGTGGTAGCATTTTCTAGTCTTAGCTTGTTGACATTAATGCTGACATTTATCTCAAAATTCTTGGTCGCATGTCTGAAAAAAATATTGACAATGCTCATTTCACAAACACCATTAAAGTTGCAATTGCGGTCAAGAGAAAAACCTTGTTTTTCGAAGCCTTGAATTTGAGAATCTGACTTTCTAGAAAGCCTGTTTTTGGTGAAATTATTGTTTTCATGATTGTATTATTTTGAATATTGGATTTAAAATCCGCGTAGGACTGATAAATTATCTATAATCTAGAATGTCTTCATTAAAAATCTGGATGTTTTTTCATGCATTTCAGATACTTTGTCAATTGCATCAAACATTGTTTGTTGATTGATATTTTCTTTATTGTCAAGTACTACATACACTCCTATTTTCTGCTTTCCTTCTTCTGAGATGAACTTGTTAATTGCCTGAATAGAATAACAATAATCATTAACTTTTTTCTCAAACCTCTCTTTTTCTGCCTCATTGAATCCAAGGTATCTTGAGATTTGATTATTTTTCATGACTACCTTTGCACCAATTACAAGAATTCCTGGTTGTGATTTTGGCTCAAATACATCCATGGGGATGCCGTATTGCCCTGCATGTTTTATTAGAATTTGAAACGTATTTTCTGAATTTTTTACCTCTTCAAAGGATAATCCTTCATGAATTAACCATCTCTCAACGTTATCTCGCATTCTCATCGCACTCATGTTTTACACCTGATTTTAGTTCTATATGATTCTAAATTTGATGATTACAAGTCTGAATTTTTAATGTTTCTAAATTCGAATTTAGAAATAATGTAATCTTTTACCTGAAAAACAACTAGATGTTTACATTAAATCCTGAATCCATACCTGGCACTGATGATGCAATCAAAATATTGAAAATGATTCCAGCTACCATCATTACTATCCCAAGAAATAAACAGTTCTTGGCCTTTCTTGGATCATCACGACGTAAAATAAAAAATGCTATTATCCCACCAATTAGTCCTAAAAAAAATGGCAACAAAAACCATGCATTGCTTCTTTGTTTTTCAGGAAATGACATCTTATTTTTGAACTTATTTTGAAGCTGCTTTTTTCTGTATCTGTGTGATCTCAATTTCTACTGTTTCAAGTGGATCTTCTACTTGATTTCGTCTAATTGAGAACATCTTGGGTTTTTCAAAGTCGTCAGTACAATCAGGACATGCATAAACTAAAACTCTGTGTTCATTTGGCGCCTTTGGATTTGATAATCTAGGATAATACACCAATCTTGCACCACAATCAACACAATATCTGTTGGCCCTTCTAGTTCTGACCAATGTAAACCTCCTGCATTATACTAGATATGCGATCATCTATTAGATCTATGTTGTCTAATAGAGTAAACTAATTAGTATCAACCGATCAATCTTTCTAAATTCGAATTTAGAAATATGATTAATTTAAAATGTTGTGTTTTAACTTTGAAAAAATAATATTTCAAAACTCGAGTTTAGAAACAAATGGCGCCGCCCATCAGACTTGAACTGACGACCGTCCGATTAACAGTCGGATGCTCTACCACGCTGAGCTAGGGCGGCAACATGTTTGTACCTTGGTAAAAGTGATTTAATCCTTGCGACTATTCAAATTAGACCTAGTTTTGATTTTATGTTAGTTAAATTTTGCAAAAAACTCTTTGATTTCATTTGAATGACTTTCGACTAACTCAATAATTTCGATGTGTTCCTCTGCGGTTGGTTCTCTTTTATGAACAATTTGAAAAGCACTTAATGCTGAACCGACCATCTCGCCAACAAAAAATCCGCACAAAAAATCCCCCACATTTTCACAATCCCATGTTTGTCCAACACGTGGCGATGCCCCTGCTGTTTTGTACAATTCTAAAGTCTGTTCAATTAAATCAGTTGTTTGTTTGGAGAATTCAGGATCAAGAGTCATGAAAAATTAGAATGTTCACTTGTCTAATCCTTTCTTCTTCTCAAAGACATAAACTCCGTCAAGAAAAACTCTATGATCTTTGTTTTTTACTTTTGATTTTAATTCGATATTAGCAGCAGTTTGAGTGATATCTGTCAATACCTCTCCCGTTAAAATCACATCTTCGCCTTTTGGAACAACTTTGGTATTTCCAACAATTCTTGTAACTCTTGGTGCTCTTTCCCCCTGAAAGTTTTCGATTAGTATCTTCTTTCCTTCAACTTTAACTGTAATTGGAAAATGAGAAAATACTACTTTCATTTTAATTGTGTATCCTTCTACTAAACCCTCACAAATATTTCTAATAATTGAACGTGCCGTATGCAAAATTGAATAATCTTTTTTTCTAGTTCCAATTGCCTTTAATGTGACTTTTCCATCAGCAATATCGATATGGACTGGAATGTCTCTAAAATTTTTGAAGGTTTTACCTAGTGGTCCTACAAAACTTAACATGTTTTTGTTTTGTGTTATTGTAACACCTTCTGGAATTATTACTTCATCTTGAAACTTTTCAACTTGACTAGTAGACATAACCTATCAAAAATCCTCCTATTCCTTTCTCTGCAGCTTCATGATGCGACATGACACCTTGATTAGTTGTAACTAAAAGCATTCCTCTATTATATGCGGGCAAATACTGCTGTTCCCAATTATTAAATTCGTCATTTTTGACTTTGAATCTTGGTGAAATTGCCCCACATTTTGTAATTTTTGCTAATAATTTAATTTTAAATTTCCCTCCTCTTTTATCATCAATATGTTCAAACTCTCCAATGTATCCATCTTTTTGCAAAGTTTTGAGAACTTCAATTCCTAATTTTGAAGTTGGAAGAATTGTGCAATCTCCTTTTCTCCTTGCTTCATTATTGTATAATGTGACAAATAGATTTGCTAAAATGTTCGTTGCTGGCATATTATCACCGATTTTTCCTAAATCCTAGAGAAACAGCTACTTCTCTGAAACATCGTCTACATATCATCAAGTCATATTTTTGTATAACTGCTGTATAATCACCGCATCTCTTACACCATCTTGATCCTCTGCCAAAATCGTGCTTTTTTCTTCCTGTTGCTTCATATGATCTGTCTTTTGCCATTATACTATTACAACTCCAAATTCTTTTGTTAGATATTCTTTTGCTTCTCTACTGGTAATGATGTGAGTTTTTCCTACACTAGCTTTATGTTTACTTCTTCTTCTTATTCCAAAACCTGGTCTTGTTAAAGTAACAGAAATTCCGAGTCCTAAAATACCAATTTGTGGATCGTATTTTACTCCAGGGATATCAATATGTTCTTTAATTCCAAATGAGAAGTTTCCAAAATTATCAAATGATTTTCCGTTAATTGCATTACCTTTTGCTTCCAATAATCTTTTTAGTAATTCTACTGCATCATTTCCTCTAATTGTAACTGCTGCACCTATTGGTTCTCCTTTTCTAATGCCCCAATCTCTTTGTGTTTCTTTTGCATTACGTGCACATGATTTTTTACCTGAAATTTCATCTAGTGCTCTTTTTGCAATTTCAATTACGTCTCCTGATTTTCCTACCCCCATATTGAGTACTACTTTTTCAAGAGAAATTTTTTTCATTGAGGATTTAGTTACTTGAGACATATGATCACTTTATTTGAATTACTGGTCCTTCCTTTCCGATAGGCATAATGATATCTGCTGGAATTTCGATTTTTCTATCCTCCAATGCCAGAACAACTCTTTTTGGTAGGATGAATGTTCCTTCTTCTAAACTTTCAATTTTGCCAATCTCTCCTGCATTAATTCCACGTGTTACTAGACCTTGATAACCTGATTCTAGCTTAATTGTTTCAATAATTTTTATTTCTGGTATTTGAATCAAACAAGTATCTCCAACATTTACTTTTGTATCTGTAATTGTTGAACGACCATCATGGAAACCGATTTGTGTTTTTCCAGAATTAATTGTGGTTTTACTAACTACTCTAACAAGTTTTTTAGATTTTTCTGCTTCGTTAATTTTTATTGGTTTTAGTAGCTTACCATCAGTTGGAACTAGACGGTAAATTTCTTTTACATTTTCTAATTCAACAACATCCATTAATCCAATTGCATGATGAAGTGATTTTCTTACAACTCCATCAATTTTTACTTTTCCTGAATAAATAGCAGTTTTAGCTTCTCTGAGTGATGTAACAATTTTTAGCATATCTCTTAGAAAAACAGCAGTTGGAACTGAATACTCTTTTTTATGTGGTCCTGGTCTTACTGTAACTACAAATCTTTTATCTTTTCTAGTAATTCCCCAAAACTGAGGAGCCATTTGTCGTTTGAGTTTTTTACTTCCTGAAATGCTTACCATTAACCTTCATCATCCTTTTTTTTGTTTTTTTCTGCCACTTTTGTTTCTTTAGGCGTCTCTTTTGGATCTTCCTTCGATGTTTCTTTTGCGTCTTTCTTCATTGGTGTTTCTTTTGGCTGTTTTCTAGGATCTTTGCCTTCTAGCTTTGAAATTCTCCATTTGTCATCGGAATTAAGTGAAGTCACTACTAGGTTTGAAGTGTGAATATAGACATCAAATTTATCTCCTTTGGTTTTTTCTTTTTTGATCCCTTCAATTGCTACACTACTTTTCTCAGTAGAAATTTTTGCAACTTTGCCTTCTACTCCTTTAAATTCGCCTCTTAGAATTTTAACACTATCTCCTTCAATAACACGGACACTTCTTTTCCCATATTTTTTATGGAGGTCTTTTGATAATGCACTTCCAAGTTGTTTACTTCTCGTTTGGAATGTTGCTTGATAAATCTGATGATTGCGCATTTTAGTTGGTTTCATTTTATTATACCACCATTGATGCCAAATTAGCTACTCTTGGCCATTTTTCTGTAGCTTCTGCTGCAACTGGTCCTTTGATGTCTGTTCCTTTAGTTTCTCCTTCTGGAGTGATTAATACTGCTGCATTATCTTCAAAACAAACTCTTACACCATTTAATCTACGAACTGCATATTTTTGTCTGATAATTACTGCACCATATACTTGCTTTCTTAATTCTGCTGGACCTTTTTTAACAACTACATTACAAAAATCTCCAACTGCTGCTGCTGGCAATCTTGAAACTCTAGTTTTATGTCTTGGCACATTAATAATTTCTAAAATTTTAGCTCCTGAATTATCTGCACAAACAATATTTGCTCCTACTGGAATAGATCTTGTTACATATGGTCTAAATTCTTCTACTCCTTTACCTGCTTGCTTTGCCATTTTAAGTTCTAACCTCCACAACTACATAGGATACTGATTTTGATAATGGTCTGCATTCTGCAGTAAGTACATGATCTCCTGATTCTACATCGATACATCCAGGTACATGTGCATGGATGATACTTCTTCCTCTAGCATATCTCTTAAATTTGTTAAAGTATACTGGATCGTCTTTTTGTAAAGTGATGGTTTGTTTTGCTTTATTTCCTGTTACTTTTCCATCAAAGAGTTTTCCTCGAATTGATAACCCTCCGTGGAATGGACAGTTTTTATCAGTACACTCTCTTTCTGGTTCTTTTACTTTTAGCCCAATATTTCGAGTCATGTTTTTCCTCCTATTCTATCAAATGATCTTTTGGTTATTCTGGAACCCTCGATGATTATCTCTTTGTTTTCAATTGAGAAACTCCAACTACTTGTTGATTTTGCTATTAATTTTTGACCTTTTTTAGTATCTATTGTGAACATTGATTTTGTTTCATCCACAATCCTTCCATTTAATCCTACTACTTGAGGATTGGTCGATTGAATAATTCTTGTATTTAATCCAATTAATTCATGTGATGTGATGTTTTCAGCAGTGATCATTTTTCTTTCCTCATCTCATTTAGTCTAGTTAACATTCTTGCAATATCATGGCGTATTGGTTTTAATTTTCCACTTTCTTTTCTTAATGTTCCTTTAGCTGCATCAACTCTAAGTTTTGATAGTTCACTTCTACTTTCCTGAATCTTACTTTTAAGATCTTTTTCATTTAATTGCCTTATTGTTTTCATACTTAGTCTGGTCATTTGAACAAATTCTCCTCTTCTTCTAATGTTTCAAGCTCTTTCATTTTTTCTTCTTCTAACGCAATTTGCTCTGATTCAGTTCTTGCTTTCTTTTCAGCTGCTGTTTCATCTCTCATCTTTCCTGTTCCCTTATCTTTAACTTGTCTGGGTTTCATAGTTTTTTCAGTTCTCATTTCAAATTCTGGAATAAATTTTTCATTTCTTGCAATTCTAATTCTAATTCCAATTAACCCCATTGCTGTTTTTACATGTGCAATGTCTTCATCTACGATTACTTCTGCATGATGTCCAGCTCTAGGTAAGATTCCTGCTGTATGTTTTTCAAATGCGGAACGATCTCCTCTAAGTTTTCCTGAAATTGTAATCTGTACTCCCATTGCTCCATTTTCCATAATTTGTTTTAGTGTCCACATTGTGGCTCTTCTAAATGCAGTTCCTCGTTCAAGATGTGCAGCCATTCTATTACACATTACACTTGGAGATAATTCTGGTTTTTCAATCTCAACAACCGAAATTTGTGGGTTTTTTAATCCAAAATCTGTTGCAAGTTTATCTGTTAACTCACGAATTCCAGAACCTTTTCTTCCAATTACTATTCCAGGTCTTGTAACATGCAATGAAACTCTTGTTCCTGTTGGTGTTTTTGAAATCTCTGCATGCGAAAATCCTGCTTCTTTAATTGCAATTCTTAGATAATCTTTGAGAAGCATCATGTTATAGTTGTCTTTGATTACGTTTTTGACTGCAGACATTTCTAAATCTCCTGTGCCACCAATTCTACATGTGTAAGTACATTGTTTTTGGGAGTTGCTCTGCCCATGGCTCTTGGAATAAATCTTTTAACAATTACGCCTTTGTGAACTGTTGCATTAACAATTTTTAATCTATCTAAATCCATTCCTTTGTATTCTGCATTTGATTCTAAATTATCTAAAACCTTGATGAATTCTTTGGCTGTTTTTTGTGGATATCGTCCAGACATCATTCCCGGATCTGCTTTATGCCCTACTTGATTCTTAAATCGTCTAAATGCAATTGCTCTGTCTTTATTAATTACGGCTTGAAGATAGTCTCTAGCTCTTTCAATTGACAGTCCTTTTATTGAAACTGCAACTTCACGTGCATGTTTGTGGGAAATATCTTTCTCTCTTAGTGAAGAACGTACATGACGTGTTGGGTCATAATTTTGGAAAGCGTAATTGAATCTACCCATAATTCTCACTTCAATGGAACGTAGAGACTGGATCTTGATGCACCAACACCTGGGGCACCGTGTGAAACTCTCTTGTTTGTTATGACATATTCTCCCAAGTAATGTCCAATCATTTCAGCTCTGATATTGACTGGAACAAAATCTTTTCCTGAGAAAACATTTACTGTAACTCCTACCATGTATGGCAGAACAATCAAATCTCTAAGGTGAGTTTTGATAGGATTCTTTAATTTACCTGCTTTTGCAGCTTTAATTTCTTCAATTAATTTTCTTTTTCCATCCGTAATTCCTCTTGTAAGTGATCGTCTTTGTCTAGCATTAAATAATTGGAATAATTTCTCTAATGACATATTTTCCAATTCCTCTTTAGGAATTCCTTTATACAAAAATTCTTTAACCAATCTTATTCTCCTCTGTTAGTGTTCGAGTTTTGTGGTCCATATTATAGCATTCCTATCTTTGTTGCCAAATCCCTTGCTTTTTCTGTATTTTCAAACTGAACAAATGCTTTTTTGCCATAAATAGTTCTAGCCGTGTTTACATTTGTCACTTTTTCTTTGTAAAGTGTATTGACAGCTTCTGCAATCTGTGGTTTACTTGCTGATCTTTCGACAATGAAACATATTTTATTTTCACTTTCAACCATTGCAAACGTCTTTTCTGTAATGTAAGGTTTGATTATGATTTTACTAGCTTGATCTACATTCATTTTGTTTTCACCATGATCTCCAAATGTGTTGATTTAATTTTTCCAATTTCTTCAATTGCTGATTTTGAATATACTGTTAATCTAATAGGATCAGAACCTGGTGCTAAATCCAATACACTTAGTTCCTTGACACTTGTAGCTTCTATTCCTGGTAGTGCACCAATTGCTTTTCTAAGATTTGTTGCATCTTTAGTTACAAACAAAACGCTCTTTCCAACCTTTTTACTTCTGCCTCTAAGTGATGGTTTTCCTGAACGTGGTTTTCTTGATTGTAATCTTTTTACATCTTGTGATAGTTTTAATGATTCTAATATTTTGGAAACCTCACTTGCTTTTGCAATATTTTCAATATCGTCTGACACAATAATTGGAAATGATTCGATGCCATTGATTTTGTGGCCTCTTGATTCTATGAGATCTTTTGATGCAGTTGCAGCAATTGCAGAACACAATGCTAGTTTGTTTTCTTTTTTGTTTAATTTTTTGTAAATTATTTTACCTACAATAGGTGGATGAGCTTGTCTGCCGCCTCTAGTTGATGCTACTTCTCCTCCTTGGCCTTGTCTTCCACCTCCACCGCCTCTCATTCTTGCAACACGTGATACGCCTTGACCTGTTGGAGGATCATTTGAGTCAGCAACAACGTCTTGTCCTGCTGATGGGTGTCTTCCTTGTGGTTGGAATTTGTGGGAATTTAGATTGGTGAATGCCTTGTGAATTAATTCTCTTCTAAACGGAGTTGAGAAAATTAATGGAAGTTCTATTTCTCCATCCTTTGTTCCACTGGTTGTGTATAATGTAGTTTTCATTAGATAACTACCTCCAGAATATTTGGTTTGATAACTTTGGTTGGAGCATTTCTGATTTGACTTCTTAATTTAATCAGTCTTCTATATGTTCCTGGAACTGAACCTTTTAGAATGATGAAATCACCTTTTACTAATCCAAAATGTTTGTATCCGCCATCAGGATTTATTTTGATTTGTTCATCATCTGTATTTCCCATTATCATAATTCTTTTGTCATATTCAATTCTTTGATGAAATCCCATTTGTCCTGCTCTTGGTACAGTATACATGACACTTTGTGGTGAGATTGGACCAAGTGAACCTACCTCTCTAACGGTCTTTCTAGATTTATGCTGTTTCTTTTTTACTCCCCATCTCTGAATAACTCCTTGCCATCCTTTACCTTTTGTAATTGCAGCTACATCAACAGTAGCGCCAGTTTCAAAAATTTGATCAATTTTAATTTCTTTTCCAAGTAATTCTTTAACATGTGTAAATTGTTTTTGTATGTCTCCTCCACTAACTGATGCTTCAAAAATATATGGTTTCTTTTGTTCCAATCCTGCAGCACTAGGAGACACTGCAACAATTGCAAAAATTTCTTTAATTTTTCCTAATCTTTTTTCTGCATTTTCTAATGCACCTTCTTTGTTTTTTAGTGTAATTTCTTTTGCGATAAATTTTGGTATGTCTTCTGCATACACATCAAATTCTGCATGCATCCCATTATGATCCTTAGAATACCCTCTTACTCCCAAAATTAGGACTGGCGGAGTAACTAAAACAGTGCCAAGACTAACTAATTGTTTTCCTGCATTAGGTGTTTTATCTCGATCATCAATAGTTACAATTTGAACACAACCAGCTTTGAAACCGCAATGAGCTAGAATTCTGGGCTCTTCAGAATCAATTTTAGGCCATGCTCTAATTCTTGCTTCCATGCTTTTAGCACGTCCTCTAGGGGAATATGCAAGACTTCCTCTTCTTGGTTGATGGTTCTTTCTAGCACCCATGATTAAAACGCATCATCGATTACCCTCTATTAAACCATGTGAGATATCGTTAACCAGTTTAAAATTAATGGTTAACCAACTATACCTAAAATTTTATGGTTGAAACAAATCTTTAACTGAATTCCAAATTGTGAAAGCACCTATAATAATTCCTAGAAATCCGATCCCAATAGCCAAAAGTAAGAAATTTTTTCTTTCTTTCATACTATGAATTATTTTCAGCATTAATTATTGCTAGTGTTCCAAGCAGTGCTTCTTCAAGTCGTACTGTTTGTGTTGCTTGATTTGGAAAAAAGTTTAGTGTCTTAGCATTTTGTACATTTTTCATTTTTCCACTTAGAATTTCATGAACTCCTTTTTCTGGAGATCCAAACACCACTAGCGTGTCAAGATCTGATTTTGTGTATTTTGATAACTGTTCTCTAGTTGCGGTTTTTCCTTTTCTTGATGTAATTATTATGTTGCCTTTCCATTCTGATAACAATGAAAAGAGATTTGCTCTTTCTTTTACCGAGTATCCCCAATAAAACGGAATTTCATTTCTGTTAATCTCTTTTACTGATAATTTTGGATACCCTTCTTTGAATTGTATCGTGACTCTTTTACCTACAGGTGTTTTTCCAAAAAATGGAATTAGTTGATTTATCCCTGCATCCACAAATTTTTTACCTTTAATACTTACAACGATTCCTTCTCTAATATCTCCACGAATAATTTTTTTTGGATTGGCAGGTGTGATGTGACTTGGAATTTTTAACGGCTGCAGTACCCCTGCAAATTTTAAATCGTTCATTTTTGGAAACAATCTTCTTCTCAAAAACTGGGGTGTTTCTAAATATTTTAAAATCATTAACATCAATGCCCCATCTGTTTTATTTTCTCCTTCTTGGTACACATAGATTGTATCGATTTTAAAAATTGCACATGCTCTTGCTAATACCGATATCTTTCTAGTTTTATCTATCTTCAATGATTCATCTGAAAGTGATGATTCGGGTATTGCTACAGATAACTTCAATCTAATTAAATCTCACAATCTTTTAATGATAATTAATTTTTCTCGTGTGGGTATTTCTCTTTTGCAATTTTTGCATAATTTGTAATTTGTTTATCTGAGACCAATTCATACAAGCCAGTATCTGTTTTGATACATGCCATTCGAATGTGACTTGTACCTTCTTTATCTTCACTAGATAGATAAATCCCTGCAGTAGCTAAAACTGATGCATCTTCTAATGAAAGATCTTGATTGTAAGTTTTTTCTAAAAAGTCTGTCACTTGTTCAGAACCTGAACCAATTGCAATTGCATCATATGAAATGTATGTTCCACTTGGGTCTGTGAGGTATAATTGAGGTGTATTGTTCACAACTCCTCCCAAAATTAATGCAACACCAAATGGTCTTACTCCAGCATACTGTGTATATTGTTGAGATTGATCTGCTAAGTGTTTGGCAATTGTTTCAACTTCAACTGGTTCATCATAAATCATTTTGTTACTTTGTGAGAAAAATCTCGCATTATCTACTTGACTTCTTGCATCTGGAATGTATCCTGCAGCTGCAACTCCGACATGATCATCAATTTGAAAAATCTTTTGAGCCGTATCTGAGATTTGTAGTTTTCTTGGTTTTTCTTCGACTGCAATTATGATTCCGTCTTTACATTTTACCCCCACGGCAATAGTGCCTCTTCTAACAGTTTCAATTGCATACTCTACTTGGTAAAGTCTACCGTCAGGAGAAAATACTGTAATAGCTCTGTCATAACCTTGTTGTGCAGGAAGCATTTGAATCAAATGCTTTGAAAGTTTAATTTAAGTCTAGCCTATCACTTTTGCCGTGAGGTATCAAATACAATTTTCTGGACATGAAAATATTAGATCAAACCATACAAAAACTATAGAAATTACAAAAGAGTCTCATTTAACCCCTCAGGGTGATTGCATAGTTGGGGTAAATGCAACTTCAAGTTGTGCCGATTTACCATTGGGATTAAAAGAAAAACTAAAAAATTCCAATACTGTTGTAACCCTTTCCATCACTGTTGGTGAGTATGAATTTGTAATAGTTGGCAAGGGCCATCCTGAACTACTTTTAACTCATAATGAAGACATTGTTATTAGAAAAAGTGATTTTATCTGCCCACGAACGTTAGCAATAAAATGTGACAAATCTTCTGATCTGCTACCACGAGAGATGGTTTCATTATTGCAAGATCCTAGAACAAAAGGGATCTTTACTATTGATGTTGATTAAGAATGTGACAATTTTATACTCTTTATTTCTATTTTCTATTATGGGTCGTAAAACCAATTTTTTCATTTTGATTCCTTTGGCAGTATTTGCTGCAATTATTCTTGGATTTGGAATGTATAACACATTGTGTAAAAATGTGAATATCCCTTTGAATTGCTAGATTTACTTAATTTCTTTTCAAATATTTCCTGTTTTGGTTAATTCTGATTTAGCAAGAATCTCTTAAAGCATGTCTCTTTAGATTTTTTATGGTAAAAACCATTGAATTACCAATATCAAAATTGCCTACTGATTTAGAATTAAAAAAACTAAAAGAATATTTTAAAGAAATGCCTGTTCAAGAAATATTAACCGGACTCAAATTTGCAAAGAATCGATGGTCTGCAAAGGATGCTGGAACCTTAAAGGTGGGTAGAAAAAGTATTATTCAAAAAGAAATTCATTCTGTCACAACAGAACAAGCTCAATGGAGATTAAAAAATTGGAAGATGATGATTGCAAATTATCGCAGACGTGGATATAGTTATCCTACAATATCGAGAATTAAAAAAATTTTAATTCAAAAAAGTAAAAAGAAATCAAAATGAAAATTAATCATTCATCTTAGATAAAAACATCTGATTTTTTTTCTACAATCTGGTGTTTGAGACTATCTGGAACATCTGGAATTACAGCTTTAGTTTGACCTGCAATTACACTATGTGCTTCCTCAAGAATTGCTAATGTGTCAGCATTTGTCTCTGTTCCAACACTCATAGTTTCACCCATACTCATTGATGATCCTGACATAACATCGCCTAATATCTGTGACAAGTCTTGCATAGATGCATTTGCCTCAGGCATAATTCCATTTAGTGATGGACTGAGACCTTTGATAATAGACATGCAAGGACTTAGTGTAACTACTACATCGCCCAGTTCTGAAACTGTGTCTAATCTAAGCTTGATCTGTTCCATACTGAGTTTTGCACCGCTAACCATATTCTTCATCTTTCTGACTTGTGCTAATTCGCTTGCATAAGCTTGTGCGTAACCATTCTTGTTATTTCTTTGAGCATTTACTATTTTTTCAAAAATAATATCATGTTTTTTCTTTAGTTTTTCATCTATTGAATCTAATTTTGAGATTTGAAATTGTAATTTTTTTTGTGCAAAATCAATTTTGTTTTTTAATGGTTCATCTGGTCTTACTTTACCCATAAATTTTTGGGATATGCTTTCTCCTTCTGTTTTATTCCAAGAATTACTTATCATGCCTTATTTTCCTTGATCATTGTGGAAAATTTTGTTTTAAACAGGTTTGTCACTCTTCCTAGTGTAACTGGAGTTACAACTGGGGTTGGTTACATCATCCAAAAGTGAATGTAAATATTTGAAATCCTTTACCTTTAATCTTAATTTCCATAATATGTGATGAACTAGAATCACTACTGACTATATTGTATAATCCAGGTTCCGATACAACCAGACGATTATCAGAGATGATATCTTTTCCAGCATCTTGTTGAGTTAAAGGACTGTCATCAAGAAATATTTCTAATTCTGCATCATTTGAAGTGACAATGTTTACTTCTTTTGCATTGTATTGTAGTTTGATAGAGCCAACATCCGAAACTAACTCCATACTATCTGCTAAATTAATCCATTCTCCTATTGGATAGAATTTATGAAGATCAATTTTTTTAGGATTTGAATATTTGACTAATTTTTCTGGTTGAAATCCCTCATCACTTCCTAATTGATTTCTATTTTGAGCAAAGTTATATCCAAAATACAATTCTGGTGTTCTAAAAATTGTATGTTCGAATTCTTCAATTGTGACTAGAGGGACCGCAGATGGCACTTGAATTCCAAGTGACAATGATCTTTCTTCTAAAAGTTTCTGAATTACTTTTTCCGTTTCTTGATATCCTCCCTCTCCGATATGATCGTATCTGATGAATCCTTCATGATCAGCAATGTATTTTCTTGGCCAATATCTATTCTCAAAAGCTTTCCATGTTTCCATGTCGTTATCTAATACTACGGGATAATTAATTCCATATTTGTCAATGGCCATCTTTACATTTTCAGGATCTTTTTCAAATTCAAATTCAGGTGAATGAATTCCAATAATTAGTAATCCCTGATCTGAGTATTTTTCGTCCCATGCTGTAATGTATGGGAGTGTTCTGATACAATTGATGCAACTATATGTCCAAATATCATAGAGAACTACTTTATCTTTAATTTTATTTTTTAACTCTTCTGAAGATGTATTGAGATAATATTCTATTCCAACTAGTTCCGGAGCTTTTTTGAATCTTGATTTATCTATTTTATCTGCAGAATCAGATTCCAAAATGTTGTTAGATGAAATACTTTCATCAAATGATGAGAAAATCATACTCATTATGCCTACTGCTGTAACTATTACTATGCTAAGAATTAATGCTGTTTTGATTTCTTGTTTCATTTATTCACCCCAAAAATAACAATTCATTGAGAAGTGGAAAATTTGCAATGTATGCTAATTGATTTGTAAAAACCAATACTCCCAACACCACAATGAATCCCCCTAATATTACATTATAATATTTTAGATGTTTTCCCATCATTCTAATGATTCTAGTGGCTCTTGAATAAAATATTCCAATTAAAATAAATGGAATTCCTAAACCTAATGAATATACTAAAAGTAAATTAAATGCAACTGAGGGTGTGGTTGCAGCTAATGTGAGAATTGTTCCAAGAATTGGTCCTACACATGGAGTCCATCCTGCTGCAAAAGCTAATCCAAACACAAAAGACATTGGATAACTTGCCTTTGTTCTTTGAGGAAAGAATTTTTTTTCTACATTTAATTTATTAATTTTTGTTGATAATAGTAAAAATATTCCAAACCCTATAATGATTATTCCTCCAATTTGGTTTAAACCTTCAACAATATTTCCAGTTGATGTTGATAGAACACTGTTAATAATTACGCCTAGAGTTGAAAACACTACCGAAAATCCCAAGACAAAAAATACTGAATTTAGTACAATGTTTGCTCTGTTAATTGTAATTGTTTTGGACCCTTTATTTTGATTTAATTCTGAGAGTGTTGTTCCGGAAATATATGCAAGAAAAGCTGGAATCATAGGTAAAATACATGGAGCTACAAAAGATCCGAGTCCTGCAAGTGCAGCAACGGCAAGAGTGATTTCAGCCATAAGTTATTTTTATGATTTTTCCTTTAAAGCCTTCTTCCATATCTTTACCCAATGTTTGTGCAATCCGTTTTTAACTAGGTAATTGACAATTTTATTATGAATAAGAGATTCATTATAGTAGGTGTTGCTTTGGCAATTGTAATTACTCTTGCAGTAATCATTGGATCCCCTGCTCTTGGCGGCTTTGATTCTATGCGTTAATCATTAAAATCGCTTAAATCCCTTCTCAAAGATATCTAGCGTATAATCAATATCTGTTTTTGTTAGCCATGCAGTCACTGAAATTCTTAGTCTTGCCTGATTTTTAGGAACTGTTGGATATCTTATAGGTTGAGCATAAATCCCATTTTTAAATAAAAATTTTCCAAAATCCAAAGATCTCTTTTCATCTCCAATCAGAATTGGAATAATTTGGGTCTTTGAGTTAATTTCATAACCTATTTTCTTAAGGCCCTTTGATAATTGTAAAGTGTTTTTCTCTAATCTCTTTTTCTGTTTTTCTCGGTTTGTTTCAATTCTCTTTAAGGCATGTTCCACTAAAAATGATGGTAATGCAGATGTATAGATAAAGGATTTTGCTTTGTTAATACATAAATCAATTACATTATTTTGTGATGCGACATATCCTCCAAAAGATCCTAAACCTTTACTTAAACTACTGATATACACATCAATTTTTTTTGCAACATTAAAATGACTTGGAGTTCCTTTACCATCTTTTCCAACCACGAAATCCCCATGTGCATCATCAATTATGGTAATCGCATTATTTTTTTCAGAAATTTCGGTAATTTCATCAAGTAAAGAATAGTCTCCATCCATACTAAAAACCCCTTCACTGATTATGAACTTGTTTTTTGCTTTTGATTTTATTTTCTTCTTCAAATCTTTCATGTCATTATGTTTGTAAATCATCACTTTTGCATTTGATAGTTTACAGGATTCAATAATACTTGCATGATTCAACTCATCACTTAAAATCAAATCTCCTTTATTTGCCATTGATGATATTGTTCCTAAATTCGCCATGTAACCTGTAGGGTAAATTAGACTTTTTTGTTGTGATTTGTGCTTTGCAAGAATATTTTCTAATTTTTCATATGATTTATCGTTCCCAGAAACAAGTCTTGAGCTTGATTGTAATTGATTAATCTGAATCTTGGTTATTGGTAAGCCCAAATAATCATTTGAACATAAGTTAAGTAATTTTTTTCCATCAATAATTATGTCTGCTTTAGTTGCTTTTCCATATCGTAATGTTCTATACAGATTGTTTTTTCTTATCTTTTCTAGTTCTAAATCAATGAAATTTAGTTTACGCTTTAAGGCCAATCTTCTCTATCATTTCTCTGTCTTTTTTAGCCTCATTTCCACCCATAGTCAAGTATCCTGAAGTAATAATTCCGTTTGCCCCACTTTGAAGTAATTCTTCACCAGAGTCTTCTAAATTAAGTTCCCTGCCTCCTGATATTTTGATCACTGATTCTGGTAATAGGAATCTTATCACTGCAAAAATTCTAACTATTTCTGAATTTGGAAGTTGTGTTTGTAACTCTAATGGCGTTCCTGGAACTGGAACAAGTATGTTGATGGTAACTTCTTCAGGATATATTCTTGCTAATTCCATCGTCAACTCAAATCTTTGTTCTCTTGTCTCTCCAAGACCAATAATTCCTCCTGTGCATAATTCCAATCCTGCATCTCTGGCAATTTTTAAAGTATTCAATCTGTCTTCATATGTGTGTGTTGTACAAATTTCTGAAAATTTAGATTTTGCAGTTTCTAAATTATGATTGTATCTTTTTACATTTAATTTTTTTAATTTTTCTGCTTGCTCCTTAATGAGAAATCCTAAACTACATTCAACACTTATTCCAACTTTATTATTAATTTGAGAAATTATTTTGCATACTTTTTCAAAATCTTTTGGTGATGGCTCTCTCCACGCTGCAACTAGACAATAGGATTCAGCTCCTTCTTGTTTAGCTTTTTCTGCTTTGAGAACAACTTCTTCTGGTGATGGTAATTGATATGTTTCGATACCTGTATCAAAAAAAGCAGATTGCCCACAAAATGTACAATCTTCACTACATGCATTTTTTTTGATATTGTTTAATTGTTCAACATCCACTTTTTGACCATTAAAATCTCTTGTAATTTCATTAGCACATTGTGCAAGATCTTTTAGATTTTCATCTGGGATGTTAAATAATTCATGTGCCTCCTCAAATGACAATCCATTTCCAGAAAAAACTTTCTCTTGACATTCTTTAATGAATTTCTGTACTTTCATGTTCTGATTTAATAATATTCTATTTATAACAATAATGGAATTGTTAACCATTGACAAAAGGGTGGTTAACAACTAAATTAATTGAGATTTGGCTGCTTTAATGGTTTTAATCACTCGTTTTAGGAGTAAATTTAGTTCATTCTCAGTTATTGCTAAGGGAGGAACTATCATAACGATATTTCCCAATGTTCTAAGATAAATTCCGTTTTTCTTTCCTTCTTCAAAAAATATTTTGTTAATTGATTTTTTAGGGCTAACTGGAGTTTTTCTCTCTTGATTTGAAACAAGTTCAATTCCCATTAACATTCCTTTATGTCTAATGTCTCCCACAATATCTATTCCAGATATTTCTTGATAGTACTTTTCAAAAATTTTTTGTGTTTTTTGTATTTTTTTGATCAGATTATTTTTTTCATACATGTTTAGATTTTCAATAGCAATCGAGGCAGCTATTGGGTTTCCAGTATATGTGTGTCCGTGAAATAGATGTTTCCATTCATTGAATTCTCCTAAAAATGAATTATACACTTTTTTGTTTGCCAATGTTGCAGCCATAGTAAGATATCCGCCAGTCAACATTTTACCAAATGCAACAATATCTGGAATACTTTTTTGTTTCTTATATTCTATCATTGATCCTAACCTGCCAAATCCGGTAGCGATTTCATCTAGTACTAATAATACATCGTGTTTTTTACATAATCTGCTAATTCTTCTTTGAAAATTATCTGGATAAATTATCACTCCTCCTGCCACTTGTGCCCCGCTTTCCATTACAAATGCTGCAATGTCATTATTTTTTTGAAATTTTTTCTCAATTTTTTCTATACATTGACTTTCGTAGTCTGAAAAAGTTAGTCCATTTGGAATTCTATACCTGTTAGGTGCTGGAAATTGTATTGTAGAAAATAACTGTTTTTTAAATTTTTTAAAAAATTCTGGAACATATCCTACGGACATTGCTCCGAATGTATCTCCATGATATCCATTTTTCAATGTTGCAATTTGTGTTTTTTTTGATTCACCAATATTTTTCCAATATTGTAATGACATTTTGATTGCAATTTCCATTGCCGATGAACCATTATCAGAATAAAATACTCTGTGCATTCCAGGGGAAACCTCTATCAGTTTTTTTGCTAATTTTTCTGCAGGTCCATTTGTAAGATTAAACATTGATGAATGTTGAAGCTTTTTACTTTGATTTTGAATACATTTGATTAATTTTGGATTTGAGTGTCCCCAGACATTGCACCACATAGATGCAACTGCATCTATCATTTTATTTCCATTAGAATCTGTTAGCCAAACCCCCTTGGCACTTTTTATCTCATCAAATGATTCCCATTCACTCATTTGGGTATTTGGATGCCATACAAAACTGGTATTTTTCAAACATTTTTTATTATTTTTTTGTTCTTAATAATCAAACGACAAGATTAATCAACATTAATAATTCATAATATTTGTTGAAATCACTATTCATTTCGGGAACTGATACTGATGTGGGCAAAACCTATGTCACTGCCGGGTTGGCGATACTTCTTCGAAAAATGAATATTGATGTGGGTGTTATGAAGCCATTTGCTGCCGGCATAGCACAAAAAAAAGGTTTCAAATCCGAAGATGTTGAAATTATTGCAAACGCTGCACAAGTAAGTGATCCTGAAAATTTGTTGAATCCGCAATTTTTCCCTATTCCTGCATCCCCATTTACTGCTATGAAATCACTAAAAATTAAACCAAAAATTGACTTGGCTCTTTCAAATTTTAAAAAATTATCGAAACTTCATGATATGCTATTAGTTGAAGGAATGGGTGGAATTATGACACCAATTCTAAAAAACTATTTTGTTACAAATTTAATCAAAGACATGAAAATTCCTACAATTATTGTCACACGAACTAAAGTTGGAACCATTAATCATACTATAATGACGGTCAATATGTGTCAGAAATATAAAATTCCTATTCGAGGAATTATCATCAATGATTTTGATTCAGATGGTTACAAAACAAATGAACTTTCTCGTGATTTGAATGATTTAACTGGTATTCCTATTCTGGGTTCAATTCCTTTTATTGAAGATGTTGGTGATTCATCAATATACAAAATTTTTAAGAAAAATCTTAACATGAAAATCATTTTAAAATAATTACCTAAATCCTTAAAATTTTGAATTTGTTTGTACCACCAACATTGGTGAAATTGGCTATCTCAAAGATAATTTTGGAAAAGGTATTATTTTCTTTAGATAATACAAACAATTTCTTTTCAATAGAAATATTTTCAGATAAAACGACCCAAATATTTTCTGATATTTTCTGACATTTCTCTAATTGAGTAATTCTTTCTTCAATAACTTTCATCTTTGAGGATTTTGGTATGCAAATTAATAATGTCTTTTCTGGATCACTCTCAAGTGTTTTTGTATCTGGAACTACTATGTCTAACTCGATTCCCTTGTACTCTATATTTCTTTGACTTGTAATCAAGGCATTTGTAAGTAGATAATGCAAAATACCTGTTGCCAAAATTCCCACAACTTCATCTTTTTCCCCTAATGTGAGTACGTTATCATAACAATTTTGGATAATCTCATCAATTATCTGATCAAATCTCTTCTCTGAAATTAATTTTGGAATAGTTTCTGAATTTTTGATATAATCAAATAGATACGCCTTTACTGGATTTGGAACTTCTTCCATCATTCATTAAAGATGTAACGTCTTTCGCCTCTAGTTTCTTTTTGAGTATTCACATTAACTAACACAAATTCTTTTTCTGAATGCAGCATCGCTTCCTCAGGTGTCAATTTGTTCTCATGCAGTTCTTCATATTCATCCCATGTTAGTTTTTTCCTAGGTCCAATCTCTACTTCCAAATTCATATTTTTTACCATCTCTTTGTATTCAGGCTGAATAACTCCGCTGAATACCATGGCGCTACTTCCACTACCATATGATCCAAAACCAAATCTTTTTCCTTCCAAATCTATTCCTTTTTGATATTCAAATTCTAAACAACTCCTAAACCCAAGATACAATGAAGCAGTATACAAATTTCCTATCATGCTAGATGCAATTAATGAACTTGAAAGTTTTGATTCATACACTTCTTGATATTGTTGAGTTTTTGTAAATAGTTTTGTAAATTCATGATCTCTTGCCATGAATTCTTCATCGCTTAAAACAGATTCAATTGTACCACGTGGATCTTTCGGAACTGGTTCTTCCATGCCAATTTCTTGTAATACTTTTTTCCATCTGGGTAGTTGCCTCCATTCATGTCTAACTAAATATGCTAATGCCTTCTTTCCCATGTTGCTATATGGCAAGTGCATATTGATATAGTCCATATGATCAAGTATTGTCTCACCTGGTTCAATTTTGATCAAACCTGATGAAATCACTTTTTTCTTGTATGCTTCTAAAGCTTTTCTTACCTGTATCATATACAACAGATTAGAATACTGTCCATGAACTATTGGGGTTTCTTTTCCAAATGGTCTGTAAAAATCATATTCATCTTTAATTGATGTACTAGTTACTTTAGGATCAAATGATAATAAACGAGGATTGTCATTGAGAAGCATCACCACAGCTCCAGCACCCTGAGTCATTTCTCCACTTGAACCCATGTCATATTTTGCAATGTCTGACACTACTACAAGTGCATGTTTTCCTTCTGCTTCTCCTGCTCTAATCCAATTTGTATTGTCATACAGAGCATAGGACCCACTCACACATGCAAATTTTGTTTCTACTCCGCCACAATGCTCAAATGCACCTTGACCATAGACTTGTTCCAGCATTCCAATAACATAGGAATTCATAGCCTTTGATTCATCAAAAGCAGATTCTGTTGAAACATACAGCCTTCCAATATCTTCAGGAGATAGTTTGTTTCGCTGCATAATTTTCAAACAAGCATTTGCCGCTAAACAAGCAGGATCTTGATTGGCATCAACGATTGCCATCTGTGATACGCCTAAACCTTTTTGTAATTTTACAGGATCTAACCCTCTAGCTGCAGCAAAATCAGCTGCATCAATATACAATCTTGGAATATAGATTGCGATATCATCAATCCCTGCTGCCATAAGCTTGGCTCCGATATTTCACTAATAAGGTTATTGTGTAAATTCTAACTAACTAGGTATGGAAATTTTCATACATTTTTATAATTTTTCTATCTGATCGCTAATTTATTTTGCAAGCTCTGCTTCAAAGATGCTTTCAAAGACATCATAAGGCTGTGCTCCAAAAATTCGTGTGATTTTCCCATCAGGACCTATCACAAAAAATGCAGGAGTGCCTGTCAACTCTAATTTTTTTGCATCTTCATTACTTGCTAGAATTGTTTTAGAATGAATTCCCTCAATCATGCACTGTGACCATTGATCTATGTTTAATTCTAGTTCTTGGGCAAATCTTAAAAGATTTTCAGATGATGCCCAACCATTGTTTTCACCAGTCCAATTGGAATATAGAATATCATGATATTCCCAGAATTTCCCTTGATCATTTGCACAATGTGCACCATGTGATGCATTTACAGAATCAGGGCCAATTATATTATAATCTTTGAAAATCATTCTTACTTTACCAGTTTCAACATAATTTTCTAAAACTGAATCTTCTGTGGTATGAAAGAACACATTACAAAAGTGACATTGATAATCTCCAAATTCAACTAGTGTTATCTTTGCATTTGAATCCCCTAAAATTGGAGATCCATTTGACAAGAACGTTTCCATGGTAATTTGTTGAGGTCCAATCTGTTCTAATTCGGGAGTAGGTTCCAAAACAAGTTCTGATTCATTTGTAACATTATCAAACATTAAGAATATGGTCATTAGTGAAACTGATGCAATAATAGCACCAATTGCTAATGATGGACCATGTAACATACCTCTAATTTTTTATCAATACATTTAGTCGTTTGTGATTTGGTCTTATTTCATGTTAAAATTCACATTTTCAACCTTAAAATCGCCTTTTAAAGAAAACAGTTTTGTTTTTCGTGAAATCTAAAAATATAAAAAATTTAATGTTATCTATCTGATTTTAACACTCTTATTTTTATAAACAATTTTAATTTGTGATAATATAGGAAAACAAATAATGGGAATTAAAGATGATGTTTTGATAGTTGAAGATAGTCCTGCTATTGGGATGCTTTTAAAGAGTTATTTGGAAAAGTTAGGGTTCTCTCAAATTCATATTTGTAATAATGGCGCTAGCGCGATATCTACATTTAATGATCTTATTGAACAAAAAAAATTACCTATTGTATTTCTTGATTATATGCTTCCTGATATGGATGCACGTTCCATTCTTACCCAAATTTTAACACTTCAACCAAATGCACGAGTTATTTTAGAAACCGCCACAGAGAAAGATGATGAAGGAATTAAGGAACTAATTAGGTTAGGTGTTTACCAATACATTGAAAAACCAATAAGGTTTGAAAGTCTAAAAAATATAATTGATACATTAGAAAAAGAAGAATCATTTTTTCAAAAAGAATCTGAGCAAATTACTATGTTAAAAAATGCCGAGGAAAAAGTTTTAGAAAAAACCCACGAACAAATTGATTTTATTTTAAAATCAACACATCAAATTAGTCATAACAAAATTACAAATATTTTAGGTTATTCTACTGATGCTGTTACATCATATTTGCAAAAGTTACTTCAAGAAGGAAAAATTATTGAAATTGGGGAGAAAAAAGAAATTGCTTGCAATCAATGTGATTCTGTAAAAACATCTCAGGTATTTTTTTGTCCCAATTGCAAAGGATCCAATTTTAGATCAGGTAAATTGATAGAACATTATGATTGTGGAAATATTACAGAAGAACAATCATATCAAGATGATATATGCCCGAACTGTAAAAAAGAAATTAAAGCATTGGGGGTTGATTATAGGATAATGAAGAATCACTATATTTGTAATGATTGTAAGGAATTTTTTCCAGAGATTTCAACTGAATACATTTGTTTAAAATGTGAAAATAAATTCAAACTAGAAGATGGAAGGTGGAAAAACAGTACATGTTATAAAGTTGTTAATATGTAATGATTCCATTTTTTACCAAGTACTCTATTCCCTGAACAAATGTTTTATCATCAATAGAGCCATCAGCCCACCAACCTGCATTAGATTTTATCCATACAGGTATTACTTCTTTATCTGATGTGATTTGAGATTTTTCAGATACCATAATGATTCCATTTTTTACCAAGTACTCTATTCCCTGAACAAATGTTTTATCATCAATAGAGCCATCAGCCCACCAACCTGCATTAGATTTTATCCATACAGGTACCGATACTACCAAATTTGAATTAATTTTTCCAATTGTAACTATGTCATAATTTTTCTCTTTTAACATCTTGAGGAGATCAACCAAATTATCAAGATTATTTTGATTAGGAGAATTCACATATGTTGAATTTATTATTGATGAAAATTCTTGTGGTTGAATTGAAACAACTGCAAACCCATAATTTGTAATTGATTGATTTACCTCTTCAAAAATCTGTTGTGTTGGTTTTATTTCAAAAAGATTTGTTGCAGAATTGTATTTTCCAGTGGATGCAGTCTGTGGAAATCTATAGATGGTTTCACCCTTTAAATTAAAAGGTGGAGCACCTTCATTAATTAAACTTGTACTGATGTGTGTAATTTGATTTTCTTTTAAAATCTCTAATGTATTGGAATTTATTTTATTATCTGGCGGAATGAAAACATGTGGTATTATGTTAGTTGTTGTTTGAATTAATTCAATAGATTTTTTTAGATTTTCATTCTGTTCTGTTTTATCGTAGTTTGTGTATGGAGTTAATCCTAAACCCTTGGTTGCAATTTCTAAATTTGAGTTTGGTTTTGCAGAGTTTTCTTTAATAAAATCTGTTATTTTTTTATCCATACCAAAAGCATCAGCAATAATTCCTACAGTTAAAGGGGTTTTATTTTCAAGAAATGTACTTATGATGTTAATTTGGACATTATTTAACCAATAATCTTGTACTCCATCTAGTCTAAATGCAACACAGTTGCATGTATCTTGTTTTTCAACTGCCTCCTTAACTATGTCGTTTTCTTTAGGTTTTACATCACTTGTTTTAATTATTTTTGAACTCAATTCTGAAAGTTCATCTAATAATAAACTCAATTCTGTTATTGCTTTTTGATTGGGTGCACCATAAACACCATTTTCATTTAAAGAAAATTCTTGTGGATGCATCATGATTATTGCATATCCTCTCTCATGAATACTTTGAATTATTTTGTTTTTGATGATGTTGTTATCATTCATAGTCCATACTGTTCGCTCAAACAGTTTTCCAGTTTCCGTGGTTGCAGGTACAATAAATAAATCCTGATCAATTTTTGTAAGACTATTGTCTTTGATATGTGAAGTTAGATGTGTGAATCCGTTATTTTTTAAAATATTTATTGTATTTTTATCATACATATTTTCAGGAGGAATAAAAACAGAAGGATTTACTCCATAAACTTCAAATATTCTTTTATTTGTATCAAGAATATATTTTTCTTGAATTTCAAAACTTTTACTGGTCAGTATATCATTATTCCAACTATGGTTTGCAATTTCTATATCTCCTTCAATTAACTTTTCTTTAATTTTATCAGTGATTTTTTTATCATACCCTGTTACATTTCCTATTAAACCAATAGTTAATGGAATATTTTTTTCTGCAAACAAATCTATTATTTTTAACTGAGTTTCAGAAAGCCAGTAATCTTGAACATCATCTAATCTAAAGGAAATGCAATTACACGAAATAAATGGTGTTTCTAAAGTCTCTTTAATTTCAAGATTTTTATAAATATTGAATTTATTTACATCTCCAATTACGTGAATTTTAGTTTGAGGCCAAAGGGTATCCTCTAGTTCATTATTGGATGTTATTTTAACAATATATGTGCCTGATTTTAAATTGGAAAATTGTGCATCTCCTCTAAAAGTCACATCTGAAGATGTAATTTTATTTCCATGTAGATCGTTAATTGTTACTTTGTAACTTCCGTCATTTGATGTAATTTTTTTTGAACCTGAATATAGATTTACGATTATTAATTCTTCTACGACTTCTGGAATATTGGTGATTATTTTTTGATCAAATGCCATCCCTGCTTGAAGTTTTATAGGATAAAATGATTTGAGAAAAATCTCCCCTAGATATATATCTGCAATATAGAAATCCTGCTGTCTATTGGTGGATTGAATCCAAAAACGTAATGTTTTTCCCTGATCATTTGTGATTCCTTTTCTCCATTCTGTGTTATCTTGAGATTTTATGATGACTGTGGCACCTTGGATGGGTTTGCCATTTTTATAAAAAACTCCTAATTCTAAACCTCCAGGTAGTGGGATATGGATATCTATTTTTTCAGATTTATCTTTAAGTTCCACATATGCTGCATCTGCATACATTCCATTTGCATAAACTTCTATCTTGTAACGATGATTTTTTGGAACAAAAATAACATCCGGGTTTTTTTCTAAAGTTTTTTCAACATATGGGGTATTATTAAAATCTTGATATACTATTAGATTTATTCCATTAAAATCTGCTCTGTCTCCATTAGTGTATTTGATTTCTACTTCTATGAATTCAGATTCTTCTGCATGTGCTACATCAAAACTAATTACCAGAATTATGGCAAATAGCATTACTGATAACCAAAGTTCATAAAATTTCAAATCATACCCCAATTCTTTTTGCACTTGTCCAAGTAGCTCTTTTCTTTTGAAGATGTTCTATAATTGCTTTTAGTAGCATTGCATCTACAATTTGTTTAAATCCAAAAACTAAAAATCCTGCATACCACAATAGCTTAGGATCCTCATCATCTATTCTAATTGCCAAGGCCGACATTAGGTAATGAACTACTGTAAATATTAGTGATATTTGTAAAACATATAACCAATCTCCTAAGATTATGCCTAAAATTGCATTAGCTAATGCAGTATATCCAATAATTGGCGTGATTACCATCCCTAAGAATAGATAAGGTAAGGATAATCGTTGTAAATATCCAAATCGGGGGTTTGTCAAAGCATCTGAATGTCTTTTTAATACTTGAATATTTCCTCGATACCATCTTTTTCTTTGCGCAAAAAAATCCCTAAAAGAGTTTGGTGCTTCGGTATAAGCCGTTGCTTTTGAACTGCCTTGAGTGACTAATCCTGCTTTTAATAATTTTATTGTTTGATCAAAATCCTCTACTATTGTTTCTTTTCCATAAGCTCCAGCTTCTGTTAACAGTGATTTTTTAAATGCACCTAACGCACCAGGTACAATTGTTATTGAGCCAAAAATATCAAATGCTCTTCTTACAATTTGAATGCCTGTAATGTATTCTAATGCTTGACATTTTGTAATCCAATTTACACGATTTCGAACTTTGATGTTTCCAGCTACTGCTGCAACATGCTCATCTATTTCGAATCCTTTGACAATTTCTTTTAATGAATTTCTTCCAATTATCGTATCTGCATCCACAATTACTATTATTTCTCCTGAAGAATATACAAGCCCATAATTTAATGCAGATGCTTTTCCTCCGTTTTCTTTATGTAGAACTTTGATTTGATCTTTAAACTCAGATGCAATTTCTAATGTTTTATCTGTACTTCCATCATCAACAAAAATAATTTCTTTTTTAGGATATTTTGTTTCAAGTAAACCCTCAATAGTATTTTTAATCACTTTTTCTTCATTAAATGCAGGAATGATTATTGAAATTTTTGGGTATGACTTTACATCTTCCTGAATATCTTCTCTATACTTGCTCAAAACTGCCATTGGGACAAATAACATTGTAGACCAAAATGAAATAGTCATTGCCCAAAGAAGGATTATTCTAACTGGCGATTCTAATAATGTGTATCCCTCATATGCAATCATTGTTGCAATTAGAAATGGAGAACCAAGTAAAAATAATAAAAAGACCGATGGTGCTTTCTTACCTTTAACATTTTTAGAGAAAATTTTTCCACTAGCACCTGTTATATGATATATTGTAATTGCTCCACCAAGACCCATTGCAATCATGCTGATATGACCTAAAATGAAATATACTGTTGTAATTAAAAATACAAAAATTATTCCCGTAAGTAAAAATTGAATTGGATCTTTCCCACTCTTCTTTTTTCTATTTTCTATAGTTTCAGATATGGGTGTAGAATGTTTTCTTATGATGGATTTCTGAAAGCATTTAGAATGATACCATTTGTGATTATCACGAATTGATTTATCTTCTAATTTAATTTCATTATTACATGTTGTACATTTAGCAAGATTTAGATTTGGAAAAAATTGTTTTGTTTTATCATTAGATATATTTGAAGAATCATCATCAGAAATTTTATCAATTTTAATTTCTAAAATTCTTTCAATGTATTTTTTATCTGATTTCAATAATTCTTTTTTTTGTTTGATTCTTTTTATCAGATAATGATTTCTACCATCATCACCAACAGTATTTTTTATAGCTTGATCTAGTTTTGAAATTAATAACTTCCTGTCCAATTTTTCTATTCATATTGCTGATTAAGTGATTATATGTAATTGCGTCATGAATTTTTTCCTTAATGTCTATTTTTTTGACTATTCTGATAAAAGGTATGCAAGTCCATGTGTTTTTTTAGAAAAAGCTTCATAATTCGGCAATATTCATCAATTTTGAGGAAAATCAGAGAGAACCCGTTGTAATAATCATTAGCACAAGAGGTTGAATTTTGAGATAGATAATGTTTTGACCTATTTCTAAGGAATAATAGACATTTTGTATGAGTTTAAAAATAAAATAAACAGATTCAGTTATTGACAATATAAAATAATCATAATCAATTATGGATGAATTATTGATATTTTATTGATTATCATAAAATTACTGAAAACGAAGTATATGTGCATAATTATAATTGATTATGCAGAATGTGTTTTATGTTAATGTAAAATCGAAATTTCTTCTTTCATAAATCAATCTAAATAAATGGGGGAATTTCACACAAACTATGAAAAGAGTTTTTGTTAATGGATTTGGTTCAATTGGAAGTAGGATTACCTCCTTTCTTAAAGATGATCCTGAAATTCAAGTTATTGGGATTGGAAAGTATTCTCCTGATGATAAAGTAGAGATTGCAATCTCTAAAGGATTAGACGTATATGTTCCAGAAAACAAATTAGAAAATTTCTCAAATTATAAAATTGCGGGTACAATTAATGAGGCACTTGATAACTGTGATTTAGTTATAGATGCAGCACCTGGGGGATATGGTTATAAAAATAAGATTAATCTTTATGAACCAAAAAATATTCCTGCAATTTATCAGGGAGGAGAAACAATTGAAGGTAAAGAATCAGTTTCTGATTTATTATTTAATTCTAGAGTGAATTATGATAAAGCAATTGGAAAACAACATGTTATGCAAGGAAGTTGTAATGTTACAGGAATGGGAAGAGTGCTAGAGCCTTTACGTAATAAATTTGGAGATAAAATAATTCGTTATGATGTCACATTAGTTAGAAGATGGGCAGATATTGAGCAAACAGAAAAAACTATTATCGATACAATCGAGATGACTGAAAAACCACATCATGGTGATGATGTTAAAACATATTTTGGAAAAGATGCCCCCTTATTTGTAAGAGCAATCAAAGTTCCAACAAGACAAATGCATTTGCATATAATGGATATTAGATTCAAAGATATTGCCCCAAAACCATCAGAAATTCATGAATTATTTACAAATGAATTTGGAGTTGCAATTCTTTGGACTGCAAAAGGAACTAAAGATGTAAGAGATTACGCTCAAACTATGGGATTTAATTTTGTTGATACTAACATGATACACATACATGCTAACATGACAGCATCCATCGGGGACACTACTCAATTAATGTATTCTGATGATCAAACAGGAATTGTAATTCCAGAAAACCACATGTTGATGCAGGCAATGCTTTTTGGAAGATCTTACAAAGATGCTTTTTCACATACAGAATCAATATTTCATATGAAAGAAAAAAAGCAAAAATTAGAAGAACATTTTAAAAAATAGGTTATTTTTTAATTCTTTCAATTCTAATTTCA
Source organism: Nitrosopumilus sp. (assembly GCF_025698945.1). Lineage (NCBI taxonomy): Archaea > Thermoproteati > Nitrososphaerota > Nitrososphaeria > Nitrosopumilales > Nitrosopumilaceae > Nitrosopumilus > Candidatus Nitrosopumilus sp. The sequence goes on from NZ_JAILWM010000001.1 coordinate 441,681, forward strand.
GTAGGTATGTTCTTAGCAACTTTTTCTACAACTATCCTTAGATTTTCAATTTCTAGTTTATCTCCTGCTTGAGGAATATCATGGAGTTTTTCGTGTAAAAGACCATTCAGAGTCCCATAATCGTCACCCCCTGGGATATTTGATTTGAAAATTTCATTTACTTTATCTATCTCTATCTCACCATTTGTAACAATCGTATCTCTATCTATGGAATGATATGCTGATTTTATTGCCACATCAGTTTCGTCTTCAATATCTCCAATAATCTCTTCAATTAAATCTTCTAATGTGACTAATCCTTCAACCCCCCCATGTTCATCTATCACTATTGCCATGTGTGTTTTTCTTCCTTTCATCTCTTTTAGTAACGAACTGACCATTTTTTCTTGCGAGACAAACACGGGTTCTCGTGAAATCTCTCCTAAGGTTTTCATTTTATTGTCCTCTCCTTCCATTTCACGCAGGATGTCTCTAACATGAACAAATCCAACAATGTCATCTTTTGTTTCACCATAAACTGGAATTCTGGAATGAGCATTTTGATTAATTATTGGAAGTGCTTCAAACAACAGCATCTTTGCAGGCAATGTGGCCATCTTTACCCTGGGGGTCATAACAACTCGGACTACCGTATCATCAAATTCTAATGCTTTATGTACCAAATCACGTTCATGTGATTCTAATGCTTCATCTCTATGTCCTTGATCAATGATGCCTTTAATTTCATTTTCAGTTAATGCAGGTGGATGATAATCACTTCCAGTTAATTTGATCATTACACGAGTGATTCTTTCTAAAATCCAAACAATTGGATACAAAGCATAACTAAACATCATTAAAATTCCACTTGAGCGAAGTGCAACTTTAGTTGCATTTGCATTACAGTATGTTTTTGGAGTGACCTCTCCAAAAATTATAATTAAAAATGTCATTATTCCAATTGCTATTCCAAGTCCGCTATCTCCAAATATTTTGATTGCAACCACTGTTGCTAATGCAGATGATCCAATGTTTACTAAGTTATTGCCAAGATTAACAGCAGACATCATCCATCCTGGATTTGATTTGAGTTTTTGGAGTGCTTTTGCACCACGTCGTTTTTCTTTAACTAATTGTTCAACTGTAGCTTTGCTTGTACCAACTAGCGATACTTCTAAACCACTAAAAAATCCTGACAAACCTATTAATCCTGCTAATGCAGCAAGTTCGACCCATAATTCTACCAAGATACTAACCTCTGAAACTCCCTTGTAGTGTATTCACTATCATTTAATTTATTTGCACCATCTTTTGGCTAAAATAATTTTGTAAAACTTGGATTTAACTCTTGGTATGTTCTCTTCTTGAAATTATTCTTTAGATACCATTGAGGCTAATTTTTTGGAGGCTTTGCAAATTTATTTTTAGGATTATTATGATAATCTACAGGAAGCATTGCATCTTTTTGCCTTCCTGTTAGAATTCCAACGACTACGTCATCTTTTTTGATAACACCTTCACTCATTAATTTTTTAACTCCTACTACTGATGCGCCTGATGCCATTTCACAGTCAAATCCATTTAGACCAACTACTGACATTGCATCAAGCATTTCAGAATCTGAAACTGTTGTTACAACACCATTTGTGAATTCTAATGCTCTTAATCCCTTTAAAATATTGGCAGGTCTTCCAATTTGAATTGCTGTAGCTTTAGTTTTTGGTCTTAATCCTTCATTGTCAAGATGTTCATAATATCTAGAAATTAATTCTGTATTTGGTTTCCCTTTATTCCATCTTAATTCCTCATCTTCAAATTTTCCATTATACAGATCAGATAAAGTGCTTGCACCTTCAGAATTAATTACTGCAATTCTGGGAATTTTTTTAATCCATCCCCATTCATATAATTCCATCAAGGCTTTTCCGCAACTAGATGTGTTTCCTAGGGCTCCACCAGGATATACAATCCAATCAGGAACTTCCCAATTCAAATACTCTAATGCTCTAAATGGAATAGTTTTTTGTCCTTCAATTCTAAATGGATTTACAGAATTTACAGTATACCCATCATGGTTTTGTGCATCATCCAATGATTGTTTTAATGCATCATCAAAATTACCATCAACTTCTACAATCTGTGCACCAAATTGATATGCTTGACTTAGTTTGCCCGGAGCTATTTGTCCTGCAGGAATGTAGACATCGCATTTTATACCTTCATTAGCTGCAAACATCCCTGCGGATGCAGATGTATTTCCTGTTGATGCACAAACAATTTTCTTTGCTCCGACCATTTTTGCATGTGTAACTGCTGTTGCCATACCATTATCTTTGAAAGAACCACTGGGATTGTACCCTTCAGGTTGTAACCACAAATTTTCTTTAGAAATTCCAATAAATTCAGCAGCTTTAGACATTTGGTATGGTTTTGATTGTCTGCCCTCTGCACCATCAAGTGAGACTAGATATTTTGAGCATTCATCAATATTTTCAGTGTCAATTTGACAAAAATTCAACAATTCCCTGAATCTCCAAACCCCACTCTCATTGAAAATACTTCCTTGTGGATTTCGTCGTTGGTAAAAGACTTCTTTTAGATTATCTGGTGGTGTATTTTTGTATATTACATCCAACAGATGTCCATTTTCACATTGAACATTAGTATTTGTAATAGGATACTCTAGAGCACATCTTGGATCAATACACTTGAGATACGCGTCTCCTTGCATTGTCATTACAGTTAATCAGTGATAATTTAAAGCAAATGTGTAAAATTTACACAAACCAAGCTATTTTTCCTAAACTTTAGATTAGATTAAACCAAAAATTGTTTGTGGTCTCTCACCATGAATATCTAAAAAGCATTTTAACCCAAATTTTAGATTCCTACTTGTCGCTACAAGGGATTAAAGACAAACCCGGTGATATTGAACTAATCATAAAGGAATTAATGAAAATTAATGGATTTATCAGAGTAATTCTAAATAAAATTGATACTGAAAATATTCAATCTTCTGATTTTAAGCCATTAAAATCAAAATTAAGATATTATTTAGAAAGTTATTATTTTGAGCAGGAAATAGAGACAATGTCCACATTATATTCAAATGATGTAGGCAGGGTAAAAAATATGCGTTTAAAGATTTTAGAGGCACTAGATGATAAAAAAATGATGGAAGACATCAAGGATTTATCTGAAAAATTATGACTGAAGAAAAAAAATGCATTTTGTGTGGATGTAAAGATCATAAATTGTTTGGTTGCTCAAGACATATCTCAAAAAAGTGTAGTTGTTACAATGAATAAAACTAATGATTTGTTAAAATTACTTTTTTTTAGGTCCAGATCTTTCGTGGAAATTTAAACAACACTTGCATTCTTTCTCTAAACATTCGGACTCACTATGATGTCCACAAATACCACATTCACAGCTTCTTGACATGATATTAGTTATCTTATTTAGAATATAACATATACCCCAATTTTTTCTGAGTTTGAGGTCAAATGAGATTATTTTTTAGATTTGACTTTGGATTTTTTTGCAGGTTTTTCTTTTCCTTCCAACTCTTTTTCAATTTCTTCGGCTTTATGATCAACAGCTTTGATTATTTCTTGAATAAGACCATCCAAATCACTATCTTCTGCAGGGGGCTCAACAGTACTAGCTATTTCATTAATTGTATTTGAAATCTCTGTACTGACATCATCAAAACTTTCTGGATCTTCATATGCTGCATTATAGAGGTTTTTTAAATTGTTAATATGACCGATTACCTGCTCTGTCAAGACTATTCTGTAATCAGTTCCATTAATTTCGAATTCTTTTGAACTCATAACCATTTTCATTTTCTTTTGTTTATAATGTTTTTCAGAGAAGGATTGCTGGTCTTTATGTAATTTTTAATTAAAACACAATGTAATCCATTGCAGAAGCATCACTGATTAGTCTTGTATGTTTTGAACCTACAACATATCCGTTCTTAATATCACTTGCAGGAATCCATCTATTAGTTGAAGAATAATGTCTTTTTTCAGCTAATTCTCTTTCAATAGATTCTATGTCAAACTCTGCTTCTTCAACTTGTTGGGTAGTAAGATGTTTTATAGTTACAAGAATTTTTGTAACTTTAACACGATCTCCAAATTTCCATTTTGAAGGAGGGGTTTCATCAGAAACCTCGAGAACTTTAATCTTCATTTGTTTATTGCCAAAAGCATCATGACTAATCAACATTCTTTCATCTGTAAATTCTTCAAAACTAATTCTAGAGTTAACTTCTGCATCAGATACGGTTTCTAATAATGATTCATGATTTTTCTCAGATGATGAAACATCTGATTCTTCTTTAGACATACCTACAGTAATTCTTCATCCTTAAAAAACAATATGAAACTAATGTCTAATTTGACACTAGTCTATGCTTATTTTTGAATGGCATAGGGTATTCTTCAAGAAAAATCTCTTTTCGAGTACCGTTTGTTTTAGCAAAAATTTTTCCTTCATATGTGCAAACGCAATCAGTGATTTCTAAAGAATCATCCCACACCTTATAAAATTCTCTTAATTCTCTGTTTTCATATTTGCCAATATCAATTCTTTTTTTTGATAGAAATTTGAAAGCTAGAATAACATTTCTTTTTTTATAAATATCAAAAGTTTTAATCCATTCCATACATCTTTGAATTTGATCTGCAGGGACAGGTAATGATGTACTTGTTCCAGATTTTGCCTCTATGGTAAAAATCATACTTTCTTCTGTATTCACTGCCAAGACATCAGGTAATGCAATACTTGGAGATCCTAGTCGGAATGCTTTCCAGTGTTTTGTAGTTTTAAATCGTTTAACTATAGTGTCTTCCCATTGATATCCTCTTTGACGTCTGGTTTTTGCTGCTCTTTGATTGTTTGTTTGAGAACTTCGAATAATTTTCTGTTTTGATATTGCAATTGTTCTCATTTTCTTTTCCATTACCATGTGATTCTGTTTTTAGATATAGTAAAGCAGGTAATTACATAATAACTATTGAAATTCATTGAGTTTTTCGTTATATATTAATGATAATTGATTCATGCTATTGTATTAGTTATAAACAATAATTCCTATCAAAAAGAAAAATCTCTAATCCACTAATTGTGGATAGAAAAGTTACAATGACTACATGATTCATGTTCATCTTTAGAGTAAGACAAACCACAATTGGGGCAAATTACAGACATGTTCACATTTCCATCAAGGAACTAGACCTTAAGTATGATTGTATTATTCAAATTTTAAATAAAAAACGAGGATTGTTAATCCTCATAGTTTTCATCATCATATTCTGATTCATCATCAAAATCATCGTCTATGTCTGTATTGTAGCTCATAGCAAATCGAGATTAACAATCTTGGATTTAAACAGCATGAATGATTAATTCTTTGAAAATTATGTTGAGAGGTTATAGAATATAGATCTATAATCGTATTATTCAAAATATAGCCAATATCTAAAATACTGCAAATAGGGATTTTTAGTATTGTCTGAAATAATTATAGAGCAATTACTGGAGCAGAGAGATTCATATCTTAATATGCTCAAACATCTTGATTTTCAACTAATTTTGGAACCCACTGATAATGAAATTCAAAATATTGAAAAATTACAGGAAAAAACTGTTGAACAAATAAAAAAAATTGAACAGGAACTTGCATACATTTCAAATTCAAAAATATAGGTTGCAATGAGTTTATCAAACCGATTAATTTATTGATGATATGTTTAATGATTTGGTCAATAAATTAATTCAGATTAAAAGAGAATTTTCAAAACATTATTCTGGTAGTGCCCATATTCAGGAATTAATTCCAACATTTTCTCCAACAGAAATTGAACAAAATCATTTGGAATTATTACATACTTTTGCAAAAAAAAATCCAATATATTTTAATTCATATGAAGAAAAAATCGCGGGGATAAACTGTACTATCTATGAAGGAGATATCAACGAATATTGGTTAAACAGTATTAAACATGGTTCTAGCTGTCAACCATTTTATCCAACATGGATAATATCTGCATATATTTTAGCATTGATTTCAAAGCGGATGGGATTCAGAGAATTAGTGGATATTGGTTCCGGAGATGGAAGAATATCTTTCTGCGCTTCTATTGTAGGTTTAGATTCACACAGTATTGAAATCGATGATGGATTAATTGCTCTTCAAAAATTAATTTCTGAAAAAATAAACCAAAATTTTAATCTACGATGTGAAGACGCATTGACATTTGATTATTCAGAATTGTCTTTGACAAAACCTCTTTTTTTTATTGGTGGTTTACCTCAAATGGGGGGAGATATCTTGGCAACAGGAGTAATTGAAAAAATAAAATCTCTATCCCATATTTCAAAAGATCTGGGTATGGTTTTTGCAGGAACTAACTCAAAAAGACAATTATCTAATAATCAAAATCACGGTGGATGGAATGAGATAATTACTCATAACCATCTTAATTTCATTAATACAGTGTCATTGCCAACTGTATGGACATTTGATCAAGAATCAGAAACACCATACATTTTTACAAAATTTAAATTACATTGAAAAAATAATTTCCATTACTAATTCCACAACTATCTATTTTTACTATTTGCCCAACTTCTGGTTGATTTTTTATTTTTACCATTACCCTGATCTCTTTTTTAAATTCGACTAAACAAAAGTAATCCTCGTTATTTCCTGAAAATTCTAGGATTTTACCTTCATTTATCATTCTGTCTAGAGTAATTGAACCAAAACAATTGTTACAAAAATCAGTAGGAGGCCAACAAATTTTCTTACAATCAGCACATCTAGGAAGATAAAATCTTCCCAATGCTAATTCTGATTCAAAAGTCATTTTTCTAAAATTAATACTGTTGAAGATGTAGAGGCTGCAGACATATTATGTACTAACCCTATGTTTGGATTGTCAATTTGGCGATTAATTGCAACGGATTGAAGTTGTTGTGTAATTTCTATAGTTTGAGCAATACCTGTGGCTCCAAGTGGATGTCCAGAACCAATTAACCCTCCTCGTGGATTAATTTTAAAATTATTTGTTTCATGGAGTTCTCTAACTAATTTTGCACCTTCACCTTTTTTTATAAATCCTAAAGATTCTAAAGCCATAGGTTCACAAACAGAAAACGCATCATGGATCTCTGCAACATTAACTTCATCAATTTTACAATTTGCCATATTCAATGCTTCTTTTGCAGCAAGAGCAGTTGACTCCATACTATCAAAGGAGAGATTTTTTGTAAATCCTGCAGATGTTGTTTTTTGACCAATACCTGTAATCCATACAGGACTGTCTGTAATTTTTTTAGTTAATTCCTCATTTGTAAGAAGGATTGAAGCAGCTCCACTACATGGTCTTGAACAATCTAGCAATCTAAGATCATCTGTGAGTTTTTTTGAATTAATGACATCTTCAACTGTGTAATGTTTATTTGAAATTGCATTTGGGTTAAATTTTGCTTGTTTATGATTTTTTACTGACACTATGGCCAAATCTTCATCTGAAATTGAGAATTTGCGTTTGTAAGATTTGGAAAAAATAGATGCCCAAAAAATAGGATGTTTGAATTCTCCTCTTGAATTATCCCATTCTAAAATATTACCAGGACTATCATATCTTTCTGCACCTGACACCAATACCATATCTGCAAGTCCTGATTTGATATAGGAGTAAGCAGAAACAATTGAATTTGTGCCTGAATTGCATAGACTTTCAATAGAATGTGCAATTTTAGGTTGAATTCCTATGCTTTCAGATAGAATTGCAGATAGGTACTGAGAATTACTATTTGTAGACACCAATACTGTATCAATATTATTTTTATCAATTTTTGAATTACTTGTTAGCAAATTTTTTGTAGCATTTAGAAGAAGTGATTCGACTTTTGTATCGTTTTTTGAAAATGGAGTTATACCATATGCTGAAATTCCTATCTTTCCCATATTATCCATCCGAAAATATCTTCTTAAATAAATTGAAAGAATCCAACACATTCCCAACAGGGTTGAATTGTAATATGGGTAAATCAATTCCTGTGTCTCTAAAACTTGTTAGCTGTTGTTTACATTCATCAAGAGTACCACAAATACATAGTGATTTTATCATTTTGTCCGAAACTAGTTGATGGTTTGATTTGAATCCTGATTTTTTATATTCTTCAAAAATATTTGATACCTCGCTATTGAAACCGTTATTTGCCAAAAATTCACGATAAATTTTTCCTACAGAAACATAAAATGCAATTGTTTTTTGAGCACGATCAATTGCATCTTCAGAGTTATTTGAAATACTTGTGATAATTTGACATGAAACGTCAATTCTATTTTTATTTTGCATTTTAGAAATAGTTTCTTTCATTTCGTTCTTAGGACGTAGATAAAAAATAACCCCATTACCAATGTTCCATGTTAAATCTACCATTTTTTGATTAACAGCTGCTATGTATATGGGGATGTTATTTCTTATAGGTTTAATTAATAATGAAAAATTCTTTAATGAAAATATTTTACCAGTGTAGTTAATTGGTTTTCCAGAGATGACTAATTTTATTATCTCGACATATTCTTTCATTCTTTGTAAAGGTGACTCAAAATTGACGCCATGAAATGATTCCACTATTGGAAGGCTACTTGTTCCAAGTCCTAAAATAAGCCTCCCGTTTAAGAGATGATCAGTTGTTGCAGCACCCATTGCAATTAAAGAGGGGCTTCTGGAATAGATGTTGATTATAGACGAGCCAATTTTTTGATTAATTGCTTTATTTCCAACGTTACTCAACATTGAAAAATTCTCCATCCCCCATGTCTCTGGAATCCATATGGAATCAAGTTTTGTTTGAGAACCATTTTGAGCGCAATCTAATACTTGATTAATTGTTAGAAGAGAGCCTAAACTACACGCTATACGCATAATATTGATGTAGTATGTTGGATATTCTAGTGTATCTGTTTTAGTATTAGGTGAATTTTGATTGAGGCTGAGTATTATGAGAATGTTTTTTTGAATTAATGTATGAGCGAACTAATGTTTACAGAAAAACAACCTGGGGATAGTACTTTCTGGAATGATGTCATAAAATATGCAGCAATTAGCAAAGATGAACCCTTTGTAGAAGAGGTTGCGTATATGATGGTGACTCTGCATCGTACAGGCGCATAATTTTTTAAAATTATTTTATTATTTTATTAATTTCCTTAGAACAGTCTTCCATATCTTTAAACGAGTCAATAGAAAACCATTTTACATTTTTGAATTTTACCAAATTTAGTTTGTCTTTTTTTGCATATTCTGGAAATAATGTTTTTTCTATATCTCCTTTGTTAGGTAAATTTTTCAAAATACTATGATCCAAATGATATATACCGGCATTCATCCAAATATCTGAAATTTCTTTTTTTTCTTTAAAATTAATAATTTTATCATCATTTGTTTCTAAAACCCCATATTTTGTTCTTAATTCAATTGCTGCAACAGAATTTTGTTTCTTAATTAATTTTTTTAAATTAATATTTGTGATTGTATCTCCATTAATTACAAGAAATGATTTTCCTTTTATCATTTTACCTGCTTTTTTAATTGCACCTCCAGTACCCAACGGAATTGTTTCATTAGAAAATTTAACTCGTAAATTAAATTTTTTTAAATTTAAATAATTCTCAATCATTTCTTTTTTGTAACCTGTACAAATGATAATTTCATCTATGCCAAATTTTTGAAGGTATTTTATTTGCCATTCTATTATCGGAATATTGTTAATTGATACAAGTGGTTTGGGAATATAATCAGTAACTGGTTTTAACCTCTTGCCTTTTCCTCCAGCAAGAATTATAGCTTTCATTGAATTCTTTTAATTTTTAGACTATATCAAAATTCTTACTAGAGGGTTTATCCAACTTTTATTATTTTTCAGTAGATGAAACATCATCACTGACTACATCTTCCATTTTTTTAGCGAATTCCTTATAGATTTTCTCTAGTTCAGTTAATTCTAATTCCACACCTAATAGTTTCATAGTTTTTTTCCATGATTCGATATATTTTTCATCATCTAGACCTTTCCCTAAGGTTTCTGCAATTGAATGGACTCCTTCAGTTTTTCCTAATGAATAGATTGCAATTTCTCTTTCAGATAACAAACTAATCCCTTTCTGTAAGGTAATAATGTAATTCAGTATAGCATTCTACGCAATATTCTTGAAAATTAGTGTGATCACAGTCATAGACTTTCTTTACATCATTGTTACATTTAGTGCAAACAGGCATGATGTTGTTAGTTAGATTTTGCTATTTTAATTCCGCCTAATGCTAATTGAATTATAGCTGGAATAATCAACATTGCAGTAGATGATATCGGGTCTCTATCAGATGATTCTACTCCTGGAGAGGGGTTTGCTAAAACTACAATTCCACCAATGATGATTAAAATCCCTGAGATAATTATCATGACCCCCAATATCTTAGAGGGTTCTTTTCTAGAAATGAAAAATGCAATTATTGGTAGAATTAATGCTGGTCCTCCCAAACCCATTCCTCTTTGCATATGGTCTAATGGTAAAAATCCGTGATCACTATTTGAAGACATTGCAACAGCCACATCTGCTGCATACAAAACAAGCAATCCTATTGCGATTCCTGTAATGATTAATGAAGTAGTTAATGCCATAAAGGATTTTTTTCTTCACAACTAATAAACCTAATCAGATTGATTGAACTACTGCCTTAGGTTTTATGATTTCTAATTTCTTCAATAAACTATCAATGGATTCATTCTCTGAAGCAACTAAATTAAAATGACCAAGTTTTCTCATAGGTTTAGATATTTTCTTTCCATACATTTTTAGAAATAGGTTATCCTCAGAAATTTCTAATGGTTTGTATTCTCCTTCAAATGATTTGTTTCCAAGTACATTATACATGATTGTGGGGTTGATGAGTCTTGTACTTCCTAACTCTAATCCTAAAATTGCACGAAGATGTTGCTCAAATTGAGAGGTCTCACTTGATTGTAAAGTGTGATGTCCAGAATTATGTACACGTGGTGCAATTTCATTAATTAGAATCTGTTCTTCTGGAGTAACAAACATTTCAATTCCAAATACCCCTGCACCCTTTAGTACATTCATTGTATCATTTGCAATTTTCTCAGCTTTTTGTGTAACTTTATCTGAAACTCTTGCCGGTGCTATGGTTTCTCGTAAAATATTTTCTTCATGGATATTTTCCACTAGTGGGTATGTTTTAATTTGACCTTTTGTGTTTCTTGCAGCAATAACAGAAACTTCCATTTTAAATGGAACAAATTTTTCAAGCATTAGATTTTGTCCGTTAAAATAATCATATGCTTTTTGAATTTCATCTTCGGTGCTTATTTTAAAATTCCCTCTTCCATCATAAGCATCTCTTCTTGCTTTCAATAATGTAGGAAAACCAAAATTTCTTAACCCTGCTTTAATATCTTCAATATTATCTATTTTAATAAATTCTGGAACAGGAATGTTATTTTCCTGTAAGAATGATTTTTGTAAAAATTTATCTTGAATAATTCTTAACGTGTCGGGAGATGGGTTAATCTCTGCATTCTTTTCAACAGATTTTAAAACATCACTATCTCCTGACTCAATTTCATATGTGATTATATCTGATTTTTTTGATAACTCAATTATTGCATCTTTATTTTTAAAATCTGCAATTATTTGTTCAGCTCCAACTTGTGCGGCAGAGCAATTTTCATTAGGATCTAAAACTATTATTTTTGATATATGTTCAGGCATATTTTTGGCTGCTTCTGTAATCATCATGCCTAATTGACCCCCGCCAATTATCCCCAAAATTTTACCCATAATTTTTTGAATAATAACCGATTAAAAATATCTAATGATAGATAAAAAAACCATTAATTTTTTTGCAATAGTTTTATAGACATGCCATCAAATATTTTCATATTATGACAAATTCGTCAAAAGCTCTTATTGGAATTATCATGGGTTCTAGTTCTGATAGTAGAATTATGAAAGGTGCAGCAGAGGTTTTGGATGATTTTAAAATAAAACATGAAGATCAAATTGTTTCAGCACATAGAACTCCTTCTAGATTAGATGAATACTCAAAGCATGCTGAAAAAATGGGATTTAAAGTAATAATTGCAGGTGCCGGAGGAGCAGCACATTTGCCAGGAATGATTGCATCACATACAACAATACCTGTAATCGGTGTTCCAATTCTTGTATACAATGATAAACACCCAAAAAAATCAGATACTTCAAAATTTTCTGCATTTGGTGGATTAGATTCATTATTGTCAATTACTGAAATGCCTTCAGGTTCCCCAGTTGTTTCTGTAGGAATTAATAAAGCAGGAAATGCCGGAATTTATGCATTAAAAATTCTTGCAAACGAAATCCCTACTTTAAAAAATAAATTAAAAAAATACAAATCAGATCAACATGATTCAGTGATTAAAGAATCAGAACAGCTAAAAAAACATGGTTTAACCGAATTCGTTAAAAAGAAATTCAAATAATTTATGTTAATAAAGTAAATTGAATATTTTTGGTTTTTAATTTTTCAATTAACATGTTTGCCTGATCCTTGCCTTGAGTTTCTAAACTCAGAGTAACTGCAGCGGAACCAGCATTAATGTGAGAACTTAATCTATCATGCACTACTTCAACAATATTTGCGTTAGCTAAAGAAATTTCATCCACAATTTCCTTAAAAGCTCCCGGTCTATCGGGTAACAATATTGATAATTTAAGCAATCTGCCCATTGCAGCAAGACCTTTGTCAACAATTTGTCCTAAGAGATACATATCGACATTCCCGCCAGCAAGAACAGCTACTACTTTCTTTCCAGGAGAAGGTTTTTTTGAAATAAGATAAGCAAGACTTGCAGCGCCTGCAGGTTCTACTACGTATTTCATTCTCTCCATTAACAAAAACATTGCTTTAATGATCTCAGAATCATCAACTAAAACAACATCATCAACAAGTTTGTTAATTATCGAAAATGTAAGTTTGCCTGGCATTTTTACAGAAATGCCATCGGCTATAGTTCTAGAACCTCCGCTTTCAATTAAAATTCCTTTTTTTACAGATTCGTACATTGAGGGAAAAGACTTTGATTGTACACCAACTATTTTGATGTTGGGATTTTTCTCTTTTATTGCAATTAAAGTTCCTGCAGCTAAACCACCACCACCTATAGGAATGTATACTTCATCTACATTTGGTAAATCATCTAAGATTTCAAGTCCAATTACTCCTTGTGCAGCTATGATTTGGGGATCGTCAAATGCATGTATCATTGTTGCCCCTGTTGTCTCTGCTATTTCTTTAGCTTTTTTAGATGACTCATCATAATTTACTCCTTCTAAAATTACTGTAGCGCCATAACCCTTGGTTGCCGCAACTTTTGCAGGAGACGCATTTTTTGGCATTACAATTGTACATGGGATTTTTTCTAAAGAAGATGCAAAAGCTACACCTTGTGCATGATTTCCAGCAGATGCTGCAACAACACCATTTTTTTTCTCAGAATTGGATAATGATTTTATTTTGTAATATGCCCCACGAATTTTAAATGATCCTGTTTTTTGTTGAAATTCTGCTTTCAGATATACTTCTGAACCTGTAATCTCACTAAATGTTGGAGAATGTATTAGAGGTGTTTTTTTTATTTCCTCACCGCGCATTGAATTTGCTTTTAGTACTTCATCATATGATGGGTTCATTGGAAATGTGCTAGTAAAACGGTGTATTTGACTTCTTCTATAAAAAAACAATATTTTTTGTCAAATTTTATGCCTATTTTTTTAGGAATGCCTAAATAGTTTAAAAATCTCGTTCAAATCATATCGAGGGATCGGATACTCCCCTTTGAGAAAAATCTCATTTTCCGATTCCTTGATTTAATTTATGATTTTAAAATATTTTCTAATTCATTTAGTCGGAAAATCATTCTTTTTTTAGTAGACTCTGAAATTTTTCTTGGATCAAATAATCCTTCTCTGTTTTTATTTTTTACAAATTCAAGGTCAATTGTAAAAAGACAACCTTCTTCACCTGTAACTAATCGTGTATCATCAATTAGCACAGGAGTTGTTTGATACGTTTCAACTAATAATGAATCTAGTTCATTAAATAATAGAGTTTTTTTCTGTAATAATTCTTTAAAATCTACTCCCTGTGATTTTTCAATTTCAGAATATACTTTTTCTCTTAGTTCATCATTTTCATAAAAAATTTCAAATAATTTTTGATGATCAAAGTCTTTGTATCCCATTTCTTTGAGTTTATCTAATACAAATTGATCACTGTTATCTGAAACTTCCTGTTCTTTAGTTTTTGTCAAATCCACAATCTCAGATAGTTCTTTTTGACAATCAATTACTCTTTGATCAGGACGATAGTAAAGTAAGACATGGAATTGTAAAGATATGTGACCTGAAATTAAATAACTTCCTTCCATGATCTCAAATTTTGTAAAGACTCTTCTAAGGTCTTCATGGTTTGAAATCGTAACTTCTTGAATTGACCATTCTTGTAATTTTTTATTGATGTTTTGGAAAAAGTCAATAACTTTCTTTGGGTCAAAAGTTTTTTGCTCAGTAATAGTAGCATCTCCTAGCATAACCTTGGTATCAATCATTTTTGTCAGATCATTCATTTTTGAAAGAAATAATTTTTGAATAGAATTATTTTTTTCATTTAATACTTGGATGAAATCGTTACTAGATCGTGTTCCTAGTCTCACAAGAATTTACAAATAATTACTCTCCTTAAACCTTCATCAATATCTAAATACATAAAATTGTGATTTTAGGCATGGTAAAATCACCTATCCAATGTAGTCATTGTGATGAAGAGATAACTGAATACTATCATGAAGTGTATAAAGGAAATAGGGGCAAATGCCCTAAATGTGGGGCAGATTTTCCCTTAGAATAGGTGAATTCCATGGCGGATGATAATACAAGTAACTCAAATTCAAAAAATGAAAACTCTGATCCTAAAAATACTGTAGTAGACATGCTTCTCAGTAAAAATACAGAGAATACCTTAGATTCAGAAACAATGATTTTAGAAACACAGAAACGAGTTTGGGGAGCACTCAAAAAAGGTTATGAATACACAGGGATGATAGATGAATCAGAGAAATTTCTAAGAAAAAATGTTTTTTCAAAAATTGATATGGTAGTTCTTTACGTTGATCTGGTTGGCTCAACAACTATGACACTAGAAATGCCTGAAGAGAAAATTGCAATCATTGTAAGTTCTTTTTCTCAAGAGATGGCAGCAGTGATTAGACAACATCATGGTTATGTTCTAAAATTTGTGGGTGATGCAGTAATTGGTTATTTTATTGCAGAAAACAATGCATTGTTTGCAGCAGATAATGCAGTTAATTGTGCTAAATCAATGATCACAGTTATTCAAAAAGGAATCAATCCAATTCTTAACCAATATGATTATCCAGATTTAATGGTAAAAATTGGTGTTGATTTTGGACAAAATATAGTTGTAAGATACGGTGCAGACCAAGAGAATTCTCATGTTGATTTAATGGGTCCTGCAATGAACATCGCAGCTAAAATTCAAAACATGGCAAAACCTAATCAAATTTTAATTGGAAACGATGTTTATGAAAAAATTCATCCAAAATCACAAAAAACATTTTCACAAATAGTTTGGCAAAATAATGAATGGAAATATCGTTCACGATTGACTGGTGAGATATACAAAGTCTATGAATACAAAGGATAATTTTTTAGATAATTTCAATTGTAAATTTACACTGTGAATCTGTCAGGGCATTCAACATGCTCATAATGATGTTCAGTAAATTTTTCTTGAACCACATAAATTACGATTTTATGAAGATCCTTTTCTCGAATTTCTTTTTTACATTTGAGACATGTTTTGTTTGTTACATTCATGTGTATCAGCGATCTAAAATTAGGAATCTATAAGGATCAGCGATCAGCTCAAGTTGAGTAAAAATGACTGAGAGTTTACTAAATCCTATAAGAATTGCCTAAAAGCAAGGCAGAAATATACCAAAATTAACGAATTATCTATGGAAAACATAGTAATGAATCATCTTCAAACGCTTTATGGCATTAATCCAAATATTCCACACGTTGTATTTCAATTCCCAAGATTACCACCAGGTTTGACTAGTCCATTGTTTAGAGTTCATCAAAATCCTATGAAAGAGCAATTCTTACAGCAAGCTGCAACAATGAATCAAAAACTTCAGGGTTTTCAACACATGTATCAGCAATATGCATCAGGTTTACTGTCAAAGAATCCTTCAATCATTCCTCCCAGTCATCCACTATACAATAGACATAACTCATTTGAAACACTTAAAGCTGAAAATGATAAATTACTAAAAGAGAATTTAGAATTAAAAAAGAAAATAGAAAAAAAATCAAATTCAAAACAAGATTGATTTTTAAAAACAATTCAATTTTTGCAATTAGTAAGAATCCTTATTAATTTCAAATATTCTTTTGGATTATGGTACTAACTGCAGCTGATAAATGGAAAGATACTGTAATAAAATATCGAAAACAATGCCAAAATATTCTTAAAATTTCTAACAATATCCGATATGTTGGAATTATCAATATTTACGGAAGAACTCTTACAGGTATGGTTAGACCAAATCTAAAACCATTGTTGAAATCAGAACAAGTCAAAAATGAATTTTTTATAATTTCAACATTAATGTCATTAAGAAAAGATACTGCTAGTTCGGTAGGAAAATTAGAACATGTGATTTTAGAACATCAAAAGGTAACTATTGTACTATTAACTAAAAATGACATTACATATTATGTTTCAATTAATAGGAAAGAAAAAGGCTTAGAAAAAATAATTAATTCAATTAAAAAAATTATCTAAGCTGGGGTAAACCCTTGATAGCCGCCAGTTTGTTGAGCTTTATCTTCAAAGATTGGCTCAAATAAGGAGATCAGGTACTCGTCAGGATCTAGAATTACAGCGTTTTTTCCAGCATCCTTTTCGACAATGTCTCGATAAATAGTAACTCCTTTTTCTCTTAATTCCTCAACTGCTGATTTTACATCGCCAACAAGAAAACCTATAGTGATTCCATTTTCAATGGAACTGCCAATATGCTGGGCTGTTAATGATGCAGGGTGTAAACTCAACAAAGCTCCTGATGTTCCCAAATCAACCCATGATCTTCTTTGGTTCTTTATTGGAAGACCAATTATTTCATGGTAAAATGCTGTGGATTTATCAAGGTCTTTAACGGCTAATATCACATTTCCGACTTTTTTGACATTCACAAATGTTATTGCAACAAGTTCTTTAAATTAATTGTTATTGGACTTCGACCATGGTTTCAGTCCTTTCTACCCCGCTAATTTTTTGAATTTGGTTTGCAACTTCTTTAATCTGATATAATTCCTTAACATCAATTATTGCAACAGCATCAAATTGACCACTTGTTGGGAAAGAGTCATACACAGAGGTAACTTTTCGTAATCTTGCGGCAATTAATTTTTTAGGGGATTTTACTAAAATTATGGCCCTTACCAACCTAGATTTACCTCCACTTCAATTAAGGTCTCAGTTGTTACAATTTCTTTAATTTTTTTAAAATCAATTACCATGTTGTTAATCTCATCAATATTTCCTTGTAAAATTACACAGATATCTGCTCTTCCAGTAACAATCATGATTTGTTTTACTATTTTGCGTTTCTTCTTTAGAATTTCAACAACTGCATCTACTTTACCAGGTTTAACTGTAATAAGACACAATGCTCGCATAACTTGTATACGTCATAGATTGGGATAAAGATTCCTAATCAAATGCTTCTTGAGACCTTGCTTCTTCAAGATATGCCCTACGTTCCTCATTCACTTTTTCTTGATCAATGACAATATCGTCATCAACTATGACTATTCCCATATCATCAATTGGCTCTTCTTTTGGTTTTTTACTCTTGGTCTTTGTAGTTTTTGCTTTAGTTTTTGCAGGTTTTTTAGATTTGACTTTATCAGGCTTTGTTTTGGCAATTTTTTTTGCAGGGGTTTTTTTTACCGTTTTCTTTGCAGTTTTTTTTTCAGCCATGAATGTCGAAAAACAAGAGTTTGCCTTATTTTTAAAGATTATGCAGAATTATTTTCTTGTAAAATTACTAGTCTAAATTTTTTAATTTAAGAAAGGAGTCGGCAAATAGCGATCACATCTTTATCCTCTAAACATCATTTTCTTTTCTAATAATTTAAAATCAAAAATTTGCAAAATTATGAAAATAGGTAGCCATTTAGGTCAACTATTCACTCATCATTTGATTTATCCAGTAGAAATTCTCAGATACAGCATTGGGGGTGAAATAGAATAGCAACATTAGCAGAATATTCCACAACAAGAGATTCAATTAGTTTAGCAAAAATTGGGGATAAACCATTCACCATTACATTCATCGAAGATTCAGACTATATTCAAGGCGATGAAACAGTAAAAGGAGTTAAGATTACCACCAAAGAAGTTTTTGAGATAGATGGTAGTTTTACCAACAAATTTCATACAACCCGAGTTGCAATAGTCAAAAAATTCAATAATGAAAAACTCCGAAACGATGTAAATAATGGCGATGCTTTAGGGCCAGTCAAATGTGTATCTGAAAAATCAAGTTCAGGAAAAAGCTTCTTTAATTTAGTAGACGTATAGATGGTTTTCCACCTTTTCTTTATTTCTAAAGAAAAGGGAATAAAATGAAAACCAATACCAGTAAACCAAATATCTACTTAACATTTTGTCATTATGAAAAATGACTCTCTTGAATTTCAAGTTATTTTAATAAAATATGGATTATTACTCAAAAATGATTTTTTGAGGATTGATGAAGGTTTGACTATTATTCTTCTAATTTTACAAACTCTTCATCAGGATTATCTAGTTGATTCCATTTGTTTTGAATGGTTTTGAATATCTTTTTTTTATTTAGTTGAATCATAACTCTATAATACAAAATTTGTATTTAACATCATAGTAGAAATCATACCTAAAAAGAATCATTTGATTCCAAAATTCTGATTTGAGTATCAGGAATCACGATATCAATGGATTCTACATGTTTATTCAAATAAGGTCGATGCCGGGGGCGGGATTTGAACGCGCGACAGCCCGGTCTTCAGCCGAGTGCTCTCCCAGGCTGAGCTACCCCGGCACTTGAAAAAATTCAATTTGTTGAGGAATTAAAGTTTGTCTTTTTTTAGATCTTCCACAAAATATCGTCTTTGCCAATTCTATGATTAATCAAACGACCCATTACAAAAAAAAGATCGGATAACCTATTGAGATATTTAATGCAATTTGAATTAATTTCGTCTTTTTCACTTAGTTGAACTACTAGCGTCTCTGCTCTTCTCACTATAGTTCTTACATAATGGAGTTGAGATGCAGCCATTGTACCTCCGGGCAAAATAAAATTAGTTAATGTTGGTAATTCTTCTTCAAATTTATCAATATATGATTCTAATTTTTCAACCATTTTCAATGAAATTCTATTTTTTATATTATTTAGATTAGGATTTGATAAATCAGCCCCAACAAGAAACAATTCATTTTGGATTTGAGTTAAAACATTTACAATATCTTGATCTAAATTATTTGCCAGAACCATACCTAATGCAGCATTTGCCTCATCTACTGTCCCATAAGCCATTATTCGAGGATGAGATTTTGCAATTCTAAAATTTCCTTGCAAACCAGTATTCCCATCATCACCAGTTTTAGTGTATATTTTCATAAATAATAATACATGATTCAACTATTATGTTGATCGAAAATAAGTAAAAACACATTTGAGGAGAGTTTTTGATTAATTATAAGATGATTTTAGATTTTTTCAAAGCAGCTGCAAATCTCAAAAATGTTGCCAGACAGGGATGGATAGAAAAAGCAATCACAGAGAACCCCGAATCAGTAGCTGATCATTCATACAGCATGGCAATTATCAGCATGATTTTTGCAGATTTAGAAAATTACAATTCTGAGAAAATTCTAAAGATGGTGTTATTACATGACTTGGCAGAATCAATCACAGGAGACATCACACCAGAGAAAATGTCAAAACAAGAAAAAATAGACTTGGAAAACAATGCTTTTGAGAAAATAATTTCAAATTTGCCAGAGTCACTTTCTAAAGAATACCTGATGATTTGGAAAGACTATCAAGAGAACAATTCAAAGGAGGCAAACCTTGTTCATCAAATTGACAAGTTAGAGATGACACTTCAGGCCAAATTATATGAAAAACATGGAATTTCAAAAGAAAAACTAAAGTCCTTTTATGATTCTGCAAATTTTGGAATAAGTGAACCTAAACTAAAAGAAGTATTTACAAAGATAATGAATGATTAGTAAATCATGTCAGATGTAAATAAAGATGAATTAATTGATGCACAAAAGCAAGTTATTGGAATTTTATTTGAAGTAATCAAAAGATTACAAGAAAATAACGACCTTGATGAAGAATATTTCAAGATGATTGCAAGTGATAAAAAAGACACATCAAGATTAGACGAAATATTATCAGCACGAACTGAAAATGCTAAAATTGTAAGTAGGCTCTTAGCACAACTAGAAACTTAATTTCCACAACCACAGTCATCATCAGATAAAATTCTCAAGTGAGCTGTTTGTTGGTATTTATCTTGGATATAGTTTGAGAGATTTGCAATTCTTATTCGTGGTTCTTTAGATCTCCAGCTTCCCTCGTTTTCAAACCAAAATTCAATCTCATCTACATCGTATCGCTCTCCTTTTTCAACAAGAGATTTGAAAATGGACTTTATTTCATCAATTTCAGATTCAGATAATTTTGATTTATCTTGTACTAGAGTTGTGATTTCATTTAGTTTGATTATGACGTTATTTGTAAGAGGCACATCTACAAATACATCAAATATTCTATAACTATCTTTTGTAGAGTGATTGTTTTTATAAGAATTGGATTATTTGGGAAACATGCAATATTTTCAGGCATTAAAGTTAGGACAAAAAAGGGTAGCAGAAGCACGAGAATATCTCAACAAATTAACTGACGGTAAAGCAATGCCTGCCTTGGCATTAACTGATACAAAATCTAATGTTTGGGAGCCAGTTGGGGAGGAAAATCTCTATGCCTTTGTAGATGAATCAGCTGGATTTGTTTTAACAGATAACAGCGGTTACATTCTTGCATTAGTTGATAAAAATGGTTCATCAAAGACCATAGTTCAAGGAGTAACAAAGCAACAAAAAGAAAACTTGGAGAAAGCATTTGCCAAAGATAACGTTGCAAAGTTTGAAGGAAAGGTCATACTCCCAGTATAGAATCCAGCCACAAAAGTAAACGTAAAACTTTAGTTATCATAGTGTAAAAGTGATAAAATGAGTAAATTTTCTGAAGAAGTAGAGGTTAGTGGTCATCTTATTGACTCATCAATTCTAACTAAAATCTTTGATAAAATTATGGATCTTAAAGGAGAATTTCAAGTACAAGATATCAATATTGGTAAAAAGAAAAAGGATCAATCATATGCCCGATTACTAGTAAAGGGTAAAAATCAAAAACATCTTGATGAAATTTTAGAAACAATTTTTAGAGAAGGTGCCACTTCAAAAGTTCAAAAACAAATCAGATTAAAAAAAGCACCAAAAAATTTTGTAATGCCTGATGATTTTTACAGTACTACAAACAATCACACTCAAGTCTTTCATAAAGGAAAATGGATTCAAGTCGAGAACATGATGATGGATAAGTGTATTGTAGTTAAAGGTGGTAGAGCTTTTTGTGTTCCAGTCAGAGATGTAAAAAAAGACGATATGATAATTATTGGAGATGAAGGAATAAAGATAACACCACCAGAACGTCCAAGAGAAGGCGTAAATGTATTTGAATTCATGGGAAGTTCCAGCTCTAGTGAAAGACCAACTCAACATATTGCAAAAAAAGTAGCAGAGGATATCATTAATACCAAAAAGAAAGGTGGAAAAATTGTAATTGTTGGAGGTCCTGCAATAGTTCACACAGGAGCTGATGATGCAGTATCAGAATTGATAAGAATGGGTTTCATTGATGGGGTTTTAGCAGGAAACGCCCTAGCTGTTCATGATATAGAATATGCAACTTTAGGAACCTCTCTTGGAATGAATGTTCATGATGCGACGTTAGCATATCATGGACACAGAAATCACATGGATGCCATTAACTCAGTATTCAAAGCAGGCTCAATTTCAAACATGGTCAAAACAAAAAAACTAACAAAAGGTATAATGTATGAATGTGTAAAAAACAATGTTCCATTTGTTCTAGCAGGATCAATTAGGGATGACGGACCATTGCCTGATGTAATTACCGATGTTGCAGAAGCTCAAAGAGAATACAAAAAAATTCTAAAAGATGCAAGTATGGTGATCATGATTTCAACTATGCTCCACTCTATTGCAACTGGAAATATGTTACCCGCAAATGTCAAAGTGATTGTAGTAGATATTAATCAACCAACAGTTACAAAACTAATGGATAGAGGAACATGGCAAGCATTAGGAATTGTATCTGATGTGGGTGCATTCCTACCAATGGTTGTTCATCAAATTAGAAAAAAGAAATAATCAAGGCATCAATCGGGGATGCAGTAAATGCAATCCATTTGAATCTAAATCAATTGGATGAATTTGTTCACTGTGTTTTATACCGCGCATTTTTGTTACTTGTATTGTTCTCTCCATAGTATCTGCTTTTCTTGTATGTCTAAGATGAATGATTCCAGAGGTTACAAACCACTCTACAGGATAATCATCTCTTTCAGAATATTCTGAGAGAATCAAACTAGTAACACCAAAGTTTTCTAAAGCTTGAATCATTCCTTGCAATCCCTGTCGAACATAGAATTTATCAGAATACTGCATTGCTAAAATTGTAACAGAATCAATTACGATCCTTTTAGCTTCAACACGTTTGATACTACTTAGCAATAATTTTGTTAAATGCTCAAATGGTAATTGTTCACCCCTATACAGAGAATCATCTTTTCCAATTAGATCATCTTGAATTTTAAATGGTCTTGCATCGATCATAAGGATCTTGTCTTTTGAAATTAAATCATCAAAGTCCCAACCATATGATTTACAGTCGTTTTTTATCTCATCGATATTTTGAGATAGCGTGATATAGACTCCAGGCTCACCAAAGTCTTTAGCGCCTGAGTATAGATATTGTAATCCTAGTGTTGTTTTCCCACTGCCAGGCGGTCCTGATATTGAAACAGAACGGCCTGACTTGAATCCTCCTGATATTACAGAGTCCAACCCTGGTATTCCAGTTTTTACTTTAGAATATGTAGAGTCCATATCTATAGAAAAAATTAGGTAAATTTTCTATATAAATACGGAGACTAGTTTGATTCTTACAAATAATTTTGATGTATTTACAGATGAATGTTTTTTGAATTTACCCACAAAGATTCAAAGAGTAATTTCATTGCATATACTAAAGAATTGGAATTAGTCCACATTGCAAAAGGTTCCTCTGGAGAATTTGCATTTTTTGTAAAGAACAACATTTCCCCATCATCCTTTAAAATAAAACACAGATGGTTCTCAATGTCTGCACTAAGTTTTTTGATATTTTTTCGCTCTAAATCATCAAAGATGTATGCCGTTTTTTCTGAACATGCACTTAATAATCTAAATTTTTGTTTTGACTTTACAAACGATTCTAGAAAATCACCATGGTATAATTTTAGATAATCTTTTTCAGACCCTAAAATTAAAAATTCATCTTTGTAATTATCAGTCATTTCAGTAATTTTTGATTGTATTTGATTTGAGCCTTGCAACATTTGGAATTTTTCTTCGACATCATCACGAATTATATCAAATGTAGGAATATTTTTCCATAATTCAGATAATCCTTTCTCCATTTGTTCAAGTGACTTTACTCTTTCTTTTTCAGAATTTACTAAAATCCATATTGCTTTCTCCAAAGGTAACGCAGTAAATTGAATAGGATGTTGGAATGTTGCCGAAACAATTCCTTTGTTTTGTAATGCAGATAGTAAATGATATGTCTCGGTTCTTGGTAGTTTTAGAGCCTTACATACTTCTGGAGCAGTCTTTGCACCATATTTTCCAAGATAGATAAAGACCTTACTTTGATTTGATGTCAAACCATATTGAGATAGTTCGGTTTGAATTTTTTCAATAGATAACTTGTACTCATACATTTGAGAGTCAGGTGTAGAGTCAAACACGGATGTTTGTGATGTTTCTTTTGTCATGCTTTTTCAGGATCATCTGTTAGAAAGCAGTAGATAATATTGTAATATAGCTAATTTTGTTAGATCGATCTGATCGTTTTTGTCAATTTTTCATTTAGACTAAATAAGAAATCAGGCATAAAAATCCAATTACACGCCTATTTTTATTATATTTTCTACAGGTACTGCTGTGCCTGAGTAGATCGATTTATGTAAGAATTTTTTACGAACTCCTGCAGATTTCAAAAAGGCAATTTCCAAAATATTCTCTTCGCCTCTAAATACAATACACCCCATATCGCCTTTGAGACCTTTCTCAATTACATTGTTAAGTGTAGACAAGGTTCTTCGTAGATTTTCTAGTCTGGCTTTTAGTTCATCAATGGCTTTAAAATACAATTCAAGTTCGCCTTTCAAACCAATTCCGTTATATACTAATATTTTATCCTCGAGATTAAACCATTTATCACTAGTTTTTCTTTTTGATTTTTTTTTCTTTTCTCGATTTTTCTTCTCATCAGACTTTTTTACGTTGGTTTCATTATTTGTATCATCTACAGAATCATCTGATTTTTCATCAGATTGTTTTTTTATGATTTTTTGATCAGTTTCTCCAAGTTTTTCTTTTAATGCTAAAAACTCCGGATCATCTGAAGAAGATTCTTCATTAACTCTGATTTTTTCACCCAGTAAATTGGAATATTCTGCAATAATGTTTTCTGTATTTTCAATTTCTTTTTCTAAATTTCTTTTCAGAGCATTGACAGAATTGAATCTCTCAACAATGTTTTTCATATTTATTCCTCATCAGTATTAATGATTGTTGGAATATTTTCTTTTAATTGATTCAGTGTTGATAATTGTTTTGTTGCAGTACGCAGGAATGTAATTTTTTCTGCAAGATATGCTTTTTGGGCTTTGATTAATTCTAATAGTTGAGGAGTCACATATTCGACAATCTGTGTGATGACTTCCGGATCATAATCTGTGAATTTTTTAATTTCTGTTTTTCCATTTGATAAAGTTAAAATTAATTTTAAATCAGGAAGCATCGTGACTCTTGAATCAGTAGGCAAATTGAAAATTCCTGGATGTACAGAAGTAGAGAAAGACAAGAAACTAGTAATTACCTTTAATGCATTATGTAAATCTCCAATCACAGTGGTTTTTTGATCCTCTAACTCGTAAATCTGCAAAGACTCCTCCATCAGAGTATTTAGATGTGTGAGTGTTTTTGCATTTACATCAGTAGGATCTACTGCAACAGATGTTTCTGCTAAAACTTGAGGTTCTGTTGTTTCAGGTGCATTTACATCTGATTGCTTATCTGATGATTCTGTCGATTGCATGATAAAATCTGTTTAAAAAATTAGATTAAAAGTTGTATGTACCTTAATGTTACAGATCTCAAATTCACATACATGCACAATTTTTGTGCCTAATGGATTTAATGAATCTGGGAATAACATAGGCAATAATCCATTTTGCCTTAAATTAACATTTAAAGTTCAAGCCAATTTGCAAAATTTAGTCGTCATCAGTCATCAATGTAAGTAATTTACACATACACACGGTTTGATAATAGCTAAATCAATCAGGTTTAGAGAAGTGGTTAAGGTTAAAAAAAGAAGAGCGTTAAGTGGCATTGTTACAGGTGCAATACTGCTATCTGCCGTTTCTGTGATGGGCATTACAATTGTCATTTGGGCAAATTCTAATTTACAAACACATCAAACAGAATTAGATCAGATATTTGCAGATAATCACAATAAAATCAATGAACGAATTATCGTGGAACACATTTGGTTTGGAAATACAGGGCCCTCAATTAATATCACCATGAGCAATACTGGAACATTGGGTCTTAATGTGACTGAAATTAAAGTTCAAAATACAGATTCCGGACAGTATTCTATATTTTCAAAAACAGATGCAGGAATTCAAAAAGGTAAAAGTATGTCGTTTAATGAAACAATAAATTGGATTTCAGATGATCCATATGAAATTTCAATTACTACTAACAGGGGAAATATATTCACGGCAGAGGTATTAGCACCATGAAAAGTAGGAGAGGGTTAAGTACAGTAGTAGGAGCAGTATTTTTTGTAATTGCTGCAACCACTGTGATCACATACATTTCCTATAGCATGAATTCCATTGATGAGTTTGCACAATCCGTAATTGTTTCAGAAGCTGAAAATATCAATAGAGGGATGGAAGAGATATCCATTTCCCAAGCAACAATAGTTGGGGGAGAATTTAATGCAACAGTAATCAATAAAGGATCATTACCAGTACAATTAACTCGTTTATGGGTAGTTAATGAAGAATCAGGGGTAAACAGCAAAGCAGATTTGGATATAAGAATTAATCCTGGAAATCAAAAATACAACATTGGTAAAGGTACAGGAATTACAGCTGATTCAACTACAAGTTATACTCTCAAAGCAGTTACCAGTAGAGGAAATATTGCAACATTTTCAGTATCTCCAGATGTTTCAACTCAAACACAGTTAATAATACCTGCACAGGTTGCACCAGAAGAAGAATTCAGAGTAGTTTCGATTATTACAAATAACAGCACATCACCAAATAATATTGCTAATTTAGTACCCATAATTGCTAATAATGGATCTCTTACACAAATACAAGCAATTAACCCGCCAAGTGTTGCTGTATTACCTCAGGGAAATTCGGTTACTTTTACTTCTTCATGGTTAGCACCAGAGACTACTGGAGTTATAGAGTTTATGGCAAATTATACAGGGGCTCCTTCAGGAGCAGGAGTCAACTCAACCCTATCTGTTGCAATTTCAGCTGAAGCAGAAGCTGCAACACAATCACAATGGTCACAAGCTGCAAGTCGTGTAGGGATTTTGATCAGTGGAATTCCAAATCCCGTCAGTTCTGCTAATGCCGATGAATGGGGGAAGTATGGTATGGGCATCATAAATCCTTTGGATAGAGAGGTAGAAGTATATGCTGTAGGTATCACTTTTTCAGATGCTACGTTAACTCATAAACTTATTCAAGCAAGCATAGATGAAGGATGGGAAATTAGAGATTTGGGAGGTAGAACATCTGTAATTTTGGAAAATGGAGACACGCCTGTAACTATTCCGGAAAAAAGTGTAGGACAATTTCAGGTAGAATTTGATATAGATAAATCAGATAGTATTGAAAGTGACATTATTATTTCAGCTCTTACAAGTGAAGGAAAACTTAGTGTTCGCTATTCCATAATGACATCAAATCTGGCAGAATACCCATTGATGAATGTGTTTTATAGCACAGATACTATAGATCCTGTAGGTAGTTGGACGTATATTATAGAAGGAATTCCATCAGGGATTAATCAACAATTTAATGCAACCATTCAAAATGGTGGAGGGGCTGGTTTAAACTCTAAAGCTATGTTACTTATTTTAGTGCCAAATGGTTTTACTAACGTTCAACATGTATCTAGTGCAGGTTGGGATATTAGTAAACCAATTAAAGAAAATCCAGATGGCAGTCATATTATAGAGGTCATAACAACAGCAAATGTTGGGTCAGGATCAGTCAAAACATACAAGTTTTCTGCAGATACGCCAATTGTAACTGATGACAAATTGTATGTGTTTCAAACAACTACAGTATACCCTACTTTCTGTTGTGAGGCTAAAAAATCGCAATTAGTATCGGCATTATCTGAAGCAGGTGTTGAAGTAATCCCATAAGATCGCTCTATAATTGAAATTTATGTTTAAACCAAATTTATAAAACAATTTGTCATTTTTTATTGTAATAACATAATATGACAAATGGTTATTTATCCCTGTGTTCTATAATATATCATGACAAAACTAAGTTTAACTGTAATTGCAATTATGTCATTATCAGTCATGATGATTGGTTCGTCCATGACAAGTGTAGATGCTGCAAAACAGAGTACAGGGCCAGTAGTGGATCCTGAATGTGCAGAAACAGACGGTGGTTTTTGTAATGTGGTTTATAGTAGTCTCTGTGGAATACAAAGTATTTCTGGTAAAGTATCATTCATAAATACACTTACCACATGGGATGGTCAAAATGAGAAATACAAACTTGTTACCGAAGCTGTTGGCACATTGTATGAAACTGGTACAGGTTTTTCAACCCCAATTGGATACATTGATGATTCAACAACAACACAAGGATTCTATGAGGGGAAAGGTGCACAAGTTGTTAAACAAGTTTTATCCGTTGACTGTGTAAATGGAGAAAAAGACACTGTTGAGAAAATGGTGTTAGTAGACAATCCAGGCAAAAAGAAATAAACGATAAATTGTTTAATCTAATAGATATTATCTATTATTTTTTATTCTTAAATTATTTTTACAATGTTAGAATTTTATTAGTTTTAAGATTCAAAAATTATACGTTTGATTGAGTCATGTCTAGATTCTCAACCGGTTCACTTTCGATTTCAGTACTAGTTTCATCCATATCTTCAGTCTCAGTCATCATCTCTTCAGATAATTCATCATCAACTGCTGCGCTCATTGCACCAATTTGATGAGGAGGACAAGAAACGTTCAGAGTCTTGGACAGTAAGAAGAATGTTGGGAATAATTCTTGATAAATTACAGTCAAAATTTTTGGAATGCCGTCATCATCATTTTCCAAAATCTCATCTCTTTCCATAGAATCACCAGAAATACGAGCAGTCCCTTCAATAGATAATCTCACATTTTTAGGATTAGATAATGCAGTGAATTTGTATGTAAAAACAGATATCTCATCGTCACTTTCGACCTCTTCAATATGGGCATCAACATCATATTTTTCTAATTGAGATAGTTTTGGATCATTTTTACTCATAGATATAGAATTTAGATCGATCTGTGCTTTCAATGTAAATAACGATGCCTGAAATATTCATTAAACAATGTGTATGTAATATTCCTACACACATAACAGCATTAAGTATCCAATATAGCACAATTACTCATCTTGGAGCAGAAAAATGAGTTCAAAAATGGAATAAATCGTTCTAAAATTAAATCAGAAAAACTAAATCTTTCAGTTTCTATTTCAAAACTCAAAAAAGATACCCATAAACTATCCAAAATGTATGATTTTAAAAAATACATGGATTCAGCAGATATGAAATTTCCTCCAGAGATGGAAGAAATGATTCCAAAAGATACCCCTCCATATCTTGATAATGGAGAGCATTATGTGGAAAGAATTGGCAGAGCATTGAAATTTTTCAAACAATGTGCATTGATTGGTCCGAGTGGAACAGGAAAAACACACATTGTTTATCTTGTTGCAGAATTAGCCGGACTTCCAATGTGGGAAATCAATTGTGGTTTGGCAACATCAGTGTTTGATCTATTTGGTAGATATGTAGGATTGGGAAAAGAAAATTGGATTGATGGATTAATTACAGGTTGGTGTAGAAAAGGAGGTATATTGTATCTAGACGAGGCAAACATGATGAAACAAGATGTTGCAACTAAACTCAATCCACTACTTGACCAGAGAGGCCACATGGTATTAACTGAAAAAGACAGTGAGATCATTCACAGACATAAACACGCATACATGATAATTAGCATGAACCCTGTATCCTCTGAATTTGCAGGTACAAAGCCAATCAATGCAGCCATGAGAAGAAGAATGAGTGTTTGGCTTAATTTTGATTACATGAGTGTTGGAGACAATGTAGATGACAAAGAAATCCAAATGGTAAAAGAGAAAGGAGGAATCTCTGCAATTGATGCAGAAAGTATTGTAAGGATAGGTGCAAAATTAAGACAAGAATACAAGATGGGCGACATCCCATATGGACCATCAATTGGAGATTTGGTAAACTGGGCAAAGATATGTGCTGATGGTGCATCAGTTGCAGAAGGAGCAGATGAAACTTTGGTTCCTATGACAAGTGATGATCCAGAAATTCAAGACGAAGTAAGACACATCATTAAGAGAGTACTAGAAAGTCAAGCAGCATCAAGAAAGAAGGTGTAAAGAACTGAAAGAAACCATACAAGTTATGGCATCACAAATATTTTTTGATATTTGTGAAAAAAAACCTATTGATGTAGATGTGTTTTTCTCAGATAAAATATATTTTCCAAAAATAGAATATGAACCTAGGACAACGGTGTATTTTCCAATACCGCGAGAGGTTAAAGGAATGCAGATCATTCAAAATAGTATATTTTCAAACCTTGAAAAATACCAAGATTCAATTTTTGCATTATTTTTTGCATCAGTTTGTCATCTGGCAGGACATGTAAAAGTCACTGATTTTAAAATATACAAAGAGTGGATGAGTGGAAAAAACAAACCTAGAGCATATGAAACAATAGAGTTTATAGAAGATATCAGAGTAAATGATTTCTTAAAAAATCATTTTCCAGAATATTATTCAGAGATAATCAAGATTCAAGAAGTTTTTGATATCATTAATGAAAAATATGAATCTGAAGATTTTAGAAAACTTGCAGAAAAAACATTTGTGAGAAAATACCTTCAAAATATGGCAAAAGAAAAAGAAGCAATCATAAAGAGAATAACAAGCTTAGAACCCAAGAATCCTGAGAAATTCCTTGAAATAGCAGATATAGTGTATAAATCCTTAAACAAAATAGAATTTCAAAAATACCCATTTACTGATCATTATTCCCATCCAGAAAAAATTTCAAAATGGTATCAAAACCAATCGATACAAACGGAAGGTAGATTTGAAGATATTGTAAAAAGATTTGAAGAAATATGGTTTGTTCAAATAAAACAAAGAGCTAAAATGAACAAAAAATATGATAAAATTGTTGAGGGATTAGAGTTTGATAAAATAGATTTTGCACCTGAAAACATAGGAGAATATTTGAGATTAAAAAATGCAACACATATGTTTTTGAAAAAAATGTCTAATCAAATGAAGATGGTAACAAATATTCAAGATGAAGGTGTAGCTGATGATATGGGGTTGTTGGAAATGCAAGCTGCAATTCAATCTGTTGCATCTGAAAATCCAAGCATACAAATTTTCGAGCAAGATGATGTGAGAAAAGTTGAGGAAGCATGGTCAATTATTGTAGATACTAGCAGTAGCATGAAATTGAAGTTTAATGAAATGAAAAAATTTACAATGTGTCTTGGAGAAGCAGCTCATGCAGTAAATGCAAAAAATGGCAAATGGGGATTTTTCACATTTAACAATAATTTTACCATCATAAAAGATCACGATCAAAACTTTGATCAAAGTGCAAAAGCAAGAGTTGGGGGAATTGAAATCAATGGTCTATCATTTATTGCAGATGCAGTGAAATTGTCAATGAGAATTTTAGAAAAAGAGATCATCGAGAGAAAATACATTTTTTTGGTCACAGATGGACAAGCATTAGGGACAATTGATGCAGATTCAAAAATGAGGAGTGCTGTAGAAGAAGCAAGAAAAAAAGGAATCAACATAGTTGCAATCGGAATTCAAGATGGAAATACAAAAATTTTCTCTAGGTGTATACCATATGAAGGGTTGAGAAAAACAATAGCAAAATTTCTTAATGCATATCAATTGCTTTCTGAAGATGGAATATGATGGTAAAAATCAAATTATTGTAAAAATTACGGATAAATCAGCCATATTAAAAAATCTCAGGCATGAATGTATAAAAATTACTTATCTGTAATTCAAAAAAATTACATACGCGACTAGATATGATATTAATTAAAAAAGACAATAATAAAATGAAAACCAAACTAAGCAAAAAACGTGCAATCAGTACAGTGCTCACAACAGTCATCATATTGGTGTCTTCTGTTGTACTTGGTTCAGGAGTTGTTTTGTATGGTACCAGTCTTTTCCAAGGAGGTACTCAATCAGAAGCAATTTCAGTTTCAGGTTCAAAAATGTGGGTTCATGATACTGCTTCAGAAGGTTTAGCTTGGGGTGCAGCAAAAATCAGAAACACGGGTGATAAAGTAATTTCCGTAGATACCATACAGGTTAGAGGAACAAACGTCCCATTTAGTCAATGGTATCCAGACACTAGTGTTAATGCAACATTATTCCAGCAATCATTGATTCATCCCGGATGGTCAGGAACAGGTGGAATGTTGGATGCTACAGGAGCAACACAGTGTGCAGTTGCCAGCACGGTACAAATTGATTTGACAGGTGATGACGTAGATACATCCTCAATCTGTGCTAATGCAGCAACAGGCCCAGTAGGTTTATCACCAGGTAGTTCAGCTATCATATACTTTAAGCTGACTAATGGTACCATCACATCACTAGACTCTGGTGCAAGTACAACTCTAAACATATTTGCAGGAAAAGCAGGCGCACCACAAAGCATAACTGTACAAGGTCAATCCTAGGATAAGGGAATTTTTTAAATTATCCATAAAATTATTTTTGCATGACCATTAAACAACATTTTCAAAATTGTGTGTATTGTAATATTTCACACTGTTCAATATAACCAAAAAATTAACTAAAACTGATTGAGTGTAATGGGGAAAAAAGACAAGGAGCAAGGATTAGAGACATTTCTTAAAAGTGAATTTTTAGGAGAATTAAAAAATGAAACACCAACAGGGTCCATCCTATTAGAAAAATACCCATTAAAAGCACCTTTTAGTTATGCAAACATCATACAAAACCAAGAAACAGGTAGTCTATCATATCAAATAGATGAGACCAAATTAAGTCAATCAGAGCAAGTAATTTACAATCAATTATACCAATTAATTGAAGAAAATATAGACTCTCCAGAAAATATAGAAGAAAATTTTGGATTCATGTCTTTTGTAAATAAAATACTCAAAGAAAATGAAAAACTATTCCTTGATCAACCAAAAGGCAGTATAGAGAAAGTAAAGTATTATCTAGAAAGAGACATTGATGGTTTTGGAGAAATTGACCCACTCATGCAAGATCCAAACATAGAGGATGTCAGTTGTAGTGGAATTAATTCGCCAATCTATGTATGGCATAGAAAATATGACAGCATTCCATGTAATGTATCGTACCAAGATGAAAAATTAAATTCATTTGTGTCTCGAATTGTATTTAGAGCAGGAAAGCACATTAGTTCTGCATATCCAATTTCAGATTTAGCATTACAAGGAAATCACAGAATTTCAGTGTTATACCAAAAAGAAGTGACTCCTAAAGGAACCAGTTTCACAATAAGAAAATTCAAACAGGATCCATACTCTATTGTAGATTTGATAACATTTGGCACCATTAGTGTTGAAATTGCAGCATACATGTGGTTGCTAATGGAATCAAAAATGTCAATAATGGTTATCGGGTCTACAGGCAGTGGTAAGACTACCATTCTTAATGCCATTACAGGATTGATTAATCCGGATTACAAAATTTTTTCAGTAGAAGATGTTTCTGAAATTAACATCAAACATGAAAACTGGTTTAGTCTAATTTCCAGAACTGGTTTTGGCAGTGAAGGAGAAGGGGAGATTGGATTATATGATTTGATCAAATCAGGTGTAAGACACAGACCAGATTATATCATAGTAGGAGAAATTAGAGGTTCTGAAGCATATGTTATGTTTCAGGCAATGGCTACAGGTCACGGGGGATTGTGTACCATGCATGCAGATAGTTTAGAATCTGCAAGCAAAAGACTACAACAAAAACCAATGGACATACCTGCATCATATATGGCATTGATGAATTGTGCAATAGTGATTAGAAGAGTCAAAGGCATTGATGGAAAAGGAGTGAGAAAAGCAATTTCCATTCAAGAGATAAAAGATGCTAACACATACCATGATGCTTTCAAATGGAATCCAAAAGCAGATTATTTCAATCCAGCATTGGAAGATAGTGAAATGTTACGCAGAATTTCAGAACAGTCCGGAAGAGATATGGAAGAAATTTTTTCCGAATTGAAGCGAAGAGAGACAATTTTAAAATGGCTTGTTCAACGAGGAGTTAGAAGATATGATAAAGTTGCAGAGACCGTTGGAAAATATTATAGAGATCCAGATGCTTTGATGAAAGAAATAGAATTTAGTGTATGATATGTCATTTTTAAAAAAACATGAAGATGCAGATAAAAAGAAGAAAGCTAACAAAAAAATTGAATCAGAATTACCATTTTTTATAACTATTGTTACATTATTAGCAACAAGTGGGCTAGGTCCATATACAATTTTTACAAAAATTAAGGATTTGGATTTACTTCCAAATGTGAGAATAGAATCAATTAAAATTCTTAAAAAAATAGACATTCTTGGAAAGGATCCTCTTGTAGTAATGGCTGAAACTAAAGAAAAGGGGATATCTAGTTTTGGAGAATTTCTAAGTGGGTGGGTATCATCCATTCAAAGTGGTGGAGATGTAGTAAGTTATCTCAAATCAAAAATGGATAGCGCATTTGAAGTTTATGAAAGTCAACAAAAAGAATCTGCAAACAAAGTACAAACATTAGTTGAAACATACATGACAATGCAAATAGTGATCTTGGCAATATACATTATAGTTACTGCAACATCTACAGGGGGGGTAGGAACTCAACCAGGACCAGATGATATTGACCCACTTTATCTAGTAATTATGTTGCCTCCAATCATCACAACATTATTTTTAATGCTTGCAAGAAAACTAAACAGGGCAAAAATTAATGAGCTTGATTGGAAAAAAATTCTAATTTTTGGGGTTCCCGGTCTTGGCGGAGCAATAATAATCAGTTACCTAAATTTGCTCCCAGAATATGATTTGTATATTTTTGCAATTGTATTAATCGTATCTGCATTATGGCCAGCATTAAAATTCAAAAATAAATACAAATTTGCATTAGATGCAGAAGGTGCAACATCGCAAATAATGAGAGATGTAGCTGAAGCAAGAAAAGCAGGGTTGGGTCCTGAAAAATGTGTAATACGAACAGCCAAGAGAAAAGACTTTGGATTATTTAATACTGTAGCTAATGGTGTTGCAAATAAGTTAGAGTGGGGAATGACATTAAATGATATTTTCAATTTTATCAAAAAAGAAACTAGTGATTTTCAAATATTGATAAATTTCAAAGTATTGTTTGAAATAATTTCCGCAGGAGGAGGAAATGTAAATACTTTGATCACATTAGCTGGAGTTTCAGAAAAAATGAGAAACATAGAGGCATCAAAACGAGAAATGTTAAAACCATATGTTATGGTAGGTTTTATGTTAATAGCAATCACAGGATTTACCACACTACTTGTAATTGATTCATTGACAAGTTTGGGAGGACAGTTGGAAACAGATGATGCAAAAAAAAATATTTTAGAAGCAGATTCTAAATCTAGATTCAAATTATTAGGATTGTCAATTTTGATACAATCTTGGATAGCAGGATTGTTTTTAGGTAAAATCACCACAGGGAATTATACAGGAGGATTCATGTATTCTGTATTTCTAGTCACAATATCTCTTATGGCAATTATAATAATACAGTTGAAATTATTTAACGTAGCATCTGTTTTCGGATAATTGTATGTATTGTAATGTTTCATACTGGTCAATATATCCAAAAAATTAAGAATATTTGCGTGTTAAAGGTCCTATTTGTAATAATATTGATGACTGGTAGTTTATTCTTACCAGTTAACGCTCAGACCACATCTGAATTTGGATATAAATTACATCCAGAAAAAATTCTAGAGAATACAATTGGGGATTTACAAGTTTATGTAACATCCAATAAATTAATGGTACCTACTACAATAAAAAACTTAACAGTCATTAGTTCAAACACAGACATTATACAAATAGTGGAAGTTTCTGAAGATTCGGATTCTTTTATTAAAAATATCAAAATAAAAGCGTTAAAACCAGGCATTGCAACTATTGGTTTAGCTGCACCTGGATTTGCATCTAAAGAAATTTCAATTCAAGTTTACAACAATAATAATTATCCTACAAAAATCATGATGAAGACAACTCCAAATCAATTTTCAGTCGATGGGCCAAAATACGGATTTGTTGCAGTTGAATTATCCACAACAGGAGGATTGCCAACAGTTGCATTAGAGGATGTCACTGTAACAATTCAAACACCAAATACAGATGTTATCAAATTAAGAGATTCTGAGATTACAATTAAGCAAGGAGAATATTTTGGGATTACTGAATTTGATATTGTTGGTTCAGGAGATGCAATAATTTTTGCAGAAACTAACGGAATGAAGAAAATTAGTGAAATAATATCGGTTTCAGAACCTAAAGGTCCATTACAAATTCAGCTTTCAGTAATTCCGGATACTTTTAGTAGTTATTATTCTGCAAAAGGTTTTGCCATATTACAATTAGTAGATAGTGAAGGAATTCCAGTCATGGCAGAAGAAGACATCTATCTTGAATTAGATGTGGATAATCCAGATACATCCAAAAACACAAGTACAGATTTTAATGAAGTGGTATTTGATGAAAAGAAACTAGTGATCAAAAAAGGAGAATATTCTACATTTACCCAATTTTCACCAAGACCAAATTTAGCAGATTTCACTAGTGAAAATGAACAAGTATTCCAAATGTTTGTATCTGTAGAAAACTATCTTGCTCGTGGCGATTCATTCACTGTAATACATGATGAAATCGGAGCATTAGAAGGGGCAGGTCCATCAATTACAGAGGTATTGCCATTTTTGACTACAGGTAAAGAAGAGATCATAGGAGTGACTTATTTTGAAACAGATATTGAGGTATCTAGAAGGGCAGGAACCTCAAATAATAGAGAAACTGTTACAATTACAGTACCTGTCACTGCACAGAAAAATTATGAGTTGAGTATTTCGTCTTCAGATTCAAATGTCGTAAATCCCATAAACCCAATTATGGAAAAGGGGAAGAATGCGGTATTAGTTACAGGCAATACAGGAACAATGGCACCTGATGAATCTATAGAATTGTACATTAGAGATAATGACGGAATTAAAACAGTTATTACAACACCCGATGGACCTATTGAGGACGATATTTCATTAACAATTGAGTCACTTATTCCAATGATTTTAGTTGGAAAGGAATTCCCACTGCTTGCATATTTGTATGAATCTGCAGGTGAAGAAGAATCAGTTTCAACTACCGATGAAGATGAGATAGATAGTAGGTTGGGACCAACCCAGTTTGTAAAAAATGGTATTCTGTCATTTTCTGCAAATGAATTCATAAACATCGAATCATCAAATGTAGAGAAAAATCAAGATTATGTTTTAACATATCCAATGGTTGAAGCAGTTGGAACCAGTTCATTAAATGGAAAAATTGGTAAGTTTTCTGGTTCAATGGATGTTACAAGTTATACTACAGACCCCACAACCATCTATTTAGGATATATTGATAATATTTTGATCACAGATGGAAACCTAGCTACAGTTCAGTTATTGGACTCTGTGGGAAATCCAGTATATGCTAAAAAAGATACAATTTTAGAATTAGTATCAAATGATCAAACAATTTTAAAAACACCAAACCAAATAACAATCAAAAAAGGAGAATACTTTAACACATTTGAATTAGAAACTTTGAA
The DNA here is from genome assembly GCF_025698945.1 of Nitrosopumilus sp. NCBI lineage: Archaea > Thermoproteati > Nitrososphaerota > Nitrososphaeria > Nitrosopumilales > Nitrosopumilaceae > Nitrosopumilus > Candidatus Nitrosopumilus sp. The sequence goes on from NZ_JAILWM010000001.1 coordinate 479,505, forward strand.
AGAAGGAACTGTAGAGATGACAGTTTTATCAAAAGACTTACCATTATCAAAATACAGCATTAGTATTATTGACTTAACTCCAGTATTATCACTAAATCTAGAAGGAAGTATGAACTGGAATGAAAGAATTGAAGCAAAATTATCCGTATCAATTCCTGAAATTAAGACAACTCTTTCAGGATTTCAAGTTGAGTGGACAACAGAGGGGGGCGAAGTAAAAACAGCAGACTCAGTAACCAATAGTGAAGGTATTGCAATATTGAACATAATTGCAAATGATAAGGAAACCGTTACAGTATCTGCAAAAGTATCTGGGAATAATCTTGATTCAGCAACAGCATCAAAAACAGTCCAGATATTAAATAAGCCCTCAGTCATAGAAAATCCCGAAACTGATACGGTTAAGGAAGAATCCTCTATAGGGGAATTAAATTTCGATACAACCCAAATAGGAATGATTATCATACCAATCATAATTGTCGCTATTTTCTTGTTTCTAAAAAAGACAGATAGATTAGGATTAATTACTGAAAAAATGTCTTTAGAAAATTTAGAGATAAGTGATAAGATTGAAGGCATTAAAGAAAGAATTTCAGATATCAAAGATAGATAAAATAAATTAAAAAACATGACTAAACACAGTAAAAATATTTTTTTCAATCAATTTCAAATACAAGTTTAAAGGAAAGTAAATAACATGTTTGAAACTTTATTTGATTTTCAGACAATAAGAATAATTTTAGCATTAATCATGTTGATTTTAGGTTCAATAGTAGATATTTGGAAAAGAGAAATTCATGATTATTATTGGATAGGTTTTGGAGGTGCAGGAATTGTACTTGCATTTCTAAATCCAAATATCATGACACAGTTACTAACTATAGGAATTGCATTAATCATAGCACCATTTGTGATTGTTATTTGGAGAATAGGGTTATTTGGAGGTGCAGATGCATTTGCATTAATAGCATTAGCAGTGATAGCGCCAATGGCTACAATAACAGATAACCAGATATCTCCTTTTACAACTTTGTCTAATGCCGCATTGTTATTTATCATACCATTTTTATTCAATTTGTTTAGAAACATAATTTTGCAATTAAGAGGAAAAAATATTTTTGAGGGATTTGATGAATCATTCTCCAAAAAAATAATAGCATCATTTATGGGATATAAGTCAAAAAATCCAAAATTTGCATTTAGTATAGAAAAGATGGAAAAAGGTAAGAAAAAATTAGATTTAGCAATTCATCATGCAGAAAATCAAGAATTCTGCACCACACCTAATACATGGATTACTCCGGGAATACCATATCTACTACTAATTGCAGGAGGTTTTATCATCCAATTAATCCATGGAGATATCATACTAAACCAGTTTTTTGATTCAGGATTTCAGTTACCTATATGATCTGTAATATGAGATAACATACATTCTCTTATGTTATAAAATAATGTTACAGATATAGATGACCATTTCAGAAGCAGTCGAAGAAGGGATGTTTCATTCAGAGAGTCCCATTCAAGAATTAATACGTATGCTAGTTAGATATGATTTAACTCCAAATCAAGCTAAAGTATACTTATTTTTAAGCAAAACTGGTATTAAAACTGCATCAGAGATATCAAAAGCATTAAAAATTCCAAGAACTGAAACATATCATCTATTATCAACACTACAACAACAAGGAATAATTTTTTCAGTGTTTGGAAAGCCAACAAAATTTAATGCTGTAGGATTGGAAGAATCATTGGAGATACTACTTAATAATGAAAAAAACAGAATTAATGAATTAGAATTAGGCAAAGATAGTTTGATAAAACTTTGGAAAATAATACCAAATTATGCTGAAAACAAAAAGGAATCACAAGAAAATAAATTTCAATCTCTCCAAGGAAGAAACTCAATTTTAGTAAAACTTGAACAAATGATAAAAGAATCTAAAGAAAACATCTTAGTTTTAGGAACAGAAAAGGATTTCAAAAGATTTTATTTTACAGAATTTACAGAATTGTTAAATAAAACAAAATCAAATTTGAGAATTTTAACAGATTATGCAGAAAATAACACTCATATTTTTGAAGATATTCCTAGTAAAAAAATTAAAAAAATTGATGATGTGAATCGAGAAGATTTTTGTTTCATTATCAAAGATGATACAGAGGTGATTTTTTTCATCAGCAATAACAAAATTAAAGATATGCTTGCAGTTTGGACAGATTCAAAGGCATTTGTGACTACGCTGAGATCATTATTCAGTTTGATGTGGAAGAAGTCCCACCATGTTGATGAAACTGATGAAGAGTCAATACTAGGCTCAAAAATGACATATGAACATAGATTAAGGGAGATTGAACAAGAAAAACGAATATTAAATTATCTGCAAGAAAACTTTGAATCACTAGGAAAGGAAAAGTAATGAATACGAAGAAAATACAAAAAGAAGGATCAGGAAAAATGAAAATATTGATAGTAGATGATAACGAACAGATTACGAAAATGTTAACTACATTTCTGGAATTAAAAGAGCATCAATGTACCATTGCAAATGATGGAAGTGAAGGGTTAAAAAAAATTAAAGAGAATGATTATGATGTAATTCTATTGGATTTGGCAATGCCTGAATTTGATGGATATTCAGTAATAAAAAATTTGGAAGAAAATAACATGTTAAAAGATCATAAAATAATTGTTTTTACAGCATCAACAATTACCCAAGATGAATTAGACAATCTTGTAAAAAGAGGGGTAGCAGCATACATTCTAAAACCAATCGATATTGATCTTTTACATTCAAAATTAATAGAAATTGCAAATGTGTAAAATAATGGTGCAATCAAGTGCTTTCAATTAAACACACTTTATTTTTAGTTTCAGGAGTTTCAAGTTTTATTATTTTTTACATGGGATTAGTAAATTTTCTGACATCAGTTGAACAATCTACAGGGGTGATTTTACTAATTTTTTCTGTTTTTGTAGCAACAAGTACATTATTGGCAACTCTCCACATTTCTAGAAGCATTACAAACCCCATAGAAAAATTAGCACAAAAAATGACTGAATTTTCAAAGACAAACAAAATGTCAAATCAAAATCAAATTAAAACTAATGTTAAAGAAATTTTTGAATTAAATGAGAATTTTGAAAGTATGGGAGGGAAAGTAGAAAAAATAATTGAAGTTCAAAATGAATATGTAGACATGTTAAAAGATATGGATAGAAAAAAAGTAGAGTTTTCATCAATGGTATCACATGAATTAAAGACTCCATTAGTTCCAATTCTAGGATATGTTCAAATGTTGCAAAAAGAAGAATTGTTAGGAGAATTAAATAAACAGCAAAAGGAAGCAATAAATGAAATTTATTCCTCGACAATAAAATTACAAAGACTTGTGGGCGATATTTTAACTACCCAAAAATTAGATTTAGGTAAATTAGATTTTAAAAAAGAAAATATCGAGGTTACTGCATTACTAAATTCAGTTATCAAGGAGTTCTCTCCAATTACAACTAACAAAAAAATACAACTAAAATTAGAGTTTAAAGAAAATGTCACCATATCAAGTGACAAAGACAGAATCAACCAAGTATTCTCAAATTTAATAAAAAATTCAATAGATTTTGTATCTCCAGGCACAGGAATTATAACAATTGGAGCAAAAAATTACGAGGACAGTATAGAGTTTTTTGTAAAAGATAATGGTTGTGGAATATCTCTTAAAAATCAAAAAGACATCTTCAGAAAGTTTTACCAAATTGATACATCCACTAGCAGAAAAAGAAATGGTAGTGGTTTAGGATTAGCAATATGTAAAGGAATCATCGAAGGATTAGGGGGAAAGATCTGGGTAAAAAGCATAGAAAATGTCGAGACAACATTTCATTTTAAAATTCCAAAAGAATTCATTCCAATTAAACTAAATACAAATGAAGGTAAAAATTAATTTATCCAATAACAAGATCCAATCCAAAAGACATTCTCAAACTAAGATTAGTTAAAGGAGAAATAAGTTTAGACGAATATGAAAAATTGAATTCAAAGTTAAACTAACTTGGATTTACCAGAGAATTTTTTTGATTCATTATTCCCTTCAATGAGTTATTTTTTACATCATTAAAGAATTTTTGAATCATTTTGATTCCTAAAACAACTTTGGGAGCATTATTTTTAACAAATTCTTCTCTTTCAGATAGAGATTTTGGCTTTGCATCTAAATAATTTTGATAAACTTTTTTCCCATCATAATCCACAAATGCAATTCTGGCACTGAAATCAGTTCTTTCTAAAACAAGACTATCTCCACCTACAATTGCAGTATGGTATGGGTGAACTATTAATGATTCAGATAATTTTTGGGACGTATTAATTTTTACGTTTTGTAAATCAGTTGCAAATGCATTAAAATCAGCTAGTAAGTAAAAAGTAGCATCAGGTTTTATTATTTTTACACCCTCAATAGAAGACAAGGCATGATATGTATACTCACCCATTATTTGATGTAAGTTACGAGTTACTTGAAAATATTCATCAATTTCTTTACTAATTTCAAATCCTGCAACAGCAGCATGCTGTATTGGAGTTGATACAGCAGTATATTCTGTTGCAAGAATTTTTTTAAATTGAATTTTAAGGTCAACTGCATGTTGAGGAAAGATCACATATCCAAGTCTATATCCTCCAGCAGCATGAGATTTTGACAATCCATTAGTTACAAAAGTTCCTTCAGGATAGATTTTTCCCATGCTGACAAATTTTGGAAAATCATATGTAGTTTGAGCATAAATTTCATCAGAGATTACTGTGATGTTTTGTTCCCTACACACATCTGCAATCTCTTCAAGTTCTAAACGATCATAAAGTAATCCCGTTGGATTATGAGGATTATTTAATATCAATATTTTTTGTCGGTCTTGTAATCTAAGTGCAAGTTTTCTCAAATCATTAGGAGATATTTTTCTATTTGCCCTAGTGGATAACATGTGATAATTTTTTTTCAAAAATCTAATTTGTGGCAAATATCCTAACCATGCAGGAGTTGGAAGTATAACAGTGCCATGTAAAATCTCTAAAAGATTAAAAATCAGCTCCTTAGTTCCAGGTCCTACGTAGATGCGTTTAGGATCAATATCCATTCCAAAATAATGTTTGTTATATTTAGAAATGGCATCTCGAAGTTCAGGAATTCCAGGTACTGCGGCATATGCACCCTTGTCAGCATTATTGATTAATGCTTGTTGGATTACTGTTGGTACTGGAAACGGGGATTGTCCAAATGCAAATCCATAAAACCCAAAACCACATTCAGGATGGGGACAATTGGAATGAAATTCCTGTAAAAAGGTATTTAGTTTAAGATTCTCTGGCATTTCAATGTCTTGAACCTGTTGATCAACTACAAATTTCAATGATGAATTTCCTTAGAAATGAATTCCGATATAAAGGTTGAAGGATTAAAAATTAATAATTCAAGACAATTCGTGAATTTCGTCCAAAATTTCAGGATTTTCAAGAGAAGACAAATCGCCTAATTCATGTCCCAATAGTTTTGATTTTAATAGCCTACGCATTATTTTTCCAGTTCTAGTTTTTGGAAGATCAGATAATTGAAAAACAAATTTTGGTTTTGCAATTTTACCAATTTTTGTTGCAATAAATTCAGATACTTCTGATTCCAAGTTTTTTTCATTATTGTCAGATACAAAAAACACAACAATTGCATCGCCAGTAAGTTCATCAGGTATTGCGATAGATGCAGCATCCGTTATTTTTTTATGTGAAATTACAGCATGTTCAATTTCAGAAGTACTCATTCTATGACCTGAGACATTTATCACATCATCGGTTCTTCCTCGCATGTACCATAAATTATCATTATCAATATACACATAATCGCCATGAAACCATACATTTGGAAATCTAGACCAATAAGTTTCAAGATATCTGTCATTTGCATTTAACAATCCTCTAGTCATGCTAGGCCAAGGCGATTTGATTACAAGAAATCCATTTTCGTTAGTTATAGAATGACCCAAATCATCAAAAACATCCAGATTCATCCCAGGTACTGGCATGCCAACAGTAGTGGGCTTTAATTTCATTCCAGGAAAAACAGATAGCATTGCACCGCCTATTTCAGTACCTCCTGACAAATTCATAATGGGGATTTTTTTATTACCAACTTTTTCAAATAACCACCACCAAGAATCTTCATCAAGTGGTTCACCAGTAGTCGGAATATTTTTAATTTTATCTAATGAATAAAGTCTTAAGGGTTCAACATTATTTTTTTTGAATAATCGTACAGCAGTAGGAGATATTCCAAAGATAGTCACATTATATTCTGATAGAATCTTCCAAATTCCATTTACATCAGGATAATCTAATGCACCATCATAAATTACGGCACTTGAACCAACAAGTAACAGACCATAAACATTCCAAACTAATCCTGTAATCCAGCCAATATCGGCAGGCCAAAATAAAACATCTTCTTGATTAGTGTCAATCAGATATGATGATTGATGACCAGCAAATACTGAAAACCCCCCATGAGTATGAATTACTCCCTTTGGATTTCCTGTTGTGCCTGAAGTATATAGTATGAATAATGGATCTTCAGAATTCATCGTATCAGTATCACATAACGTAGATTGTCTTAAAGTGAAATCTTCAAAATAAACTATGTTTTGTGAATTTTTATAATTATCAATTCCACCATATGGTACAACAATAATTTTTTCAACAAAGGTGTCTTTTATTGCAAGCTCAACTGGTTTTTGTTGGGAAATTCTTTTTCCTTTTCTATAATACCCATCTGAAACAAAAATAGCTTTTGCTTTACAATCCTTTAATCTCACATGTAACGAATCCGAACTATATCCAGAAAAAATCACAGTTTGAATAGCACCTATTTTTGCCGATGCAAGTATTGCCAATATTGCCTCTTCAATCATTGGCAAGTATATTGCAACGACATCTCCTTTTTTAATTCCAATGGACTTTAATGCATTTGCAAGTTTTGATACCTTAACATCCAGTTCGGAATAAGATATTTTTGATTTTGTTCCAGATTCAGAAACAAACCAATATGCAATTTTGTTTGGATTAATTTTTGCAAATTTTTCAACTGAAGATTTGTAAATGTTAGTCTTGCCATCAGCAAACCATTTAGACCAAGCAATTCCTTCAGAATCATCCAATATCTTAGTGTAGGGTACGTCCCAGATTATGCCAATATCTTTTTCAACTGATTGCCAATACCATTTCAAATCTTGTCTTGCTTTTTTAGACAATTCTTCAAATGATGAAATATTGTATTTTTGCATGAAACGATAGATATTTGATTCTTGGATTTGTTTTTCAGTTGGAGTAAATATAAAATCAGACAAGATCCTATTCTAACAACCACAATTAACGTAAAAAGATTTTTTCATTTAGAATATATCAATCCCCATACGTCTAGCACAAGCAATTGCTGCTTTTCCATCATTTTCTGCAATACCAGCTTTGAGAAATTTTTCATTCCAATTGGTTTTGGCATTCAGTGTGTTTTCATAATAATACTCCCTCAAAATCACAGCAATATGATTATCAAGTCTTTTTTTAGTAGATTCATCTATTTCTGCCAAAAGATTAGCAGAATCAGAATGAGCAAGAAGTTTGATAAATTCTACATCTTCAAGAGAAAAGTCAGTCATATTATACAATTTGTTTTTTTAATAAATTCAGGGTCAAAGTAGGATCTGCCTTACCCTTTGTCTTTTGCATCACTTTACCAACTAAATAATTAATTGTTTGAGGATTAGATTTTGCTTGTTCTACTGCTTGAGATTCCTCAGATATTACTTGTTGTATAATACTAAACAATTGTGATTCGTCAGATACATTTCCAAGATCTAAGTCAGATATTACTTGAGATAGATCATGCCCAGTTTTTACAATTTCATATAACGCAGTTTTTGCAGAATTTCTAGAAATTTTTCCAGACTGAATTGCATCTGCCAAATCATTCAAATGTTTTGGTAGAATCTTTGAGTCTTCACGTTTTTCTCTGGTGTCAACTAATCCCATAAGATCAGTTGTAATGAGGTTAGCAATTTCTTTTGCATTGGAATCATTATGAGATTTTTCAAATAGATCAGAATAAAATTTATCAGATGAGAGAACATCTGCTACTTGAACGGATATACCATACTTTGATACATAGCGTGCTTTTTTTGAGCTAATACTTTCTGGCATTTCAGATTTTAATTCGTTTAAAACATCAGGATCTATTGTAACCCAAGGAATATCCCCTTCTAGAAAATATCTGTAATCTAGTTCTTCTTCTTTTGAACGTGATGAGACAGTAATCTTTCTCTTATCATCCCAATGACGCGTTTCTTGAACTATAGGAATATTTCTAGAGTATAGGCTTTCCTGTCTTGTAATTTCAAAATGAACTGCTTTTTCTAGATCATGGAATGAACCAATATTTTTAATTTCAACTTTTTTACCACCTGCAATAGATACATTAGCATCAGCCCTCATTGCACCTTCTAAGCTTGGATCAGATACTCCTAAATTTTCCAATAGATCCGATAGAATATTTAGAAAATCCCTTACTTGTTTTGGATTTTCAAAATCAGGTTCGGTGACAATTTCAACTAATGGTGTCCCAGCACGATTATAGTCAACAAGAGTTATTTGATTTTTTGATGAATTGCCTTCATATATCAGTCTACCAGGATCTTCTTCTAACTGTATTCTTGTAATTCTAATTTTTTTATTTCCTACCATAATTGAACCAGTTCCACCAATACTTGTATCACCATAGATGTTTAGTTGTGTGATTTGGAAATTTTTTGGTAAATCTGGATAGAAGTAATTTTTTCTAAAAAATGCAATCTTTTCAGGTATAGAGCAGTTTAATGCCATTGCAATTAAAGTGGCTTTTTTAACTGCTTCTTGATTTAACCTAGGTAAACTACCAGGTAATCCCATACAGATGGGACATATGTTTTCATTGATTTGGAATTCTCTATAGTTTGCTTTACATGTACAAAATAATTTACTTTGTAAATTTGTCAATTGACAGTGAATCTCTAAACCAATCAAAGAGATACCTCCGGTAAAGTAACAGTACTCTCCAAAGCATAAGCTGCTTGTAGCAACATTTTATCATTATTAGAATCTGCCATTAATTGAATTCCTATTGGCAGTCCATTTGAGAAAGTAAATGGAATGGATATCGCAGGTTTCCCAGTTAGATTTGCGGCAACAGTATTAATGTCAACTAGAAACAATGAAACTGGATCATTAATTTTTTCACCTATCTTAAATGGGAGAATAGGCACAGTGGGAGATATCAATAAATCAAATTTCTTAAATGCATCATTAATCTCTCGTGTTAGTTTACTTTTTACCTTTAGTGCTTTAAGAAAATATTTTCCAGCTTGTCCGGATGATGGAACGAATCCACCAACAATCATACGTCTGATTACTTCAGGACCAAAATGTCTTCGGGCTTTAGAGATGTAAGAATTAAACTCATAGCCCTCTACAGGAAAATCATACCCATATCTTAAGTTATCATATCTTGCAAGATTGCTTCCAGCCTCAGTTGCAGTAATTGTATAATATGCAGCTACAGAATATTGCACCATGTCTAATGATATCTCTTCACAGGTAGCACCAAGACTCTCAAGTTTTTTTATGGCTTCTTTAGTTGCAGATAGAACTTCAGAATCTATCCCTTCGCTAATCATCTCTTTAATAATTCCAATTTTCTTTCCCTCTATTCCAGAATCAATTTCAGATAGATAGTCTTGATTGAAATTATCAATTGTAGTGTTATCATTTGGGTCAACTCCAGAAATCATGTTTAGAATAAATGCAGTGTCTTTAACTGTCCTTGTAAGAGGCCCTATTTGCTCTATACTGTTTGCATAAGAAATTAAACCAAATCTGCTAATCAACCCATAAGTTGGTTTGTATCCTACAGTAGAACAAAAACTTGCAGGATTTCTAACAGAACCTCCAGTATCAGAGCCAAGTGATGCAACACATTCAAAAGACGCTACAGAAACTGCACTTCCGCCAGAAGAACCACCAGGAACATAATCCTCATTCCATGGATTTTTACTTGGGCCAAATGCACTGAATTCAGTTGTCAATCCCATTGCAAATTCATCCATATTTACTTTGCCTACAAATATTGCATCCTGTTGTTTTAATTTTGTAATTACTGTAGCATCATATGGTGCAACAAAATTTTCAAGCATTTTTGATGCACATGTGGTTTTAGAATCTTTAATGCATAAATTATCTTTAATAGAAATTGGCATACCAAAACAATCTCCAATTTTGTCACCAGACTTGATTTTCTTATCAATTTCTCTGGCTTGATCAATGGATTGCTCATTTATGGATAAGAATGCATGTAGTTTGTCATCCACATTTTGAATTTGTTCTAGTGTTTTTGCAATAAAGTCCTCCACAGAAATATTTCCAGTTTTTACTTCTTGAACGAAGTCAAGAGCAGATATTTTTAGATTCATGAAGACATCTTAGGTGCACGAACGTATGTCCCTTTGTAGTGGTTCAATTTCTCAATTAATTTATCATTAAATGGGATATACTTATCTTGTCTTAAATTCAAAATTGAAATTTCAGGCATCGAAATTTCTTCAGACTCCACACCTGCCGAATCTAAAATGTCAAAATATCCAATCATTGTTTTTACCTTTTCAACATATTCTTTATGATCATCAATTTCTATTCTCATTAACTTGGAAATACGTTCAATTTCTTCTTCAGTTACCATGTTATTTCAGATCAATTAAACATCGATATATTACTATATCATGAAAAAATCAATCTTTTTTAGAAAAACTCAAATGGAAAGTAATGATTATCAAGTTACAGTTACAAGACCAAAACTGATTGTTCTGGTTATTGATTTTCCATTAATGTCATATCCGGTTATGTGTAGGTTCATATCATAAGTTCCAGCAGGGATAAGTCCTGTAGAACCTGTTGTTGCGGGAGGGTTTTTTGCTGTTGAAAATTCAAGATTAAGTATATCATTAAATGGAAATGCAATACTATCTTGAGTAGATGTAATAACACCACCATTAGTTGTGCTATTTCCAGATAAAATCACTGCAGCATAAGTGTTAGAAGAGACAACATCTTCAAAAGTCAATCGGGTTCCCTCATATGTAAGCCAGATCGAAGAAGGCCCCACATTATACACAGTTATTCCAATATTTGAAGAGGCGGTAAATGTAAGATAAGATGCAAAAATGTCCGATGTTGATGGATATTGTAAGAAAGAATTAGCAGGATTTCCAGTTAAAGAAGTATCATCAATGCGCATGTTAAGATCAAGACCAGTAACATCATTCATTCCAAAAACTAATCTTTCAGAGCTAGTAAAATTTACAGAATTTGCAATAAATGCTGTATAGTTGAAACTAGACAAAAAATCATTATTTTCCATCCCATCTAGAAATTTAAGTGGATATGCAACATCAGTAACAATATTAGATTTGAACACTCCATTCTCATCAGTTTTATTCATGGAAACAGTAACAAGGTGTGCAGAATCTCCATAATTACTAGCATATAGATCAGCTATCTCAGATGAGGAAAGTGCATAATTATTCCAGTGAAATATATCGTCAATTACACCATTAAATCCATTATTAGGTGTATCATCTTCTGCTCCAACAAAAATATTTGATACGCTAACCGAACTACTACCAGAGCCAGTAGTTGTTATCCCTACAGAAGTACCATTTATGTATAATAAACAAGAATGATCAGTTGCCCTTACAACTGTTATGAATTGCCAATTTCCATTATCATAATCACCGCCAGACGTTTCACATAATGTTGGAGTTTGACCAGATTGAGTCAAATATGTAAAATAAACATTATCGTCAGATTGTAAACCTATTTCGTAATATTCGTTGGCACTGTATGCTCTATAAAGAATTTGTGAGCCAGCCACATCATCTCCTTTAAACCACAAAGCAGTGGTGTCAGGTGATGAATCAACACGATTTTCATTTTCAGAATTTAATTCAATGTAATCATTACCATTAAAACTAAATGCTCCCGAATTATGAGGACCACTAGATGCACCATATGTAGGCATATTAGAGCCAGAGCCCAAAATATGGTTTGCAGTATTTCCAGTTGAATCTATAGGAGAGATATTTCCTTCAAAATGCAGAACCATATTATCAGAATTGTTATCACTTAAACTATCAGGGAAGGGAGAACTATAGTAAGTAAGACTTGCATTCCAATTTCCTGCTGGAATTGATACTGCAATCCCATCATTGGTAAAAAATTTTGGATTGTCAGTTTCTACAGAGATAGTCATTCCTCCATTATCAACATCACCAGAAAACATTTGGTATTCACCACTAGGGGTATTGTTTGTTTCACTATGAAAAACTAATTGATCTTTGTTAGGAGAATTCACACCAGAATTCAAAGCCAAAGTAGTGGAAGACTGTTGTGCTAAAAGAACATCATTTACCGTAACTTGAGCAGATGCAGTGTTTTGAGGAAAACCATTTTGTAATGCAGTAGTAAATATCACAGTGTTTCCAACATCACCAGATATCTTATATGTCCAAGTAAAATATTCAGTGTTACCTTTTGCTAGAGATGATATTTGTAAAGGAGTTACATTTGAAATTAATTCATAAGATGCGGTTCCTGTAGTTTGTATAGTTTGCATTTCAGGAGCAAGATTAAGCAAGATGTTGTTATTTGTCATATTATTTGTGACAGTCATTAGTAAAGTAGTCAGAAATCCATCAGATACAGTTTGAGGCAAAGCAATTAATCTTATATCCAGAGGTTGTTGGCCAGGAGCATTAACAGAAAATTCTTTACTGTTTCCTCTTTCTGTTACAAATTTCAGATCATAAGCTTGTGTATCTAATGCAAAAAGACCAACATCCTGACCCACATTTGTTAAAATTTCACCAGGAGTTACAATTTTATTAACAGTAAAATTTTGCAAAGGCCACGTATTATCAGTTACATTTTTTACCCAAAGTCTTGCAATATTGATTGGTAAATCTCCAGTATTTTGTAAAGTAATGTTAAATTTTCCATTAACAATTTGTACTGTAGATAGATCAAATGATTCCTTTATTTTATTTTGTGTCTCCATACTTTTTATAACAATTTGATCATTTAAAGACTCAATCAGATTTACACCATACGTAAAATATCCAATGGTAGAACTTAACACCACAACTAAAAAGATCATCCCAATTACACTGCTAAGGCCTCTTCTTTTGATCATTACACATACAACAAAATTTTAATCTGGTAAAAAGATTATGTGCTAATAGTTGTTTGAATTATGTTATCCCTAGTAGTTTTTACAATAACATCTAGTATATCATATGATGAAAAAGCAGGATCATCAATTACAACAGATATGCTTTTATCAGATTTTATTTGTCCTTTTGAAATCTTAGTAGTTTTAGTAAATTCCGAATCTTTATCATTTATCTTAATCTCAGAAACATCCAAAGTAACATCCCCAACATTCGTTAAAACAACAACTATCGAATCGCAGGGGTCAGAATCACAGTAAACATATTCAAAAACCATAAACTCGTTAATCCTGTTAACATAATCATTGACAGTGCTTGTCATTTCTAATTGTTGGGAATTGAGAGATGTTTGACTCCATACAACCCCCGTACTACCCATAATACACACTGCAGTCATCATGATTGCAGATGTAACGACAGTGGCCAAACCTCGTCTTCTTCGAGCCATGTGTATATTCATACACTATTCCCACAATTGGGAAATATATCAAAGAGTTTGTATTACAAATTACAAACAAGCCATATTTTAAAATCAGGTAAAAAAACCAAATGCTGAGCCTAAAATATACAATCAAAATATTCAAAGAAATTTGAGAAGGAATAACATGTATTATTCAAAACAAACAACAGGTTATTTATGCCTCAAATGAATATTATTCATGTCTAAAGAAATGAACAATCAAGATATGTACTACTTGGAACAGATGACAAACAAAGTATTATTAAAAATAAAACAAATTTCAGCAGATTAGGTTACGGAGTTAATCTATCAACATCCCTTGGATAAAATGTCACATCTCTAATATTTTCAGTACCTGTGAGTGCCATAATCAATCTCTCAAGTCCAATTCCACAACCTGCGTGTGGAGGAACTCCATAATCGAATGCTCCTAGATGATATTCAAATGCATCAGTGTTCATTCCCTTATTTCGCATTCTCTCTGCTAGTTCATCTCTTTTTTCAATTCTAGTACTACCAGATGACAATTCAAGATCACCAAACATCAAGTCAAAAGATTCAGAAATTTTTGGATTAGATTTATTTTCTTTAACATAGAATGGTTTTGGACCTAATGGCCAATCTTTGATAAAATAAAATCCTTCCAACCCAATCTTTTTGAGATTAGAGGGATACAAATCATCACCCCACTCAGTTTTTGCGCCAGCCTTTTGCATTTTATCAACCAAATCATCATAGGAATAGCGTGGTATTGTTTCTGGAATACTTGGAATGATAAATTCAGTATCAGGATGATCTTTTGAATAATCTACAACTGTCTTTACAGAAATTTTTATGATTTGTTCAATTCTATTCATAATATCGTTGTAATCAACAAATGCTTCTTCCAGATCTATGGAAATTGCTTCAGCTAAATGGCGATTGGTTCTTGATGGTTCTGCTCTAAAAATAGGTGCAATCTCAAAAACTTTTTCAAAACTCATTGTAAGTTGTTCTTTGTACAATTGAGGGCTTTGTGCTAAGAAAGCTTCTTTGTTATAATAAAATATTGGAAATAATGCAGCCCCTCCTTCAGTAGCAGTGGCAATCATTTTTGGAGTATTAATCTCTACAAATTTTTCAGAATTAAAATAATCTCGTATGGATTGTAAAACAAAACTTCTGGTTTTGAATATATGTTGAAGAGTATCACGTCTTAGATCAATGGGTCTTACTTCAAGTCGAGTATCAATATTTTTTACAGTTTTTGCAGTAGGCTCAAAAGGAGGAACTTTTTCAACCTCAGAGAAAACTCTCAATTCAGTAGGTATTATTTCAAATCCACTAGGTGCTTTTTCTGAGGATTTTACTTTTCCTGTAATTGCAATAGAGGAATGAGATTTTAGAGAAGAGATTTTTTCACGAATATCATCTGGGCAATCTCCTTTTTTTGCAACAACGTAGAAATCGCCGTTTTTATCACGAACTGTGGCAAAACTGATATTTCCATGTCCCCTAATTGTCAAAACCCATCCCATCAATGTTACTACATTTCCATCCATAGAAGGGGAAATTTCATCAGAATAATGAGATCGTCGTAAATTTCCTAATTCAGTTTCAATCATAATTTACTTTACTCCATATTTCATGGTGTAATTAATTTTTATACAAAATAATGCATTAACACCCTAATTTTCATAATGCTTATAGCCAGTAAAAAGTTCACTTCAAAACAACATGGACATTCTAATTGGATTAGTGATTGCAATGTTTATCATTACTGCTGTATATGTTGGATTTCATGCTGCTGATAAACCAGCAGAGGTAGGAGGACATCATATTTCAACAGAATTGGAAACCTTAGATTATCAAACAGAAGTTATCAAGATTCTTAAAATAAATGATTTGAAAAAATCAATTATTTAGAAGAACATAGCCGAATTTATATTAAATTGATAGAAAAACCATAAAATCATGACATTATCAGACAAGGAGAAAATCATTGCAATTATCTCAAATGGGATAGCTGTTTTTTCATTACTACAAGAAAGAGGCGAATTGCCAAAAAACACTACAATGTATGATTTTATTTTAAAAGTAATACCTGAAAATATCAAGTCAGAATTAAATATAGAGTTAATTGACGAAGTTTTTCAATATGTCTCATCGGCACATAGTTCACAGAACATTTAGTTCATAAAGTACAGCTTTCTATGAATATTATAAGATGTCATCAGTTGCAACATTAGGATCTCATTGTTCACTGCAAGTTCTAAAAGGAGCAAAAGATGAAGGTCTAAAAACAATTCTTGTATGTGAGAAAAAACGCGAGAAACTCTACAAGAGATTTCCATTTATTGATCAATTAATCTTGGTGGATTCATTCAAAGAAGTACTAGATCAAAAGTGTCAATCAATACTTGAACAAAATGACTCGGTTCTAATTCCACATGGAACGCTAATTGCACAGATGAGTTCTGAAGAAATTGAATCAATAAAAACACCAGTTTTTGGAAATAAATGGATTCTCAGATGGGAATCAGACAGAGGGATGAAAGAGAAATTAATGAGAGAAGCTAAACTTCCAGTTCCAAAACCAGTTAATGATCCTAAAGACATTAAAAAATTAGTCATTGTAAAACGCCAGGGGGCTGCAGGAGGAAAAGGATACTTTATGGCGGCAAATCAAGAAGATTACAATACTAAAAGAAATCAATTAATTTCTGACGGAGTTATTTCAAAAGACGAAACACTGTACATTCAGGAATATGCAGCAGGAGTTTTAGCATATTTACAATTTTTTTATTCTCCGCTCAAAGAAGAGTTAGAGTTCTTTGGAGTTGATCAAAGACATGAATCAGACATTGAGGGTTTGGCTAGAATTCCTTCTGAACAACAACTCAAATCAAACAAAGTTCCATCATTTAATGTAATTGGAAATAGCCCTCTTGTGTTAAGAGAATCACTTTTAGACCAAGTTTATACAATGGGGGAAAATTTTGTTGAGGCTTCTAAGAGGATGGTATCACCAGGAATGAACGGTCCATTTTGTATTGAAGGAGTATATGATGAAAATGCAAAGTTCACATCATTTGAATTCTCTGCAAGAATTGTTGCAGGAACAAACATCTACATGGATGGCTCTCCATACTACTCACTACTATTCAATGAATCTATGAGTATGGGCAAAAGAATTGCACGTGAAATAAAGACAGCAGCTGAATCTAATCAACTTGATAAAATCACAACATAATTTTAAATTTAAAAAATCAAAGTTCAACTAAGACAGCGGCTTTTTCAGATTTTTCCAGTTCACGTCTTATTCCATCAATGATTTTTGAAGATGATGTAAGACTAGAATAATCTACTAGTTTTAGATCATCAAGTAGGAAAACCTTAGGAGCAATTTCTGAGTGTCTAGATTCTAAGAAATCATCCAATTCTTCCAAGAGAGATATTTTTCCACCTTGGAATATTTTTCCATTTTTCAAAGACAGTTTCATTTTTCCATATCTATCCAAAATTAGGATATGATGTCGATTCTTTTTACTAAACAATTTTTTGACTTCAATATGGCCAGTAAACACAAAATAATGATCTGTCTCAAAGCTTAAATCAATTAAATCATCAGAAATTTCTATAATTTCACTTGCACGTTTTTTAGCATCATTTAATGTGAAGATACTCTTTGATGTCTCAACACTATCTAATTCTACATTTCCTACTGCTGTTACACGAAGCAATGCTTTCTCAGAGATATATTCACTATCAATTACAATGGATTCAGGAACAGCTCCTTTATTGATTAACATTGTATGGATCTTTTTTTGCACTTGTGTAATTTTTTCAGGTGTGGCATCATCCATAGTTTGCTCAATTTCTTCTTGAAGCATTGATGATGCAACTCCAATGGATGATATAACATCTGCATGCTCAGCCTTTTGATATGCCAACCCCAGTTGTTTTGCAACAAATGGAACTAAAACTGAAGCACCACCTCCACCACCAATTAATTTGATGGAGTTATTTAGATGAAATTCCTTTATGACATTAGTAATGGTTTTAGTAATTTCAAAAGACGCAGTTTGGATAATGGATTGAGCTGTTTCATGATAATGCATATTCAAATAGTCACCTAAAATTTTAAGAGCAATTTTTGCAGACTCTTGATTAGCATAAGAGTAATCATCTTTTTCAATCATCCCTAATGCATTAGCAGCACATGTGTTAGTAATTGCATAAGTTCCAGCATCACATTTTATTGCCACATATTCTTCATCATTTTCTTTAGGTCTGACTAGGATAATCTTTCCAGTTTTAAGATCTTCTGGCTCAGCAAAACAAGAATATTTCAAACCAGCTATGTGTGCACTTCTTGGACCAACTTTAGAAACTCTATTTTGAGAAAGAGACACCATACTTCCTCCTGCAACACCTAGGATTCGCACATCCATTGAACGAATGCAAGTAGGATGATCATGGATTGTGACATATCGAATTTCTGGTTTTCCATTTTTAATGATACAGATGTTTGTACTTGTTCCTCCCACCTCTACAAAAATTCCATTTGTAACTTTAAGATAAAGTAATGCGCCTGCAACACTTGCAGCAGGTCCAGACAATACAGTCAAAATAGGTTTTGTTCTAAAAGTATCCATATTGGAAACTCCTCCATCGCCTTTCATTATCATTAATGGTGCAGTAACTCCTGTTTTTCTAATAGCATCCTCAACATAATTTGCAACTTGAAATGTTTTTGGTAAAACACTAGCATTTACAGCAGCAGTAAGAGTTCTTATTTCCAAACCATAAACTCCAGAAATTTCATGCGATGCAGTTGATGGGATGTTACATTTGGCTGAAGTATTCATTACAAATAATTCGTTTGAGGGATCATCTACACCAAAAGCTTCTGTAGCAACTATAACTTGTGCACCCTTTGACTTTAATCTATCAATAGTGTCTCTAACTTCATGTTCTGTGATCAGATGAGACGTGTCAAGAAACTCATGTGATGATAAAATGTCTTTAGAACTCCCTGACAAGTCTTGTAAATTTGTACGTTTTATCACATCTTTTTTAGATGGTCCAACCCCCATTGCAATAATACCTACTTTGGAAGTATCTGATTCCAAAAGTGCATTAATTGCTTGAGTAGTACTATGAGAAATTAATTCAATATCATTAATGTTAATTTTGGATTCTGCTATAATATTTGATAGTGCTTGGACAATTCCTTCTGAAACACCTTTTTTTGCATTATGTGTTGTAGGAACTGTAGATTTTGAAAGAATTGTACCTGATTTTGCATCAATGGCTACCGCTTTGGTAAAGGTACCCCCTACATCAATTCCTACGCGAATTCTAGTTTTTTCAGACATTTTCTGCTCCATGAGACTTTCTCATAGAAGCTAAGCGTTTCTCTTTTTGAGGTCTCACTATCAGAACATAAGCTGAAGCTAATAAATAAATGCCTAGCAAAATTATTTGGGCCACAACAGTTTCAAGTGTTGGATAAATTCCAGTCATGGTTGCCAGATTGATATCTAATCTAGGAATTACTCCTATCATTCCTGTATAAGGAATAACTTCTAGGATTTGAAGTTCTCTTACAGCATTTCCTAAGAATGCTATTGACATGTATGCACCCACTCCCATAGTTAAACCAAATAGTGCACGTAACGGTAATTTTCTTCCCAATTTTCTCATCACATAATAAATCAAAAATAATGTAGCCATTCCTGCAAGGAATCCCAATCCAACATATGCTTCCATATATTTTGCAAATCCAGACATTGCTTGATAGAATAGAACTGTTTCAAAACCTTCACGATACACTGTGAAAAATGACAACATCACAAAAACCATGACACTTCCAGTAGTTGTTGCTTGCCAAACTTTTGCTTTAACAAATTCCATCCACTTTTTATGTTCTATTTTATTCAATACCCAGAAACTTACATAAAACAACATTCCAGTAGCTGATAGTGCTGCAATAGCTTCAATTAATTCTCGGTTTGCACCAGATATTGCAATCACAAATGATGCAATAAACCAAGTTATAGCTGTAGCAGCAAGAGCAGCAATAATTCCATAATAAACATGTTTTTTATAGCGATTATTTCGTGATGCCTCCAAGTATGTAAGTATTGCACCCAAAATCAAAACAGATTCCAATCCTTCACGAAAGATTATTGCAAAAGAAGATGAAAATGCAATTGTTGGTGCCAATGTACCAGTACCACTAACTAATCTTTCGGATTCATCCAAACTTCTTTTAATAGAAATTGCAACCTCTTGGACTTCTTCATAAGAAGCTTGTTGTTTAATGAGATTTCTTAATTGTGCAAATTGAAATTCAACCTCTAATGTAAAATCAGGATCAATTGCACGCAAAGGAATTTCTACATATTCATAACTATCAAGATATGCAGTTCTAGCTGAAACATATGCAGATTGATAGTCTTGATTTTCATATTGAAATAACATTTCTTGTAGAGTATCACGAATAAAATCGATCTCGCCTCTTACACTGGATTTTGCATCTTCACTGGCATCACCCATTTCTTTAAGTTCTTTTTCAAGAGTAATTTCTGCTAAGCCAGCAGTTCCCAATTCTTGAACTTTAGATTCTGCATCAGCAAGATTAGGCAAAATCGAATCTTCAATGAATACTCGAATTACTCGTGGATCTTGTTCATTTCGAATCATATCACGTAATTCTTCACGCATATCCCATTCTAACGAATATAATAATTCTGAATCAACTTTCTCAATATCAGGTTCTAAATATTCAAAATTTTCAAGATATGCTTCAACTCCCAATTCTTCAGCTTTTTTGTAATCTCCATTATCTATTGCAATGAGAAGATCACCATACAAGTTGCGAATTGTTTCATAGAGTTTTTGTTTATCATATGCTATAGATTCATGACCAGCAAAATCACGGTTAATTGCATTAATCAAAGTTCCAACAGAAAGAAAATCATGTTTATTTGCAATCTTGTCTTTTAATTCTACTAGAAAAGAATCAATTTCTAATCTTAGACGTTCATCATAATTTGTATGTGGGAATAATTCTTCATGAACCAGATTCACCAAATCTGCAGAAAACATGTATAGAGTTTCATTTTCTTCTTTGATTGCAATTTGGTATTGTTCATCAACTATTATCAAAATCAATCCACTAACCATTCCATAATCAGGGTTGGGTGATTGATATTCAGATAAGAGATTTTCAATTATTTTAATATCAGAGATTAGTTGTTGATTGTCTAATGTTCCAATAGTACTATGTAAATCTAAAAGCAGGATATGGATTTCATCTGAAATTTCTGAATTTGACACTCTTAAATTCTGCAAATGAGTAGGGAAAATCTCAGTTATTAGTTTTGAGAGACTTTTAGCACCTTCAACATTTCCATTACTCAATTCCTGTTTGACCAAGTCTAGAGCAACAAACATAGTTTTAGTTACAAACAATGAAGAGCTGTCAATATCAGAAAATCCTTCAGATTGAGCAGATATGGAAACATTTGGGACTAGTGAAAAACTAATCAACCCAACAAAAAATAATTTAAGAAATTTTTGTCGAAAAAGTAACAAGTTACTCGAAAATCTTCAAAGTCAATATTTAAAGGAGATTCTTATTCTAATGTGCTAGAATGAGATGTCTATATTTTTGGGAGAATGTTAAGTTTTGATTTTGAAGACAACATAGTTATTGCAACTAAAGATATTACAAAAATCATTAATGCAATAGTGCCAAACTCTGGAACAACCTTCTTGGCAGATGCCAAGTCAATTAAAATCATATCAATTTGCTCATCTACCATATCAGGAGATTTATTATTTTGAATCATATTTCGTAGATCCTCTCGCATATCAATTTCAATTTTGAACATTAATTCAGGATCGACTTCGCCAAGAGGCCCTTCAACAAATTCATAATTATCAAGGTATGCCTTACTAACAAGATCATGTGCCAATTGGGCATTTCCATTTCTATATTCAATTCTAGCTTCTTCTAACAATCGTTCAATTTCATCAAAGTATGTAAAAATATCTACTTCAACTGCACCACCAGAATATTCTTCAAGAGATACTAAATGGTTTATACTCTTTGCAACCAAGACAGTAATCTTACTAGGATTACCTAAAGAAGTTACAATAGAATCAATTTCTGCTAAGTTAGATTTGATTCCTTTTGCATCAGACTCAGACAAGGTAATCAAATCCGATTCCACAGTTTCAAATAACGAAATTGCTTTTGCTAAAAATGCAACTGTCTCATCATACTCTTCTTGATTAATGATTTGTCCATCAGCAACTGCATCCACATATTCAACATCCACTAGTTTTAATCGGTCTTTAATTCCAGATAATGCCAATCCAATTGCAGAGGTATCACCACCTTCATAATCACGTATAATTAATTCAACTTCAGCAGCAATGTGCTCTATTTCAGATTTCATCTCTTCAGGAGACTTTTTACTCATTGCAATTTCTATTGCTTCTTCCATTTCATGAAGTAATTTATTTGCAGTATCAACACCTAACTTTGCTTCAACTGCAGGATGAAATGTTCTATAATAGTATAATCCTTCATAAGTGAATTTTTTGGCACTTTTAATATCACCCTCAGCTAATGCAAATATAGCTTCTTCAATTTCTTCAAATGTTTTTATTTTGAAGATATTAAGCATCTCATCTAAAATTGCAGGACCATATTCAGAAAGTGTTAATTCATCAGATTTAATTTCTGCAATCCATTTGTTTGTTTGATAATCTTTTTCAGGTACATTGAATTTTTTCTCCAAAACAGAGTACCAACTTACAAAGTCATCAACATTATCTTCATCAACGGCAGATTCCATTTTCATAAATGCAATTTTATAAATTGTTTTGTCAATAGCTTGTCGATTTAATGATGCCATTTCAACATCACCAGAATTTAGATTATCTGTAATATCCTCAAATGCAGCTTCGATGATTTGGTTACTTTCAGGATCAACCTCTAATGCAGTATCTTTAAAGCTGTTTTCATAAGTAGAAACTGCCTTAGATAAATAGGATAAAGCATCAGATACAACTTCAGTTTTTTCTCCATCAGACAAAGAATTTTTTATTGAATTCCATTCATCTCCAAGATTCACAGAGTAAGCCAGAGGAAATGTAATAATTACGGATAAAATCATCAAACTAAAAATTAACGTTGTTTGATTTTTCACGAAAACTGATGGCACTTATGTGTATTATAACTAGATGATAATTCTAAAAATTTGGAATATAGAAGTAGATTTTCGATTTGATGTTTTTAATTTTCATGTTGAGGATTTTGGATTAACAGTGTTAGGATACAAATTTAGACTAGGTTCAAGATTGTCAAGAGTTATCTCCACTTTTCCTATTCTACTTCGATATATCTTTATTTTTTTTCCTTCTGGGGAAATTACATATTTGTCTACTTCAGCCAAAGCAAGATCTTCAAGATTAGATAATGTTTTGTACACAGTGGAAAGAGATAGTTTCAATTCTTCTGCTATCTGTGTTGCATCTTTTGATTCATTTTTTACAGAAAATAATACAGCTCTAGTACAAACATTACTAAGAGATTCAATTATTTTTTGAGTGATATCAAATTCTGATAATTGAATAATATTAGATTTTGACATGTACATCATTTGTTAGGTAGTAATATAAGAACAGGTTCAGGTTTTTTAATTGAGATATCGGCTTTACTGATCCTGCTTCGATAAACTTTGAATTTTCGACCTTTATCAGATAACATCCATTTTTCAACTTCAATAAGTGTAAGCTCCTCCAGATCTGTTAATTTTTTATAAACAGAGCTAAGAGGGATTTTCAGTTTATCAGATAACTCTGCAGCAGTGTTTCCTTTTTTAATGATTGAAAATAAAATTGCGCGAGATTCAGAATCTGCTAATGCCTCTATTACTTTTTGTGTAATATCGTATTTTTTTAATTGTGGGAGTGTTAATCGTCTTGACATGCAAATAGAAAAAATAAGTCAGGTCTATTTAAACGACATGTTTTTGTTCTCATTCTATAGACTTGGAATACATTCCAATAGAATAAAAAATCAATTTTGATATGTTCTCATCTATTATACTATAAATTATCAAAATATGACTTGGTAGTGTCTTTATTAACAGTAGATGTTATTTATGACGAATTTGGTTCCAATTTTAAATTAAAAAATTAACGTGGAATTTTAGGAATTACTAATTGTAAGATGTTGTTGTCTCCAAATTAGGTTTTAAACGATTCCAAAAAATGCCAAGGATAAGACCAACTGATGCCCAAAATGAACTTACTCCAAGAACAGACATAATCCTAAATTCCGTAACTAAATTCATAGGAGCAGTTATATCATCAGGATTTTCAGGCATTCCAAAAAATACTGCGGAAATGAAAACACCGTAACCAATTAGTACAATGAGTTTTTTGCGTGCTTGGAATTTTTTTGAAATTTTATAAAATACTAGTGTCCCAAACCCAGAAATTGCAATAAATGAGAGATAAAGAATAGATCTTAGTATCACAGTATCAGCATCACCCACTGTTGGTGGATTTGCAGGATATTTGAGAAACGGAATAAAGTAAAGTGTTAACCACATTATCCCAGATAACAAAATGGCTTTTTTTACATCATTATTGCCAGGTAATGAATTTCTAGATAACGCATAAACTATTCCAAAAAGGGAACCAACAGATACACCTAAAATAACACCAGCCAAAATTTGACCACTTTTTTGCCACACTCTATACCCTTCATATTCTACCCAAAATTGGGGAGTGTTTTCAGCTTCCCCAGATGCAAATAGGTTTTGATTTTCTAATCCTATTGCCTGATCTAAGTAAGGTTCAACTATTGCAAAATTTACAGTTCCATGAACTAAACCTGCAAAAGCACCTGAAACTAAAACAATTACGATAAAAAGAGATGTTTTCATGATGTTAGAAACTCCTAATGACAGGGAAATCCTGCAGCATGTCTCATATCATGAGTGAGTTCATGGATGTAAAGATCTGCAAATGCTTGTTCACCATAAACGATACTGAAAATATGTCCTTGATCAAACCCTACAACAAATAATCCTGCTGCAAAAATAATGGCTAGTGCAACTATTGCTAGTTTTGAAACATTTGATGTGGACACATTAATTTGTCTTGCTTCAGACATGATTGAAAGCAATAACTGAATCTATTTAAGCTCTTGGATGTTTTATCCAATTTATAAGAAAGTCAAAAAATAGGCACAGTTTTTCATGTTATTCTCAGATCTAACATACATGTGTTTTTGTTACAATTTTTGAATATTATTTTGTAATATGAATACAAGAATAAATTGTGAAAAAAATGAATACAGAAAACAAATATCAGAAATTATACAATCAACACTAATTGATCTGTATGGAGTAAATGGATACAAATCAATTATTGCAACAATGGTAAAAATTTGTGGAAAAACTGAAAAAGATATCATTACAAATTATGAATTATTTGCAGAATTAATTGAAGGAATCTATGGAAGATTAGGTGATTCAAAAATATTAGATCCAATCAAATGCGAAATTAATAAAATAGGTTTAAACAATATCAAACAAGAAGAAAAACCATTCAAGAAAAAACCAATGAGGTTATTAATTGCAGATGATGAACCTTTAATTCTAAAACTATACAGCACATGGCTTAAGAATAAAGAAGTCATTACAGTTGAAGATGGTCAGAAATGTATTGACATATACAAAAAAGAATCAGAACATAATCAATCAAAAAATTATTTCGATGTGGTAATTCTAGATCAAAAAATGCCAAATAAAACAGGATTACAAGCAGCCACAGAGATATTGCAGACAAATCCTAATCAAAGAATAATTTTTGCATCAGGATATGTTGAAAAAACATTAATGGATGCATTGACAAAATTAAACAGAGCGATAGAGGTTATTGAAAAACCATTTTCATTAGAAAAACTAGATAAAATGATAAACGATACTATAATTTTTGAAAAATTAGAAAAAATTAACATCAATCAACAAGAAAAAGAAGTCTCTGATAAATTGAATGAAATTATGGAAGTTTTACAAAACCAGAATTATTAAATTTTAGATTAGGTTTGATTAATTGGTAGAGAGCATCTGAAAAAAAATATTCAAATTTTACAAAATATCGTGGCTAGAAAGGGATCTAGTAAAGTATTGACATTCAGTATTCCTCATGTATTCAAAGCATTACAGTTGTTAACAAATGAAAAATTTGTTAGCAGAGCAACATTCTGTAAAGAAATTCAGATGGGTGAAGGGGCAGTTAAAACCTTAATTTCGCATCTAAAAGAAGCAAAAATTATCGATTCAACTAAATCTGGAAGTTTTCTCACAGATAAAGGAATAAAATTATCTAAACAATTCCAAAAAATTATTCCTAGAGAATGTCAAATTAAGTATTCATCATTGATTCCTGGAAAAAACAATCATGCCATTTTACTAAAAAATTATGTATTTTCAATCAAGTCAGGATTAGAACAAAGAGATTACGCAATAATGTATGGGGCCACAGGATGCATGACAATTCTGTTTAAAGGAAATAGGTTTGTTTTTCCAGGAGAAGAAAAAGATTGTTTTGCTAATGATAAAAAAACAAAAGAACACCTATTGAAAAATCTACAACCTGATGAAGGAGATGTAATCATAATTGCATCCTCAAATGATCCATTCATCTCCGAAATATCTGCAAAAAATTCGGCATTATGGACATTAGCAGTAAATTAGCGAAGATATTTACTTGAAATAGATTTTATTGGAATATGTCAAGAATTTATCTTTTAACAATTCCATTAACCATTGGAATAATTACGGGTTTAATTTTAGTAGTGTTTCCCGAATCAGAAAACGATTCCAAATTATTTACAGTGTCAAAATTAATTGAAAATGGTTCCCCAATTTTAGGAGATTCTAATGCACCAATTACAATTTTAGAGTGGGGGGATTATCAGTGTACGTTTTGTTATAAATTTCATCAAAACACTTTAGATATGATTAATGAGAAGTATATCAAAACAGGTAAAGTCAAATTAGTATTCAAGGATTTTCCATTAAATGGTCCTGATTCATTGTTGGCTGCACAAGCTGCTTACTGTGCTAATGACCAAGACAAATATTGGCAGTATCATGATGAATTATACAAAAATTGGGGAGGAGAACGCACAGGTTGGGTTACTAGAGATTCTCTAAACAGTTTTGCCATATCAGTAAATTTAGATTTAGTAGAATTTAACAAATGTCTTGATGAACGAAAATATGAAAATAAAGTTAATTCTCTGTATGAATTTGGAAGAGAAGTTGGAATTGATGCAACTCCTTCATTTTTGGTGTTTAACGATAACAAAATTATTAAAATTAGAGGAAATCAACCATTAGAAGTATTTCATAAAACATTTGATGAGTTGCAAATTAAAAATGAAATCAATCAAAATTAATATTTGCACATTAAGGAGAAGTTGGAAATGAAAAAAATTGATGTTGAAAAGCAGGATTCAGTTAAACTCTATAAAATAAGAAAAACTTTAGAAGAATTATCTCAAAAGTCAGGAAGAGGAACAGAGTTAATTTCAGTATACATTCCAAAAGGAAAACAACTTCACGAAATTATTAGTTCCCTCCAACAAGAACAAGGAACAGCTGATAACATAAAGTCGGATCTTACTAGATCTCATGTTGTAGATTCACTTGGAAAAGTAGTTCAAAGATTAAAGCTTTATAAAAAAACACCAGAGCGTGGGCTGGTAATGTTTTGTGGGGCATTACCACCAGAGGGAGGAGGCCCATTAGGAAGTGAGACAGTTACGGTTTGGGAAATTGATCCTCCTAAAGATTTGAATCAGTATCTGTATCGATGTGATGATCATTTCCATGTCGATATTCTAAAAGACATGCTAAAAGACGACAATCTCATTGGATTTTTAGCAATTGATGCAAAGGATGCAGGTTGGGGGTTATTACATGGCGATAAAATTGAAGTTTTATCTCAAACAGGTTCAGGGGTTGCAGGTAAACATAGACAAGGAGGTCAATCTGCAAAGAGGTTTCAGAAACTACGTGAGATGGAATTGACTTATTATTTTAACAGAGTTGCAGAGACCACTAGAGAGTACTTTATTGATATTTATCCAATCAAAGGGTTAATTATTTCTGGTCCAGGCCCAACAAAGGAAGATTTTATCAATGGGAATTATTTAGAATATAGATTACAAAATATGATCATCAATACAATTGATGCATCATATTCTGGTGCTGAAGGGATAAGAGAAGCATTTGCAAAATCCTCAGAGATTTTAGGAGATTTCAGAATGGTAGAAGAGAAAAAACTTGTCGAAGATTTGTTTAGAGAGATTAACTCACACTCGGGAAAAGGGTCCTATGGATTACAAGAGGTAATAGAATATCTAAAAAACAATGTAGTTCAGACATTGATAATTACTGATAACACAAATTTGCATAGAGTAGAAGGCAAATGTAAAAGATGCCGGAACTTACAAGAAGCAATTGTTGAACGCCCTCTTGTAATTCCAAAAAAAACTGAATTTTCAAGTAATCCATGTCCAAGTTGCAAAGCTATGGAAGTCGAAGTAAATGAACAAGATATTGTAGACTATCTGGAATTACTTGCAGCAAAGACAGGCACTCAATTGGAAGTAGTTTCAGGTAGTGCTGAACACGGAAATATGCTTGCCAGCCTTGGAAAGGTAGGGGCAATTTTGAGATACAATCCAGGCCATTCTAAATAATATTTTTACGAATTTTATTTGCTAATTCTGAGAGTTCCTCATCAGTTGAAATTTGACGTTTTGTCCAGATAGTTCCTTTACTGTTGTATCTAGGTATAATATGAACATGAACATGAGGTATGATTTGTTTTGCAGCTCTTCCATTGTTTTGACCCAGACTAAAAGCATCAGCACCAGTTGCATCCAAAATGGCTTTTGCAATTTTTGGAACTATTGTGAAAATTTTTCCAACATTTTCTGGTTTCATATCAATAATTTTTTCATGGTGTTCTCTTGGAATGACAAGACTATGACCAACATCAATTGGGTATTTGTCTAAAAACGAAATGTGAAAATCATCTTCATAAATAATGTGTCCATCTCTCTTACCATCTAAAATATCACAAAATATGCAAGCCATACAGATCAGCCATTTAAGATTTTATTTATTGTTTTTATCGAATAGTTAATTAGGGCAAATTCAGGACTTTGTTTATCCAATGGGCAGAAAAGAACGTAGAGAACGTGAACAAAAACGAGAAAATTATGCTACTAAACATTCAGCAGAAAAAAGAAAACAAAATCTTATAGCTATTGGTGTTTTTGCAGTAATTGCAGTAATAGTTGGATATGCTGCATGGCAATTTGCAACCATGACTGAAACTGCGCCAGGAGGACCAGAAAATGCAGGAGCTCTTGGAAGTGAGCATTCACATGCAGCAATTCTTGTAAAGATTTTTGGAGATCAGTTTGATTTTTCAGCACCAGCTTATCAAATTAAATCCAGTTGGATTCATTTTGAAGGAAGAGATGGATCCACCATTCACAAACATGCTACAGGTGTAACGCTAGGCTATCTCTTTGAAACATTAGGTTTGGGACTAGATGATCAATGTTATGTATTTCAAGATGGAAGAAGTTTTTGTACAAATGAAGATTATACACTAAAATTTTTCATTAATGGAGAACCAGTTTCAGACATTAGAGATTATGAAATTAGTGAAGACGATAGAATTCTAATCACATATGGAGCCGAAACACCTGAAGAACTTGAAGGTCAATTATTAGAATTGGAAAACCAAGAAATTATCAAATAATTAGTTAGGAATCACTTTTTGGTCGTAAATTTTGCCATTTTATCAAACAACATATAATATCCACACTTAGCACATCGTAAAACAGTCAGTTCTGTAGTGAGAAATTCTTTATCTTCAAATCTTCCACTTAATTTCACATTTTCTCCAGCAATTTCTGCTTTGGTACTTTTACAAACAGGACATTCAAGTGCTTTTTGTTCCATAAAAGTCTCAAATAGAATTACAATTTAAATCAATGAAATTTGTAAAATGGATAATCTCAATAAAGTCTAAATTATAGCAAACTGAAAATCTCATGTTATGGAAATTTCTAGTAGAAATGTTGTAGAAGGAACTTCAAGATCACCGCAGAGAGCAATGTACAAAGCTATGGGGTTAAATGATGATGATTTATCAAAACAATTCATCGGTGTTTGTCATACAGGAAATGAAGCAACTCCATGCAACATTCATCTGCCAAAATTAGCACTAAAAGCAAAAGAAGGTGTATCAGATGCAGGTGCAACGCCTAGAGAATTTTCAACAATTGCAGTCAGTGACGGTATTGCAATGGGACATGAAGGAATGAAATCATCCCTTGTTTCCAGAGAGATTATTGCAGATTCAATTGAACTAATGGTTAGAGCTCATCAGTATGACGCTCTTGTGGGAATTGCAGGATGTGACAAGAGTCTTCCTGGAACTATGATGGCAATGGCCAGACTAAATATCCCATCAGTTTTTGTGTACGGAGGCACAATCATGCCAGGGATGCTTGATGGGAAGGAGCTTACAGTAGTTGATGTTTACGAGGCAGTTGGAGCTTATGATTCAGGTCAATTAACACTTGAAGCTTTAAAGAATATTGAAAATACAGCATGTCCAAGTGCAGGTTCTTGTGGCGGTATGTTTACTGCAAATACAATGGCATCTATTTCTGAAGCTATAGGTCTTGCATTACCTGGAAGTGCAAGTCCACCAGCAGAAGATGAAAGAAGAGATAAGATGGTGTATGATACTGGTGTTGCATGTGCAAAATTACTAGAACTAAATATTAAACCTAAAGAAATTTTATCATTTGAGGCGTTTGAGAATGCAATTACAATGCTAAATTCAGTTGGAGGATCAACTAATGGAATATTACATTTGTTAGCACTTGCAAATGAAGTAAATATTGATTTGACATATGACGATTTTGAAAGAATTAGAAAGAAAACTCCGCATTTAGCTGATATGAAACCAGGAGGAAACTATGTTATGAATTCACTGGACAAAATTGGTGGAATTCCATTTGTACTAAAAAAACTACTCGATAAAGGATTGTTAAATGAGAATTGTATGACAGTGACAGGGAAAACGATTAAAGAAAATCTTTCATCAATGAAAATACCAGAGGTAGAGCAACACATCGTAAGATCAGTTGAAAATCCCATTCATCAAGTTGGAACAGCTGTAGTTCTCAAAGGTAGTTTAGCTCCAGAGGGAGCTGTAATTAAAACAGCAGGAGTTGAAATGACCAAATTTACTGGAAAAGCGCGAGTGTTTGATAGAGAAGAATTTGCGTTTGATGCAGTTTCAAAAGGAGAAATTGATGAAGGGCATGTGGTTGTAATCAGATATGAAGGACCAAAAGGAGGTCCTGGAATGAGAGAGATGCTAGCAACTACTGCAGCCTTAGTGGGACAAGGATTAGGTAAAAAAGTTGCAATGGTTACAGATGGTAGATTCTCTGGAGGCACTCGTGGATTCATGGTAGGCCATGTAGCCCCTGAAGCTTATGTAGGTGGGCCAATCGCTCTTGTAAAAGATGATGATGAAATTACAATTGATACTGAAACCAATATTTTAGACCTTCATGTATCAGAACAAGAATTAGAAAATAGGCGAAAACAATGGAGTCCACCAAAACCTAACTACACATATGGTGCTCTTGCAAAATATGCAACATTAGTAGGCTCTGCTGCAAAAGGTGCGATTACTAGTCCAAAATTATAGAAAAGATCAATTTGTTCACAAGCTTTATAGATCATAAACTTTAAAATTTTCTAGAGATAACAGGCAGAAAAATAAATTATAATTATCGAATTTCTGTTATCTACTACAGATTGAATAAAAACAAACGTTGAAAGCACGAATTATTTTAGAAGAACTGTTTACTCTTGCAGTCAAAAATAAAAGCCCCTTAAGAGATTAAATGGTCAAAGTCACAGAACTATGAGAATTTGGGATTAATTCAACATTTGTAAAACTGTCAGAACAAAGATTTTGCTTTTGCCAACTCCATCTTAATAGAGTCGATTTTTGCATCAATTGTGTCTACTGCATCTCCATTCTTTATTATGTTTCGAAGATCTACACGTAACATCAATTCTATTTTCTCCATTAGAGTCCTGTCTTTTTGTGCAATGGCACCTTCAACATACTCATAATTTTCCAAGTATGCATTTGTTACAAGTGAGAATGCAATATCCTTTTCACCATTTCTGTAGTTTGTTGATACATCATCTAGAATTTTTTCTATGTTAGTTATTGTATCTAACACCTGACTTTGTTCTGTAATAGAAGTGCCCATCATGTTTCCCATCATGCCAGAACCCATCATGTGACTTCCCATCATCATATCTCCACCCATCATGTTCATCATTTGTTGATTGTTCATCATGGTATTCATCATTCCCTGATGTTGCATCATCATATCTAGCATTTGTTGCTGTAGTTGAGGATCATCCATCATTGTATTCATCATGGGGCCCATCATTTGGTTCATGTGTTGAGGATTTCCCATCATCACATCATGCATTTGCTGCATGGCTTGTGGATCATTCATCATGTTTCCCATCCATTGGTTCATGGCTTGTGGGTCTTGCATCATAGCATTCATCCATTGGTTCATGGTTTGCGGATCATTCATCATTTGTTGCATTTGTTGAGAAGACATCATCATTGGTGATGAAGGTGTGGGTGATTGTAAAACAGCATAGCCTATTCCTATACCTGTAAAAAACACTCCAACCGCAATTCCAATCAGAATGCCTTGACTGACCATATCAAAAGATAATAATTTTCAATAATATATGACTAACTAGATTTTCAAAAGTGATTCTCAAAAGATGTAATTTCAAAAAGGTTTACTTTTTCTCACACTGTTATCCTCTAAAGATTTTCCAAACCCAGAACATCATAGTATGCTTTAGGAATCATTTGTTGTGCTTTGAATAACACATTGTTTACAGCAGTGTCAAGAACATATGTCCTTGCCCAATCATCTTCACTTCTAATTGAGCGTCCAAATCCCTGAAGTAGTTTTGTAAGAGTTTGAGAGGTATACCATAAAGGAAACTTTTCCATCTTTGCTTTTGTTCTCTTTTCTTTATAATTTGGATACGGGACCTTTGCAATTATTTGAAATCTTGATAAATCATCTTTAAGATCCACTCCTTCCCACAATGAGGAGGAAAGTAAAACGCCGGTAGGATCTGATGCATGTTCTGAAATTATTTCATCTTGAGTTTTTCCGTCTTGGTTTTTACTATGACAAATTCGAATTCGCCTAGTATTTTTTGGTGAAAGAAATCTAAGAATTTTCTGACATCGTGGTACAGAAGAAGTAAGAATCAAACCTTTTTCATTTGAATGCTCGTCTAAAATTCGATCAATAACTTTGATTACCTCAATTTCATCTTCTTCAGTTGAGCCATAACTTAATCGCTTAATGTTAAGAAGATCAATTTTTCTGTGTTCAATAGGGAATGGAGATTTTGGAGCATCAACAAAGGCAACATCATCTTTTTTCAATCCCATATTTTCACAAAAACTTGACTTGTCAATGGTAGCAGACATAAAAATTTGATATTCAGTTTCAAAAAATGATTTTGCAAATTTTGAAACATCTATAGGTTTTACAGAAATTGTTCTAAAATTTCCATTAAAATCTTTTATTGGATCATTTACTATGAAATTATCTTTATCATCTAAAATATCTATTTTAGCTTGAGCAACTCTGTCAAACCTACGTTCTAATCGAGTGATTAATTCATAGTCAGGTTCTTTTTCAAATGCAGGACTTTCCTTGATATCTTTAATTTTTTTTGCATAAGAATACGCAATATCATCGGTCAATTTAATCATAGAATCTAAATCAGTAAAATCATATTTTTCTGAATTAAGATTGCATTCATCAATTTGCCCACTAAAAATATCAAATCCTACAAATTGAATAATCTGATCTTCTATTTTATGGGCCTCATCAAAAATAGATACCTTCCTGTCAAGATATTCTTCAAAGAGTTTCTTGTTAAATTTCATTATCTGAAAAAATGCATGATAATTCCATAGAGAATGTTTTGATACCAAGGCCTCATATTTTTGTAAATAATAATGACAAGAAGAAGAATCTTGAGTGTTATCTTCAACTTGTTTAATAGTTGGTTTAAATTTGCAAACCTCAACGCTTTCTTTACCGTTTTTATTAATGCGTTCTTGGCATTGGCCTTTATCACATGTAAGGCCCCATCGCATTGCCCTTCTTGAATTTTCAACTTTCTCAGACGACATCAATTTTAGGCAGGGAAAATTTTGTTTTCCTTTAACTGATTTTAAAAAGGGAATATCTTTGATATATTGATCTTGTAAATGCTTTGAAGCAGTTACTGTAAAAGAACTATCATAATAACTTGCAATTGTTGCACCGACAAGGGATTTTCCTACTCCAGTTGGTGCACATAAAATAATTTTTTTATATCCTAATTTTAATTCCTCTTCAATTTGATGAATTAGATCTTTTTGAATTTCACGTGGGGTGAATTGTTTTGGAAATTTTTCTAAAAGAGACAGGATCATTCATGTTAATTTGGATTATTAAAAGGATGAAGGTTCTTGTAATATCACATTACTGCAATCTAGTTAAATAACTAGTAAGATCTACAATAATCATGGAATTGCTAGATGACAAAATGAGAGTTTGGCTTGAAAGTGCTAAATTTGTTAAACCACTTGCAGGGGTTTATGTTTTGTATAATAGAAATAAAGAGGCAATATTTATCGGAGAGAGTAAAAATCTTGAAGAGACTTTTACAAAATATGTCGATACAAATTTTGATGGAAATGAATGTAAACAGAAAACTCAATCATACCAGAGAGTCTTTACTGAAAATCCTAAAGAATTGCAATTACAACTAATTGAACAAGTTAAAACAGAAACAGGTAAGATTCCTGCATGTAATTCCGAAATTAAATTAGAGACACATTAAAACCACAAATAAAATTTTAGTCAGTTATAAGATGTATATTTTAAAAATATGCAATTATTGATAAAACATAGCAATATTATACCATATTTAGGAACAAATTTTTTTGGATTTACAGAAAGTAATTAATCTTAGATATACGTAATTTAGGAATGCATCAATGTTACTATTGTGAGCAAATATTTGAATCAAAAGAAAAACTATACGAACATGTAGAGGTTCACTCCGATATTGAACGAAATAAGGAAATAATGGAAAGGAAAAAACAATCAACAAAAAAATAATCAATTCAAGGCTAAATTAAAAAAAATAGAGCAAGAGTCAGAATTTTTCAAATTCAGGTGATGATATAACAACTATTAATCAAAATATTATGGATTGGGTTGAAATATTACTAAAAAAATCATGTGATAGAACTCTCACAAAAGGAGAAGTTCTTCACAGTCTATTCCATATGATAGAAGTAAACGAAAATACATTAAATTACATTCAAACAGACAAAAGAGACTTTGGTCCTGAGCTTGAAGAATTAAAACAAACTGAAATTAGAGATTTAAATTTTCATTTAAAATACTATAGAAGTCTAGTAAATTTCATCAATTTAATACCCGAAAATAAAATAATTGAAAATAAATAAGTCATTTATTAATTGAACAAAAAATCATTTTCTCAATTTATCAAAAGTTAAATCAAATTCAAATTGTTTTTCAATATTTTTCCCATAATCGGTTTGGAGATCATATTCATTACTTTGTGATTGAAATTCAGATTCCAATTTTTTAACCTCTGAACCAATCATGTTGCCAGAGTCTTCCTTTGCAAATTGTTTTCGTTGTTCTTCATTTGAACCTCTTGTAGGAAATTTTTTTCCATAAAAGATTTCACATAGTTTCGAAATTTTTTCCTGTTTGATCAATTCAGCCAAATCAAAACGACCTTGTTCATGATTTAATAATTTGTCTTGTTCAATTGAATTTCTTACCCAAGATAATAAAGGATGGAATTCAACAAAAAGTTGTATATTTTCAATAAAAAACATTATTGTATCACCAATTTTTTCAGAATTTACAACCCAAGTATATCTATATTTTATGACACTGTGAGAATCTTCAAAAACAGCAGGATTAGACTCGGCTTTAAAATCTGACCAGTTTAATTTTCTATCTTTTGACCAAACAATAATTTCGTGTTCTCCCATATCATTTCAAATAAAATCGAACATAAAATTATTGACATGTAATAATTAACAAAAATGATTATGTAAAATCATTCTCTCTTACCATCTCGACCACTAAAACTGCCAAAAGTTTGAGGAACATCAAATCCCAACCAAGAATGAATCTTAGATTCTAATGATTTATGATACTTTTCATGCTCAATTAATTCCTTATCCCCCCATTTACCATCATGTAGAAACGAGCATTTTTCCAAGTGGTTGTTTATTTGAGCACCTTTACAAATTATAATCATATTTCTAAAGAATGAATGAAATTGAAAAATTTTGCGTTAAATAACAATATGTTTGACGGCAGTTGAATTCTAGGGTATGGTCGATTAAGGCAAACGTATGAATGCCGTCAAACGATGACTCGACTATTATTTCTCACAGAAGACTAAAAGATATTGTATGTACATTTTGAACATAAATTCAGAAAATAATTTTTGTTTAGGCTCAAATTACAATAAAAACATAATTTGGATCACTTTTTCAACGCTTTTTGATCAAATTACAAAACATGTTTTATTTTAAGAATTTTTGAATATATCAATTATTAATAAATTGGAAGCAAGGTGTTTGCTGGTTTGACATCTAACCGTAACTCCCAAAGAGTCGATGCAAAAAGGATGTCAAACTTGCTTGCTCTCCAAACTATTAATTTCAGTTAATTTTACAAATAACATGAATAAACAATTCTATATTTGGATGGGAGTTTCTATTGGAGCGCTTATAGTCGGATTTACTATTTTGTTTAGCTAATTATTGTGTAATTTCAAAATTTGGATTACATCCTAACTGGAAAACTATTTTATTTAGTTGGTCAATTAATTTATTTTGTTTATCGATTAGTAAATTTACATTTTTACCTTGAAAATTTAATTTATCTATAATTTGTTGAGCTTTTTGATAATCTTGATCAGAGAGAGTTTTATCATCATAGTATTGGTATTGTTTGTAGTATTCATCATATTGGTTTTGCTCATGTGAAATTTTACTTTGAATAGATTGTATTTCAGCACTGATTTCTCGTTCCTGTTGTAATAATACATCTTGGCCTATGTATAATTCTTCAAATCTTTTAGGAACAACAAATCCTTTTGAATCAAAAGATATTTCAGGAGATTCAGTAGAATACATCAAATGACCTTCTTCACTTGTATGACTCAATCCCAAAGCATGACCTATTTCATGCATCAAAATATTGGCAACCATGTTTTCATCATTTTGAATAAATTCTCCAGAACAATCCTTTGCACCTACTGAAATATCCAAAATGCAATGAGTAAAAATTCCAAACAAAACAGTACTACATGTTGCAAGTCCTGTGTGAGTAGGAGATGCATATTCTTGCCATCTAATTTCAATATTCGAATTCTTGGATTGGACAAACTGGAGTTTAGGATTTTTTTGCTCCCAAGTCTCAATTGCTTTTTTAAGTGCAGAAACAGGTATTTGTTTATCAGGTATTTGTGGAACATCCTCAAAAGAATAATAGATAGTTTGCTTCTCATTTGAGGTAATTGCATTTGAGATTTGTTGAATATTCTCAACAGATAGAGCTAGTGTTGGAGATTTTTGAAATGTGTTAAATGGTAGCATTTCAGAATACCACATATATCCAAACACGACCACTGCAAAAACTACTATAACTGTGGCCTTCAATGCAATATTGGAATTAAATTACTAACTAAAACTTTCTATGCAAAGTTTACCT
This sequence comes from Nitrosopumilus sp., assembly GCF_025698945.1. Taxonomy (NCBI): domain Archaea; kingdom Thermoproteati; phylum Nitrososphaerota; class Nitrososphaeria; order Nitrosopumilales; family Nitrosopumilaceae; genus Nitrosopumilus; species Candidatus Nitrosopumilus sp. Next base: position 517,338 of record NZ_JAILWM010000001.1, read on the forward strand.
TATGCCTAGATGAATAATTTTAACAATACAAATCAACTATCACACACATTTTTTATTTTAAAAGTAAATTTTGAGACAATAACATTGCCATAGATTAGCTGGGATGTTGGTAATTGCCACAAAGCAAGGCGACATTAATTACCAACTTTATCTGTGGCACAAGTTAGGTCGGATGAGAATTACTAAAATAATCAAAAAACTCGTGATTAGAAAATAACCCGTCATTAATTTTAGATAATTCTTCAACATCATTAAATGCTGGACATTTTTTATCTATAGAGAATAATTCTTCACAATCAGGACATTGAATCACCATATGCGATCCCCAATCACATTCAATATCATCAATAAATTCGAAAACCACATAGCTTTTACAGATGCACTGTAATCTTTGTTTAAATTTTTTTATTGTATCCATACACTAGTTTTAATCCATCATAATTTATTAACATACAATTTGTTAAAACATTGTTTAATTAATGACTGAATGCCCCACTTGTAGATTGTCAATGGAATCTCATTCAACATATGAATTGATGGAGTGTTGTATGAAACAAGTTGGAGATGAAATAAATACAGAAGAATTAGGGGTATGCCCAAACTGTAAACACGATCTTAAAAAACATACAACAAAGGAATTAGCTGAATGCACAATTGCTTTCTTAAAATCAGGAATAAACAACTAAGTCAAGATATAATTAAACAATAGAGAAATATCAAATATTGTGAATCATACTACTAGAAAATTAATAGAAAAGTTCTCTCCAATGTGGACAAATAAAGAGATTTGGGAGTTTGAACAACTTAATGAAAATTTAAGATTTGATTTAGCATACACGGAACCAGAAAAGTTTAGAGTTGAATCTTGGAAATCAAAATTAGCATATCCAGATTCAGATATCAGAGACGTGGTCGTAAGAACTTTTAACAATTTTCAAGATGGAAATGAGTGTTGGATTGCAAACAAAGGGCAAGGAAGAATAGATAAGAAATTCATACCATACCTGATGGCTGTGATGGCAGATATTATGATAGAGGAGGAAATATGCCTAAATTTCAGAATTGAACATGATTGTCTTGTAGTATCTATAGATAACACAGCAGATGTAATTGATTGTAAAGAATTTTTCGAAGAATTTTATCATTTAGCAACGGGTTTCAACTATGATATAGATACTGGAATTCCAGATGACGAAACAGAAGCTGAAATTTATCTCACAAGACTACAAGAAGAATTTGATCAAAAAATGAAATCACTGTTAGGGGACAAGTACTTACCAGGAAATAATGATCCAGATACAATTAATTCAAAATGATAACTAAAATACAAGAAAATCATCAATAATTTAATGTCAGAAAGAAAACCATTCAGAAATTTTAAAACAAAAGAACCCTCATTGCCAATAGAACAAAAAATTGAAAAATTTGTATTGAGGAATTCAAGGAATGGTTTTTTTACCAGATCTTCTACCTTGGCACAGAAATTTGAAATTTCAGAAAGTAAGTCTTGGGACATAATTGGAGAATTGTTATCTTCTGGATTGTTTGAATCAATTCATGATGAGAGAACTGGAGAAATGAAGCTTTGTGAGACAGGAAAAATATATGAAATTATGGATTTGGAAAGAAAACGAAAAAAAGAAAAATTTAGAGATAGCAAAAAGAAAAAATCAAAGAACTGAGATCATTGTGTAGTATTTTAAAATTTGAAACTAGCAAACTCTTAAGTTGAGATATGGATGTAGAGTTATTATGAGTGAAGATGAAAATTTACCAGCACAATGTCATCCATTAATTAAATCAAAAAAGAAAAAAAGTGAGGAAAAAGATGAAACAATGTAAATTGTGCGGAACACCATTTGGAAATGACCCAACGATAGAAGAATTAGAGAAACATTGGAAATCTCAACACAATTGGCATTGGAAATCAAATAAAGAAAAAACACCTAGTGAAGCATTATTAAAAAACAGAATCTAATTGACGTCTTGGAATAGTGATCGTTTATAGCATGCCTAGATCACTAAACGAAGGCGTCATTTATTGATTAGGCTCAAGATATAAAAAAACAAAGTCAAAGGTAGTGAACATTTGTTTAAAATTAACATCAAAATAATACTAATTTAAAGAATAACTTAGAGCAATTTTTCAATTAATTCATTAGTTTTTCATATTTTATTTATAGATTAAATTATAAAAAAAATCCGTCATGCTTAAAAAAATTTTTTTTAAACTAAAAACTATGTAAAAATTAACTTTGGATTTGTAATAGATATGAGGAAATAATGATTAATGTCAGTAATAGAGGCATATGATATCAAAGCACGAAAAAAAGTGTCAATGAAAAACCCACAACCATATTTAATGAAAAATGGAACATGGGCACTAAAAGGAACTAGCTCTGAGACTGGAATAAAAGTATTCAAAATTGTAGGTAAAACAAAACCATCAATTAATCAGTCAAAATTTGAAGCATTTAAAAATATATTCATCAGTAGAAAATGTGAATGCAACAAAAGTTGCTAGATTCCATTTTTTTAATAAAAATGTCACAGATGGGTTTATTTCATCATAAATAATTCAACAACATAGTGTTTTTTCCTCTTCCAGCACGATGTTTTTTCACTAGAAATAATTTAAGACGCAGGTTATTTATTGGCCATAAAGAAGAACATGCCTACTAAATTAATTTACCATAAATTCGAAACCATTAATTTGATATTTTGCACATAATTTTCATTGTCATTTGAAATTACTTGGCACAGAAATTTTTATGGAATTTCATGGGCATATGAAAAGGATCGATTAGTAGTATCTACAGTTTTTGAGGACAAAAAAGAAGCAATAGCCATTGCTAAAGAAATAGAGGATTGGAGTGATAAATTTACTCGTTTAACAATCATTGAGAAAGAAAATGATGAGTTTGCTATTTGCTGTTATCAAGATCCTCAAGTATCTAAAAGTGAGACACATGTAGGTTTGTTTCGAACTGGTATGCGTCAGAGTGGCGGATATGAACAAGCAAAACCAATGATTGAAGAAAAATCCCCGTTACTACAAATTGCATTTGCCGCAGATGTCAGAGATATGAATACATATGAACAAATTTCAAGATTAGTTCCAATGAGAAAATGCAGAATTATTACTGAAAAAGAATTGAAAAAACAAGAGTACTATTATGAAAAAAGTGCAAATTTAGAGAAATAAAATGATGAGATTCAAATCTTAAATTTTTTGAATCATCATCACTTATGGTCGGGTAGTTCATCTAATACGAATTAAATTTAAAGAATCACTACTAAATTATACATAGTATTGATACTGATAAATCGTTCATTTGGGTTAAATACAAATTTGATTAAATCTAATCATGCAAGACAATGATAACCAAGTATCATGGGAAGAAGTAATAGGAATTTCGTGGCTCATTTCTGAGGAATAAATTGTCTAAAATGTATTCATAATGCAGTTTGAATTGTGAGTGAAAACAATCTTAAGACAAGCATAAATGAGATGTAAAATTTTTCAAAACATGCATTGTGATGACAAAAGAACATTATTTGTTTTAAAAGAACAAATTAAAAAAACGTGGGATTTGTTAAAAGAGTCTGATTTTAAGGATAAAGATCTTCTGAAAATGCTCAATGATATTATTTTAGACTATACAGAATGCCAAAAAGAGTCATAGATTCTACCTAGTTATTGTTGAGTGTTTTTGTAGTCATTAGAATCGGAGTTTTTTCCTAAAATCTTATCAATCCACTTAAAGAATGGGCATTTGTCTTCATACATAGCAAAAATAGCAAAAATAAGTATAAATGGATTCGGAGAAATCAAAATCCCTTAAGTAATATTTTGACGTATAAAATGGAATGGATTATGAAAATCTCTTAAAAAGAATCATGGATTCAGACGTCAATATTAGACACAGCATCATTACAGACATCGAGGGAAATATTCTTGCAACAAGTCATAGAGATGGGGTAACAAACTATCTATCACCAGATGAGACTGCTTCTTCACTTAAGAGAGCAGCTGCAGCATGGAAGGGAAGAAGAGAACTAACCCCAAAAATTGGAAAAGGATTGTATGCAGTAGCAGCATTTGAAAAAATCACCAGAATAACTTTTCCATTAGGAGACAAGAATTTGATTTTTGTTAGCATGGGCTCCGATTCAGTAAGAATGGATCTTCACCAAGGAGGACAAAAACAAATTGTTGAACATGTTCTTAACATATTGAGTAGAGATCCAACCAAAACATAGTAACAAAGTAAAGATTAGGAAAAACCTAATCATTTTTTTGTTTTATGAGATTTTCAAAAAAAATATCCAAACAAAAAAGAATATTCTTTTTAGGGATAGCAAGAAGAATAGAACATATGTCTATGATGGAACATACAAAAGAATGCAAATACAGAATAGATAACGATATGCCTCACGTGAATTGCTTTTGTAAATGTCACAAAATAATCATGGCAGAATCATCAAAAATGGAATCAAGAGTTTTTTGATTCTTTAAGTGGATCAAAATTATCAATTATCTCAGTTACATTTTTCAGTATAATTTCTTTGATTTGATTTTGAGTCATACCGGATTTGCTCATTAGTTTCATTTGATCAAGCAAAGCAAAATGAACTCTACCCTGCAGATAATCAACTATACCAAATCCCTTTTTTGGAAATTCTGTAACAAATAGTTCAATTTCAGAAAGAATTTCATCATCTTTAGGCATAATAGAAGTTTAGAAAAACTAGTTATAAAATTTGCAAATCTTCATTAGTATCATCAAAAATCAAATTTCATGACAGAATTTACCCATAAACCATATGATAGAATTTATGTTAGAGATATGATCAAACTAAATCTTGATGATCTAATTGGAATGATGTCCTCATTAGAATCAGCTAATGCATACTGGGTAGATGGGGTATTGTTTGCAAGCTTTGCCATGACCGAATCCGAAGAGTTGGCAAAAAAAGAGATGCAAAATGAGATGTATTTAGATAAGATTGTATTTGCAATTTATCCCAATTACACAAAAACTGTAAAGTCCTCAACAAATCTTGAAATTGGAATTCTAAATATGCAAAAAAGTAATCTTTACCGAGGTTTGATTGCCTGGCTTAAAACACAGCCAATTTGGACAGAATAAATAATTTATCATGATAATATTCATTTATGTATGGACAAGTATCAATAGATTTTTTATTTTTCATAAATTTTTTAATTTTTGAATCTGAAGAAAAAAGCAGTCTCCTTTACTTAGGAGACTTTGTAATATGCATTAACTAGTTTATGTGAGCTTTTGGCCCCCAGCTAACACCGCGAGATGTCTCTGACTCAATAAACGAACTAGAACTCTGTTTTTGTTAAAAAACAGGGATCAAAAAGTATTACTTTTAGCTAAAAAAAGTTATCAGATGATTCTAGGATTGAATTTTTACTAACTTGAATCAGAGATCAAATTTTCAGTCGAATGAATTGTTCTAACATGACGATGAAGAAATCCAGAACTTACTAGTTGAATATCACAGTGAGGGCATTGTTCCATGATCATACAACAAACCTAGTTCTGATAAATATTGTGGAATTCAGATCAAAACAGAGGTTCCTAAATGGAATAATTGATCGTAAATGAATTTATTGTAATGGATAATGAACATCACAAAATAGCACTATTCCATTTGGAAGAGTTTTTGCAGTAATGCATTTACCGTCTTCTATTCCTTTTCCACAAACATAGCACTCAAAATTTGATACTGATGATTGTAGATTATGAGATTTTTTAGCAAATTGCATATCTTGCATTATAGCGCTTCTTACACGTTGCATGATTCTATATAACGATCAAATAGGATATAAAGGTACCGTACTATACCGTAACCTTATTGAGCCTAGAAAATCAATTAATCCAAACAAATTATGTGATAGGCAGTCCTACTCATCAATTTAAATAATAAACCACCAAAATTTTGTCTATGGGTGGACACCTTTGGAAAAATTCAAGCAAAAGTAATACCCCTAGATTTATCTGAAAACCAATTTCAAATTTATAATAAAATTTCAAGAAATTATTCTCACTCATTTCTCTTTGAATCACTAAATGGTCCTGAAGTACTAGCAGAAACATCGGTGATGGGATTTGACCCTAAAATAATTCTAAAAGGATATTCAAATAAAGTTGAGATCATAGAAAATAATCAAACTAAAACAATTGACACATCAGATCCATTTTCAGAATTAAAAAAACTACTCAGTAAATCAAATGACACATCATATAGATATCTTGGAGGAGCAGTAGGAGTAGTAAATTATGATGCAATAAGAATAGTAGAAAAAATTCCAGATACTCATAATGCACCTCAACAGTTGATGGAATTTGGAATTTATGATGATGGAATTTTATTTGATAATGTTCACAAAAAACTATTTTATTTTTATAATGAAAAAAATAGATTTGATGATCTTCAAATGGGGAAAGGGGGTTTTGGGAAATTTAGTGCTAGTGATGTAAAACCAAACATGGATGAGTCAAAATATTCAGAGATTGTAAACAAAGCTAAAAAATACATACATGATGGAGATATTTTTCAAGTAGTATTGTCACGAAAGTTTTCATTTGACATTAATGGAGATAATCTTGCATTATACAAAACACTACGACATCTTAATCCGTCACCTTACATGTACCATTTAAAACAAGGAGAAAAGACAATTATTGGAGCATCACCAGAAATGTTGGTTCGAATTACAGATAACAAAGTTGAAACATTTCCAATTGCAGGAACAAGAAAAATTACAGATGATGAGGATAAAAATAACAGACTAGCTGAAGAGTTAATTCAGGATGAAAAGGAGTTAGCAGAGCATACAATGTTAGTGGATTTAGGTAGAAATGATATTGGTAGAGTTTGTAAATATGGAACTGTTCATCCAGAATCATTAATGGAAATTAAGAGATTCAGTCATGTTCAGCACATTGTAAGCCACATTTCAGGCACTCTAGATCCTAAAAACGACATGTTTGATGCGTTTAAAGCAGTTTTTCCTGCAGGAACTGTCTCAGGGGCACCAAAAGTCAGAGCCATGGAAATAATTGACGAGTTAGAAACTGAAGCTAGAGGACCATATGCAGGGGCCGTAGGATATTTTTCATATAATGGATGTTGTGATTTTGCTATTGCCATTAGAAGTATTTTCATTGAAAAGAATAAGGGATTTGTACAATCAGGTGCTGGAATTGTTTCAGACTCTATTGACAAAAATGAGTTTAAGGAAACAGAACACAAAGCAGAAGCAATGCTTCAAGCATTAAAGGAGGCATCAAATTGAAATTTCTTGTAATTGACAATTATGATTCGTTTGTGTATAACATTGCACAATATTTAGGAGAATTGGGAGTTGATTGTGATGTTATAAGAAATAACAAAATCACATTAGAGAAGATTATTGGAAAAAAATACGATGCAATAATTATTTCACCAGGACCAGGTACGCCTGAAGATAAAAAATACTTTGGAATATGCTCAGATGTAATCAAAGAATTAGGGCCAAATACACCAATACTTGGAGTGTGTCTAGGACATCAAGGAATTATTAATGCATTTGGGGGCAAAGTTACTAATGCAGGTTGTGTAAGACATGGCAAAACTAGTTCAGTAGTACATACCAATTCAGAATTATTCAAAGATGTAAAAAATCCATTTAGAGCAACAAGATACCACAGTCTAGTTGGGGATAAAACAATAATCCCAGATATTCTTGAAATAACAGCTACTGCATCAGATGATGGGGAGATCATGGGAATTAGACATAAAGAGTATCTCATCGAGGGTGTTCAATTTCATCCAGAATCAATAATGACAGAAGACGGTAAAAAAATTCTGGAAAATTTTATAAAACAAGTAAAGGAGAAAAAATGATTTCAAATATTATTGAAAAATTGAAACAAAAAACAGATCTGTCCTATGATGAGACGAATCAGATAATGACAGACATTCTATCTGGAAAAACCACAGATTCAGAAAATGTGGATTTTCTATCAAATCTTGCATCAAAAGGAGAGACAGATGATGAACTTTTAGCCATGCTAGATAAAATGCAGGAATTTTCACTAAAAATTGAGCCTAAAAATGAAGGAACAGTAATTGATATGTGTGGAACAGGAGGAGATAAACTCCAAACTTTCAACATATCCACTACAGCATCATTTGTAGTAGCAGCAGCTGGTGGAATAGTGGCAAAACATGGAAACCGATCAAGTTCGGGAGTATCAGGCAGTGCAGATATTTTTGAATATTTTGGATATGACTTGAATTTAGAACCTTTAGAAATTTCAGAGATTTTACAAAGACACAACATCTGTTTTATGTTTGCCCAAAAATTTCATCCTGCAATGAGATTTGTGTCATCGGCTAGAAAACAAATTGGGAAAAGAACAGCATTTAATCTTCTTGGACCACTTTCAAATCCTGCAAATGTTAAGAATCAACTAGTAGGTGTATTTTCAATTGAATATCTAGATAGACTTCCACTACTTCTCAAAAGAAAAGGAGCTGAAAACATAATGACTGTTCGTTCAGATGACGGAATGGATGAATTTTCTACTAGTGCAACAAACAGAGTGTGTATTTTAAGAAATGAAAAAACATTAATGAATACAATTGATCCTGAAGTATTAGGATTACATAAATCAAATCTATCTGATATTCAAATAAAAACTAAAGACGATGCTATCAAATCATTTGTGTCCGTATTAAATAACACATCAAATCAGGCAATGACAGAAACAACTGCACTTAATGCAGCAGGAGGATTGATTGTATCAAATATTTGTAAGAATTTTGAAGAGGCAATTGAATTAGCTCTAAAAACAATAAAAGATGGAAAGGCAATGTCATTATTAGAAAGATTTGTCAAGGATACAGGAAATTTTTCTAAGTTAAAGGAGATAAAAGATGGCTGAAAATATTCTACGAAAGTTAGTCAATAATTCTCAGATGGCAATTGATGATGGAGTGTATGATGTTGATTCAGATTTACAAAAATCAAACAAAGATTTTATTCATATAATAAAGACAAACCCCCATGCTACCCTACTAACAGAAGTAAAGTTTGCCTCACCTTCTTTAGGAAAAATCAGAACACTGACTGATCCAGTTAGCATTGCAAACCAAATGATTTCTGGAGGCTCAAAAGCACTCTCAATTCTTACTCAGCCTCATCTCTTTAATGGATCTCCAGAATATTTCATGAAAGTCAGACAAGCAGTAGATGTACCCCTTCTAATGAAAGACATCATGATAGATAAAATCCAAATTGATGCAGCAAAAAAGATAGGGGCGGATTTTATTTTGGTAATTCAATCTTTGTACGACAAAGGATTTCTCAATGAAATTGATGAATTCATAGATTACGGTCACAAACAAGGCTTACAGATTTTACTTGAAGTTCATACCAAAGAAGAATTTCAAAATGCATTAAAAACGAATGCAGATTTAATTGGAATAAATAATAGAAATTTGGATACTTTGGAGGTAGATCTCCAAACCACTGAGAATATTTTGGTAGGAGAGAGAAAATCAAGGCTTGTTTTATCTGAGAGTGGCATAGAGACACCGGAAGATATTCAATATCTAAAAAAGTGCGGTGCTGATGCATTTCTAATAGGTTCAAGCATTATGAAAAGTGACAACATTGAAGAACAGGTAAGAAGATTGGTGAATGCATATTGAAATATCCAAAAAATGGTAAATTTGGTGAATTTGGTGGAAAGTATATTCCAGAAACACTAGTTCCAGCAATAGAAGAATTAGAAGAAAATTATCTAAAATATAAAAACGATAAAAATTTCAAAAAAGAATTAGATTATTATCTTAAAGTGTATGCAGGACGTCCAACTCCATTATACTATGCAAAAAATTTGTCTGAAAAATTAGGAGGGGCAAAAATCTATCTTAAAAGAGAAGATCTCTTGCACGGAGGAGCACACAAAATTAACAATACTTTAGGACAAGCAATTCTTGCAAAAAAAATGAATAAAAAAAGAATCATTGCAGAAACAGGAGCAGGACAACATGGGGTTGCTACAGCTATGGCTTGTGCTGCGTTAGGAATGAAAGCAGAAGTATACATGGGATACAAAGATACGATAAGACAAAAACTCAATGTATTTCGCATGAATCTGTTAGGTTCAAAAGTACACCCAGTAAAATCAGGCTCACAAACACTCAAGGATGCAATTAATGAAGCAATCAGAGACTGGATTACAAATGTAGAGACAACATATTATCTTCTAGGATCCGCAGTAGGACCACATCCATATCCTGTAATGGTTAGGGATTTTCAAAGTGTGATAGGAAACGAGATAAAATTACAGATGAAAAAAATCAACAACAAAACACCTGATTCTGTCATTGCATGTGTTGGAGGAGGCTCCAATGCAATTGGAACCTTTTATCCACTTGTAGATTCAAATGCAGAGATTATTGGAGTAGAAGCTGCAGGTCATGGATTAAAAACAAAGATGCACTCTGCTACATTATCAGCAGGAAGTAAAGGAGTTTTACATGGAATGATGACATATTTACTTCAAGACAAAGAGGGTCAAGTTACTGAAACACATAGTATTTCAGCAGGGCTTGATTATCCAGGTGTAGGTCCTGAACATTCTTACTATAAGGATACTAAACGAGTAAAATATCGTTCTGCAACAGATACAGAAGTAATTGATGCATTTTTGATGCTAACTAGAACAGAGGGAATCATTCCAGCACTAGAATCAGCTCATGCAATTGCTGAAGCAATCAAGGTTGCTAGAAAAGGCAAGAAGTCAGAATCAATTGTAGTAACACTTTCTGGTAGAGGAGACAAAGATGTCGAAGAAGTGCAAAATTATTTGAATAAACATGTCAAAGATTAAAGAGAAATTTGCAGAAGTTGCTGCAAAAAATCAAAAAGCATTGATTGCATACATAATGGTAGGATATCCAAATGACAGTGTTACTTTATCAGCAGTAAGAGGTTTGGTAAAGGGCGGAGTAGATATTATTGAATTAGGATTTCCATTTTCAGACCCATTAGCAGATGGACCCACAATTCAAAATGCAAGCACCATATCGTTGAGTAAAGGAACAAAGATTAACAAATTTTTCAACATAGTTAAAAAAATCAGAAAAGAAACAGATATTCCATTAGTGTTGATGACATACACAAATATTTTGTATCATAGAGGGTATTCAAAATTCATCGCAGATGCCAAAAAAGCAGGAATTGACGGATTTATTCTACCAGATATGTCAATAGAAGAGTCAAAAGAATATTTACAAGCTGCAAAAAATAAAGCAGATACAATATTTTTAATTTCACCCAACACAAGTAAAAATAGAATTCAAAGAATTGCTAAAGCATCCACTGGGTTTTTGTATCTAGTATCAGTATTTGGAACAACTGGAATCAAGGCAGGAATAAAACAATACTCATTAAACGCCATTAAAGAAGTAAAAAAATTAACGAAGGAAAAAATACCAGTAGGGATAGGCTTTGGTATTTCAACTCCAGAAGATGTAAAAACATACATCAAAGCAGGAGCAGATGCAGTAATAGTAGGTAGTGCATTTCTAAAAATAATTGAAAAGACAGAACCTAACAGATTAGAAGCAAAGATTACGGCATTTACAAGAAGTCTCAAAAAAGAAACAATTCTAAAATAAGAACCGTCTTAGAGAGGTGGTCAAGTTTTCAGACTTGGATAGAGGGGAAACTCGATTTCAGTTATGACCACCAGACTAGATGTTCTCACAATACAACACCTTAACCAAAATAAAAAAATCTCGGATAAAATACTAAAAAAATGTCCAACTAATCTAAAATTTTTTCACAGGTTTAAAGATCGTTGGTTTTTAATTTAAAGTGATTTTTGAGCGAGTAAAAAATAATGTTGTAATCAATCCCACAGTTAAAATTCCCATTGCCAAAAATCCAAATTCAGGAATAACATGAGTTCCCATAATTTTAATTTCTTTTGAATGTTGAGATATTGGAATGATTAGTTTTGTTCCAGTAGATGTAATTTCAGTTTCAAAATCAGTCATCAAGCCATCAACCCATACAGATGTAGGATTATCAATTAGTTTTGGAGGTAAAATCAAGGTGATTTGTTCATTTTCTGTTTCACCAGATATTTTAAATGTCAAAGTTTTATCGTGAGAATTAATCACAACAGCATTTTGAAGATTGGCATCTAAGACATATTTTACTGTAAATCCTAAACCATCGTCACTTAATCCAGAACCAATATTATGTATTGATTTGACACTCCCAGGATTCTTTACTACATGAACAACACCATTCATCCATGGGTGAATACTACAGAAATAGTAAAAATTTCCAATTTCAAAAAACTGTCTACTGTAAGAATCTCCTGCATTAATAAAGCCACTATCAAACTTTCCATCCACTTCACCAGATTGGGTAACAGATGTAATTGTGTGAAATGCAGTATCTGCATTTTCCCATAATACTGTATCATCAGGATATACAGTTATCTCCCCCGTTGTAATTCCGGTAGTTTTTTCAGACCAAAAATAGGGGGCATCAGGATCTGACGCTCCAGAAGGCATAATGATGGTATGAATGTTTTCTGCAAAAACAAACGAGATAGAACTAATAATCAAAATTGCTAAAAGCGGTAAAACAAAAAACCCTGAACCCATAAGAGGATAAAACAACATCTTCTATTTCAATCAATTATGATCGACAAAACATACAAAAACCAGATACTCGTTTCATAAATGTGCAGACGAAGTTCATTTTTGTCACAGGTGGTGTGATGTCTGGCCTTGGAAAAGGGGTTACAACATCATCAATTGCAAAACTACTCCAACTAGCTGATCAAAAAGTCTCATGCATAAAGATTGACCCATATCTAAACTATGATGCAGGAACAATGAATCCAGTTGCACATGGAGAAGTCTTTGTTACTGAAGACGGAGGCGAGTGTGATATGGATATTGGAAATTATGAGAGATTTCTAAACCAAAATATTCCCAAGTCACATAATATTACAACTGCACAAGTTTATTCATCCGTTATCGAAGCTGAAAGAAAAGGGGAGTATTTAGGAGCGTGTGTACAAATCATCCCACATGTTACTGATGAGATTAAAAATAGAATCAAAAAAATTGCAGAAGATGAAAAATTAGATTTTCTAATAGTAGAGTGTGGAGGAACGGTGGGAGATATTGAATCACTGCCTTTCTTAGAGGCACTAAGACAGATGAGAGTAGAAGAAGGCCCACAAGAAGTAATTTTTGTTCACGTAACACTTGCACCATCTTTAGATGTAGTGGGAGAGCAAAAGACTAAACCTACCCAGCACAGTGTTCAGGAACTTAGAAGAATTGGTATTCAGCCAGACTTTTTAGCAGTTAGATGCTCATTACCATTAGAAGAAAAAACAAAGAAGAAAATTGCAATGTTTACAAATGTCACTACAAAAGATGTTTTGTCATGTCATGATGCAAAATCAATTTTTGAAGTACCACAAATTCTGTATGATCAAGGAATTATGGATTCAATTTTTACTAAATTTGGTAAAGTGGGGATGGTTAATGCATCAGCTAATTGGGATAAATGGAATAAAATTGCAAGCAACATGGTTAACCATGAAGACCAAAAAGTAAGAATTGCAATGGTTGGAAAATATGTTACACTTGCTGACAGTTATGTTAGTGTGAATCATGCGCTAAAACATGCAGGAGCACAATTGGGAAAATCAATCGATATTGATTGGATAGATTCAGAATCAATAACAGATTATAATATTTTATCAAATTACGACGGAATACTTGTACCAGGAGGATTTGGAACAAGGGGTTCTGAAGGCATTATTCAAACTGCAAACTATGCTCGCGAGAAAAACATACCATATTTAGGAATATGTTTTGGATTTCAACTTGCAGCGATTGCTTTTGCAAGAAATGTTTTGAAACTAGATGATGCCAATTCAACTGAAATTAAACCAGATTCAAAAAATCCAATTGTAGACTTGCTTCCAGAACAAAAAGATATCTCGGATATGGGAGGCTCACTTCGATTAGGAGCAAATGAGATAAAGATCAAAGAAAACTCCAATGCCAGAAAAATCTACAATAGAGACACAATTAGCAAAAGACATAGGCACAGATATGAAATCAATACACAATACATTCCAGAATTTGAGAAAAATGGATTGATTTTCTCAGCATATAGTGATGATAAAAAAAGAATGGAAATACTTGAGATTCCAAATCACAAATTCTATCTAGGAGTACAATTCCATCCAGAATTTAATAGTAGACCAGGTTTTCCTGAAGAATCATTTGTCTCATTTATCAAAGCTTCATCTGAGAAAAACTAACATGGGATTAAATCGATTTTAAGACCATATGGAGTAAAAATTTCAACATCAGAAATATGATCCTTAAAGTTCAAATATTATCATAGTCTATTTGATGGATAAATCCAGCCTCCAAAAATATGACTATGGGCAACGTATTTCTATTTTCCATATGTTGGAAATTGAAGAAATCTTATCTATTTATTAAAATCACAAATAATGATAACAGTGGAACAGTGTAAACTTTGTCAAAAGTCATTTAAAATTGGAGTTAAGGGATTTTGTTCCATGGAGTGTTATAAAAAAAATATTAAACAACGAATTGAAGATGCAACATTTAATGATCCTTCACACACAAAATCTTTTTCAAAAGATGAATGATTATTCTATTTTTGATATTTCATAAATTTTTTGTCTTGCATCTCTAATAGAGACTTTCTTTTTGACATAGCCTTTTTTTAATAAATGACTCAAGGCAAGGCGAACAGTTCTATCTGGCAACAGGGTCTTATTTGATAGATCCTTTTGGGTCAATGCACCCTCATACTCTAACGTTTTTAGGAGTAATTTTGAGCTTGGAGGCATACTAAGCAACTCCTCAGCTAAATGTACTTTTTTTGCTAGTGCAGAAATTGCAGTAGAGTCTTTTTTGAGACGAATGATTTTAGCATGAGGGAAAAACTGATTGCATTCCACAGTTTTGTTGACTTTGTATCTATCTAAACCATCTAAAACTACTTCACAGTGCAGTCTAGCTGAAATATCATCAATTTCAATCGAACTTTCATTTGAGACTATAATTGGTCTTCTTGTAACATCAAGAGAGTTAACTGAAATTATCTCAAATACAGCAGCATCTTGAAACAAGACAGGGCCACCAGCTGACATTGAATATGCTGATGAGCCGATTGGAGTAGATACAATGATCCCATCACTGTTATCATGCCATACTTCTTCACCATTGACTCTAAGTGTATGTTCCATGAGCATTGCACTTTTTGAAGAAAAAACTGCTACATCATTTAAAACAGGATAAACATTCTTTCCATCAATTTTCACTCCAAGACGCGGTACTTCTTCAACAGTAAAGTTTTGTTTTTTTAGAATGTTAACATAAGATGAAAATTCTCTTAATTCAATTTGAGCAAGAAACCCACTTGCTTCACCCTCATTGATTCCAAGTACAGGAGATGTAGAATCAAAGGTCCTATGAAAATAATTTCTGACTCCTTTATCACCACCTAAAACAATAATACAATCACATAGCCTACTCCTTGATTTTGTAATAGAAAATGACTTTATCCCAGAATCATCAAGTATTTTCTTTATTGTCTTTGCTGCAGTCTCTGCTGAACCAGAACCATAAATTCCTATTTGCACAAAAGTTACAAACTAATCAGTACAATAAAAGAATAATGTGTCATAGGTCTCGGAATTTCAATAAATTATAGAAATATGAGGCATTAGTTTCAATTGTACCTTTACGTGGAATCTTTTGTAATCCTATATTTTGTGATTCAAGAGCTGCTTGGGCTGCACCACCTGCAAAACACAAGGCCCATAAAAAATCATTTTCCTTAATCATTGTGCAGCAAAAGGCAGAACAGAAAATATCTCCAATTCCAGTAGTATCACGGACTTGTTTGTTTGGAAGGGTTATTGAATAAATTTTGTTTTTTACCAAAAGAGACACATTGATTTTATCAGTTAAGAGTACATAATCGATTCCTTTTTTTTGTAATGCTAACATCATTTCATCATGAGTGCCATCAACAATTTGTTTACCTTCTTCAGGATTTATTTTTATGGCATTTACACCAGACAGATCAAGATTTGTTTTTTGCAATATTACATTATTCTTAGAATCAATTTGTCTCAAAAAGCCCTGTGGATCAACAAGTAAGAATTTTGAATCGTTTTTAATTTTTGAAAATACATCATCAGAGATCTCATGAAAAATTGGACTCACAAGGTGACAGTCTGCATTTATTTGATCATATTCAATCAGATCACATTGATTTTCAAGATTTAGTGTTCTATCAGAACCATCTATAGTAATTCTAAATTTTGTTGTTTTTTTCTCTGATTCAGCATTTTGAAAATTGATTTTGTAATCTGTCAAATACTGCTTTGGAAAATCAGGACCAAATTTTGTAAATAATTCAACATCAAATTTGAATTCTCGAGCAGTAATTCCACAATAACATGCGGCTCCTCCAATTTGTTCATAATTTTGATTATTGATTGTTATAGTATCAATTGCGCAATGAGAAAAAAGAGCTAATTTCATTTCTCTAATTCAAAATTTAGTGGATTTAGTTTTTTGCATTAATCTTGTCAAAACAATCTTTGCATAGAACCTGTCCTTTTGAAATCATTACTTCAATTCCAGAAGTGAAGCAATTATGGCAAAGGCCTCGCATCAAATATCAATTAATTTAATTCGATCTATAATTAAAACATGAGGGATTTTTGGCCAGAAGTTAGGCACAAAAGTTACAAATCACATCAATTATCCGCAAGAATATAAGTAGGCAAAATAGTTTATGTTCATGCCATTAAAGCGTGCAAGTAGAGGCCGAACAAAAGGTGGAAAGGGTTCCTCAGGGGTAGTACAATGTACAAACTGCGGACAAACAGTTCCAAAGGATAAAGCAAAAAAAGTCACATCTAGATTAAATCTAGTAGAACATACTTTGGCAAAAGAATTAAGAGCTCAAGGAGCATATATTGCATCCCCAACAGTTTTGAAATGGTATTGCATCTCATGTGCAATTCACTTTAAAATATTAAAAATCAGATCTGCAGATAGCAGAAGAAAGCGCGGAAAACTACGTTAGTATTATTCCTTAATATTTTTAGCAGTTACAATCATTCTTTGAATTAATGTAATCGCTGCAATTATTACAACAATTATCACAGCATAATCCATAAATCCAATCATGCCAATAATAGCTATCACCAATAATCTTTCTGCTCGTTCACCAATTCCTACTCCTTGTAATTTTATATTCAAGGCATCTGATTTTGCTCTTGCATAGCTAACAAGTAAAGATAATGTAATTGCAAGTAAAACAAGATATGGTTCGGCATAGCCTCCAACTAAAATTCCTAAAAAAATTGCAGTTTCTGCAATCTTATCAAACATTGAATCAAGGTAGGATCCTTTGTTTGAAGTTTTGCCAGTAATTCGAGCAACTTGTCCATCAACCATATCAAAAAACCCTGAAACAAGTAGCAAAATTCCTCCAACAATTAATCCATATTCAATACCAAATCCATAAACTATGGCAGATACAAATGCAATAACAAGACCCACAACAGTCCAAAAATTAGGAGAAAGTCCTGTAGAGGCAAATCCTTTGCCAATTTTTTCAAGCGTAGGACGTAATGTCTCCCTGAGATTATTTAACACGAGATATCCCCAAATTACTATCTAATAAAGCCAACAGAAGCAAATGCAAGGCAAAATATTAAAAATTAATTTAATTTTTGAGAATTAATTAAGAAAAAAGTAATATAAAAAGATATTATGATGTTATGCATGGATAAATCTTTTAAAATTTTCATTGTACAATATCGTATTCAATATTATCTTGACATTTTTAATTAGAGAATATGCAAGATATTAAATGTGAATTAATTTTTAGATAAATTCATTGCGATCATTGTAGAGATTATTTTTGCAGCTAGTGATGCAGTTGAGCCATTATCATGATAAGGATTAAGCTCAACTATATCAACACCAGTGACATTGGTTTCACTAAAACAACGAATTAGATCAAATAATTCTCTAGATGTAACTCCTACTGCTTCAGGATTTCCAACACCGGGTGCAAATGCTGGATCTAAAACATCAAGATCATAGCTGGCATAAACATTATCATAAGATGATAGATACTCAGTTAGAAGTACTGGTCCTTTACCTTCACGAATTTCCTTATCAGATATTGTTTTTATATTATTTTCTTTAAGAAATTCTAATTCTTCTCTAACAAATGCACGTGCACCAACATGTAAAATATTATCAGCACCTCTTTCCTCTACAATTCTTCTTAGGTATGATGCATGGCTTAATTTACTATCAGCAAATTCATCTCGTAAATCATAATGGGCATCAAAGACAACATACCCAGTATCTTTTGGAAAACTTGAATATGTGGCATATGTAATTGAGTGCTCACCACCTAAAATGAATAATTGAACTTGCTTTGCAACAAGTTCAGTAGTAATTTTTTTAACCATATCAACCATTTCAGATGAAACAACAGTGTGACGAGTATTGCCTAAATCTTCAATATGGACTTCCTCAAGATCCACTTGCAAGTCAGGATGAAAAATCTCTATATTGTTAAACGAGTCACGTATAGCATCAGGTCCAAATCGGCATCCAGGCTTGTATGAGTGAGTGGCATCAAAAGGAATTCCAAATATTGTTGCTACAGGTTTAGAGTCTTCATTTGAGGCAGTAATCAAAGGATTTTTGTTCATGTATAAATCAAGGAAACTCATTTTCTCACACCATTAGTTGTGGTCTTTTTGAAAGATGTTTTGGAAGATTCAAACCAGTGTATGGTTTATTCTGTGTTTGAACTTTAATTTCTTTTATAAATTCATCAAAAGATAATTCCCTAACGGTTCCCATTTGTCTATCTCTAATACTTAGATTTTCAGAGTTTATCTCTTTTTCACCAATTACCAAGATATATCGTACCCATTCTTTTTCTGCTTCACGGATTCTTTTTCCAATACTTTCATTTCTATCATCAACATCTACACGAATATTTTTTGAAGATATTTTTTCAGACAATTCTTCACAGTGGGAATAGAATTCTTCATTTAAAGGAATAACACGAACTTGAGTGGGGGCAAGCCATAAAGGAAATTGAGGTTTTCTTCCTTCTTTGGAGTCTTTTGCAGCCTTTTCTAACAGAGCATAAATTATTCTTTCAATGGCACCACTAGGGGAATTATGCAATATTACAGGATGTTTAGATTGATTATGTTCATCAATGTAATCAATCTCATATCTTTCTCCGTTTTCAACGTCAATTTGATCTGTGGATAGTGCAGAAGCCTTACCAAGATTATCTATAAAATTAAATTCCCATTTTAAAACAAAATAAAAGAACTTTTCTTTCCACATTTCAACAAGAACCGGTCTACCATGTTTTTTTACTAATTCTTCAATGGAGGATTTGTTTTCATTGTAAAAATCTTCAGTGAATCTAATTGCCATCTCATAATCAGAGTCTTCAATTCCAAGCTCATGTAAAACACTTTGAGAAAGATCAAATCGAATTTTTATCTCGTCAACTGCTTGCGGTAAATCTTTGCAAAATGCATGGCAATCAGGCATAGTAAATGCTCTTAGTCTCCTTAAGCCAACTAGTTCACCGGATTGCTCTCGTCTGAAACTATAACGAGTAAGCTCGTATAATTTGTATGGTAAATTTTTGTAAGACAATTGATGATGATTAGCCATCAAGAACTGCCCAAAACAGGCAGCAAATCTTAGGAATAATTTTTTTCCTTCTGAATCAATATTGTATTGTCGTGCTGGAAATCGATTAAAGTAACTCACCATACTTGGATGCTCAGAGTCATACATGATTGGAGTCTCAACTTCACATCCACCATATTCTTTTACCCTATCAGTAACATATCTTTCAATTAAGGATTTTATCAAACGTCCATTGGGATAAAATCTCATATTTCCCGAATCAGAAGCTGGCTCATAATCAGCTATTGCCATTTTTTTCATTAGTGCAACATGTGGAGGTGGCTCATCGACTTTTCGAATTTTTGCAGATTCATATTTTGCCAAAATCTCCAATTTTTTATTTTTTGAAAAATCAAAATCACCAATGTTTATCATATTTCCATCAGGAGTCATTATCTTCCAATAAGAACGAATTTTTGATTCACCCTTTAGAGCATCAGATGTAATTTCTTTGTCTCCAGATACTGAAGAGTCTTTTGTGACAACTTTGGAGCTTTCAGCTAATGGGTGACCCTTTACTTGAATTTTGTACGACTTTGTCCAACCAAATGGCGAATGAGAGACTTCAAGTTCTGATGCATTACCCTCCATTTCTTTGAGTAGTGAAATAGCAACGGATGGTTTTGCAAGATTAGAACTAAGATGAGCATATGGGTATAATAACAATTTTCTACACCCAATTTTTTCCATTGATTTTTTAATCTGAGAAATAGCATTTAGAGCCACAGATGAATCATCACCATCCTCAATTGCCACAAAAGCAACCACAATTTCCTGCAAAAGAGTAGTCTTAGGATCTTCAATTTCCTCTGCAGATTTTATCTCCTTTTTTGTAGGAGTGTATTCAATGGAATCACAATGAAGTTGCAGTATTCGCATAATTTCAAACAGAAAACCTAATTGAATTAAGTGTTTTGAGAAATGATGAAATATTTAAGATCAAAACATAGTGTTTTGTACGTGGTTTTTGTAGATGTTAGCGAGTTTATAGGCAACCAGTAAAAATAGAAATCCCCCGCTTCGGCTGAAAATATGCGTTTCATTATAGTAAAAAGTTGGTATGTATGTTGGATTTCCAATTGATGTTTTTCTTTATCGTAAAAAGAAATTTTAACATTAAAAGGTCAGAAAAACCACAATAATATAAAAATCCTAAAAGGTCATAGTATTCAATATCTGTTAAAATTTCTAAAATTCAAAACCAGGCTTCTTCATAGACTGAACTTTCCATTTTAGTAAGGCTACCTGAAGTTCACTGTTTAGTTTATGCATTTCGTTTTCATAGAGTTGCTCAGGTTTACAAATTTGATTTGTGCTCATTGTTATTATTAAAAGAAAATATAATAAAACAACTAGTTTGTTATTTTTCAAACATTACAACTCTAGCCTATGTCAATTTTTCACGTAAAGAAATTACCGAGCGTAAAATTAAACCAGATATGCCTAAATTGGATTTAAGAAATTCAGATGCACGTAAAAGTGGATCATTGCCACGAAATCCTTCATCATATATCATTTCAATTGACCCCTTGTCAGTTTCTACAAAAGAAGTGATTAGGCAAAAAGTTCCCAATTTCTCATCTTCTCTTTCATTGTATAATCTTAATTCAACTTTAGAAATAGTAAAACCATCTTGAAGAAAATTACCTGATGAAAACAAAACGTGAATTTCATCAGGAATTCTATTGACCCTAGCAGGATCATACAGATCAATAATCTTCATAAAAGAACCTTAAGATTATTCATAATTAAGTAGTATTTGTATAAAAATTCATGATTTAATAACACAGATCAATTTTTCTTACGCAAGTATTATTTACCAAGATATTTAATTTTTAAAAATGGACCCACACAAATTTCATGGCAAGGATATTCCTCATATCAAACTACATCCAAAAATGACAATAGAAGATCTGGTAAATGTTTTTGCTAGTTCTGGGTTTAATGGCAGACAGCTTGGTGAAGCTGCAAAACTTTATGCAAAAATGATACAAGAGGATGCAACAATTTGTCTAACCGTATCAGGAGCAATGACACCAGTGGGATTTGGCGGAATAATCAAGACATTAATTGAGAGAGGATTTGTTGATTGGATAATTACTACTGGAGCAAATGTATACCATGAAGATCATTTCGCATGGGGGTTACCAGTAAAACAAGGAAGTTTTGATGTGGATGATATGAAATTATACGAAAATGAAATTGTAAGAATTAGAGATGTTTACATTAAATTTTATGAAACATTAGAAGCACAAGATCAAGTAATTCAAAAAATGTTTGGAGATAATTTCCCAGATAAACCATTTACTACTGCAGAATTTTGTAATTTAATGGGAAAAATTAGTAAAGAAAACTCAAAGTATCCAGAAAAGAGTTTCATAACAACGGCATATGATTATGATGTTCCAGTGTATATTTCAACAATTAAAGATTCATCATTGGCCCTTAATTTAGCAGTACATAGATTAAGAAACAAGGTATACAATCTAGATTTTGTAAGAGAGATCATAGAGCAAGCTGCAATTCTTTATGATTCAAAGAAATCAGGTATTTTGGAATTAGGTGGCGGAGTACCAAAGAATACAGCACAGCAAACAG
This sequence comes from Nitrosopumilus sp., assembly GCF_025698945.1. Taxonomy (NCBI): domain Archaea; kingdom Thermoproteati; phylum Nitrososphaerota; class Nitrososphaeria; order Nitrosopumilales; family Nitrosopumilaceae; genus Nitrosopumilus; species Candidatus Nitrosopumilus sp. Next base: position 539,817 of record NZ_JAILWM010000001.1, read on the forward strand.
GACCATTATTAGACCAAATTTTAAGAAGAAATGATGGAGGTCAAGATTATGTTATTCAAATTACTGATGCACGACCAGACACTGGGGGATTATCAGGTGCAACATTACAAGAAGGTAAGAGTTGGGGAAAGGTACAAGATGCACATCATGGAATGATAACAGTATATGCAGATGCAACAATTGCATTTCCCATTTTGGCGCTGTATGTTCTTAGTAATCAAAAGGCCAGAAAACCAAAAAGACTGTATAAAAAATTAGGAAAATTATATGAAAAACTAAGTGAAGATTATTCTAAAAATCCTGCAAACAAAAAAAAGAATAAAAAAAGAAATTAAAACTTGTCAAATCTAGCACGTTCTAGATCTCTATCATCTTTAGACTCTTTTTTCCATTCTTTGTAATGCTCTTTGCATAAAACAGTTTTTTTCCCAACAGAGTTTACCCTCAATCCAGCATTTTCTACTTTAGTAGTATTAAGTGAACGAGCTCCATCATTATCACATCCCTCAACATTGCATTTTGCTCCTTTTGATATAATTCCCATAAAATCAATTAATCAAGATGTTATTTATATTTGAAAATCATCACATTTGAAAATTTTTCTATTAACTGAATTAATGAAACGGTACATCGTTTATAAGAGGATTATTTTAGTCACAAATTATGGGTGGAGCAAAAAAACCAACTGCTGCAAATAAAGATAAAACTGCAGGCAAAGAGACAAAGAAAAGTAAAAAGGAGAAAGGAGAAAGTGGTCCTAAAAAAGCAGAGATCACAGTTATTGTAAATGAACAACAGGCAATGAAGATTATTCAAAACTCAAAAGTGGTTACAGTTCAAGATTTGGCAAGACAAATTGGAGTTAAAATTTCTGCAGCAAATGCATTTCTTAGAGAAGCTGCAAAAAAGGGAACAGTAAAAAAAGTTGGCGGATATTCAGGACATCATTTGTATCAACCAGTTTCTTCATAGATAGAAAAAACATCACCTGCTTTTACATCATTTAACATCATAATTTTATCACCTAGTTTTCCAATTGGAGTCATAGTTTTTCCTGAAACAACATCATTTGTAAAAAAGCATATACTTCCAGTAGAAGGCAAAAATGCTATATCCCCTTTCTTAAATTCAGATCTGGCTCTTTCAATTCCTGAATCAATAGTTGTTTCAAAATACACAATACTTTTTCCAAGATGATGAGCATGTCCTTCCAATGGCAAGGATCTCATTATTGTTCCAACGGTTCTTGGAGATAAATGTCGTTTAAGATCACATTGGATTTTTGCTTTGCCTCTAATTTCTAAAATCAGTTGTTTTCTGGAGACTGAAGATGTACTCAATTCGTACTTTAAAATGATTAGATTATATAACGTTTTAAGAAAATTTCGGTACTTGTCTGATGTCGAAGAAGCTGAATTAATTGAACCTCAAGAATCTGAAATACTAGAATCAACTGATACCACAGATGAAGAACCAGAAGTCAACGCAGGGTTAAACAAAGCACTAGACACATATCGAAAACTAATAGAAAAAAATGATGGTATCGAGCCATTAACTGAAAAAGAACAAGAGAAATTAGAGAAACGAATCAAAGAGATCGAAGAAAGAGACGTAGTTGAAAAAATTGAAGAACATGATCCTGTAGAAATTCCTTGTGAGAAAGGAAAAATTACAATTGGACCTCCAACATTAACAAGATTTGAAAAAGCAAGAATAATGGGTGCAAGAGCATTGCAATTATCATTAGGAGCACCACCATTTATTCCAATTCCAAAAACGGCAAGAATTTCATTAGATATTTCAATGGAAGAATTAGAACAAAGAGTAATTCCAATTACCATTAGAAGAGTTCTTCCAAATGGAGATTATCAGAACATTCCAATAGACTATTTTGATAAATGAATCAATGGTCGATAAAACTTAAAAGAACAAAAAATTGCTGATTGTTGAATAATGCTCATGGACGAGATAAGTGAACCGTATGGTCAAGAGCAGACCAAAAAGTCTGAGGATACCATCATCAATATTGGAAATGATCCTGTCATGTTATCAGCTGTAGATGTATTGTCAATTCTCGGAAATAAGAGCAAGGTAATTCTACGTGCAAAAGGGAATTCAATACCAAATGCAGTAGCAGTTGCAAATATCATTACAGAAAAAATGTTAAATGGAAATTCAAAAGTTCAAAAAATTACTCTAGATACAGAATCAGCACCAGGCATTGGAAATATGACTTCAACTGTAGAGATTATTTTAACTAAAAACTAGTAGACGCTTCCAGGACCCTTTAAAAGCATGTTTTCACATTCTTTGCAAACTTGTTCGTCAATGTTTGATTCTAAATTATGATGTATCTCACAGATTAACAGACTTGATTTAATATAATTACAAAGACCGATAAATTTTGAAAGGCTAGATGGAGTGTATGCCATATCAGATGATAAACTATCACTAAGCTCATCAATCATAATTGCCACTTGTTTTTCTGCCAATAATTTTGAAATCAAGGAAGGATCACCACGAGTTCCTCTAATGTAATTACTAATTGCTGCTTGAGTCACACCAAGCATTTTTGAAATTTCATCTTCTCTAATGTTATGATCTTCAGCAAGTTTTTTTGCAAGAATTGCACGTAAAGCAGGAATGAGTGTTTTGGATTCTATCTCAGCTGGTAGTAACATTGATTCTCAAGAACGGTATTAAGAATTTAAAGTTTGCAATACTATTACCGCATTACAATAAATCATTAGGCATAGCTATTTTAATTTCAAACAGGCAGTAGATGATAGTGGAAGATATTTCTCAGAAAATTTACAATGTTTTAAAAGAATCATGCAATTCATGTAAATCAAATTTAATTTCATTATCTGGAGGATTAGATAGTTCGATTATAGCATATTTTTTAAAACAAAGAAACCCTAGAGCGATTGCCGTAATAGCAGAAGATTTTGTTTCAACAGATCTTACATATTGTCAAATGATTTCAAAGGAGATGAATATCCCACTATCAATTTACAATGTAAAAACATCTGTTATTTTAGAAGCAATTGAGGATACAATTAAAATTTTAAAAAACTTCAACGATATTGAAATTAGAAATAATGTAGTAATGTATCTGGCAATAAAATGGGCAAAAGAGAATGGTGAAGAATCCATTATTACAGGAGATGGGGCAGACGAATTATTTGCTGGTTATAATTTTCTAATAAACAAACCCATTGAGGAACTAGAAGATGAGATAAAACGTGTATGTTCAGTCATGCATTTTCCTACACAAAAAATTGGAGAAAAGTTAGGAATAGAAATTGAATCGCCTTTTCTAAATGATAGAGTAATAGAGTTAGCTAAGAAGATCCCTGCAAATATGAAAGTAGGAGAAGGTAATGGAAAAAGACATGGAAAACTAATTTTGAGAAAGAGTTTTGAAAAATATATTCCAGTACAAATTGCATGGAGAGAAAAATCACCCATGCAAGATGGTTCAGGAACCTCAGGACTTACTAATCTATTCAACTCAGTTATCGGAGAAGAAATCTATGTGGAAAAGAAGTTAACAGTTGAGAAAAATGATGGTGTGGTGATTAGAAGCAGAGAATCAATGTATTATTATGAAATTTTTAAAAAAATATTTGGCTCTCCAGCTGATAACAAGGCAGAAAAAACATGCCCTTATTGCAAACATAAAATTGAGAATTCAAGATTTTGTAGAATGTGTGGGGCCTTTCCAGTTTAGGAAGCATTTTTGTATTTTCTAGGTTTTTTAATAAAAATTCGTCTGCATCCATTACAACAAAAATAGAATTTTTTTCCATCATGTTCATGCAGTAGAGCTAAATCTTCATCTAATTCAATTCCACATACTGGATCTACTGGCACAAATTTTCCTTATGTGAATTCTATTTATAGATTAAGACAAAAAATTGATTTTAGCCTTAATAAAATGAATGAATTTTTTTAAATTAAAATTTAATGTCAATTATTTGAAATTTTTCACCATTTATCATAGACAATGTTGAATCTTCATCTTACAAACATCATAATTTTGACATCATCTCTCACGCCAACCACTAGTTTAGATGAATATTTTCAGTAACTGTTTGGTATTGAATTTTGTAAATAAGGTATGACAGTCATAATAGAAATCTACAAGTCATACAGTAAGTTTTACAGATTGTCTCTTTAATGAACCAATAACATCACTAGTCATTTTGACAATATGTTCTATTTCTTGAGAGTTTAATTCATCTCTACATTGATTTATGGAATTCTCTACTATTGAACCAATTTCTTTGGTTAATTCAGCCATTGCCAAATATTCAAAATCAATTTCGCTGTAACCTATTTTATTATAGTTTTCCATTCAATCATAAGACTGTTTTTTAGTAATTAAGGATCACCGAAAAGTCCCAAAACTGGAAATAGAAAATTATGCATGAATTATTGACAAAATTTTTTTTGGAAGGACTCCATAATCTGCATCTGGTTCAGATACAACATACAGAATGTCTTCATTAATTAGAAAACTAATAGCTAATGCCCTCTCACGAGAAGCCATTGCAAAATTAACAGGACCAAGTTGCCTGTCAAATTCTTTTCTCATTTTAACACGTAGGGCCAATTCCATGAAGATCATTTCATCATCTTTTTCACTCTCTAGAGGCTCAACATTTTCCTTCATTCCTCCTGCAACCAAACGTCCTCTCTCATTTATCACACCTGCAAAACGAATTTTTGGGTCAAGGGATTTTATAGAATCACAAATTTTTGTATAATCATAAATCTTAGCAGACATACTTTAATTCCTACTGTAGGCCCATTAATTATCCTTCTATTTAATTTTGATTTAGAATTTACGACGTAAGTTTCTTGACTAATGCCAGGAATTCATACTCTGATAGTGGAGGAATTTTTAGAATCTCAAGATTTTCAGATATATGTTCTGGAGATTTCTGCCCAACTAGAGGAGCAATAACTCCTGGAGTGGAACGAATAAACTGTAAAGCCCGAAGTGATGGTTTTAATTCACTAAACTCAGGCATTACACCAGGGGCCAACAGTCTACCTTGCATGAATGGTACACTCGTAAAAACACCAACACCTAAGGAAGAAGCAGATTCTAAAATAGAGACAAATTTGGAATTAAGTATTTGGTTTTTTGCAAGCAATGCTTGGTCATAATGCATATTGTATGGCAACTGAATAAATCTAAAACCATGATCATCACCACCAATTTTTTTTGCCAGGTTGATTGTATCTTCTAGGGACAAATATTGGGAATTATCATTAGATACACGAAAACATTCCCATGTGGCCATTCCATAAAATTTAATTTTTCCTTCATCACGTTTTTGCTCATACAATTCAAAAGCATTTTTTAGATTGTCAGTGAATTTATCTTTAGAAGAATCTTTCATCTGTCCTTCAACAGCATTATGCAGGTACATCAAGTCAACACATTCTAAATCTAAATTTTTTAAACTTCTATCAAGTTGATCTGAAAGATATGTAGGAGTCATACAATGGTATCCAGAGGTCACATCCCCTTCTTTGATTACACCCTTTTGAGAATACTCTTCTTTAACATATTCCCAAAAACCCAAATTTACATCAGCATCATTTGTAACATATCCATTTTTTGTGCTAACAAATATCTGATCACGAGAGATCTTTTTCTCCTGAACTAGTTCAGATATTGCTTTTCCAACAGAACGCTCCGCCTTTTGAGATCGATAATTAATTGCAGTGTCAATTACGTTTATTCCAGATTGAATTGATTGTTTTACAGCATTTGTGACCAATTGATCAGTCTTTGAATCGACATCACCAAGATATGTTCCAATTCCAACATTAGATAATGTGAGGTGTTGAAATTCTTTAAAATTTGCAGGGTTTACGTCTGAATTTTGAGCAAATCTTTTAGTTCCCTCAGCAGTTGCATACCCGGAAATCATGAATATTCTAAATTTTTACTAAATTTATGTTAAAGCTCGTTTTCCGAGCACAAAATACTATCAATTTTCACATACATTTTGTAATGTACAAATTCGCATGTATTATAGGAGATAAATAAAATTTTGTTTAATGAACATCTTGAAGATGGTTTATTATAATAATATCTAATTTCTATCTCGTCTTTTTATGAAAACAAATATTCAATTTAGAGTTTAAATTCTAATCAAAAAACTAACAACAAACAGAAGTCCAGTGATCCTACTATACATCAATGTCAATGACATAAATGGTACAAGTTTATCAACAGAGTCATAATTTTTTTTCAATCCCAATCCAGATTTTATCATTAAGGGTAGACTTAGAAAGACAATAAAAGACGTTAATGGAAACAGTTCTGCAAGAACACCGATTACTACTACTGCATAAGAGACCAAGGGGAATATCCAGAAAAAATTTATGGCTTTTTTCTTTCCAACACAAATAACTAAAGTTTTTCGTCCTTTAGATTTATCAGCGTCATGATCTGGAAACGATGCAATAAACAATACAAGAGACGATAGTGCACCTACAAGAACTCCTGCAAGTGTAGATTCTATAGTTATTTGTCCAGATTGAATAAAGTATGTGCCAATAACAATCATAGATCCTTTAACTGCAACAAAAAACTCACCTAATCCAGAATCAACAATCTTAGTAGAATAAAAGTAAATAGACAGTATTGCAAATCCCAAAATTATGGCAATAGTAATTCCATCTGTCACTACAAAATAACCTCCAATAATGGTTCCAATTATTAAAAATGCAATTCCCGCTCTGTAAACAGATGATGGTTGGAGTAAACCTTCAGGTAACACACCTGTGCCCCCACTCATTTTCGTTTTAGGGGTTTTAGTATCAATACCTCGTTTAAAATCCCAAAAGTCATTTAATAGATCAACACTTGCATGTAGGGCCATAACTCCTGCAAATGTTAAAACGGCAGTAAAATAATCAATTGTGGAGTGTTGCCACCAATTAAGTGCCAATCCTACAGATACAGCAATTATTGAGGCAAGTAGAAAACGAACACGAATTACACGAAACCAAATCGATAACATCACTTTCCATTACAGGTTTTCAGTATAATATTCATGAGTTTTGTTTTTGGACCATTTTTTATAACAAAATGTCTAGTATTATTTGTGATAATTGGCAAAATTGGGAAAAATGAGAAAAGTGTCAATTTTGAATTGGAGTTACATTGTGCAAATTGTAAAAAGAAAGTTCCAGGAGGCATGAAATGCTCAAAGAAGTTCTATGAGTCAAAATCATTTGAAAAGAAAATAATAGAATTTAAGAAAAATTATCTCTGCGGGGTTTGTAGAGATAAAAAAAGAACAAACAAGTAAAAAATCATAGTTCCTCTTCTTCTTCCCATTCTTCTTCCAAGTTTGTTTTTGATTTCTTTAAGAACATAAACACAATTACACCTACCATCAATATACCACCAATTATAATGTAGATTATCCAATCAGGTAATTCTAAATCAATTGCGGCAAAGGTTCGATCAGGAGCATCAACATTAACAGTAAAAGTATCTTTACCTTCTGCATAGCCTTCAGCAGTAGCAATAATTTCAAATGAGATGTTTGGACCTTTAAAGGCAGTTAAGCTAACAATAGCACTTCCATCAGAACTTGTTCTAACAACATTTGGAGATACCAACGCCTCTTCTTCGTTGGTGATTATTTGAATAGATGCACCTGAAATAGAATCGGCGTTTTCATCATCAACAAACAATCTAAATTCAACGGGCTGGTTTGCAGGAATTTCACTGTCCAATCCTCCAGTAAAAATATTCAATTGTGTTTGAGACGATGCAGTGTTAATAGGAATTGATGTTCCATTGACGCCTTTTGCACTAGCAAATATTACCGATGCACCAATAGCTCCAGTAGTTTTGATGGAGAATGTAGTATATGATGAACCAGATGGAATTACACCATCATCTATTATTTGAACAACATTATCTTGAGAGGAAGTTATCTTAGACTTTACATTAAACTTTGGAATTACAGGATTTCCTTGTAAATCAACTAATTGAATTACTCCAATGTTTTGATTATGATTTGCATTAATTTTTTCCATTGGCAGTAAAATTTTCATTTGGGAAGTTGGCTGAGTGATGAATTTTTTTGTTCCAACCAAATTTAAATCAGCATTTTCTCCAATAGGCTCAACAGTTAAGGTTATCTCTTCTCTATCATTTGAAATTTCAAAAGAATCACTTCTTAATTGAGTAAATGCAAATGTTGAGCCCTTGTCAATTTCAACTACTCCATTAGTAGGAGTCACTAAATATTTACTAGTCTCTTTCATAACTTTGGGTCTTTCTTCGGCGTCAAGAGCTACCAAGAACATATCAAAATATCCATCTCTATCAAAAATTATGTTATCCTGACCAGTGGGGGAAAATAATCGAGTTTCTCTTTGTTCTAATGTGTTAATAACTTGAGTAGTGAACGAACCAGTTCCAATACCATTTATTGACGCAGAGATTTTAACAAAGCCTGTTTTTTGACCTGTTGAAATTTGTGCAGTGCCATAAGAAGAAGAGCTTTGTATTTTACCACCATTGCTAATAGTAGCTAAATTATCATCACTAGAAATCACATTAATTTTTTGAACAAACCCATCACTGTATTGATTATCGTTTGAGTGTATTGGGTATAGATCACCTTCTGATAGACAGTCAATAGTATACAAAATCATATCATCAGGATCTAATTCAGTATTATGAGAAATTCCTTTGGAGCTATCATCACCAGACTTTTCTTCATCTGTAATGTCCAAACAATCAGGATGAATCTCTACTTTAGTTCCATCAGATCTAAAACCATCATCATCTTCATCTTCTTCAATCATGGATAACTGATATATGAAAAATGCTGTAGCATTACTAGGAATTTTATCTAAACCCAAGACATTCACAGTAGTGTCATAATTTTTTGCGTCAAAGTTATAATCAGTAAGTCGTTGATCATGATCTACTTCAATAGATTCTCCAACAGTTCTAAATGTATCAGTCGCAGTTCCATAGCCTTTAGAACTTACACCAATCAAAATATCATTGGCCAATAAATTTTGTAAACTATATTTTTGTTGTAGAAGATACCCAAATTCACCTTTTTTAATCGTGGGCTTTTGGGATTTACTGAATTTATCGAGATTTTCACCAATTGGGTATTGTTCACTTGAGAAAAAATCAAGAGGAATATCACGAGGAGTTTTTGTAGGATTGCCATCAGAATCAATTACACTAACAAATAGATCTAAAGTCCTATCGATTTCAGCAGGAATTAATTTGGGGAGTATGATTAATTTTAAACCAGTCGGTAATGTAGATGATATTTTGATACTTTTTGCAACATCAAGTCCTGCATCTTCATAAATTGCACGTAAGAAAGTATTTCCAACTTTTTCATGAGAATTTAAAATTCCCCATGCGTAATAGTTGCCTTTACTAATTATCAAGGATTCAGAATTTGATGATGCTAAAAGTTCATCATACTCTAATTTAATTTCAATATCTTCAGGGGCGCGAACGATAAAACCATCAGGAGTTTTTAAAAAAACTGTAAAGGGCATTACAGAGTTAACATGCATTTTATTTGTTGGAAGGTTTATCTCTAAAACTAGATTATCAGGCAAATAAGTTTCATCTGTTCCAACATTAATTTTTTGAAAGGTAATCTTACCATCAAGATTTGCAGTAATTGTGGTTGAACCCGATTTTTCGGTAGTAGTTATTGGAAATGAAGCAAACTCTGCATTTGCTTTTAAAATTATTTTATTTGGAACAGATACAATAGTTGGATCATCAGAACTAAGACTTATTGGAACATCATTTGATGATGTTATAGGAACACCATGTTTGCTAAGAACAAAAAGGTACCCAACATTATGTTCTCCAGCACCGCTTTCTAAATGAGATGGAGCAATAGCTAATTTGATAGAATAGTCAGAAAGTGCTTCCAAATTTTGTGCGGATGCCGAATTCAGATTTCCCCCAATTAAGATAATTAAAGCAAGAAAGAAGATTGTGGGGTTTTTTGTGTTCATTTTTTTCTCCATTTTTCATTTTTTACTCCGTTTTTTTTTTCATAAAAAGGAAAAAAGGGTGGAGTTATCCACTTTGTTGACCAGCAATTACAGTTCCCACAAAGACTGCACCATTGGCAGTTGTTAGTTTGAACTGTGTGTCTCTTCCAGATTTGATGTTTTCATCAAGTGTTAGAAGTACTGTTACTTGTTGACCAGGTTGGATTTCAGCAGCTGTGGATGTCAAAATAGTACCAGGTCCTCTTGTAAGAACTTGGTAATCACCAGCAGCAGGGACAGCAGAAGTGTAATTGTACACTGTACCACCTAATCTTACCTCACTTAGAGTAAGCTTACCTACACTGTTACTTTGGACATAAACTGCCAATTCTTCACCAACAACAAGGCCATTACCTGCAGTATTTCCTGCTGCAAATACAGTACCATCATGATTTAACAGAGTAGTACCATCTGATGCATCATAGCCGGTGAATTTGATTGATTCGATGTTTGGGGAACCGCTGATTTGAGCAGAACTAAAGAATCCTTGTGAGAACACAAAGACAATACTTCCACCAACTACTGCGATTGCTACTAAAAGAAGGGTTGCAATTACTGGAGCAACTGCTCTTCTTGATGTCAACTTGTTTTGTTTTGACTGTAGTTTTGTCATTTCTGAATTTCTTAGATCTAAAAAAGATGTTAAAGAGATTTGTGTTCAAAATGGACTACAAACAGAAAGATTGTACAAGTGTTTTTGATTATGAACAAAATTATCCATCAACTTGAAGAACTATTTCGTTTAATGGTCCAATTGAAAAGTTAGACGAAGTCATGCCTTGAGCTAAGACATACATGACATAAAGTCTGTCATCAGTGATGTTGGGCGCACGTGCACTAAATGTAATCCTATCATTTGTATTAGAAGCATCACCTAACGGACCACTTGTAATCCCAATTATTTGATGGGATTTATCTCCAAACTCTACAGGAACAGGAGTACCTACAAATCCTTCATCAGAAATCACAGTAACTTCAGTCCACTCTTTTGGAACATTGATGATTAAACGTGCTCCAGAATTAATTATGGTCGTATCATCATTGTCCATATCTGCAAAAATAATATCAAACGTTTGAACACTATTAGGCACTATTCCAGTTCTTGTTGAAAAAATATTATTGTCATCTCTAGGAGTAACGGTATCATCGGTGAGATATACATTAACCAGAGGGGAAGTAGTTCCTGACATTGTAGACTGGTAACCTGATTTTCCAAATGAACCCAAAGTAGTAAAAACAGAACCCTGAACTATTACGGATTCCAATGATGCACTACCAGAAGGTTTTCCAGGTTCAACTTGTGTAAGAAATGCCCTAGTAGAATTTGCTGGAATAATTACAGGAGTGGCACTTTGCCACATCAAAGCGTTTTCAGAAGGACATGACCAATTTGGATCTGCGCCCAACACAGGAGATATAGGGTTAAAATTACAATCGCCACCAGCTCGATCAAACAATTTATCATTATTTTGTGCACCTGGTGCAAAAGCTGTTATAATTAATTTACTTACTTCCATGTTCGCATTTACTGGGTTTACAACATTGATGCCCCATGTTGCTTGGGCTTCAGTAGATTTTCCTTGAGAAGAGGGAATTATAAAAAACAATTGAGGTCTTGCAAGTAAATCATCATTAACAATATCAGGATCAGCTCCACCACCTTCACCTGCTTTACGCAATAGACTTGAATCAGTTGCAATGTTACTAAACACATCATCTATACCAACAAGATCACCACGAGCTAGAGCTGAAAATATGATATCATCACCACTGATTCCGTTTACTTGATAATCCCATGAAAACATTACAGATTCACCTGGATTCAAATTTACTATTGAAGGAGTATGAGACGATGAGGACATAATACTTGCACTGCCACCAGGAACCTGCATTTCAGGTTCAACGTTTCGGATTAATTCATCACCAGTATTTGTAACAAGCATTGCAACTGTGACATTTTTACCAAGCACCACATCTGGAGGATCAGTTATCAACTCTGCTCGAAGTCCAGAAGAACCAGCAACTCCTAAAGCAAATTCAGTAGTTTTTATTGTTCCATATGAAGATACTACTTTGATATCATAAACATCAGGAATCATTTGAAGTGTCTGTGATGAAAGAACATTTGTATTAAATCCAGAAGGTACAAATGCATCATTGTAATTAATTTCAAATCTAGTTGCAGGTTGAGTAGGTAAAGTCTTATTGGTAATCCAAATACTAGAAATCTCAACAGGATTTTGTCCTTTGTTATCAACACTAACATTTAGAATATTATTTCCGTCTGTAGATACTAAAAGACCAAAATCTTCTTGTTGTTTTTTAATTTCAATATCAGACACCATCCTCTGAGTTGTTACAATATCAGTTTGGGCATCTAAAGCTAGACTCAAAACAGAAAATCCAGCTATCATCAACACTGTAAAAAATAAAGCACCAACAACAGAGGATATTCCACGTCTATTTTGAGGCATTAATGAGATGTTTTTAGAATTTATCTTGCATCACCACTTTCAATTAAATACTCTATAGGTTGGACATTCCCCGCATCTAAGAGAAGTCGAATTCCCTTGTTTAGCGGAATATCGGATTCCAAAGCACTAAGCTTGACCAGAATGTTTACAATTTGGCCATTTTGAATTTCTATAGATTCATTTTGAATAATAGGAGTTTTTCCAACAGGTAGAATTGAAAATTTTCCATCTGATGGATATTTGCCATTAACTAATGGAGCAGTAGCATCTAATTGAACACCAGATGTTGAAGAGTCCCATGTGTATACTACACCGTTTAAAGATACATCATCAAGAAATATAGAATCCAAACTATTGTTCTGAACTTGAAAGACAATAAATTCAGTTCCACCATTTAATGGAATGTTATTTGGAGTTCCACTACAACTAGAACCACATAATAAAGAATTGAATTGATTATCAATATTTGGCAAGGACAATAATGTAATTGAGTCTCTAGTATCATATGCTAAAAGAAATAGATTCAGAGAAGAAGAATCCAATGTTGAGATTGTTCCAAGATTTCCAGATACAAAGGCATCATTCATAAAATATGTGAGTGTACTTGCACCGGTTATAGTTACTGCCATCAACATCATTGTACTAATTACATCAGCAACTCCACGTCTTTTTCTTAATCGAGATTTTTTTTCAGAGATTTTGTTAATAGTTGAATTCATTTTTCACCTATGTATTAAATGGACTTGCAACAGTAGTAAAGAAATTTCCCCTTACAGTTGTTAATGATATTTTGTATTCTTTATCAATGTAATTCACATCATTCCAGGTAGTACCTAATGCAAGATTATCTAGAATTATTTGTTGGGAATCTTTAACTTGAATTATTTTATCAACATCAACCCAATTGGCAATAATTTCTTGATTATCTATTTTTACGATGGTTATAGTAGAGATAGTAGATTCAACAGTTCCCGTATTGAGCAGATTAATGATTATATCATCAGTATTTGGTTCAAATCGTACATGCTCAAATACAATGCCTTCTCTATGAATTTGATTTTTTGTAGGCTCATGAAATGAAAGATCATATGTAAATGCACTGATACTATCCATCCCATTAAATAAAATAACAGAACCTACAGAGCTAACAATTCCTAAAATTGCAACACTGCCAATAACTTGACTGACTGCACGTCTATTTTTAGGTGAGAAGGAAGAGACATTTCTCACTATTTACCACCATTTTTAGAATACCATTCCGAAACAAACATCTCAACGTGAGAAATAATTTTAGAGAAATCAGGTTCTGAAATTAGATGAATTTCATAATGCTTTGCAAGATTTTCTACACCATCATTTATTCCAGATACAGTAACTAGCAATGTATTTGTTGGTGCAATATCTAATTTTGGAACAAGAATTGAATTCATATCAGTTTGATCAATCCCTCCAGGTTGATTTTTGATAAATATCAAAATTGATTCATTCGTAGTTTTACTTTTACCATAAATTGGAATTTCATGCACGTTTCCACTTTTTCCCTTTATGAGAACATTAAGTTTTGCAGTAAAGTTGAACCCCTCTAGTAGTTTCAATAACTCATCTTTAATTTGATTTGTATCAGAATTAATTGAGATTTCAGAATTTTTAAGCTTGTAGCAATATGTAGTAACAAATTGCCCAGAATTAGTATCAAAATCATGTTCGTGTTTTCTGCAATGTAATTTAATTACAGCGTTATCAAATTTTTCAGAACAATCTTCACATTGATACCACATTGCGGGAACACGTATTTCTTTTTCAAAGTTTTTGATTGGTTTTTTGCAAGAAGGACAAAAAGATTCTTCCTGATTTGTAAAATCAAAATTTGAGCTCTCAGTAATGTAACCGCATTTTTTATGCTCAAAAAGATTTAATTTTTCTACACCCATAGAATGACATTTTGGACAATAAAGACGCATACTAGAAGAGAATGTATCAGAATGTATTGGACAAACAATTAGTTTTTCATAAATTTTTTTTTCTAAAATACCATCTGCAACTAAATTATCTAGATATTCAATATTATCTTGAACTTCTCCAATTTTTGATAGAATTGGATAAAATAATTTTCCTTCATTATAATCTACAAAAGGAATGATAGTTCTATCATTGAGTTTTTGAACCTCTTGAATTAATTGAACTGATTTAATAGTGGATGTAGGAGGTAAATCAATTTGAGACACTATTTTATGATCTTCTTCATGAAATTCTTCAAGAACAGTCTTTGATTTAGTCTCATTTGAGTTACTTTTGAATATAGACGATAGGTTGTCCAAACCTGTTAATTTAGAGCTAGATTTTTTCTCAATTTTTGGGATATGAGAGGTAAATTTTTTTCCGAACATCATAATTTCGCCTCATATAGTATGAACATATAATTTGCCATTGTAGTATTCTTATCCTCAAGTGAGGTAAAAGGAAAATGTTGTTCAAATGAACGAACATTTTTAATCTTAAATATGGAGATCTAGTCAATTTACAAATACATGCAATTACAATGTAGTATTTTTTAAAAATATAATTTGATGTTTTGTCCAAATGAACGAACAAGCGTTAAAACACAAATGATACGAACAAAATTGTAATTTGAGATTAAAGATTTTCAAGGACAAACTATCAGCATTGCAAAAATTTCCAACGGAGACTAAAAATATTCTAAAATCAGACAAAAAGGATTTTGAAAACACAAATGATTTAGAAATTGAGACTAAAATTCCACAATTTATGACGCTATCTAAATTAGATTGGGACAATAATGAGATTCATGCAGGCATAATTAAAGATCCTACTGCAAAAGGAGGATTAAGATATCAAGTAATTGAACCTGTCTTATCAGAGAGAGACCAAAAGGCATTTGAAATAATTAAAAAATTACTAATGACGGAATTAACCGTATCTCTTCAAGATATTAAATCAAAAGAAGATGCAGAGCGCAGATTAAAAAAGAAGATATCTTCAATGATTAAAAAATACAGATTAAAGATTCCTCCAAAAAATATTGCCAAAATTAACTATTTTGCAATTAGAGATTTTGTATATCTTGGAAAAATTGAGCCCTTGATGAGAGATCACATGATTGAAGAGATTAGTTGTGATGGCACAAACATTCCAATCTACATATGGCATAGAGAACACGAATCAATGCCAACGAACATCATCTTTGAAAAAGATGCAGAATTAAATAATTTTTCAAGAAAAATGGCATACATTTGTGGAAAACATGTCTCAATGGCAGATCCAATTGTGGATGCTTCATTACCAAATGGGAGTAGAATAAATCTAACATTAGGACATGAGATTACCAAGCGAGGAAGCACGTTTACAATAAGACGATTCAGGGCAGATCCAATTACAATAATTGATTTGATAAAATTTGGAACAGTTTCAGTTGATATTGCAGCATACATGTGGTATTTGGCTGAAAAAAGATCAACTATGCTAATTGCAGGTGGTACTGCAAGTGGAAAGACAACAGCACTAAACGCCTTAGCCTCATTTATCAGACCAGGACAAAAAGTAGTCAGCATAGAAGACACACAGGAGCTAAATTTGCCTCACGAGAATTGGATTCCAGCAGTTTCAAGACAGAATTTTACGGACACCCAGGTTGGTGAAATTAATCAATTTGATCTCCTAAGAGCAGCATTACGACAAAGACCAGACATTATCATTGTGGGTGAAACAAGAGGAAGGGAAGCATATACTCTATTCCAGGCTATGGCAACAGGTCACGGAGGATTTTCCTCAATTCACGCTGATTCGGTAGAGGCAACCCTAACAAGACTAACATCATCACCAATGGATGTACCAAAAGCACTCATCTCAAATAGTTTAGATTTGATAACATTGCAATTAAAAATTAGAGTAGGAGACAAATCAGCTAGAAGAATCATCCAGGTTTCAGAAATTGATGGATTAGATGAAAATACTGGACAAATTAAAACTCATGAGATTTTCAAATGGAATCCAAAAACAGATGCGCATGATTACATGGGAGATAGTGTAATTTTTAGAAAAATCAAAGAAAGAGATGGAGATTCAGAAGAGAAGATCAATTATGAATTAACCAAACGAAGATTGGCATTAGAATGGATGGTAAAAAATGACATTCGTGATCATAAAGAAGTAACTGCAAATATCATGGATTACTATGCAGACCCTGAGCGCTTCTATGAAAGAAAGAGGTTAGAAGTTTAATGATGAAAATGGGAAATAAGCAAAAAAAGAAACGACAAGAAGAATCAGTAGGACAATTACATGTTTTTAGCTACAAGTTACTCAATGATCATGTAAAATTTTTGCATCCTAAAATGTCATCATTAGAAAAAGCAATCAAACAAGCAATGATGCCAATACCTTTCGAAGTGTATGTTTCAAGCATGGTTTTCTTTAGTATGATTGCAGCTGTTTGTGGAGGAGTAATGGGGATTGTTGCATCACAGTTTATCAACATACAGCCTGCAAGTATTGGATATCTTCTTCCATTTTTAACGGGATTGATGATGTTTGGGATGTCCTTTGGAATACTGCAAATGATTCCAACCATAAGAGTAAAGAACAGAGCAGCCAAACTTGTAGAAGAGATTCCCCATTTTATTGGGTACATGTCAACATTGGCAACAAGTGGATTAACACTAGAAGGAATTTTTAAGGCAATTGCAAAAGAAGAGACAGATGAAGATATTGTAAAGGATGCTAGGTTTATTGTAAGAAATATCGATATTTTAGGCATGGATTTGATTACTGCAATTAAAGATTTGATTCATAGAACACCGAATGGCCCATATTCAGAATTACTTGATGGAGCCATTATAACAGCACAATCAGGAGGAGATCTCAAAGAATACTTTAACGCAACAGCAAAGGTCCAGCTTGAAGAAAAGAAAATGCTGATGCAAAAGACAACTGAATCTTTAGGCAGTGTAGCAGAGATTTACACAATTCTTCTAATAGTTTTCCCATTACTAGCGGTAATCATGTTATCAATTATGGGAATTATGAGTCCTAGTCTAGCAGGATTTGATTTGTTGACGCTGATGAATATCTTGACATTTGCAGTAATTCCATTAAGTGGAGTATTGATGTTAGTGATGATGGACACAATGGTGCCAAAGAGGTAATGAAATGTTAAAAATAGAGAAATCAAAAAGAAAATCAATAGATATAGAACCTAAACAATCTATTTTAAAAAATGAGATAGTAAAAACAGCATCATTTTCAATTATAGCATCAATCAGCGTTATTACTATGAGTTTTTATTTTTCGGAGTATTCGGATTCAACAACAATTAGAGATGTGGGTTTAATTTTTGGAATTTTGGTTGGAATTATTCCACTAACCATTCATCAGTTAAAAGAAGTACAAAGAAGAGACAGCATAGATAGAAACCTTCCAGTGTTCCTTCTAGCATTATTAAGCTCGGTTCAAAGTGGAGCTAATTTGATCAAAGCAATAGAACAAGCTGCAGACAGAAATCTAGGAGCATTAACTCCAGAATTAAAAAATCTCAGAGCAAACATTAGTTGGGGAACCCCAATCGAGGAGTCATTTGAGAATTTTGCTGAAAGAACAGGCACAAGGGTTGCAAGACGTGTTACAGTACTATTAGAAATGGCAATGAAAATAGGTGGAGATGTTACTGAAAACCTAGAAATGATTCAAAAACATGTATCTGAAATGCAAAATATTGAGAAGAGTAGAAAATCGGCTCTTCAACCATATACATATACAATTTACATCTCCTTTGGAGTCTTTTTGGCAGTAGCAGTTTTACTTACAACTAGTTTCTTCACAGAGATTGAAAAAGTACAGGATGGGTTATTGGCCTCAGGTAGTGGAACTGAAGGACTGTTTGGATCATTGGCAAGCATGGAAATTGAAAAATTAGAATCGGCACTCTTCAACATGGCAATAATTGAAGCTGTCTTTGGCGGTCTTGCAGCTGGAAAAATAGGTTCAGGATCATATGTTGCAGGTACAAAGCATGTAGTTGTAATGATAATCATCTCAGTAATTGCATTTAACGTGCCACTCTAGTAATCAATTTAGACATTTTTTGAAAGAAATTGTTCAAAGTAATATCATAATATTTGATTAACATGGTATTTTTGTTATAATCAGAATAACATGGTTGTTTGTTTTTTACCTAACATGCAGATCTTTTAGTTCTCAGTGATCAATAATTTTCAGAGTACAAACATGAAAGAAAATAATGAACTAAGAATTTGTACGAAACTACTAAATGGTATCAAACAAAATGACCCTAGGTTAAGGAGAATGAAAACGTAAAATGATGTCATATCAGGATCAAGTAAGTGGGATTGCAGCAGAGTTAGAAGAGATTTTAGATCTTGATGATTTAGAAGCTAAAGTATATCTTAATTTACTAAGAGCAGGTCCAATTACTGCAAGTGCACTTGCAAAAGAGTTAGACATTGACAGAGCAAGAATGTACAGAACAGTAGACAAGTTAGTTAGCAGAAACATAATATCAACTACATTATCTAGTCCAAAATTATGTATTGCATCTGATCCTCATGATGCACTAAAAATTGCATTAAGTAAAAAAGAAGATGAGGTAAACAAAATTAAAAAATCAGGTGAAGCAATTATCCATAAAATAAATAATGAAATTACTACCAATCAATCAAGCAATGTCCCAACATTCAGAATAGTCCAAGGACGACAAAACATCTATGCAGACATTGCACAAATTATTGAGAATGCGACAGATGTAATCTATATCGCAACCACATTAGATGATGTATCTCGAATGTATCATAGTACAATTCCTGAAAAAATCAGCATATGTGAGAAAAATGGTGGTAGGGTGAGATTACTTGTAGATATGAATGATCCAAAACTAGCACCATTTGTTAAGCGATTTAATGCTACTGAAACAAGGGTTGGTAATTTACCATCAAAAGGAAGGATGGTGGTACAAAAAAGTCAAAAAATGATAATGTCAGATTCGGCAGTTTCTGCTAAAAACTCAAATTCGGATTCAGACTTTTCATTGTGTACAAATTCAAGTGAAATGGTAGATAACATCTTTACATTATGCACATATTTGTGGGAATCCTCAAAACCATTAAAAACTATTGACGTCAAAAATTTTGTTAAAAAATCTAGAGTGGTATAATTCTCTATTCCAAATACAGTGAAGATAAATTAGCAAAAAATATTTTTTAAAAATTAATTTGTAATTGTAGAATCATCTAAGGAATCTTCATCCCATTTTTGTGCTAATCTAAGCAGGTATGTTTTTCTCAACAATGTAAAAATGAAAAATAGATTCAATAATTGCTGTATGTTATTCAAATAACAAGCTACTTTGATGCTAATCTCTAGCAAGTCTATCTCTGAGGATATATGTTCCTGCGATAACCATAGCAATTGCACCTATATTTGCAAAAGAGATTTCCTCTCCAAGTAAAATATTTGAGAACAATACACCAAATACAGTAGTGGTTGAAAATACCATAATTGTTCTAACGGCCCCAATATACCTCAATGCAATTAATACAAAAAACACAGGTATTCCAACACCAATCACACCTGTGATCAATATCACTGGAAGATGAGCAGGATCAAGCTCAAAAGGCATTCCCATTATTAGAATACCTGTCATCGCTACGGCAGCGCCTATAAATGAAGTATATTGTATGATTCGTTTTGAATCAAATTCATCACCCATTCTCTTGTACATAGTCATCACTATTCCCAGGAAAAGGCCAGACATCAAGATCATAATATCACCCACCACAAAATTTGTCATGAATCCATATTCAGAAATATCAGCTCCAACAGGAATTAAAATTGCACCAATTCCAATGAGTAAAAATGGTAATACTTCTTTACGCTTAATTCGCTCACCTAAAACAATCATCGCAATAATTATTCCAAATACAATTTCACTATTTCCCAAAATAGAGGCATTAACTGCAGTTGTATCTTTTAGTCCGTATAGGAAAAAAATTGTACTTAGAACTTCAACAACCCCAAGTACAGTCAACAGATAGAGTGGTTTTATTGGGAATTTTGAGAGCGGTTTTGATTTTGTGGTAAATGGAGTAAAGATTGCACCGTTTACAATGTAAATTATAAAAACAATCAATAGGGGATTGGCAGGAGACATTTGAGTATCTGCCATAAGTGGTTTTGGAATAACATCAGCTAATGCTTCCATAGCAGCTGCTGCCAAAGTAAACAAAACACCCAAAGCAATCTTTCCTTTGTGAGAAGCAAAAGATTGTCGATTAAACCCATAAAATGACTCATTAACAATTTTCATGAACTATTGCCAATTTTGGAAATAACATCATCATTATTATCATTATTTGTACTATTTTGAGCCTGGAATTCTAAAAGTTGGAAATAACAGGATTTTCAAGAAAATCAATGTGTGAAATAATTCTTGTCAGATATGAAAAGAAGAAATTAATTTTAAAAAATAAATTGATTTTCTATGCTACTTGAACCAGTAAGGTGGTTCCTTTTTGAGAAAAATCCACCTGCACTTTGGAAAATGTTGGCCTATACATTGGAACCTTCCTACCTTCAACAATTTTTTCTCCATCCTGTAAAAGTAATCCAGATTTAATCATCGAATTGATTTTTCTATATGCAGATGTCTGAGGCAAAGTACTATTTTGAATTGCATCAACACAAAGTAAAGGGTGAGTCCATAATTGCAATAGTTGGCGCAATTCACTATCCCCATAACCAGATAGTATTTTCTTTACAAGCAATTCATCTTGAATTTTTAATGAATCACCACTTTTAACAGATTTTATTTCATTAAATGGTGTTGCTTCAGAAATTACTTTAGATCTAATTTCTTCTAACAATTTATCAGAAGCAGGACCAAATTGTCTTTTTAGAACCTCGTGGAATTGATCAAAATCCATAATAGCATATTTCATACTTGTCTTCCATATTTTCTCCAAATCAGACTCTAACTTTGCATATACTTTTTTACCCAAAATTGATGTTAGAACATCAACACTAGCCTGATACACTAACTGATTATAGATTTCCACAAAAAATGTTACACAATGGCATATTTCAAAAGGTGTCTGTTATTTTTTGAAATAATAAGTCACAGTGAATAACGGTAATGCCTGTAAAGGCCATAAAATATCACCATCCAAGTGGTAAGATAAAGGGTATCAATAGTATCAAGCGGCTCATATCCTTCAAAGAGTTCAAGATGATAATACCAAATATCCCCCACTGCATTGATTAATAGACTAGCAAGAATCAACGCCCAAACCAATCCCTGTAAACTATTCTTAAAACTGATAATTCCCAGTGTTGCCAATCCAACTGTAAAAGCAGCAGAACTAACAAAAATCATTCCATATGCAAAATCAAAATTAAAAATATCACCTTCAAAAACATCGTAAGAAATTCCAGTATAGGCTAAAATCAGTCCAGCAGTAATTATGCTAATCAATGTTACTTTAGGCTTGGATAATGGGAATGCAAAAAATTTCAATGCGTAAACGATGAACCCAATTACAAATGGATAGAATAACCAGTAAAACAAATCGCCAATTGACGGATAAGGATCCTCACCTAATACTACATCATAATATAGATAAGTTACATCTCCAAGCATGAAAAATAATATTCCAACTGACAGGGCCATAAATGGCTTGAAATACATTGAATCTTTTCCACTCTTTGCAGCAATTGAAAAACCTAATGTCATGGCACCAATTGGACCTATAAAAAAGAATGAATCAGCTATATTGAAAATAGAAGTATCAAATTCCACATATAAGACATAAAATTCAAAGAGTATTGCAAGACCAGCAATTAATAGTAAAACACGATTATCAAAACCAAATTTAGATTGGATAGATTCTTCTTCTTTATCCAGAGGATTAGATTTATGCATGGTTTTCCTCCACAGATACAATTTCAAACGAAAAACCACTCTTGTTATATTGATCATTAATTATTCTATGACCAACATCATTGAGCACTGTATTCATCTGAGTTACAACAAGATATGGCCAGTTTTTACCTAAATCATGCTGAATTATAATTTTTTTAGATCCGTCTGATTCAATCATTCTAAATTGAATGTTCATGCTTTGTAGACGCTTTTTGAACAAATCTAAAATTGTTTCAAGAGATATATTTCCATAAAAATAGTTCAAGGAATTTTTAAAATCATTGGTTCCTGTAGATGAGGCAATCTGTTGAATTGATTCTATGGAGGAAGAGTCAAGTAGATCTTTGAATGTTGAACGAAATATAGTTATCCATCCCATTTCATTGCCTAGATCATTCCAGTTTACCTGTTTTTCCAGAATGTGATTAATTAGAGTATTAAGGCTAATTTTTTGTTCAATACATTTTTCATGCAATTTATTGCTTAACTCAGAATCAATTCTAATTGACACATTATCTGTTTTTTTTAGGATTCTATTTTCCTGTAATGTCAATTTGCAAGACCCCAATATTCATTGATTTGATTCATGTTACTGTACAAAATAGCGGATTTTTGTATAAAATAGAGTAGTATGTTAGATTACAACACGTACAACTTTGTACAGTTAAACACTTTGTAGTAATATAGATAGTAATAGAAATTTATGCCTAAAAATTAAAAAATATGCCCAAAAATACAGCATTATCTAAATTTGGATTTTTAATGTTTAAGAAAAAATCTTATTATAAAAAGAAATGTCAATATGAAAAATTAATCCATCCTTCTTATTTATCAATAATTTATCATACTTTCTATTGGAAAACAGTATAGATAATTTACTAGTATCTTCTCTTCGAAAACAAATTGAACAAAATCTAGGAACTGAAAAATTAGAAAAAATTCAGAAAAGATTGATTGAAAGACATGGAATGAACATGGTTCAGGCGGTAAAAGATTTTTACAAGATGGATAGTGTACTCAGAGAATTTTTTGGTGCAAATGCTGATGAGATTGAATTAAAATCACTAAAAAAAGTAATTAAATTAAAGAATACTAAAGATTGGATTTCAATTCAAGATAAAGAACTATCAAAAATATTTCTCAATACATTAGGAGATGAAGATAAAAAGAAGATAATAGGCACAGTATTAAAAAAACCACTAACGATAGCAAGTATTTTAAATGAATCAAATATTCCTCAAACTTCAGGATATAGAAAAATTAATTCAATGATAAAAGAAGGGATTTTAGTCAATAACGGTTATGATTTATCAAATGATGGCAAAAAAATTAAAAAATACGAAACAGTTTTTGAAAATATCAAGATGGACATAAATGATTCAGGCATGGTTGTAAAAATTCAATTTAAAAATTATTTATTATCAAATAGTACAATTTTTCAAATCATACAAATCTAAAGTATGATGATACTATCA
Organism: Nitrosopumilus sp.; assembly: GCF_025698945.1. NCBI lineage: Archaea > Thermoproteati > Nitrososphaerota > Nitrososphaeria > Nitrosopumilales > Nitrosopumilaceae > Nitrosopumilus > Candidatus Nitrosopumilus sp. The sequence goes on from NZ_JAILWM010000001.1 coordinate 563,804, forward strand.
TGATAGTATCATATAGGCACAATACAAACATGATTTGTATTCATTTGTAATGATCTGTGTACAATTACACGATCAGTCTTTTAAAGAAAAAAACTACTATTTCCATTAATGGAAACAGCATCAAACACACTACAATTAGGCATGTATCCAGTTGATAGAAGCGATTATGAGGAAATTAAAGAATATCTCACAACTTTTGGACTCACTCCAAATCAGATCAAGGTATTTTTCTATTTAGGTAAGATCGGAGCAAAAACAGCCTCAGACATTGCAAAAGCAGTTTCCGTTCCAAGAAGTGAAACATATCATCTTCTAACTGCACTTCAAAACAAAGGAATAGTAGAAGCATCATTTGAGCATCCAATCAAATTCTCAGCATTGCCAATCAAAAAAGCGGTGAATGTTCTAATCACTACAGAAACTGAGCGTCTAAATAAACTAAAAAAATCGGGCCCACAATTAGAAAAAATTTGGCAAAAAATTCCAGGTGCAGAAACACCTATTGAAGATGATGAGGAAGAAAAATTCAAAGTACTTCAAGGAGGAAACCAAGTAAATAGTAAAATTTTTGACATGATACTAAATACAAAAACAGAATGCAGAATTTTAGGATCTGAAAAAGATTTCTTAAAATTCTATCATGCAAACTTTCTTGATGCATTAGATGAACGCCAAATTGATTTTAAATTATTAACACCAATTACCAAAAAATCAAAATATATTTTTGATGGTATTGATAAAACTAAAATTAAGAAATTATGCTCATCAGTAAAAGAAAATCTATGCTTTTTGATAAAAGACGATGACGAGGTATTATTTTTTATCAAAAATGAAGGAAATAACAAAGAGATGAGAGCAATATGGACAAACTCTGAAACAATAATTTACTCCAAATCATTATTGTTTAACAACATATGGAGTAAAACAGATTCTAGCGAGGTTGACTTTGATGAGTAGATGCAGTTGTGGTTATGCTACAAAATGTCAAGATGAATTTGCACATCACTTAGCAAATAGCTGGAAAGATTATAGAACAGATCATAGTGTGAATCAATTAAACTAAAGACTCATCACTAACTTCAATAGGTTTTCGGCCCATAAAACCTGAATCCTTTTCATGCCAAAATTTAATTTCAGTCTCACCATATTTCCAGCAGAGCCATACTTCCTCATCAAATCTCTTGGAAGGAAAATCCAGAAGGCCTTGGTCAATACTTTTTACAACAACTCCAGTATTTTCTAAAATTTCAACGGATTCATAAAATTTTGTTATTGCAGAATTTAGTTTCTGTTTTAAATTAACATATTCTTCAAATGAATTTGTAGAAGAAACAGTGATCTGTAATTGTTGTTCAATTTTTGCTATTTCGTTTTTTTTCCCTAATGCAGATTCAAATTTTTTAATAACATCTGGAAGAGCAGCATTTGCTTCATTGGTTGTAAAATAAGAGAACATGGGTTATATCAAAGGGTCTTGATTAAAAATCTTAGGCACAGATTTATTAAGAAATTCAAATTCAAAATATCATGAGTGATGATCAATTAGAGATGCTAATCGTTCAAACTATTAATGCTGCAGTATCAACCATTCCATCATATCTTGAAGAAATTAAAGAGAATAAAGAGACACTTAAAGTTGAAAATCCAAAAGAGTTTGTTTATGGAATTGTTATGGGGATGGCACTTGGGATGAGTGGAGCTATTATTAGTGCACAAAAAGAGATGCCAACTGCCGAGGATCAAATGAGAGTCAGAGATATTGTTTACAAGCACATTCCAGAAATACGAGAACGAATATTCAATTGAAAGAATTCACTAAAAAAGAAATCAGTTTTCTAGAATCTTTAGAAGAGGCAAGAATTGCGACAGCGCATGACAATATCCCACATGTAAAACCTGTCTCATATTTACAACATGAAAATTCAATCATTGTTGCAACAGATTACAACACTAGAACATTTGAGAACATAAAATTAAACCCTAGAACCGCCATCGTGGTGGATATTTACAAATCAGGAGAACATAAAGCAGTAAGTGTTCAAGGAATTACAGAAATTGTAGAAAATGGAACAGAGTTTAAAAAATTCTACACTATGTTTTATGAGAAATTTGAATGGGTCAGAAAAGAACCGTGGGGTGAAAATGAGGCACCATTTTTAAAGATAATTCCAAAGAATATCAAAAGTTGGGGATTAATTTAGAAAATAATCTCTTTTTCTACTTGAGCTAAAAGTGCTTGTACGGATATGGGTTTTTTGAGAATGGATCGAATTCCTAATTTTAATATCTCTTGTTCTTGAGTAGTAGTCATTTCTAAAGCACTAACAATTACAACTTTTGATAGTTCTGAAGGTCGTCTGTGTTTCAGATCTAAAAGAAAATCAACGCCACTGTATTTTGGCATGCACATATCTAACAAGATTAAATCATAATCTTTGTTAACAACTAATTCTAATCCTGCTCGTCCATCAGAGATGCTTTGGAATTCGTGATTTTTATTGGATAAAATATCTGCAAACACCATACTTATTTCTTGTATATCTTCTACGTGAAGAATTCGCATACAATTAAAAAAGACAAAGAATTGATAAAATCAAGTTTGCCCATTTGAACAAACTAGAATATTTATCATTTTGATAAAACCGACTTATTTGATTCATTATAATGAATTCTGCATTAAAAAATCAGTATATTTCCATATGAAAATGAAAATTTCTCGCAAAAACTAAAAATATTCCTTTAGTAAATATTGGCAAAATGGCCGAGGGGCAAGGTTGTAAAACATGTAATGGGGAACATGACGGAAATTTTTACAGATTTTGTAAATGTTCATGTCATGATAAAATTGCAAGGCAAATTGTAGGTTAATTTTTTTAACATTTTTTATTTTTTCAAAAGTCAAATGTTTCTTTGTACGAGTACAAAAAAACTAATAAAGATATGAAGAATTCAAAGATACAAATGAGCAATAAGATAAAATGTTCTCATATTCTTGTGGAAAAACAAAGTGAAGCACTTGCAATTTTGGAGAGAATTAAAAATGGAGAGAAATTTGGCAACCTTGCAAAGGAGTTATCAACAGACACAGGTAGTGGTAAAAAAGATGGAAATTTAGGGTATTTTACAAAAGGGATGATGGTAAAACCATTTGAAGAAGCTGCTTTCAAACTCCAGATAGGACAAATATCAGAGCCTGTCAAAAGTGAATTTGGATATCACATAATCAAAAGATTCGCCTAAAATCATTTTATCGATTTAGATTTTTTGACAAATTCAATATCTTCAGTAATTTTACTACTGATTTTTTTAAAATCAGTACTAATTTCTTTGTGAAGTTTTTTTTCTTTTTCCATCAAGTCTTTCATTTCCTTGGATTTGCTAATTTCAGTAGACATTCAAACATACTTTTCTCATAATATTTTAGAGGTTGCTTATCAATTTCCACATCTAAAAAAACCAAATAAAATACACAACATTTTATTCAGATTGACATAGGATGCATTTATGGTGCTCTCAGATGAGATAATAAATGAGATCCTGATTTATTTAGAAAAATCAATCAAGAATTTAGCTAAAGAGTCACTTGAGAATTTAGAAATTCAAGGAGGAAATGAGGAACTAGAGGAGTTTCTTCAAAGTCAATTTGATATAAGACTGGAGAATTTGCTTGTTTCAAAAAATAGCAGCATCCATCATTTAGAATCAGGAATGAAAAACAAAGTAATTCAGCAAAAAAAGAAAATCATCGATAGAATTTTAAAAAACACTAGATAAAAGCATCAAGCCCTCTTTTCTGTGAATAAGGTTCTTGATTTTTCTCCAAAAATTTTGACATTTTATCACCCATGGATTTTGCACTAGTCATCTTTCTTTTGCCAATCCAATAATATGTCTCATCTATGGTATTTTTTGCAATTAAAACCACAAGTTTTCCAGTATCTTTTCTTCCGGTTCTTCCGCGTCTTTGAATAAAACGAATCGAGCTTGGGACATTGTCATAAAAAATAACTTGATTAACTTCGGCAATATCCAACCCTTCTTCACCTACACGAGTTGCAATCAATACTTGAAATTGATTATCACGGAATTTTTGGACAGTTTCTATTTGCTTTTTTTGTTTTAGTCCTGCTTCTCCTGCTTTACCAATAAGTATCCCAGCAGAAATTCCAAGTTCAGTTAATTTATTGAATATCATATCAACAGAATCCCTATAACTTGTAAAGATCAATGCTTTTCCAGGAACAGATGCCAAGATTTCTTTTAGTTTGAGAATTTTTGAGTGTTCAATTCCTCTAGATTGTGCTTCTTTGGCAAGATGAATTGCGCGAGTAAAATTTGAATCAACCTCAAATAATTCTTTTACACCAGCCCCTTTTTTTTCACGTGCCCTCTCACAAAATTTTAGAAAGGGTGTAATTCCATGTGCTTCTAATATGTTCAAAGCATAATGAATTCGAATTGCAGTAAATAGAGGTTTTGCAGAACGTCTATTTTGATTTAAAACAAATTGTCTAATTCGCAGTAATGCCGATAGCGATTGCTGCTCAGCAAGACGGATTCCATTTTTTCGAAGTGTGTCATATCTATCATCTAATGCTAATTTTAATAATTTTTGAATTGCCTTAAGTTCAGATGGTAATTCTACCTTAATCCACTCAGTATTAGTTTCCTGTGTATATGGTTTTACATCAGGACTATCTTCTGTTCTTTCGGCAACACTTGATATTCTAAGTCTAGTTAAAATTTCAGTGGCTTTATCTTTTTCACTAGGCAAAGTAGCAGTCATTCCAATGAGTCTAGCTGAAGAATTTTCAAATCTCTCAGCAATTCCAGAATATGCATAATCACCTATAGTTCTGTGCACTTCATCAAAAATTACTAGACTAAATTGATCAGCAGAAACAATTTTTCTGTCCAAATCATTTTTTGTTATTTCAGGGGTTGCACAAATCACACTATTACCCCATAACTTTGATCGTTTTTGAATTGCATCTTCACCAGTAATTAATGCAATGTCATCAATTGTCAGATTATTTTTTAAAAATTCATAATGCTGATTAACTAGAACGCGTGTTGGTGCAACAAATAAAATCCCCCCAGTTCCTTTTGAGAGATATTCAGCAATTACCTGTAAAGCTATAGCAGTTTTTCCAAGACCAGTAGGCAATACAACAATACAGTTTTCTTGAATGGCTTGATTTGCAAGATTTACCTGATAATCTCGTTTTTCTATCGAGTTTTTTTGGATGTATTTTTTTTCAATGAATGGGATCAATTATGATTAAAAAGAAGAAATTATTGATTTTATGCTTTCGTATAGCAAAATACTATCCATTACTCAACTACACATGTCAAAAGTAGAAATTTATGCATATTTTTTCCAGATTTGGGAAATTCTAGTCATGGTTATATGTCAAAAATCCAATTTTATATTAAAATATGATAGTGGAACAAAAAAAGCCACTGCAAAAACGTGAAATTCAAGAGGTAGGAAAAGAAGAAAGAATGGCAGTGGAACTTGAATTACTAGTAAAAAAAGAGCAATTCAAAAAAAGCATTCATGCCAAAAAGGATTTGTTAAAGGAAGAAAAACAAATAGTGAATTTAGAACTAGCAATAAAAAAAGAAGAATTCAAAATTAAAAGCAAAAATAGAAAAATAAGAGTAGAATTATAAAAAAAGGAATTTTAGAGAATTAGGTTTAACCCAATTTCTTCTTAGCTTTGTTTATCATAGCAGTCTCTTCACGAAGATGACTTTTCAAAAGGCGTTCATGATCTTTTTTGTGAACGCTGTATGCCTTGTTTAGGGCTTGTTTTGATTTAGCCTTTTTTACAGCATTTTGAAATTTTTTGTGAATGACGTTAACTTGAGCTGAATAACTTGCCATCAGATCTATAATATTTGTTAAGTAAAAGAACATTATGTAGTATAATCTACAAAATGATTTTATCCTGAATTGATCGCAAAAAATGATCTTTTAACGTGATCCATATATTGAACAGACAAACAAGATTCGTGTGAGCAGTTCTTTTGAGAGACCCAATTGGGATGAATATTTTATGCTTCAGGCAGAATTGGCTAAACTTCGGTCAAATTGTCTTACAAGACAGGTAGGTGCTGTTATTGTTAGAAAAAACAGGCAATTAGCAACAGGCTATAACGGAACTCCGCCTGGAATAAAAAATTGTTTTGAAGGCGGGTGTAAACGATGTCAGTTACGAATGGAGGGGAAAATTGAATCCGGAGCATCACTGGACAGATGTCTTTGCAATCATGCAGAAGCTAATGCAATAATGCATTGTGCAATATTAGGAATTGAGGCTGGAATTGAAGGTGCAATGTTATACACAACTTTTGTTCCGTGTCTTGAATGTACAAAAATGGCAATTACAATAGGAATTAAAAAATTCATTTGTCTTGATTCGTATCCTGAAACTGATTTTGATTTACTCAAAGAGGCAGGAGTTGAAGTAGTTCAATTAGATAAAGAAAGAATTGCAAGATGGGCAAAAGAGCTAATAGGGAAATACGAAAAACCCGTGTAAGAAAATGCAAATTAACATAAAAACAGATAATATTGATTCGATGCCACCATCAATGTTAGTATCTGCAGCATATGATAATAATTCAAAATCAGCAGTTTTAAAATTCTATGAACCAAAATCAGAGAAATTAATTATTTGGAAAGATGAAACAGGACACAAACCTTATTGTTATTCAAGATTAGCACCAGATGAATTAGAATTTCTCCAGGAAAGAGACGATGTTCTTGAAATTAAAACGGTTCAGAGATATGATCTCATGAAGGATAAAGAGATCGATATGTCAAAGATCACAGTAGCTGATCCTTTAGCTATTGGTGGAACTACAGGAGACAAAAGTATCAGAAATGTAATTGAGACATGGGAATCAGATATCAAATATTATGAAAATTATCTATATGATAGACTACTAATCGTTGGAAAGTATTACGAGGTAATTGATGGGAAAATAAAACCACACGATATGGACATATCTGATGAGGTCAAACTTGCTCTGAAGAGTCTACTGTGGGATAAAGTAGATAGCGAAAACATGGTAGACGCTGAAGGATTCAAAAAATTCATTTCTGAATGGGCAGATTTACTCAATCAACCCATTCCAAAAATTAGAAGGTTAAGTGTAGACATTGAAGTAGAAGCAGAGATTGGAAGAATACCGGATCCAAAAATTGCAGAAAAAAAAGTTACTGCAATTGGATTAAAGGGCTCAAATGGATTTGATCAAATTTTTGTTCTAAAAATAGAAGACACAGATCTAGGAGTAAATGAATTAGAGAAAAACATCCAAGTTACATTTTATGATAAAGATAAAGAAAAAGAGATGATCCAGGATGCATTTGATATCATCAAAGATTTTCCATTTGTCTTAACATATAACGGAGATGAATTTGATTTGCCATATCTATACAATAGAGCAGAGAGATTAGGAATTCCCAATTCAAACAACCCACTTTACATGATGCGAGATTCTGCAACACTTAAACAAGGCGTACATTTAGATTTGTATAGGACATTATCTAACAGATCATTTCAAATCTATGCTTTTAGTCAAAAGTATACTGATTTTTCACTAAATAGTGTCTCAAAGGCATTACTTGGAAAAGAAAAGATAGATTACGGATTAGAATTTGATCAATTTTCACTTTATCAAACTGCAAATTATTGTTACAATGATGCACTTCTAACATATGAGCTTACAAGTTTTAACAATGATTTGTTGATGGATCTTCTGGTAATCATTGCACGGATAGGAAGAATGCCAATTGACGATATTGCAAGGATGGGGGTGTCTCAATGGATTAGAAGTTTGTTATATTATGAACATAGACACAGAAATTGTTTAATTCCAAAAAGAGAAGAGCTCGAAAGAAGATCAGAGGGTGTTATGTCTGATGCAGTCATCAAAGATAAAAAATACAGAGGCGGTTTAGTTGTAGAACCGAAAGTAGGGATTCATTTTGATGTAGTAGTTATGGATTTTGCAAGTCTATACCCAAGCATTATCAAAGTTAGAAATTTGTCATATGAGACTGTTAGATGTCCACATGAAGAATGCAAGAAGAACACGATTCCTCAAACAAATCATTGGGCATGCTCTAAGAGAAACGGATTAACATCAATGATAATTGGATCACTAAGAGATTTGAGAGTGAATTACTACAAGAGTCTTTCAAAAAAAGAGACTTTAACTGATGAACAAAGGCAACAATATACAGTAGTCAGTCAAGCCCTCAAAGTAATTCTTAATGCAAGTTACGGTGTAATGGGGGCAGAAATATTTCCACTTTATTTTCTGCCAGTAGCTGAAGCAACTACAGCTATTGGAAGATACACAATTCTAGAGACTATAAAAAAATGTGAAGCAACAGGTATTGAAGTTTTGTATGGAGATACAGATTCACTGTTTATCAAAAATCCAACAAAGGAACAAATTCAAAAAGTAATAGAGCAGGCAAAAAAAGACCATGGAGTTGATTTGGAAATTGATAAAACATATAGATATTGTGTGTTAAGCAATAGAAAGAAAAACTATCTAGGTGTTACAAATGATGGTAAAGTTGATGTTAAGGGGCTAACAGGAAAAAAATCACACACACCACCATTTATCAAAAAATTATTTTATGAATTGTTAGACATATTATCAAATGTTCAAACAGTAGAAGATTTTGTTAAAGCAAAACAACAAATTTCAGAAAAAATTTCAACATGTGGGAAAAAAGTAATAGCAAAAGAAATACCGCTAGAGGATTTAACATTCAATGTTATGCTAAGTAAGGCTCCATCAGAATATACCAAAACTATCCCTCAACACATACGTGCTGCAAAGCAATTAGAAGCAATTAGAGAAGTAAAGAAAGGAGATAAAATTTCATTTATTAAAATTCTAAATAAACCAGGTGTGAAACCAGTCGAGTTAGCTAAAAAAGAAGAGATTGATTCAAACAAATACATGGAGTTTATGGAATCAACATTGGAACAAATCACATCATCAATGGGTTTAGATTTTGATACAATGTTGGGAAAGCCAAAACAAACAGGACTAGATGAGTTTTTCTGGAATTAGTGAATTCTAATGGAAGTTGATGGAACACTACTAACTATTCTAGGAATTGCTGCAGGCATTTTGATTTTATCAGGATGGGTTGAGCAGATATACAAAGGATATAAAACCAAAAGTCTAAAAGATGTTTCAAAATTTCTCATGATCTTTATTTCTGCAGGTGCAATATTGTGGTTGATTTACGGGATCATAGTCTCAGATGTATATATCATAGGCACAAATAATGCTGCAATCGTTTTAATGATAATTGTTCTTTTAATGAAACGAAGATATGACAGACAATTGCTGAGCTAATCAAGAATTAAATACAATGCAGAAATTTTCAAAGAAAGATGTTTGTAATTAATTGTAAAAATTATGAAGAGATTGCAGGAGATAACATCATAAAATTTATCAAAATTGCAGAAAAAGTTTCTAAAAAATTTAATGTAAAAATTGCAATTGCACCACCCCAACATCTCATTGGATTAGTATCAAATAGTTCAATTCCAATTTTAGCTCAACATATTGATGTTTCAAAAGTTGGGAGTACTACAGGGTTTATTATTCCTGAACTATTAAAAAAATCCAAAGTCAAAGGGTCTTTAATAAATCACAGCGAACATAGGATTAGTTCAGATGAAATTAAAAAACTAGTAATAAAACTAAAAGAATTGAAAATGCTATCAATTGTTTGTGTAAAAGATGTTGCAGAGGCAAAAAAATATGCTAAACTAAATCCAGATTACATTGCAATAGAGCCTCCAGAATTAATTGGTTCAGGAAAAGCAGTATCAAAAGAAAGACCAGAATTAATCAAAAAAGCTGCAGATGCAATTAAGAATGCTACAAAAACAAAACTTCTTTGTGGTGCTGGAATAGTATCAGGTCAAGATGTGGCAAAAGCAAAAGAGTTAGGATCAAAAGGTATTCTGGTTGCCAGTGGGATTGTTAAGGCAAAAGATTGGAATGCTATAATGTCCGAATTTGCCAAGTCAATGGTTTAATACCCCCTTTTTGGGATTGGTTAATCGTAAAAAATGAAACAAGTTTACTTTTATGATGAAGAAGACGGAAAAAACAAGAAACTCCTAGGAGGAAAAGGAGCTGGTCTGTGTGAGATGACCCGACTAAAGTTACCGGTCCCACCTGGATTTACCATTACTACTGAGGTTTGTAAAAAATACTATGAAAACAACAAAAAACTTCCAAAAACACTCATGGCTGAAGTTAAAAAAAATATTGCCAAAATTGAAAAGAAAACAGGTAAAAAATGGAATAATAAATCCAATCCACTTCTAGTATCAGTTAGATCAGGTGCAGCAATATCCATGCCTGGTATGATGGATACAATTCTAAATTTAGGATTAAATGATCAAACAGTATTAGGATTAGCTGAGAAGAGTCAAAACCCAAGATTTGCATGGGATTCCTATAGAAGATTTGTTCAATTGTTTGGCAAAGTTGTTTTTGGTGTTGAAGATAAAAAATTTGATGAGGTTTTAGATGCTGCAAAGAAAAAACAAAATGTAGAGATAGATAGTGATCTAAACGAAACATCCCTTAAAGAAATTGTAACACAATACAAACAAATTTGTGATAATCACACAGGAAGAAAATTCCCATCAGATCCCACTGAGCAATTAGAATTAGCAATAAAGGCAGTGTTTGGAAGCTGGATGGGGGAGAGGGCAATTGTATATAGAGAGAAAAACAACATTACAAAAGATATTGCGGATGGTACTGCGGTAAACGTAGTTTCCATGGCTTTTGGAAATATGGGAAACGATAGTGCAACCGGAGTTGTATTTACAAGAAATCCTGGAGATGGAACACGTACAATTTATGGAGAGTATCTAATTAATGCACAGGGAGAAGATGTTGTTGCAGGAGTAAGAACAGGCAAACAAGTAGATGAAATGAAAAAGGATCTTCCTAAATCATATGAACAACTTGCAAAAACATGTGAGAAATTAGAAAAGCACTACAAAGAACCACAAGATATTGAATTTACAATTGAACAGGGACGTTTCTATTTGTTGCAAACAAGAAATGCAAAAATGAATGCAGTTGGAATGATAAAGACTTCAGTAGACATGGTAAAAGAAAAGCTAATTGATAAAAATAGAGCACTTACAAGACTTCAAGCAGAGCAATTAGAGCAACTACTACACAGAACCATTGACACTAATGAAATTAAAAACTATACAAAACTAGCAAAAGGAATCGCAGCTTCGCCAGGAGCTGCTAGTGGAATTGCAGTGTTTGATGTCAAACGTGCTACTATTATGGGTGAAAACGGGGCAAAAGTAATTTTAATCAGAGAAGAAACAAAGCCTGAAGACGTACCAGCATTTTTTGAATCAACTGGAATTCTTACAAGTAGAGGAGGAAAAACATCTCATGCAGCAGTAGTAGCAAGAGGAATGGGTAAACCATGCATCGTAGGATGTTCTGATTTGAAAATAGATTATAATAATAAACAATGTGCAGTTGATGGTAAAGTAGTACATGAAGGAGATGCAATTACAATTGACGGTAGTTCTGGTCTTGTATACATTGGAGACATTCCAACTATAGAACCAAAAATAACATCAGATTTTAAGACAATCCTAGAGTGGGCCAAGCAAGCAAAGAAAATAGGAATCAGGGCAAATGCAGATACACCAGAAGGGGCAAAACTTGCAAGAGAGTTTGGAGGGCAAGGAATTGGATTGTGTAGAACTGAAAGAATGTTCAATGGGAGGGACAGAATTGGAATGTTTGTTGATATGATAATGGCTGAAAACATCGATGAGAGAACCAGAGTTCTAAAGAAATTAGGCGAACTTCAGAAGAGTGATTTTATCGAGATACTACAAGCAATGGAAGGGTATGAAGTAACAATCAGATTACTAGATCCACCACTACATGAATTCTTACCAAATCCTGAAGAATTAGCAGAGAAGATTCACAAATTAGAATCACAAAACGCAATTGAGGAAGTCAAAAAGGCGAAAATAATTCTAAAACGTGCAAGAGAGCTTGCTGAAATTAATCCAATGATGGGGCATAGAGGAGTCAGGGTTGGAGTCACATATCCTGAAATTTATGAAATGCAAATTCGCGCCGTCTTTGAAGCACTAGTTGAATTAACAAAGAGAAAAGTAAATGCACATCCACAAATCATGATCCCTCAAATTAGTAGCATTGCAGAATTAAACCATATTAAGCGAATCTACGATTCAATCAAAAAAGAAATGGAAACAACACACAATATGAAACTAAAGATTAACTTTGGAACCATGATTGAGGTAGTAAGGGCAGCACTGACTGCAAATGAACTTGCCACTACTGCTGAATTTTTCAGTTTTGGAACAAATGATTTGACACAGGGAACATTTAGTTTCAGTAGAGAAGATGTGGAAGGTAAATTCCTTCCAGAATATATGGAAAAAGAACTTCTTGAGAGAAATCCATTCCAATCAATTGATGTAAACGGTGTAGGGAGTTTAATGAAAATAGGCATATCATTAGGGCGTGGAATTAGACCAAACATGGAGATAGGAATTTGTGGAGAACATGGTGGAGATCCAAGTTCGATAAAATTCTGTCATAAACAAAATCTTAGTTATGTTAGTGCATCACCTCATAGAATTCCAATAGCGATTGTTGCAGCAGCACAAGCAGCAATAGAGCAACCAAAGATAAAATCTAAATCAAAAACCAAGGCAAAACCAAAACCTAAAGCAAAATCCAAACCAAAGGCTAAAACAAAATCTAAAAAATCAAAGTCAAACCTCAAAAAGAAAAAGAAATAATTGATTCCACAATACCCTAGACCTTTAAACTAAATCAATACAATTCTTCATTCTATGAATTATCGTTGTTTGATATGTAATGTAATTGTGGACACTCCCAAAAAATTAGAAATGCATTTGCAAACAGATCATAAATGGGGAGTAAAAAAATCAAAATAACAATATTTCCAACCTTAAATCTTAGAAATGAATAGTGATGCTTATAGATCATTGTTGAATAAATGGATCAAATGGGAGATTGTGTCCAAACTTGGAGAAAAAAGATAAAACTTCAAGAACTCACAGAAATAGCAAAACAGGAACTAAAAACAGAGAACGACATCAATCAAGTGTACAAAAAACTTGATTTGGAAATGCAGATACGTTGGAGGTTTGTAAGCAGTACCAGAAAACAATACATTGAAGATATTAAGAAGATTTTAGCAAATCAATATGTTCTAGTTATTTAATTTCTGATTCACTTTGGAGAAAATACAGATAGCCAATAATGCATAATTTTTCGATTCAATTCAATAAACATATCAGCATTATCATTAATTACTTTGGCATTATTTTTGCTGGCCTCAATTGTAGTAATAGTAATTTTGTTTACAGTGGTCCTATATTTTAAAGCCTCTTCACTTAGATTCTCAAGTATAGATTTTGCAGTATCAGGAATCTTAAAATCATATCCAGAATTTTCTTGAAATTCTTTTTGCATAGATAAACTTGCATTAATTGTATTTTTCCATGCCTTGTACCATTCATTTTGCAGATCAAATAATGTTTGTTGAATATGGGGCACAGATGTTTCAAGTTCTAAAAAATATTTTTGATTGATTTTATCTAATACATCAATATTCTTGGTTTGAGTCATAATTTAGATGTAAAATATACAGACTTAAGCTTTTGGAAATATCATTTTTGTTCTAAATGGCTTCAATTAAAAATCAAATTAATGCTCAAATGACTTTGTTTTTTAAAGAGAATTTTGTGATAACATCATGACATTAGAGAGAGCAAATCTTGCCAAAGATTTAGAGATTTGTAGAATTCTAAATGGGATGTGGCAAGTTGCAGGAGGACACGGTCAGATTAATTTTGAGTTGGCAATATCAGAAATGTTGCAATACCATAAAGATGGATTTACTACTTGGGATTTGGCAGATATTTATGGACCAGCAGAGTCATTGATTGGAAATTTTAGAGAAACCCTAGGTAATGAGAAAGAAAAGTCTCAAGCATTTACAAAATTTGTTCCAAATCCAGGTCCAATGAGTAAGAGTATTGTAACTCACTATATAGAACAGTCATTAAAGAAAATGAAAACAAATTGTATTGATTTACTGCAATTTCATTGGTGGGATTATAATAATTCAAGTTATATTGATGCTTTGCACCATTTATCAAACTTACAAAGAGAACAAAAAATAAAGCATTTGGGACTGACTAATTTTGATACTGAACGAGTCAAAATCTTGATAGAAAATAATTTTGAGATCATTTCAAATCAAGTTCAGTATTCAATTTTAGATCAGAGACCTGAAAAAATTATGACATCATATTTTGCAAAGCATGGAATAAAAATTTTAACATATGGAACTTTGTTAGGAGGGTTTTTTTCAGAAAAATATCTAGATCAAGATGAACCACATAGAGGAAATTTGATTACAGCAAGTTTACAGAAATACAAAAACATGATAGATGTGTGGGGTGGGTGGTCATTATTCCAAGAATTACTACACATATTAGATAACATTGCAAAAAAACATAACTGCAGCATTGCCAATATTGCTACAAGATACATTTTAGATAAACCTCAAGTAGCAGGAGTAATAATTGGTGCAAGATTAGGAATAAGCAATCACAGAGAAGATAACTCTAATGTGTTCAATTTCAAATTAGAACAAGAAGACATATCTTCTATTAAATCAATTACTGAAAAATCAAATGATTTGTTTGAAGTTATTGGAGATTGTGGTGATGAATACAGATAATTTATCACAAATTTTGATATTAAGGTTCAGGGGCATATTGGCATGAAATTAGGAATAAAACTTTTGATTATTGGAGTAATTGCCATTATTGCTCAAATCTTTGGAAGTCTTTTATTCTAATATTCAATCATCTATAGTTCCACCTTGACCAAACAGGATGGGCATAGTGTAAGAACTTGTGACGTTTTCAATTTGTCTTAAAGTTTCGATAATTCTATCTAAACCAGATTCTATATCATGTTTAACTTTAAGAAAAATATCGTACTTTCCCCAAATACCATTTACCTCTAATACAAAATCCATACTTTTTAGAAGAGTGATTATTTCTTTTTCATGTCCAGGATTGCATGTAAGTAGAATGTATGTTTGCATAGTTAGAATATGCAGTTTCTCAAATATAACCAGATTGGGATCTTAGATCCCTAAGAACAGAATAGTGGTGCTTTTAGGTCATTATTGTAAATTTTAGGCATGTCGGAGTTAATTATAGAATATTTACATGTAAAAAATATCAAGAGAACTACCCAATTTCTTATTGAGTTGTATGACAAATCAATTACATGTAATTTATGTAGATTGAAAATGCACGTCAAGACATGAAAGTTGAATTTCAACACCCTTAAGTTCTCACAATATCTGAAAAGTCATGCCAGAACCTAAAGAGTCATGTCTTGATTGTGAGACACCATTAGAATTAACTATTCAAGGTCAGAAAAAAAAGCCATGTCCTAAATGTGGTGCCTATAGAAGAAAACGAGAATTTGTTTAAATGTAGAATTAGACAGTTTTCTCAATTATACATAAAAGAAAAATTCCAATAACATGGATGAAATTAATACAAGCAATGAAATGTTAAGAGATCTCATAGGATAGATACATAGTTTTTAAAACTAATTAGATTAATTCTAATCAAATTGCTACCTAGAATTGATTCAATAAAGCAGATAAGGCAAAAAATAGGAATTACCCAAAAAAAACTGGCTGCCATGACAGGAGTCAGTACATCAATGATCAATCAGATAGAATCAGGAAGAAGTCAGCCTAGTTATGAGACTGCAAAAAAAATTTTTGAGAGTTTGGCAAAACTAGAAGGAGAATCATCATCCCATACTGCTGGAGATTTTTGCAGCAAGGACATTGTAAAGTTAAAACCAACTAACACACTTCATGATGCAATTAAAAAAATGCATCAATTGTCAATTAGTCAGATTCCAGTTTTTAGTAATTCTGAAATTGTAGGAGTTGTGTCTGAAGATGGAATTGTAAAACATTTAGCAGATCTTGGAGAAGCTGAATTAAAAAATGCAAAACTTGCAGATACAATGGATCCAGTTCCACCTATTGTAGATTATGACACACCAGCAAATGTTCTAGTTCCATTAATTAGATATTCAAAATGCATTTTAGTATCAAAGAAATCAAAGATTGTTGGAATCATTACAGCTTCGGATACTTTGAAAATGATGGAGTAAATTATTACTTAGGATGTGAACATAATTCTGCTAAAACACCATGAAGTGATTTTGGATGAATGAAAGTTACTTTGGTTCCTGCAGAGCCAGGTCTAATTTTTCCCAAAAACTGAATACCACATCCTTCCATTCGCTGAACTTCACCTTCAATATCATCAGTTTCTAAGGCCATGTGATGCAATCCTTGTCCTTTTTTATCAAGAAATTTTTTAATTGGACTTTCATCATTTGTTGGCTGCATTAGTTCCACTCGACCATTTTCTAAATGAATGATTGCAACTTTAACACCTTCAGTCGCCACTGTTTCAAATTCAACATTTTCAACACCCAGAGCTTGTTGGTATACTTTAGCTGATTCCTCCACATCATTTACTGCAATAGCAATGTGATCAATTTTCATCTAAATTAGTCCTGAAATGACAGTATTAATGAGTTTTTTAAAAATTTATCATAAAAAGGAAAGGGTTCAATATGGCTGAACCCAACCACCACAAGATACGCAGATAGTCATGCCATCATCATTCTCATAGGTTTCTGAGCCTGGAGGGCATTACATTGACGTATTTCATCCATGAAATTACTAAGAAATCAAGGTATTAGAATCCAAAATTAAAAAAATGAATAAATGTTTGTTTTTTGAATTTTTTTCATACAAATTTTTGGAAATGATACAATCAGGAATAAATCACAGAATAGATTACATAGTACATGTCAAAAAAGTTAGAAACAAAAGAAGACAAAGAAAAATTTAGAGAAAAAATCGCCAAGGGCGAAGTTTTAGAATTTACCTAGACTGAAATCACCTACTAAATCCCTGTTTATTTATTAAATTGATTGTGTTAGTAGATTTTATTCCAGGTATCTTTCTTATTTTTTTGCTAATTATTTCAGAGATTTCATTGTATGTAGGAGCTACAATTTTACAAATAATTTCATAGTTACCAATTAGTAAATCAGCTTCTACTACTGTAGGAATATTTTTTAGTTCATTCATAATGCTATCCTCATCAGACTTTGAGCAATGAATCGCAATGTAAGCTTGTGCCATATGCTCATCTAAAACTTGCTGTTCAGATTCAGTTGTTTTTTGTAGTCCTGGTTTTTTATCCACAAGTAATGTAAGTGTTGATCTAATCTTTGAGATTTTTCTAATTCCTTGTGAGATATCATGTAGAATTGAATCTTCGCTTGGAGATTCAAGTTTTGCCAACACATCAAAGCTTCCAAATGTACCATGTGCACTCTTTATACTTCCAATATTTCTCAAATTAGATATTACAGAATCCTCAGAGCCAGAATCGTTAACAATTAAAACAAAAGCTTTTGCCATTTTTCTCCTAACATTGTCCTGGGATTCCCATTAATGTAAGTGTAGAGCGAACATGAGGTATTTTTCTAATATTCCAAGTAATAGTTTCTCTGACCTTTTCTCTATCAGAGTTTTCAATCTTTGCGATGATATCATAAGCCCCAAAAGTACCATGAACCTCATGTACAGATTCGATATGTTTTAGCTCATCAATTACCGATTCTTCAGAACCAAGATCACAATTTACCAAGACAAAAGCAGTTTCCATACGATGGGTACATACATACAATATTTAAGTAAAAACATCAGAATTACTCATAATTATAAAGAAGAATCTTCAAATATCAAACATATTTTTAATAAATTTTTGTTCTTTGATCATTCAGAATTACTTCTAAGATTAATCAGACAGACAGACAACTCAAAAATATGGTAATTCAATATTTTGTAGAGATTGCAAGTTTTCTTGATTTTGCTAGATATACATGTGCGTTAAGAGAGAATCCATTAAGAGTATACAAATTCTCTTACAAAAACAAGAATATTTTCTCAACTAGAAAACTGCTAGCAAATTCAATTTTACATTTTTTCGTAGTATCTGAAAAAGATGGAAGATACATCTCTTATGACCCATTAGGGGGGAAAGAGACAGCATCAATAGTAAATCAAATAACAAAGACAGGAAATTATGCACCCATAGTAGAACTAGATTCTTTACCATTTCCAATAAAGCTTACAAAAAATGTCAAAGATAAATTCAAAACAATAAAAATTCATGATTTAGGTGATCTTGCAAGACTTACTTATGATCCAGAGTGGCCTGAGAATTATGAATTTACATTGCTTGCAATGCCATACAAGAAGAAATGGTTGATAGGATACATTACAAGAATAGATTTAGAAAATACATTTTTTTGTTTTAACTATGTAACATTAGATGATGAACCTACATTACCATTTCTAAAGTATACCGAACATGTAGGAGGGCAAGCTGAATTTACAAATAAATTTCAACATGGATTTCCTTATTTACCTGTAGTGAAGTTAAAATCAGCACACCCAATTTTTGGATTAAAATAACTAAAAAACTTCTTTTGGGCGATACTCGCCAAAAACTTCTCTGAAAGTATTACTTATCTCACCAGTTGTAGCAAATGCTTTAGCAGCAGTTATTATGTAAGGCATAAGATTCTCTTCAGTATCAGCTGCACTCTTCATTGCAGACAAGGAATTTTCCCATTTCTTTTTGTCACGAGATGAACGTAGTGCTTTTAGAGCCTTCTTTTGTTGGATTTCAATTTTTCCTCCAATTCTTAGCAAATCAGGTTGAACTTCTTCTTCAACATACTTGTTTACTCCAACTAGAATTCTCTCTCCATCATCAGCTTCTTTCTTTAAACGATACGCATTTTGTCTAATTTCAGATTGGAAAAACCCCTTCTCAATTGCTTTTACAGAACCGCCCATTTTCTGAATTTTCTTCAAATATTTCCATACACCCTCTTCAATTTGATCAGATAGTTCTTCCAAATAGTATGATCCCCCTAGTGGGTCAGCAGTCTTTGTAATACCGCTCTCATGAGCTACAATTTGCTGGGTTCTCAGAGCAATTTTAGCAGATTCTTGTGTTGGTAATGCAAGTGCCTCATCTCGAGAGTTTGTATGAAGTGACTGTGTTCCTCCAGCAACAGCAGCCATCGTCTGAATTGCAACACGAACAATGTTATTATCAGGTTGCTGAGCAGTTAATGATTCACCGCTTGTTTGAGTATGGAATTTTAATTGTAATGAACGAGGATTTTTTGCATGAAACATTTCTTTTAGAATTTTTGCATAGACTTTTCTTGCAACTCTAAACTTTGCAACTTCTTCAAAGAATTCAATTGTACAACAAAAGAAGAAAGATAATCTCGGAGCAAACTCATCAATTTTTAATCCTTTATCTAAACAAGTTTGAATGTATGCAATTGCATTTGCCAATGTAAATGCAACCTCCTGTGTTGCAGTACAACCAGCCTCTCTCATATGATAACCAGAAATTGAAACAGGATACCATGAAGGAACTTTTTGTGCACAATACTCAATCATATCACCAATTAATCTCATTGAGGGTTGTGGGGGATAGATGTAGGTATTTCTTGCAATGTATTCTTTTAAGATATCATTTTGAGTTGTTCCACGAAGTTCATGGCTTTTGAATCCCTGAGACTCACCAACTGCAATGTAGTAAGCAAGAAGCGTGGATGCAGTAGAATTGATGGTCATCGATGAACTAACCTTACCTAATGGAATTCCTTCAAAAGCAGTCATCATATCTTTAATGGATGTAATTGAGACTCCAACTTTGCCAACTTCTCCTTCAGCTTGCGGAGCATCAGAATCATATCCTATCTGAGTAGGCAAATCAAATGCCATACTAAGACCAGTTTGTCCTTTTTCAAGCATAAACTTGAATCTCTCATTCGTGAGCTTTGCATCACCAAAACCAGAGTATTGCCTCATTGTCCAAAATCTATCACGGAACATTCCAGGATGAATCCCACGTGTGTATGGATAAACTCCTGCATCTTCTACAGGTCTTTTCTTTGAAGATTTTTGGTAAATTCTCTTTACTTCAAAATTAGAATCTGTAAAAATTTTCTTTTCAGGTTCTTTTGATTTTGATGATTTTTTTGCAGCCATAATATCACTTTATTAGAGATTTTGTAATTTTGTCTCCTGCATCAAATGGATTCATAGTTTTTGATTGTAATTTTTTAATATATGTTGAAAATGTTTTATTAGAATCTAACATCTCTTCAATCTTTTCATCAATGTTATTTAAAACAATATCTTTGAGCTCTGCAACTAATCGTTCATGGTCTTTTTCTTTCTTTATTTTCTTTTTTGAAGCCATCATATCTTTGAGAGTTTTTGCAAACTCTGTAATTCCAGTATTTTTCTTTACAGATGTTTTTAGAATTATTGGATTTCGTTCAGTAGCTCCAATAAAATCTCTCACCGCATCAAAGAGTTGATTTGTACCACTAAGATCACTCTTGTTTACAAGATAGATATCGCCAATTTCAGTTAATCCAGCTTTGATTGTTTGAATACTATCCCCAGTATTTGGATTAAAAACTACTACAGTAATGTCTGCAATTGTGGATATTTCTACTTCAGTCTGACCAGCTCCAACACTTTCAATAATTATTGGATTAAACCCAGCATATTCTAAAACACGAATACTGTTTCGTAATGAATGAGAAATAGCACCAGTAGAACCACGAGATGCAATACTTCGAATGTATGTTCCTGAATCAGTAGATTCAGTCATCCTAACCCTATCCCCTAAAATTGCACCACCTGTAACGTGACTGGTAGGATCAATTGCAAGTACTGCTGGTTTTGTTCCCAATTTTTTTAATGCAACACTCGTGGTGTTTATCAAAGAACTTTTTCCAGCACCTGCAGGACCTGTAATGCCTATAATAATTGAATTTCCAGTATCTTTGAAAATTTTCTTTATGAGAATTTTTGCTTCTTTTGGATCATTTTCCACTAAGGAAATAGCTTTTGCAATTGCTCCACGTTTTCCTTTCTTTAGATCAGCTAACAAATCCAACACAATGTAAAGTTTGATGGGTGCAATAAAATCTTGTGCTAGATCTACTGTCTTGAGAAAATTATAGGAGGGGCAGGTTTATCTTGAGAATGCACTTCAGTTTTTAATTGAATGTGTCCTAATTCTTTGTGATCAATCTCTAGAACAATTGGATGAATTGCCCAACCATATTTTGGAGGATTTTGAAATGGCACTATTTCAATAAACTCTGAACCAGAAAATGATTTTTGAAATGTTTCATCCATGCCAAGAATTTCCATTACAACAGAATTAGTCTGAGAGGATTTATCTAAAAAAGAGACTTCAACATGTCCGGATTCATAGTATACTGCATCAACTTGAAATGTTTGGCGAAGTACATCCTTATCATCAGTACCTCCCCCAGTAAGAAAGAGTATTGCAAGTATAGTAATAATTCCAAGGACAATTGGAGGACCGAGTTTTTTAGCCATCTTTGAATTCTTTTCTCATCCTTCGTAACATTTTTGAATTTATTCTAATTCGTTCCAAAGTTTGAGCTTGGGTTCTCTCGGTTCCAGGAGTTGGATTCTTTTTGAAAAATGATTTTATTTCATTTTCCATAGAATCATCAGCTACAGAAGATATACTTGCAACAATTCTATTGAAAAGTGGATTTCCATGTCCTACCTTTTTGTTTAATTTGGTCCAATTTTTCTTGAGCCATGGCCATAAAACCTGTTTCCCATAAGGATTTGCAGCAACTTGTATAATTGGTAATTGCATGTTTTGAGAGCGCACCTCAGGAGTTTGAGAAAAGTTTAGAGTCTTTATTAGTAATTTTTGATCTTTGAACGCACACATTGCACCCAAGAATCTAAGTTTCTCCTCCATGGTCTTTGAGGTCTTGTATAGTTTGGTTAGTTGAGCATGAGTTTTTGCATTTCCATTCCATGCTGCTATTGAGCAAATTGGAGAAATCAAATCAGGAGATAGAGATGACGGATATTTTAAAAATTTATCATATCGTCTAAGTGCTTCATCAGTGACTTCATCATCATCCATCTTTCCAAGAGTGAAAATCACAAATGAACGTAATAGTGCATCAGTATGTTTGTCGGATTTTCTTGGTTCCCATCCCAAATTATGTAATAATTTTTTAATATAATTTAATGTATAACTTCGAATGTCTTCAACAAATTTTTCATCAAATGCTCTAAAATACAACGATGCTAAATTGTGAGCAACATTAACTGATGCTAAATAGCTATCCTCATCAAGGTACGCATCTGAAAAATCAAGATAGTTTCTTATCTGTTCATCTCCTGAAACACATAGTGAGAACAAATCATTTTGAATTGCCCATCTATCAATGGCAGGGATTCTTTTTTCATCAACTAACATCTTTAGATCAAGTAAAATTCCTTCATCATATTTGACACGATAAAATCCTTTTCGGCCATAATTTGCAACAAAACCCAGAGTATTTTTTGGCAGTTTGAGAGATAATGATTTTGTGGAAAATAGTTTTTTAGAAATTTCTTTTTCCAATCCAATTGACAAAGGTATTGACCAAATTCCTTTTCGGAATTTTTTATCATCTTCAAGCAGATATCGTTTCTGTTTAAGATGGAGATTATTTCCATCCTGATTAATCTCAACTAGAGGAAACCCAGGCTGTTTTAGCCATGTGTTGACCATAGAGCTTACAGGCATTTTTGAAGCTGCACCAATTGCATCCCATAAATCCTGACCTTTGGCATTTTTGTATTTAAAATCAGATAGATACTTTTTGAGACCTTTCTGGAAATTTGGCTCACCAACATAATGTTCTAGCATTCTTAAAACACACCCACCTTTGTCATAAGATATCGCATCAAAGATTTCTCGAATTTCAGCTGGAGAATTTACTTTAACATCAATAGGGTGTGTTGTCTTTAGTGAATCAAGCTCCATTGCAACATTCATTGCATCCTCAACAAATTGATTCCACAAATCCCAATCTGGATAATACTTGTCAACAAATTTTGTTGCCATAAAGGTTGCAAAACTCTCATTTAGCCACAAATCATTCCACCACTTCATAGTTACAAGATTTCCAAACCATTGATGAGCAATCTCGTGAGATATTACCTCAGCAATGAATTGTTTTGTTTTAGTTGAAGATGTTTTTGGATCATATAGCAATATGGTCTCTCTGAATGTTATTGCACCCCAATTTTCCATGGCTCCTGCTGCAAAATCAGGAACTGCAATTAGATCAAGTTTAGGTAATGGATACTTTATTCCAAAATATTTTTCATATGAGGTTAGTAATTTTTTCCCCAAATCTAATGAGAACTTTCCTTTTGATTTGTTCCCCTTTGTAGTGATTACACGAATCTGAATTTTTCCAACTTTTCCTGTCAAGTATTCAAATTCTCCAACTCCAAGATAAATCAAATAGGTGGAGACAATAGGAGTCTTAAAGAAGGTGTAAAGAGTTTTGTTTTGAATTTTTTTCTTTGATTTGACAGGCATATTTGATATGGCAGTAAATTTGTTATCGGCAATAATCGATATTTCAAATGTAGCTTTTGCTTCAGGTTTATCCCAACAAGGAAATGCTCTTCTAGCATCAGCTGCCTCAAACTGAGTGGTAGCAAGATATTTTGTCTTGCCATTTTGTGTGTATTTGCTGCGATAAAATCCTAATAATCGATCATTTAGAATTCCTTGAAATTCTAGATTAATCGTTGCCTTGCCTTTAATTTTTTCAGACAAGATAATTTGTAACTCTTCTTTTTCATCACTTGTTTTAGTAGTTGATTTTATTTTTTTATCACCATATATTATATGGCAGGATTTTATCTTTAGTTCTGCACAATCCAGGATAATTTTGTTTGTAGAATTTTTGCAAATTACAGAGACAGATTCTATTCCTTTAAATGTGAATTTTTTAAGATTTGGTTCAAAGGTAAGATTGTAATTTATCGGAGTAATATCCACGTCGGATTTACTTTTGATGCGCTTTAAGAATATTTTCTATTTTTAAAATCAAAGCCAAGGATCTGTTTTATCATCCCAAGACAAGGCATCATTTTGATCATCTTTAATTGAAGTGGAATTTGCAATGCTAGCAAGTAAACATTCATCTGAACAGTGAGATACCTCAGAGTTTTTCATTAATTTACCACAGTTTTCACAGTTTTGGCCCATTTCCAAATGAATTATGCATGTTTAGCAAGTATTCCCTCAAGGTCTGAAAGGGGTTTCTTTTTAATAGAAATATTCTAAATTATCAAAAATGATAATGGCATTCAAAGATTAAAGAACTTATAAGCAGATAAATAACTCCAAGAATACAATTGGATTCATCTTCAGTTAAACATCAAAATCACCCATCAAAAAAAGAAAAAACACGTAGCGTCACTTATCGTCTACCTGTAAAATTAGTAGAAGCAATAGAAACAGAAGCCATGAATCATAATATTTCACACAATGTAATGGCAAGACAAATTTTAGAAAAATATGTTCAGTGGGATAGGTTTGCAAATAAAATTGGGATCATTCCAGTTCCAAAAAAGATTCTAGATACATTAGGACTTGAAATGAGTCCAAAAGATATTGATGAGATAATAAGCTTGATAAAACCAGTCATCAAAGATTCTGTTTTATTTATCAAAGGCAAATATGATCTGAAGAGATGTATTGAAACTCTAGAAGACTATATGCGAGCATCTGGAATGAAGTCAGATCATAGAGTTGATGGTGCACTTCATCATTTTATAATTCAGCATGAATTGGGTGCTAATTGGTCCATGTTCACAGAACAATTACTAAAAGAAATATTTCATGAGTTCATGCCAGAATCAACAATGAAATGTCAAACAACAGAATCAACGGTAATTGCAACAATAGCACTTGGTGCAGATTTTAGTGAACATGATTACTAGTTCTTGAAATAAAATCGCCAGATTGAAAAGCTATGGAAAGCCTTTAAAATAATATAATTTACAAACAGTCATGAAGCAAAAAGCTGCATCGCGTAGTATCAAAATTTTAGTTGCTAAACTGGGACTTGATGGTCACGATAGAGGAGCTCTAGTTCTTTGTAGGGCTTTTAGAGATGCAGGAATGGAGGTTATTTACTCAGGACTTTTTGCAACACCAGAAAGAGTTGCACAGATTGCAGAAGATGAAGATGTTGATGCAATTGCAATGAGTTTACTAAATGGTGCACATGGTACACTTTTTCCCAGAGTAGTAAAGGCTGTAAAAAAGAAAGGCATTAACGATGTACTGATTGTAGGAGGAGGGGTAATTCCAGATATTGATCATAAAGATTTGATGAAAGCAGGTGTTGATCATGTCTTTGGGCCAGGAACCCCACTATCAACAATTATTGATCACATCACCAATGGTGTATCTAAATTAAGAAAAATATAAGAAAAAAGATTATTCTGTGGAATCAGGCCACATCATTTTTCGCATTTGTTTACCAACTTTTTCAATTTGGTGTGCGTCATATTCTTTCATGTATTTATCAAATGCTTCTTTACCATTTTTCTGATACTCAGAAATCCACTCACGGTTGAATGTTCCATCTTGAATCATGGTTAGAACTTTTTTCATGTTCTCTTTATTTGCGGAATCCATAACCATTGGTCCACGTGTAAGACCACCATATCGTGCAGTCTCACTAACACGTCTCCACATTCCATTAATACCATATCTCTGAATCATATCTACAATGAGTTTTAGTTCATGTAAAACTTCAAAGTATGCAATTTCTGGTTGATATCCAGCTTCAACGAGAGTTTCAAATGCATTTGTTATCATAGAAGCAGCACCACCACAAAGGTCAGCTTGCTCACCAAACCAATCAGTTTCTACTTCCTCTTTAAAAGTAGTTTGAATTAGTCCAGCTCTTGCACTTCCAATTGCTTTTGCAATTCCCAATGTTCTATCCCAAGCTTTTCCTGTAAAATCTTGTTCAACTGCAACAATAGAAGGAGTACCAAAATTATCAAGATATGTTTCTCGAACTTTGGAACCGGGTCCTTTTGGAGCAATCATTATGAGATCAACATTGTTTGGAGCTTCAATCCATTTCCAATAGATTGCAGCTGCATGAGAAAACGACAATGCTTTTCCTTCAGAAAGATTTGGTCCGATTTCATCTTTGTAAATTTGACCTTGAATCATGTCTGGGATTAGTATGTGAATAATGTCTGCTTGTTTTGTTGCATCTACAACGGACATTACTTTGTGACCGTCAGCTTGTGCCTTTTTCCAGCTATTACCACCTTCCTTAAGACCAATTATTACATTAAGACCAGAATCTTTCATGTTATTTGCTTGTGCATCACCTTGGATTCCATAGCCAATCACAGCAATAGTTTGATCCTTTATTGGGTCAAGACTAATATCGTTATCTTTCCATGTTTTTGCCATAATTCTATCTGAAATATTGCAAATATTAACTATGAAAATTGTTTAATAAAGATACTAAAATTGGACTAAATTTATTGAGTTCTAGAATTTGTAAATTTTCTGAAGGATAAATGCATCAGAAATTTCTGTCATTATTATATTGTCATAGTCAGGATCACCTATACATCCATAGCAAAATTACGTTGAAAAAATAACTAATGTTGTGTTTGACGGAGGATGTATTATTCTCACATTCAAAATTGAACCAAAATTAGGCATAAAGCATTAAAATCAGATTTTGATAATTTTGTTACAAGAACGACATTTGACAGTTACCTGTTCTCCTGGGAGTCTAATGAATCTCTTTGATCCACAGTCAGGACAGATAGGGCAAGCGCGAATCGGTTCCATTAGTGTTCAGTGGGTTTGGTATCAGATTTAGAAATTACTTCTAGTCTATTTTTAGCATTAATTTTTACAAGTATTTCAGATACAGCATTTGGGACTAGTTCTTTCCAAGAATCATCAGAGATAATCATTGAACGAATTTTTGTGGCATTGTATATACCCCTATTTAATAAGGATGGATTTACAACAGAAATTCCAGAATCAGCCAGTAGCATTGAGACATAATCATTTCCACTATACACCTTATCAAAATCAGGCAAGGCAGATTTTAGATATGAAGCCCATGTTGCTATATTGAATTGGTTTTCAAGGGAAACAAGAAAACACTTTGATAAATCTATTTTTTCATCAAGCAATGAATTATGAATCATTTCAATTCTTTCACCAGCAGTAAAAGGATCTTTTTCCAGATAATTAAATTGGGAACTAGTAATTGCAATTATAACTTCATCACATTCTTTAAGAATTTGTTTTACTAACTCTAAATGACCTAAATGAAAAGGCTGAAACCTTCCCATCATTAATCCGCGCATACAAAAATTATAATTTTGATTTTATTAAATTAGTCTATTGTATAGAACCACTGCCAAGAATTCTAATGGTGGGAGATTCAGGTTTTAAAATCACTGCAATTTGTCCTTTCTTGAACACTATTGGCTTTTCAAATGTTAGTGTCAACGGACTAATTGAAGAGAATTTTGCAGCTTTAATTTGTAATCCAATATTTACAAGACAGCCTTGATTTTCTGCAATTTCACTCTTGTAGAAGGGACTCTTTTGAAAATCAATAATAATTTCGGTTTTAACATCAACTGCTCCATCCTCAGAAATAATATCACCCCTTCCCACCTCATCAGGTTTTGCACCCTTTACTGCCAATCCCACTCTAGCAGGACATGTAGATTCACTTACAGGATCATCATGCATTTGAATTGATTTTATTAAAACATCAATTCCGGCAGGATATAATTTCAAATTATCATATTGTTTAATTTTTCCACTAGTTACTTTTCCAAGAATCACAGTTCCAACTCCCTTTACATCAAAGCAGTGATCAATTACCATCTCAGATTTACCATCAACAATTAATGGCTCCATCTTATCCATTTCTTCTTTAATTTTGTCTTGTTCAACTTTGATATAATTTTCAATGACGGTTCCTTTAATCATAGATTCAAGTTTTGATTCATCCACATCAAAGGTATGAGATAAAATTCCTTTTTCTTTTTTTAATGAGTCAAGTGCAATAATTTGCTCACCTGTAAATTTGTCTAATTTATCTACACAAAATATCACATATTCTGCTAAATTGATTGCCTGAAATAGAGGTTGAATTTTTTCTGGAAAACCTGATGGAGTAACCCATGTTTTGATAATATCAGATTCTTTTCTATCATAAAGAGAGAGATCAGTAGCTGTTCCTTTCTTTCCAAACTCAGAAGCAATATCTTGTTTTCCCAAGATTACAAAGTTTACCGATTTAACCAATGGACAAAGTTGTAGATTAGGTTCTAAAAACCATACTAGTAAACACTAACAAGGATACTCTGAAAGTTCTGTTAAATTATCAGGAGTCTCATCAAGTACTCCAAGATGATAGAGTATTGACTTTTGATATGATGGGATTGAAGTCATTATAATGAGGGCTTTCCGAATTTGTATTAAAGGATAATGTATGAATGATACTAGCTATTGATTATCAAAAAATACTATGGAAATGAGGCTAAAACTTGAGCATAGCTAGCAAATCGATGGTTTTTTGGTTTGACTAGTTTTTGATGGTATTTTTTAATTGGTCTACCAGAAGCCCCATTTAGACCAAGAGGTCCTCGAACATACCTTTTCCCGTCAGCCCATTTTAGAACTTCATCGGTGGGAGCAAAGTGATTTATTATTTTTTTATCAACTACGATATCCAAGAGTTTTCCATATTTTTTTGAAGATGGAACATCCTCGGTAATAGACGCACCAAAAAAGTAAACGCTGTCAATAATGGATTTGTTTTTTTTCTTTTTTGATAAATATTCAACAGTACTCAAAATTACCTGTGATCCTAATGAATGACCCATTAGTCGAATCTTGGTCTTAGGACTAAGCATTTTGAATTCTTCAATGAATTTACCAAGATGTTTTCCATTCTTTTTTGCAATAATTAATCCAACACCCAGAGAGCGCTTTGCATATTTTTTCAAATGGGCACCAGTAGTGTTAGAGTCATAACTAAAACCAATTACAGGATAAGGGTATCCCAATTTTTTTAATCTGTTTCTTGCCAATACGACTTTAGCAATTGCTCCAGCATTATCATTTCTCAAACCATGAATCATGATTGTAATTTCCTTAGAGTTTACAAATTTTTTGAAATCTTTTTTTGGATAAAGATAGTATTTGTTAGTCTTTAGGGTTTTTCCAGTTCCTAGATCATAGTAACCTCTAGTAGAAATTCGGGGAACAATTTTCATGATTTATTCTGAATGTCCAAGTTGTTTTTTGTATTTTTCAATATCAGATGTTTCAACTCTAGCAAATAGTGGAGAGGAATCTCCCAAAATATGGCCTAGAGAAATTCTCAATTCAGAGATTTCATTCCATTGTGTATCACTTACTTTGCCATCCAATCCTAATTGCATCCAAATTTTTTGGGCAGACTTTGGCATGAATGGGAATATTGCTATTGCAATTGATCTTACTGCATTGACAGAAAGATAAACACAGTTTGTAGTACCAGGACCATTTTTCCATGGTTCCTTATGCTGGAAATATTGATTAAAATAAGATGAAAACTCCATAATTTTTTTCAATGCTCTATCAAGATGATTTTCTTCCATTAGGGAGCCTACGTCGATAGCAAGATTCTTTATTTTAGCCTCCACTTCAGAATCTTTTTCATCAAAGGATTCACTTTCAGGGATTTTTCCATCAAATGCTTTTTTTGTAAATCCAAGTGCACGGTTTACAAAATTTCCAAGATTCCCAATTAATTCAGAATTAATTCTAGTTGTAAAGTCATCCCAATCAAAATTCAAATCGTCTTGAGAGTACGGATTAATTGAGATTAAATAGTATCTCAAGTAATCAGATGGATAGTATTCTAAAAATTGTTTAAGGCCAATATACCAATTTCTACTTTTGGAAATCTTTTTTGATTGTAGAGTAAGATGACCGCGAGTTGGAATGTAATCAGGTAATTTGTATTCACTATTAATCCCCAATCTCATAGCAGGTAAGAAAAGATAATGATGATATACGATATCCTTTCCAATAAAGTGGTAAATATCAGCAGAATTCCAAAAATCTTTACCGTCTATTCCTTTGTCACTGAAAAATTTCAATGCTGTTGAAATGTATGCCAAATGATTATCAAACCAACCATAGAAGACTTTATCATCAGCGTCTGCAAGAGGTACTTTTACACCCCAAGTAATATCTCGTGTGATATCCCAATCTATCAGACCAGATTTAATCCAATTTTGAACATATTTTTTAACATCCTTTTGAAGATGATCATTTTCATCAAGCCATTTAGTTAATGAATCCCCGAAATTTTTTAATTTAAAAAAATAGTGTGTCGTCTTTTCTTTGGTTGGGGGCTGTCCACAAATAGAACAAGTAGGGTTTTTGATCTCCTCTGGTACCCGACCACAACTCTCACAAAGATCAGAATACTGATCTTCAGCACCACAGTAAGGACATTGACCTTTAACATATCTGTCAGGTAAGAATTTTTTATCATTATTACAATAGAATTGAATTATTTCCTTCTCATAGATATGTCCTGCATCATTTAGTTTGTTAAAGACATCTTGAACAAATGCTATGTTTTCAGGAGAGCTAGTTTTGTAAAAATAATCAAAATCAATATCAAATGAAGAGAAATCCTCATAATCACGCTTATTCCAGTGGGCAACATATTCTGCCGGAGTCTTACCTTCCTTTTCAGATTGAATTAGAATGGGAGTTCCAAAATCATCAGATGCACAAAAATAGTATGCCTCCACACCGTTTTGTTTTAAGAATCTAGTTGTAACATCGGCTGGAAGATAAGTAGATGCAACATGACCCAAATGGATTTCTCCATTTGCATATGGTAAGGCACTTGTAATGATAGCTTTTTTGTTCATCAGTTACTGTGAAGAGCTGGATTGAGGTTAAGAAGTTTTACCAGCTATTAGCATATTTGACTTGCTCAGGAGTAAGTTTGTCAATTTTAACATCCATTGCTTTTAGTGCATCAACTGCAACTTGTTTATCAATTTCTTCTGGAACATTGATAATTTTGTTTTCCATTTTTTTGTGGTTTTTAAGAATATAGAGAACAGACAGTATTTGGTTTGAGAAGGATTGGGCCATTACTTCTGGCGGATGACCTTCTGCAGCTACTAAATTTGCAAGACGTCCTTGTCCAATCAAATAAACATGTTTTCCATTTTTTAAAGTACACTCATCAAGATTTGCTCTGACTTCCTTTACGGATTTTGATTTCTTTAACAAGAATTCACTGTCAATTTCAACATCAAAATGACCTACATTTCCCATTATGGCCCCATCTTTCATTTGTAAAATGTGTTCTTTTCTAATTACACTGGTCATACCAGTACAAGTGATGAACATATCACCAATTTTTGCAGCTTGAGACATAGGCATCACTTCAAAGCCATCCATGTGAGCTTCTAATGCTTTGATAGGATCGACTTCAGTAACAATTACTTTGCATCCCATACCATGACATCGGGCTGCAACTCCACGTCCAACCCAACCGTATCCAACAACTACTACACGTTTTGAAGCCATAAGTAAATTCATTGCACGAAGATAGCCATCAATGGTACTTTGCCCAGTTCCATATCTATTGTCAAACATGTGTTTAGTGTATGCCTCATTAACCAAAATTACAGGATATCTTAATTTTCCTTGATTCTCTACTGCTCTAATTCTAGTAACACCAGCAGTAGTTTCCTCAGTAGCACCAAGAATTTCCATTTTATTAAAACGCTTATCAAAGTGAGCTTTGATGTTCATATCAGCACCATCATCAGTTAGAATAGTTGGTTTATGTTTCAAAACTTGATCAATACACCAATCATAATCTTTGACTGATTGTCCATGCCATGCATATACATGAATTCCTTGAGATGCCAAAAATGCAGCAATGTCATCTTGAGTAGTAAGAGGATTACCACCGCAACAAGCAACAGTTGCACCTAACTCCTTAGCACCCATTAAGAGAACAGAGGTCTCTTTTGTAATATGTAAACAAAATCCTAATGTAATTCCTTTAAGTGGTTTTGATTTTTTAAATCGATTAATAGTATTGTCTAGAATCTGCATATGTGATCTAGCCCATTCATAAGATAATTTACCATCTTTGATCAGTTTAGAGCTAGACTTTACTTTACTCATAAAACAGCCCACTGCTCACACTATAAAATTCTATCATGCGAATGTAAATAAATGACAAAAATATGACAATTTTAATGGCATGGAAAAAGATTGCAGACAAAGGAGCAGTTGCTGCTGGAAAAGGCAAAGCCTTCAAAATTGAAGATAAACAAATTGCAATTTTTAATCAGGATGGATATCATGCCATAGATGATCTATGTGTACATCAAGATGGGTCTATTGCACCAGGAAAACTTGACGGTGATATTGTGGAGTGTCCATTACATTTTTGGCATTACAACATCAAAACTGGTGAGCTTACAGATTATCTCAAAGATGTAAAATTAGCAACATATCCTGTAGAAGCAAGAGATGACGGCATATACATCGATATTTAATGATAAAAATTCTGTAAATTTAAAAAAATACAACACATTTATGGTTACAATTTATGTAATGTGAAAATATGACAAAAGAGACTATTTTCCAATTTCGGGATGTTCCCATGTTTCTTTTATACCGAGAATAGATTATCAAAGTATGAAAAGTAAAATTATTTTCTCAGCATTATTAGGAATTGCATTAGTAGGAATTTCACAATTTGGGTTTGCAGAAGATATTGAAAATACATCACATGTTGCAGTAGATGAAGAAAAATTTGAACAGCCAGATTCAAAATATAACTATCAGGAAATTGTTATTTTGGGATATGTTGAAAATTATGAACGAGGTCAGCAAATTACAATTTCCATAGTCTCACCAGATGCATCAGAGAAAGAAATTAACACATATGCATCTAAAAAAGGAGAAATCTACACGTTACTTCACATCACACAAGAGTCCCAAATAGGGATTCATCAAGTGATTCTAACATATCATGGTGTAGATATTGCATCAACAACATTTGAGATTTTAGAAAATCAATAACAGTCACCCATATCCAATAATTACATAATAGAGAAGGGAAAACCCTTCCCTTGTACTAGGTATGGGTTATGTTGGGCACAGATTATTCTGTAATTTCTGATAAACAAATTACTATATTGAATAATGTGTGTTCAAAATGAGCTATCTAAATTCATTATAAAGCACAATTTTTATTCCAACTTGTTTTCAAAATTAATTATTGAATCAAGAGGTAATTGACGAAATTAAAGATCAAGACTACGAATCAATTATTAAAAAAATTGAAGAGTTTTTCTCTGAGCAATTACAAAAAAGTCATGCAAAGGGGTTAATCTTAGGTCTTAGTGGGGGGATAGATTCTGCTGTCTTGACATATTTGGCAAAAAGAAATCTTAAAGAGAAAACCCTCGCCATGGTTATGCCAGATACAGCAATCACTCCAAAATCAGAAACAGAAGATGCTCTGAAAATAATAGCATTAACAGGAATTGAATACAAACTTGTCGATATCAACCCAATTGTAAATCAATACAGTATGTATTTAGAACCTAATGAATTTGCAAAAGGAAATCTTCGTGCAAGAATTAGGACAAATATCATCTATTATTATGCAAATCTCAAAAATTATTTGGTTTTAGGTTCAAGTGATAAAAGTGAATATCTCCTAGGATATTTTACAAAACATGGAGATGGTGCATCAGACATCACACCTATAATTTCATTATACAAGCTTCAGGTAAGAGAGATTGCAAAACATCTTGGAGTTCCAGAATATGTCATTGCAAAAAAAAGTAGTCCACATCTTTGGAAAGAGCACGATGCTGAAAAAGAATTAGGAGTCTCATATGAAGAGATAGATTCTGTTTTGTATTGCCTAAACGAGAAAAAATTAACACCTGATGAAACTGCAAAAACAACACAAATTGACCACACAGTTGTAGATAAAATTATTCAGCTAAACAAAAACAGTGAACATAAAAGATCATTACCAGATAACCCATTTAAAGATCAATAATGAAACTACAAGATACACTATCCAATTTAAGACAAGATCTAGACATTTCTAAAAAAGTGAAAATTTATCTTTGTGGCGTTACTGTATATGATGAATCCCATATAGGACATGCAAGAACAATCATTGTTTTTGATGTTCTCAGAAAGTATCTAGAGCAAAAAGGAATAGAGATAGAATTTATTCAAAATTTCACAGATGTAGATGATAAAATAATCAATCGAGCTGCTGAGGAAAATACCACTGCAGAAAATATTAGCACAAAGTATATTGAAAATTATTTTAAAGATTTTGATGGATTAAATGTTAAGAGAGCCACAAATTATCCAAAGGCAACAGAGCACATTGAAGACATTATCAAATTCATCGAAGTTCTTATTTCAAAACAAATTGCATATACTTCTAAAAATGGAGTATACTTTGCAGTTTCAAAATTCCCAGAGTACGGCAAACTCTCAAAAAAGAAAATAGACGAATTACAATCAGGAGTTAGAATCGAAATAGATGAAGCAAAAAAAAATCCATTAGATTTTGCCGTATGGAAATTTTCTGATACAAATCCAGTTTGGGATAGTCCTTGGGGAAAAGGAAGACCAGGATGGCATATCGAATGCTCTGCTATGAGTATAAAGTATCTTGGAGAGAATTTTGACATTCATGGTGGAGGAAGAGATCTCATTTTTCCTCATCATGAAAATGAAATTGCACAATCTGAATCATGTACAGGTAAAGCATTTGCAAAAATTTGGATGCATGTTGGAATGGTAACAATAGATGGCGAGAAAATGTCAAAATCAGTAGGTAATGTAAAATCAATAAAGCACGTATTAGGCAATTGGGGAGCAAATGTCATTAGATTATTTTGTTTATCGGGTCATTATTCCAAGCCAATTGATTATTCTGAAGAATTACTAAAAGAAAACCTTACAAAATGGAGACAAGTTGAAACTTGCTATTATGAATTAATTCATGCAAATAATGAAAACAACAACAATCTAGAATCAAGTATTAAAAAAATTAGAACCGATTTTGATTCTGCACTTGAAGATGATTTTAACACACATTTGGCATTGTCTGCATTTTTTCAATTAGTAAAAGAAACAAACAGATTAGCTGCTGAAGAAAAATTAGGAAAAAATGATGCAGCGATAATAAAAAACGAATTAGTTCAAATGACGGATATTTTAGGACTACAAATTCCTGTTATTACAGATGTAGAAAAATTAGAGATAGACAATATGATTATGAATAGAGAAAATCTCAGAAAAGAAAAAAAATTCCAAGAAGCAGATAAAATTAGAGATAAACTCAATGAAATGAATATAGAATTAATTGATCATAAAGATAGAACGATATGGATGAAAAAAGAGTTCATCAAAGCAGAAAAATAAAATCAAAAAAAAATTAGTTTAAACTAACAATACATATGCCTAAAAAAATTAGGAGAGTCTAATTAGTGTAATCTAATTTTAACATACTTTATTAGAATTAGAAGATAAAATACTGTATGAATGCATGGAATAAGTTTTGGAATTGGTATGAAAATAAAATTTTAGGCAGTGTAATCCTTATTGCAATAATTCAGTTCATTCAAGTTCCACATATGGTTTGGAATGCAGATATAATGTTAGAGGCAGGAATTGTTTCAAGAGTTCATCCAGTTATTGATTGGTTTCTGTACGGAGTTGATTTGATTGAAATTGTTTCAATAGTTAATGTTGGAATGATAATGTACAGTCTAATCAAGAAAAGACAAGCAAAGAAAAATCAAATAACATCTAAAATTTCACAATAAATTTTTTTATTCTTTTGATTTCCATATTACACGTTGAGGGAATGGAATTTCTATTCCAGCATCATCAAGTGCTTTTTTA